>NZ_SZQL01000019.1 GCF_005233845.1 Ilyomonas limi
TCATTACCCGCCCGTAATTCCTGCACCCGCCTGTCATTTACATCAAAACCAATGACGGGGTACAACTTCGAAAACTCGACCGCCAGCGGCAGCCCTACATAGCCTAAACCAATTATGGCAATCTTATGTTGCATCATTAAGCAATCTTAAAACGGGAAAATTGAATCATTTTTTGGGAATTGCATCTTATATATACTATTTTTTTATTTAGCATTAAATTATTCTAATTAAAAATATACACAGCATCTGAGGATATTTTGCTACACCTATTCCGGCAAACACGCATATTGTATAAAAAATTATATCAGAATACACCATTCAACAACAAACAGTTCTGCCTATAATACACAATAATGAAAGCATTTGTAGTGCTAACTGTTCAATTTACAGCCGTGTTTTGCAATAAGTTGCTCCCCTCTTTCAAACAAAAATATTTATCACAAATCAAACTTAATCAACCGTTTTTTTGTATTTCCCCTTATACCTATACCATATTTGCAAAAGCTGTGATACCTGAGCCCAACACTTTTAGTAGCATTTTTATATTATCTGCTTATAGTTTGTTTAAATATTTTTAATACTTTCTATATGTTTACATAAGAATGGTTTGATAATTGTAATAGAGTATAACAGAACATAATTATCCAGGCAATACGCCCGAACGAATCCTGCGTTCCTTTGTATTGCAAAACCAATTCAACTTATATAAAATAAAGTGTATTAAACCATTACTAAGAACATGAGTCCATAACATTTCATTAACGGTTACTATACATGCAATAAACCTGCACAATCTAAAAGAACTTAAAATACAAATCTAAGTTGCTTTACAGTTTCACTTTTTAAAGCAGTCTGATAGAAATAAACTGCAACCACTTAATAATGAAAAACCTACACTTAAAATATTTTAGAATTGGTATATTATACAACCTACTCATAGCATACATGCTGGCTACACACTATCAATTACTCGATTTGAAATATTTTTTAAAAGTTATAATTTGTTAAAGAGACTTAACATTTAATTTTTTTATCTTCGCATCATCCCTACTAAAAAATAAAATACCAATACATGCAAGTTCTTTCAGAAGTATCAGAGAAACAGGTGATTCATTTACAAATTCCGGTAGAACTAGCTGAAGAGAAAATCCTTATCCAAAACACGCTTGAGAAAAAAAGGACTCAGCTATTCCTTAAACGGGTATTTGATGTTGTTGTGGCCAGTATTTTAATATTGCTATTGTCGCCCATTTTATTGGTTGTGGCTGTTCTTATAAAATTATCCTCTAAAGGTGATATATTATACAGTAATGAGCGCGTAGGTTATGGCGGAAGAAATTTCCGTTGCTACAAATTCCGCTCGATGATTTCCGATCAGTCCGAAAAAGCGCAGGCTTACAAAGCAGCCTTGGAGCAGCAGCAAAAAGGTATTCTTTTAAAGCTACCAAACGACCCGCGTGTAACCTGGATAGGTAAAATCATTCGTAAATCCAGCATTGACGAACTGCCGCAATTATTTAATGTATTGCTTGGTGATATGAGCATTGTTGGCCCAAGGCCTTTGGTTCCTTTTATGCTGGCACACCTGCCCGAGTTTAAAGCAATACGCTGCCTGATGAGGCCTGGGATTACTGGCTTGTGGCAAATACGCGACCGCATAAACAACACCAGTGCCGAATTTATGATAGAGCATGATACGGAATACATTAAGGATTACAGTCTGATGATGGATCTTAAAATACTTTTGAGTACTCCAAAGGTGGTTTTATCAGCCGAAGGTGCTTATTAACAATCAATCCCTAAAGAGCATTGCATTTCTTTTAAAACCCATTAACTTTTACCAACGCTTTCAATCATATTCAATATATTTGTACTTTTTAACTGCTTAACTCATTCCCCTACATGATTCAATCGGATTTTGTGATTGTTGGTGCTGGCCTTACAGGTAGCACTATAGCAAGACTACTTGCAGATTACGGACAAGAGGTGGTTATTTTAGACAGAAAAGATCATATCGCCGGAAACGTTTTTGACTATAAACACGAAAGTGGGGCTATGGTTCATAAATATGGGCCACACTACTTCCGTTGTGGTAGCGAAAAAATATGGAATTTCCTCAACCGCTTTACCTCCTTTTACAACTGGTCGGCAGTACTTAAAAGCAAGGTAGGCAACGAATACCTGAGCTGGCCGGTAAATGAGGCATATATTAATAGCGTTGCGGGCGAAGATTGGAATTTGTTTAAAGGCGAACCTACTAACTTTGAGGAAGTATGCCTCAGCCGTATGCCGCGCGCTATTTACGAAATGTTTATTAAAGGCTACACCGAAAAGCAGTGGGGTGTAAAAGCTACCGAGCTAAGTAAAGACCTCGCCGTGCGCATTACTATTAATAAAGGAACTGTAAATACACTTACGCCCAATCACCGCTGGAATGCTCTGCCGGCAAATGGCTATACAGAAATGGTACGTGGCATTATCGGAGATATTCCGATAAAACTGAATTACGATTACCTGCAGCATCGCGATAATGTAAAAGCAAAAAAACTGCTCATTTTTACAGGCCCTATTGATGAGTTTTTCAATTATGAATTTGGTAAACTGAAGTATCGCGGTCAAAACCGTAAAGTGGAATATTTACCGGAGATTACTAATCATCAACCTTGTATTCAGGTAAATTATCCTAATCCTGAAGATCCACGCATCCGCACGATCGATTGGAAACATTTGATGCCTGCAGAAGAAAGAGAAAACATGAAGGGCACTGTGCTAACACACGAAACACCTTTTACCCCCGAAGAGCCGGCACAATACGAATATCCTTTTCCGGATAAGGCGAATGCAAGTCTCTACCAGCAGTATAAGGCAGAAGCAGAAAAGTTAACTCATACATTGATTTGCGGAAGATTGGGTGAATATCGCTACTACGATATGGACCAGGCAATTGGCCGTGCCATGAGCCTTACCGGCAAAATACTGGAACGTTTTGCGCTTGGCAAAGAAGCTGAAGTAGCAGTATAATACTTATATATTTTACTAAAACACCCCTGCAGATGCAAACATTTGTGGGGTTGTTTTTTTACTGCATGCGCTATCTTTATTCGCTATGGATTTTTATAAGCTTACTGATTTTCAGCTATATTCCATCATCAATAGCAGGCATTTGGATACAGTGCAAAAAGCTGCTGCTCAGCACGAATTGGACAGGCGCGGCTTAACACCGGAAGAATTAAAGCAGTTAGCAGATGAATTAGCCTCACGCATGCACCAACCTAAATGGTCGTTTAAGGTGAGTCCTGCTGTTTTATGGCTGGTATTTATCGTTATAATATTTGTTTTATTAAGACAAATAAGTTGCAGGTGAAATTATATTCAACAGGAAACTTAGAACATATGTGATAGTGTTTCTTATTTTATGGAGCAAGCTGTAATACTACTATATGCGCGTTTGCGCCACGTCCTGCCACAGGAGCAATCGCAAACTTATATTGTTGAACAGATATAAGCGGATACGTGAATTATAAACCATTAAGACCAGAACTAAATAGTTAAAGCAATAGCTTTTTTACCTATCCGGCTGATCTCCTGCCTTGAATGGCTTTAGCCGGGCAGGGAGCAAATCCTGGTTCAGATACTCTGCGCTCCTTAACACCTTATGGTTCAAAAAATTCTTATAAAATAGTATGCTACGAAGAAGCTTCTTCTTTTTCCATCATCAAATAAGCTTTTATAAAACCATCCAGCTCGCCGTCCATCACCGGTTGCACATTACCCACTTCATAATCGGTGCGATGGTCTTTGATCATTTTATACGGATGGAATACATAACTACGAATCTGGCTGCCCCACTCTATTTTTTTCTTGCTGGCATTAGCCGCATCTTTAGCTTCTTCACGGCGGCGCAACTCTTCTTCATACAAACGGCTTTTGAGCATCTTTAATGCCAGTTCCCGGTTTTCGCCTTGCGTGCGGCTTTGCTGGCACTCCACAATAATACCACTTGGTATATGCTTCAAACGTACAGCCGTTTCTACCTTATTTACATTTTGTCCGCCTTTGCCGCCACTGCGGTAAAACTCCCATTCCAAATCAGCAGGATTTACTTCTATTGCTATGCTTTCATCTATCAGCGGATACACAAATACCGAAGCAAAAGAAGTATGCCTGCGGGCATTACTGTCAAACGGAGAAATACGCACAAGGCGATGCACGCCGCTTTCAGCCTTTAGAAAGCCATATGCAAATGGCCCGTCAAACTGCAATGTAGCAGTTTTGATGCCAGCACCATCACCTTCCTGAAAATCCAGTTCGGTTACTTTCCAGCCTTGCTTTTCGCCATACATGCGGTACATACGCAGGAGCATTTCTGCCCAATCCTGGCTTTCGGTGCCACCAGCGCCGGGATTTATTTGCAGCACAGCCGGCAATTCATCTTCAGGCTGGTTGAGCGTGCTTTTAAACTCGGCGTCTTCCAGAGATTGCAATGCTTTTTCGTAAGCTGCTTTTGTTTCCTCTTCGGTGGCATCGCCGCTTTTCCAGAAATCAAACAGCACAGCAAAATCTTCTATGTCTGTTTCTACCTGTTTGTACAGCTTTATCCAATACTCATTCAGCTTAATGTCCTTCATGATGGCAGTAGCACGCGTATTATCATCCCAAAAGCCGGGCGAAAGCGATAAACGGCGGTCATTCTCTATTTTCTCACTACGGTTATCGTAGTCAAAGAAACCTCCTTAAGACCTGCAGACGGTCTCGCATCATCTTGATTTGTTCCTGTGTCATATATAGTGCACGAAGATAGCAGAAATGGAGTGAATGACAGTGTTTGAAACATTACACCGCAACAACTGTATTGGGTAAGGCTGTAATAATTTGATGAGTATTATAAATACGATTATTTTTAAAGCTAAAACCACTCTTTGCATGAAAATACTTTGCATTGGCGAAGCCCTTATTGATATGATTTGTACTGATAAAGGTAAAAAATTGAGTGATGGACAAAACTTCTTAAAGAAATCCGGTGGTGCACCAGCGAATGTGGCAGCCGCCATTGCAGCATTGGGTGGTGAAGTGGAGCTGGCTGCCAAAGTAGGCACCGACCCTTTTGGTACGCACTTAAAAGAGGTAATGGATGCCTTTGGCGTGGGCACGCGCTGGATGTGGCAAGATGATAAGTATTTTACCACATTTGCTTTTGTATCCTTAATGCACAGCGGCGAGCGCGATTTTTATTTCAATCGTGGTGCCGATGCGCAATTGAGTGTGGAAGATATAGAACAAATAGATGTAAAACAGTTTGCCATTGTGCATTTTGGTTCTGCCACGGCTTTTTTGCCGGGACCCTTGCAACAGAGCTATTTCAACCTGATGCATAAATGCATAGAAGAAGGCATCTTCATTAGCTTTGACCCTAATTATCGCCATCTCCTTTTTAAAGATAATATTCCGGCTTTTATACAACTTTCACGGCTTTTTCTGCGCAAATGCCACTTTTTTAAAGTGAGCGACGAAGAAGCAATGTTGCTTACAAATACCAATACACTGGATGAAGCAGTGGATAGTTTATTGCAACATACAACCGCCGTTTTTGCCATTACTTTAGGAAAGCTGGGCACGCTGCTGGGCATGAACGGGCAAACAATTATTATCTCCAGTATACCGGTAACTGCCGTAGATACTACCGGCGCCGGCGATGCGTTTGTAGGTGCAGTATTATACCAGTTGGCACAAGCGCGCAAGCCGGCAGATACAACCTGGCAACAGTGGCAACACATTGTGCAGCAAGCCAATAAGGCAGGTGCGCGCACCTGCGAATACATGGGCGCCATGGAAGCCTTCAAGCACCTGAGCAATGATATTTTTAAATGATATAAAGAATGATAATTTCTGCTCTTTAATAAAAACTACCAGCAGTTAAAGAAATGCTCAGGCTATGCAGTTCAATGCACCAGTCAGACGCTGCTTGCTTCCTTGCCTACATTTGCCAGCAGGCTCCGTATAGTAAAACCGGAATTTGACTACTTTTTAGCAAAATTTTTCCATCATCATTATATACTCTTGCTGCCGCTTGTTAGTTTAACAAGATGCGCTTATCACAAGGCATGTTTTAAACAATGCTGCAATGCTTGGCTACTAATAATTACTTTTATCGCTTAAATGAAGGTGGCAAAAAAAATTCTGAACATACTGGGCCGCGTACTGCTGGGGCTGCTGGGCTTAATACTGCTCCTGTGGCTGCTGATACAAACGACTCCGGTACAGAATTATATTGTAGGTAAAATAACCAAACGCCTCTCCAGCGACTTAAAAACAGAAGTGCACATTGACCATGTAAACCTTTCTCTTTTTGATAAAGTAAATCTGGAAGGCGTATTGATAAGAGATAAAAATAAAGATACACTGCTAAGTGCCGGCGCAGTAAAAGTGCGTCTTACCGATTGGTTTTTTCTTAGGGACAAAATTGTGCTCAAATACATAGGCCTGGAAAATGCTAATATTTTATTACACCGCCGGGATTCTACGTGGAATTATCAGTTTATAGCCGATTATTTTGCCGCGCCGGATACAGTAAAAAAACAGCAACAAAGCAGTATCAAACTCAGCCTTGAAAAAATAGATTTCAAAAACGTCAGCTTTATACAAAATGATGAATGGGTTGGTCAAAAAATGCAGGTAACAGTTGGCAGTATGCTGGTAGATGCAGATTCTGTTGACTTTGACAATAGCATCTTCAAAATCAATACCATTGACCTGGACAAGCCTTTATTCTCCTTATACGATTTTGATGGCTTCCGTCCCGATAGCCTGCGCAAGATTTACCCTGATACCGGCATGTATTACAATGCCGGTGATATACTGTTGCAGGTAAAAAAAATACAACTTACCAACGGTAGCTTTATTAGCGAACGGCAAGACTCCGCGCCTGTAAATACCTATTTTGATGGTTTGCACATTCATGTAAATAAAATTGGTGGCAGTATTAATAATCTTTCATTTAAAAAAGATACCATTACTGCCAACGTAAATATTGCCGCAGTAGAGCGCTCAGGCTTTGAACTGAGAAAACTGAAAACAGCCTTTCGCCTCACACCGCAGATGATGGAATTTAAACAACTGGACCTGCGCACACCCGAAAGCCGCATTGGCGATTACTATGCCATGCAATTTGACGACTTTAACAAAGACATGAACGACTACATTGATAGTGTAGTAATGGATGCCCGCTTTAGAAACTCGGTGGTAAGTACCAATGATATTGCTTACTTTGCTCCAGCCCTTGCAAACTGGAAAAGAAGAGGTGACATCAGTGGCCACTTTTATGGTACGGTAAAAGATTTCACTATTCCTAATTTATTCATTCGCAGCAGTACCGATATGTATGCTAGCGGCAGCTTTAGCATGAAAGGCTTGCCCGATGTTGACCATACCGTTATGCATTTTTCCAATGCAAAAGTGCAGATGCAATACAGCGATTTGGCAGCGATTGTTCCGGCAGTAAAAACGGTAACAACGCCCAACCTGGCAGCACTGGGACAGTTGCGCTTTGCGGGCAACTTTGATGGTACGATACATGACTTTACTACTATTGGCAATTTCAGCACGAGTCTTGGCGGCTTATATGCCAATCTAAAAATGCAACTGCCTGCTACCAACGAACCCATATACAACGGCACACTCATTACCAAACAATTTAATCTGGGCAAATTTTTAAACGTAGGCAGCGTCGGTCAGGTAAGTTTTAATGGTAAAGTAGCAGGCAGCAGCTTTGACGTAAGCAAGATAAAAACCAACCTGAATGGTACATTCAGCCAGTTTGAATTTAATGATTATAATTATTCCAACATTGCTTTTAACGGTACGATTCAAAAGCGCTTTTTTACCGGCGACTTTAAGGTAAGTGACTCCAATTTTGATTTTACCAGTAACATACAAATAGACCTTACACATGAGCAACCGCGCTTCAATGTGCTGGGCGATTTAGTAAAAAGCGACCTGAAAGCATTGAACTTTACCAATCAAAATTTCCAGCTCACCGGCTTGTTCGACCTTAATTTTGAAGGCAGAAATATTGATGAATTTCAGGGTAATGCCAAGTTGCTGAACGCCATATTACAACATGATTCTACACGCCTCAGCTTCGATTCATTAACCGTACGATCTTACACGGACAGCGCCCGGCACAAGGCGCTATTTATAAACAGCAATGAGTTTGATGTAATGGTTTCGGGGCAATACAACATCCTCGATTTGCCCAACAGCTTCCAAGCCTTCCTGAGCCATTATTATCCATCGTATATTGCTGCGCCAAAATCAACACCTAAAGGACAAGACTTTTTTGTAACGGTAAATACCAGAGACTTCAGCAATTATGCACAACTGATAGACGCCAGACTTTCAGGACTGAATGATGTGCAGTTTTCGGGCAGCATTAATACCCAAGACTCGGGCAAGCTGTTGTTTACTGCTTTTATGCCCGACTTTAAATACGCCAATTTTAGCATTGCTAATGCAGCCATGCACGGCACCGGCAATTTCAACAGTGTAAGTTTTAGTGGCAATGTAGATACAGTGAGAATAAGCGACAGCACTTATTTTCCTAACTCAAAAATTAAGATCAGCTCGCAAAACGATCACTCGGTGGTAAACATTATTACCAGTGCTAACAATACCCTTAACGAAGCACGGCTGAATGCAGATATTTATACGCTTCCTGATGGCGTGCGCATTGATTTCCAGCCTTCTTCTTTTGTAATAAACGAAAAGAAATGGGATCTGGAAAAGCAGGGTGAAATCGTTATCCGCAAGCAGTTTGCTTCAGCACAAAATGTAAAATTTGTACAAGGTTTTCAGGAGATAACAGTAGAAACCGATAAAGATACAACTGGGGCAGAAGGCAATAACTTAGTAGTAAAAATGAAGGATGTAAACATCGGCGATTTTACACCCATTTTTACTACCGAGCCGCGCATGGAAGGCGTAGCTAACGGCACGGTACACCTGCACGACTTTTATGGCAATTTTAATGCAGCAGCCAACATCAGAGCCGATCAATTCAGGTTACAAAACGACTCAGTTGGGATAGTTAATATGGCTGCACAATACCACAGCAACACTGGCAAGATTTCATTTGATGCAAAGTCTGATAACGAGGATTATAACTTTGTTGTTAATGGCGCTTACAACCTCAAAGACAGCACCAGCAATGCCTTGAACACCGTAATGCATTTGAACAGAGCAAAGATTGGCATTGTCAATATGTTTTTGAGTTCTTTGTTCAGCAATATTACCGGTTATGCTACCGGCGATCTAACGGTAAAAGGCAAAGGCGCTGCTGTTGACTTACTGGGTACAATCGCAGTTGCAGACGCAGGCATCACCGTAGATTATACCAAAGTGCGTTATCATATTGATTCGGCGTTGTTCCATTTTAAAGAGGGCGTAATTGATTTTGGACAATTCCAGGTAAAAGATGAATATAACAACACCGGTACTGTTAAGGGTAAATTGTACGAGCATGCCTTTAGCAATATGCAATTTGATTTTGATATGAGTACAGATAAATTGCTATTGCTGAATACTACTGCTAAAGATAATGACCAGTTTTATGGCAAAGCCATAGGCAAAGCCACTTTGAGCCTTAAAGGCCCCGAAGAAAATATGAAGCTGAGTATTACCGGCGCAGTGAATGATACCACGCATATTTACATACCTACCGATAACAGCAGCAAAGCAACGGCAGCCGATTTTATTGTGTTTAAACAGCACGGCACCAAAGTACCTGCTACTCCGGAAGTAGCCAGCAATTTGAGTATAGATCTCGACCTTACTGCCAATAATCAGGCACAGATAGATGTAATACTCGATGCGCTGACGGGTGATGTGATAAAAGCGGTGGGCAACGGGCGCCTACAAATAAAAGTACCTGCTACCGGCGATATGACCATGAAAGGCAGGTACAATATTGAGAACGGAAGATACGATTTCAACTTCCAGTCTTTTTTGCGCAAACCATTTGATTTGATGCCGGGCAGCTACATAGAATGGAACGGCGATCCTTACAACGCCAACATTCACATTGATGCTCAATATGTGGCAGAGCATGTAAGCATTAATGATTTGATAAGCAATCAGAGCTCTGGCGAAAGTGCATTTTTCAATTCTTCTATCCGGGGCTATCGTGGCGATGTGTATGTGATTGCAGAACTGCGGGGCAGACTGAGCCAGCCGGATATTAATTTCCGTTTAGATTTCCCAATAGGCAGCGTCATAAAAAATGATAATGATTTTGCACTGTTTCTCAACCGCCTGCAAAGTGACAAAGCGGAGATGCTGAAGCAGGTAACGTACCTCATTGTGTTTGGCGCCTTTGCACCCTATGGCGAAGCGCGCACTTCTACTACTGCTTATTCTTTGGGGTTAAATACCATCTCGCAAAAACTCACTGCAGAGATTAATAAAATTGTATCGAATCTTTTGTATAAAGTAACGGGCGATAAAAGCCTGCAGTTAGACATCAGTGCCAATACTTATAGCAGCTCCAGTTATTTTGGTAGCAATACAACTAATAATGCTTTGGACCGGCAATCGTTTAATTTTAAAATCAACAAAAGCCTGCTGGATGGCAAAGTAATATTGAGCTTTGGCAGCGACTTTGATTTTGGTTTAACCAGTACTACCTATGTACAAGGTGGCTCCTTCCAATGGCTGCCCGATGTTTCTGCCCAGTTTATTCTTTCAAAAGACCGCAAACTGCGTGCTATCGTGTTTAGCCGCAGCAGCCTCGATGCTTTTTCTAATTATGGCAATTCCAATTTAGGCTTAGGCCGCCGCAACCGGCAGGGCGTCAGCTTGTCTTACACCTTTAATCCACGCAGGCAAGTAGATTTGGATAAAGATTCGAAGAAGGACAAGAATACGAATAAGGACTCCACAGGAAAGAAATAATTTTTCTCACAGATAGCACAGATGTTTTTATCTGCAATATTATCTTCAATAGAATAGGATAATTATACCCTTTCAACGTAGATAGTCCGGTTAATCAGTAGAGATAAATTAGTTGCATAATTTTACTAATCTGCGCAACTTAATTTGAAAGGGGTATTAGATTGTGTGCAAGCCTCAAGCTTTTTACCGGCCGCCTGAGGCTTGCAGTTGATATCGAATGATCTGATTGAAACTGATATTACTCATCTTTGTTCATCCGTACTATCTGTGAGCAACAAAAGACTGCATTTTCTCACTATATCCTTTTGCAGCAATGCCCGCCTGCGCTGCAAAGTCTTCGCCGGCTGATGCATAAATAACTGCCCGGCTTACATTTACCAATAAACCAACGTCTTTGTTTAGTCCATGTTCGCTCACTTCTTTGAGGCTGCCGCCTTGTGCACCTACACCCGGTACAAGCAGAAAGTTATCCGGCACTATGCGGCGTATGGCAGCGAGTTCTGGAGTGCGTGTAGCGCCAGCTACAAACATCAGGTTGTCGGGCGTACCCCAGCTACTCACTTTCTCCAACACCATTTCATATAAATAGCGCAATGGCTCGTCTTTTGCCTGCTCCTCTTCTTCCAGCTCCTCGGTATATACTTTTAAATGATGCTTTCCTATTTCTGCATGCACTTCCTGTTTTTTGCGCGTATGGCATACATGCAATAGTTCAAAATCATGCGCGCCCTCGTTAGAAGTCAATCCAAGTACAATAGCAAATTTGTTGTTGTATTCGAGGAAAGGCCGTACACTGTCTTCGCCCATGTATGGATTGATGGTTACTGCATCAAAAGGCAACGTTTCAAAAAAAGTTTTGGCATACTGTGCCGAAGTGTTGCCAATGTCGCCGCGCTTCGCATCGGCTATTTTAAAGTGCGTGGATGGAATGTATTGCACCGTTTGCTCCATCGCTTCCCAGCCTTTTACACCCCGGGCTTCGTAAAAAGCAGTATTTATCTTATAGCTTACACAAAAGCCTTTGGTAGCATCAATAATGGCCTTGTTGAATTGAAAAACCGCATCTGGCTTGTCTTTAAGATGCGGAGGCAGTTTGGCCGCATCTGTATCTAAGCCGATGCATAAATAATTTTCTTTTTGGTGAATTTGCTGGATTAGCTCACTTCGGTTCATGCGGCAAAGGTAATAAGGTGTAGGGAAGAAAGAATAAACTTTGGATTCAGCCAGTCTGTTTAAAATACAAACTGATTAACAAACAAAAATCTTTCCCTTCCCGCATTTGCTTTTATTTTTGCGCAAAATTGAATAGAGCATGAGTGCTGTTTTGGAGAAAGGCATCCTTACGGTGGATCATTTGGAAACAATAAAAAACATCGTAGGGGAGCAATATGTATTTGCCGATGAAGAAAGTTTGCGCAACTATGGTCACGACGAAACGGAGCATTTGCTATACCTGCCCGAAGTAGTGGTAAAGCCACGCACTACGGAGGAAATCAGCCAGATCATGAAGCTGTGCAATGAATACCGCATTCCGGTTACACCGCGTGGTGCGGGTACTGGATTAAGTGGCGGCGCGTTGCCACATTTAGGTGGCGTACTCATTTCGATGGAGCGCTTAAACAGCATTCTACATATTGACGAGCGCAACCTGCAGGTAACTACCGAGCCCGGTGTCATCACCGAGGTATTGCAAAATGCGGTAAAAGAAAAAGGCTTGTTTTACCCGCCCGATCCCAGCAGCCGCGGCTCCTGCTTTATTGGCGGTAACATCGCCGAAAACAGCGGTGGGCCAAAAGCAGTAAAATATGGCGTAGTAAAAGATTATGTGCTCAATTTAGAAATAGTGTTACCTACCGGCGAAATCATCTGGACAGGGGCGAATGTACTCAAAAATTCTACTGGCTACAACCTCACACAATTGGTTGTAGGCAGCGAAGGCACGCTAGGCATTGTTACCAAAATTGTATTAAAGCTCATTCCGCATCCTGCACACGATTTGCTGATGCTCGTGCCTTTTGCATCATTGGAAAAAGCAAGCGAAGCCGTGAGCGCAATATTCCGGGCGGGCTTTAACCCAAGTGCAATGGAACTGGTGGAAATAGATGCACTGAAGATTGTAAGCGAAATGGTGGATAGCCACGCCGTGCCGGTAAGCGATGATATTGCTGCCCATTTAATAATAGAAGTAGATGGCAACAACATAGACCAATTGATGAGCGAAATAGAAGCTATCGCCAATCTACTCATGAACTACGAAGCCGGTGAAGTATTTTTTGCCGATGATGCCCAGCAAAAAGCCGAACTGTGGAAACTGCGCCGCCGTACCGCCGAAGCAGTAAAAATAGCGGGCTACACCATTGAAGAAGATACGGTAGTGCCACGTGCAGAGCTGCCAACACTCATTAGAGGCGTAAAAGATTTAGGCAGAAAATACAATTTCAAAGCCGTGTGTTATGGTCATGCTGGTGATGGCAACCTGCATGTGCGTATCAAAAAAGAAGGTACTGAAAACAGTATAGGTGATGAAGAAATGAACAATGCCCTGCGTGCATTATTTGAACTCGTATATAGTCTTGGTGGCACCATCAGCGGCGAGCATGGTATTGGACTGATTCAAAAAAGTTACATGGATATTGTGTTTGAAGAAGCCAACCTGCGCCTCATGCGTGGCATCAAGAAAGTATTTGATCCTAACAATATTTTAAACGCCGGAAAAATTTTTGATGCAGCATAAGCGTTTATGTTTGTTTAAATAAATACATAATGAAGAAGATATATATTGTTGCGTTTGGTTTGCTCACCGCTATGAGTGCATTTTCGCAGGAGCAAAACAGCGACCGCAACAGCAGTGATTATGGCGAATTGAAAGGCGGCTTTAAACAGGAAAATATTTTTGTTGGTGGCAGCCTTAGTTTAGGCTTTGGCTCCGGGCAGTTTACTGTTGGCGGCTCGCCCGAAATCGGTTATTCTTTCAACAATTGGTTAGATGCGGGTTTAGGCTTAAACCTGATTTATACTTCTATTGCCAGCAATACCTTTTACAATCCTACCGATACCAAATTGCGGCAGCTGAACTATGGCGGTGGTCCATTCATAAGAGTTTACCCGGTTAGCTTTTTATTCCTGCAAGGGCAGTTTGAAGAAAACTGGACAAAAGTAAAGGTGAAACAAGACATGTACAGCTACAAGCAAACAGTAAATGCCCCCAGTCTTATTGCCGGTATTGGTTATACACAACGTGTTGTAGGGCAAGGCGGCTATTATTTTATGGTGGGTTTAGACCTGCTTAAAAATCAATACTCACCTTATGTTGCGGAAAATAGTGTGGGGCAGTTGGTAGCACAGCCAATCATTCGCGCCGGCTTCAACTTTTATTTAAAGCCATCTAAAGGAGCAGCGCGCGAATCACGTTATCAGGGCAATCACACACTGTAAGCATTTGCTGCCAGTGTGTGTACAAAAATCCATCGTTGTACATTTGCTCCAAATGGTTTATTAAATGGTTATAAAACCCTGCTGAGTTCAGCAGGATTATTTTTTTGTCGTGAATGGTCAGGCTATTCCAGGTCATCATCTCAAACAGTTCATCCAAAGTACCTACACCACCTGGCAATATAATGGCAGCATCGGCTAAGCTGAAGAGCAGTTTTTTGCGCGCGTGCATGTCTTCGGTAATGTGCATTGCTGTAAGATGATCGTGGGCTGCCTCTTTTTCCGCTAGCAATTGTGGCATTACGCCTGTTACCTTCCCGCCATTATCAATTACTTCATTAGCTACAATTCCCATCAAGCCATTATTGCCGCCACCATATACCAAGTGGATTTGATGCTGTACCAATAAAGTTCCTACCGCTTTTGCATGTTGCTGATATAAAGGATTGTTACCCAATCTTGAGCCACAAAAAATAGTAACTGAGGAATACATGAACACTTGTTTTGAAGCAACAATATTAAGTGCGTTGCGCATAATAAAGTTTTATTGCGAGATAATTTTTAGGTTATATCATTTAAAACAAAGTGCTATCATTGCTTTTTTTTCACCGCGGAGAATGGGAGTAAATAGAGTTTCCGCAGAGAGAGATGAATTTTATTATGGTATTTTATTAGGTTATATTCTGTTTTTTGTAAACAGCAATTCTATAACAATCTCTGCGGTAAAATACAACAAAACCTATGTCTTCTTTTTTATTGCTTTCGATAGTTGTTGTTTATTTTTTGGTACTGCTGGCAGTTGCCTGGTACACCAGCCGCAATGCCAATAACGATTCTTTTTTTATAGGTAACCGAAACAGTAACTGGATGCTTGTAGCATTTGGTATGATTGGCACTTCGCTGAGTGGCGTTACGTTTGTAAGTGTGCCGGGCAAAGTAGGCACCGCTGCTTTTGGTTACTTTCAGGTGGTGATTGGTTATTTTATTGGTTACTTTATTGTAGCGTATGTGCTATTGCCATTGTATTATCGTCTTCATCTCACATCTATTTACAATTATTTATACCAGCGGTTTGGGTTAACGACATACAAAACAGGCGCTTTGTTTTTTATTATTTCGCGTACTATTGGCGCAACGGCAAGGCTGTATTTAGTAATAAATGTGTTGCAGATATTTATCCTCAACAATATTGGCGTACCATTCTGGCTTACTACACTAATCATTCTGGTAATGATATTGTTATACACGTTTGAAGGCGGTGTAAAAACCATTGTATTTACCGATACATTGCAAACCACCTTTATGCTGCTGGGACTTATTGTATGTGTCATTTGCATTTTAAACAGCCTGCATTTATCCTTACCGGCAGCATGGCAGGCAATGAGCAATGAAGGCTTTACGCAAATTTTTAATACCGATGTAAATAGCGGCGGTTTTTGGCTAAAACAAATCATTGGTGGCGCATTTATTACTGTAGGAATGACTGGGTTGGACCAGGAGATGATGCAAAAAAATATCAGTGTAAAAACGTTGGGCGACTCGCAAAAAAACATGATTACGTTCAGCACTATTATGGTGCTGGTGAACTTATTGTTTTTGGTGCTCGGCGGTTTGTTGTATTTGTTTGCTGCTCAAAATGGCATGCATACCAAAGGTGATGATTTGTTTCCTGCTATTGCACTGGGCACCGAAAGCAGCACACCTTTCTTCCCACCTTACGTAGCAGTTATTTTTATTATTGCCTTAATATCCGCTTTGTTTCCCAGTGCTGATGGCGCTATTACAGCCATTACTTCTTCGTTTTGCATAGATATGCTGGGCTTAAAAAGAAACAGCAATAAAACAGAGCAACAGGAAAAACGTATAAGAATGACAGTGCATTTAATTTTCACCGTTATTTTCTTTTTGTGTGTTTTAATTTTTAAATGGATAAACGATAAGTCTATTATTGACATCATACTTACTGTTGCTGGCTATACGTATGGTCCGCTCCTCGGCTTATTTGCTTTTGGAATCCTGACTAAACGTGTTATCAGCAAAGGCACTCCGGTGGTTATTATTAGTTTACTTACACCAGTGATCAGTTACGTACTAAGCGATAATGCGGCGAAGTGGTTTAATGGTTATCAGATAGGTGTAGAACTGATATTAATAAATGGCTTATTCACATTTGCGGGCTTGTATATGATTTCGCATAAAGGAGAGAACAAAGTTGTAAGTAATACGGCAGTATTGACTGAAAATGAATAGAAATAATTGTACACGTCATCCTGCAATTGCCGCCAACAGGAAGACTTTACATAGAGCAAATTAATGGCGGCTTTGTGCGGAATTTGCTGTTAGTCTTTAATATGTAATATGGCGTAATTATTAAGAGTAATAGGAGTAGCATTCACTTTCATTTTATTACCACTTACAGATTCCGCACAAAACTGCCGCATAGACAAAAGTAAAGCAAGTACAAACAGGCGGCAATTGCAGAATGACAGGCTGGTTTGCATCTTTTATTATACTTAAGAAATCCGCTTGAAAACCTACCCATTTTATGGAACTTATCAATCCGCTCGCCGAGCAATATGCGCAGCAATTCACTACGCCAATGAATGAACTGCTGCACCACATTCACCAGCAAAGTGAGCAACACAGCCAGGCGCACATGCTCAGCAGCGAAGTGCAGGGCAGTTTGCTTGCATTTATCAGCCAATTATTGAAGCCAAAATACATCTTAGAAATAGGCACTTTTACCGGCTACAGCGCCTTGTGCCTGTGCACAGGTTTGCAGCCCGGCGGCGAATTACACACAATTGAGCTGAGAGCAGCCGATGCAGGCACTGCTTCCGCTAATTTTAAATTGGCTCAAAAGGAGAATGAAATACATTTGCACACAGGGGATGCACGGGAAATTATTCCAACTTTGGATTATAAATGGGATCTTGTTTTTATAGATGCAGATAAAACAAGCTATACTACATACTACGAGTTGGTAATGGAGCGTTTAGAGGACAACGGAATAATTATAACGGATAATGTTTTGTTTCACGGTCAGGTGCTCGGGGAGAAAATGACGAATAAAAGTGCAAAAGCCATACATGCCTTTAACCAGCATGTAGCAGCCGACAAGCGAACAGAACAAGTGCTACTTACCGTACGCGACGGATTGTTGTTTATAAAAAAGAAACATACTGCTGCAACCTCTTAAAAGCATAAAAGCTGTTGCTGTGTGTTCATGAAAAACTATAAAAGCCGCTCATGAAAAAAATTTTTTTGTTTGTAATTGCTACTGCCGGATGTATCTATGGCCGCAGCCAAACGGATAATGCTGTTCAGAACTATATCAATACTTACAAAGAACTTGCTATCAGCGAAGAAATAAGAACCGGCGTACCTGCCGCTATTACCCTGGCGCAGGGCATATTGGAAACCCAGGCAGGCCAGAGCGATTTGGTAAAAGCGTCCAATAATCATTTTGGTATTAAGTGTAAAAGCGACTGGACCGGCGCCACTGTATATCACGATGATGATGCCAAAGGCGAATGTTTCCGCAGTTACAGCAGTGCCGAAGAATCGTACCGCGATCATTCCGATTTTTTAAAAACCAGACCTAACTATGCTTTTCTTTTTAAGCTGGATCCTACAGACTACGAAGGCTGGGCAAAAGGATTGAAAAAAGCGGGCTACGCTACGAATAGCGTGTATGGTCAAACGCTTATTAAACTGATTGTAACCAATCAATTACAGGATTATACTTTGTTGGCTATTCAGCGTCAGCAAAATGGGAATACGCAACCACAACTTGCTGCAAATATTACCACAGACATCCAGCAGCCCGAAGAAAGTTATTTGCCGCCTCCGCCTGTACAGCCCGTAACGGTAAAGGCAGCACAAACCACTATTGAAGCGCCCACTGCATTGTATCCGGCTGGCGTATTTGAAATCAACCAAACCAAAGTAATTTTTGCAGAAGCCGGCACCTCGCTGTTTGCACTGGCCAGTAATTATAAAATTGCATATCCCAAACTGCTGGAGTTCAATGATATGCAACCGAAAGAAATACTGGATAAAAGCGGTTTGATTTTTTTAGCCAAAAAACAAAAAAAAGGCACTACACCTTACCACGTTGTGCTTGCCGGCGAAACACTGCATGATATTGCACAGGCAGAAGGTGTACGGCTTGAAAGCCTTACCGAATACAACGGGGTAAGCGAAAATGAAGTGCTGGAAACCGGTACTAAAATTTATCTGCAACCAGCTATTACGGCTTTATCCAAATAAGTCGTAATCACCTATTCATTTTAATAAAGTCCACAACTACCGTATGCAACTGGTGCAGGTCCGCGATAAACAATTTGAACCTTATTTATCAGAAGCTGTTATTCTCCAAAAAGTAAAAGGACTTGCCGCACAGTTAAATAAGGATTATGAGGGTAAAAAACCTTTGCTGATTGCTATATTGAATGGTTCTTTCATTTTTGCAGCCGATTTGTTTAAGCATATGACCATTGAAGCTGAAATCAGCTTTATCAAACTGGCTTCTTACAAAGGCACGCGCTCATCCGGCCATGTGATTACAGCTATCGGGCTGGATACAGAAGTTACCAACCGACATGTAATTGTAATAGAAGATATTATTGATACCGGCAAAACACTAACGGCTTTTTTGCCGCAATTGTACAACCAGCAGCCTGCTTCATTAAAAATTGCAGTACTGCTGCACAAGCCCGAAGCTACTGTGTATCCTATTGCCATTGACTACTGCTGCTTTACAATACCCGATAAGTTTGTTGTGGGTTATGGGTTGGATTATGATGGTTTTGGACGCAATCTCCCGGCAATATACCAACTGCACGAAGAGGGATGATTTGGCAAAATATGCTTACTTTGTACAGATAAACAGAGGAAACTGCATATTGAAAATTGTAATTGCCATATTATGCTGCTGTTGGTGTTGCCTGCATGCAGACGCTCAATATTATCTCCGCGGCGAAGTAAAGGATAAGCAGGGCAGGCTTTTGCCCAATGTGAAAATACAGTTGGAGTCCAAAGGCAGCTATGTTTTTTACACCGGCGCCTTGGGCAGTTTTGGTATTCCTGTTCCTAAAAAAGAAGACAGCATTATATTAAGTCTCGATGGCTATGAGGTACTTGGCCTAAGGGTAGAGGCCTCCAAATACCAAATCTTTGTTTTACAACCACTCAATACAGCGGCCAGCAGCCGTAGCGGGCTGATGTCTTTTACCAAAAACCTATTCAGCAGCTATGCTGTAAAAACAATCACCAACGGCGCAGAGACCTACAATGCACTGGTGGAAAACGACTTTGTACATACTAAAGATGCTGCCGAAACCGGCTTATCGCTCAACATTAATTGCGCATCGTACAGCAACATCCGCCGCTTCTTAAACATGGAAAGTACAGTGCCGCCCGATGGCGTGCGTATTGAAGAAATGCTGAATTATTTCGACCTGAATACCATTAAACAAGCACCAACAAATAATACTTCTTTCCTGTGCAAAACGCAGGTTACGTCTTGTCCATGGAATGCAGACAACCAATTATTATTTATTCAACTGCTTGCACCAAAACTCAATTTAAAAGCTATTCCGCCTGCACATCTCACTTTTTTAATTGATGTATCCGGCTCGATGGATAAAGACAACCGGCTGCCGCTGGTGCAACATGCTTTTAAAATGCTGGTAAAAAACCTTCGTGCACAGGATACGGTTGCCATTGTAACCTATGGTGGCTACGTAGGCATTGCGTTGCAGCCTACCGGCGGTGCCGAAAAAAATAAAATAGTTAATGTAATTGACAGCCTTGTTGCCAGTGGTGATACGCCAGGCTCTGCAGCTATACAGACAGCGTATAGCGTAGCCGAAAAAATGTATGATGCACACGCCAACAACCGTGTGATACTGGCCACCGACGGCGACTTTAACGTGGGACAAACCTCCGACAAAGAATTGCAGAATATAGTAGCTGCGCATAAGCAAAGTGGTATTTATCTTACGTGCCTTGGCATTGGTATGGGCAATTACAAAGACAGTAAATTAGAAGCATTGGCAACCAACGGCAATGGAAATTTTGCTTATATTGATAACTTAAAGGAAGCCGAAAGAACCCTGATGACCGAGTTTACCAAAACCATGTATGCCGTAGCCAACGATGCTTTTTTAACTGTAACCTTTAATAAAGACCTGATAAGCGCTTACCGGCTGATTGGCTTTGATAACAAAAAGGATGACTTGTCTGCCGGTACTGCCACTATTGAAGGTGGCGAAATAGGCAGCGGTCATACTGTAATGGCGATGTTTGAAATTACACCTGCAACGCCATCGGTCAATAGCAGCAGTAATATTGCTACACTACAACTACGGTATAAGCAGCCGCAAGCAGCTATAGAGCAACAACAGCATTTTGATGTAACGCAAAATTTTATTTCTTTAAATGAAGCCGATTCTGCACTTCGCTTTGCAACCAGCATTGCTATGTTTGGCAGTTTGCTAAAAAACTCCACTTATGCCAACAATTATAACTGGGATGATGTAAGGAACATGGCAGTTTCGGGGCTTGATGCGAATAATGTGCTGGAACAGGAATTTGTAACATTAACAAACAAAGCAGAAAAAGTATATGCTGGTGTTACAGATAAAAGAAAAAGAAATAAACTACTGTAGATAATGTATTTCCTTCACTTCTCATTATTCAAATATTTGTGAATGCACATGTATGTTGAACAACAAACAATTTTTAACCCAACCTTATTACCTTATCTTCAACAGCAATAAGCTATTAAGGTTTATTTTCTGCTTTGTTATAGAATATTATTAAGGTAATAAGGACGCTTTAAGATTACTACCAGCTACACCTTTCAGTGAAGAGTAGTTAACAATGAATATTTGAATTGCACGGACAGCTGCGCCTAATATTTGCTATCGTACTTTTGTTTTGTATAAAATAAAAGCATGACTAAATTAAGTGTAAACATTAATAAGATAGCTACGCTTCGCAACAGCCGCGGCGGCAACAACCCCGATGTAACAAAAGCAGCCGTAGATATACAACAGTTTGGCGCCGATGGCATAACGGTACATCCACGCCCCGATGAGCGCCACATCCGCTACAGCGATGTGTATGCAATAAAGAAAATTATCACTACTGAGTTTAATATTGAAGGCAATTGCAGCGAGCAAAAGTTTGTTGATCTTGTATTAGCGGCAAAGCCCGATCAAGTAACGCTGGTGCCCGATGCGTTGGGACAAATCACCAGCGATCATGGCTGGAATACCATTGAACATAGGGATTATCTCACCAAAATGATCCGTATTTTTAAAAATGCCCATATTCGTGTAAGCATTTTTGTAGATCCGGTGGTGGAAATGGTAGAAGGTGCAGCCGCTACCGGCACCGACAGAGTTGAACTCTACACCGAAGGCTATGCAAGAGGGTATGCTAATAGTGATAAAGAAAAAGCCATCGCACCCTACATTGCTGCTGCTGAAAAAGCCAGGAAATTAGGCTTAGGCATTAATGCAGGCCACGACCTTGATTTGCACAACTTAGCTTATTTCAGCCAACATATTCCCTGGCTGGATGAGGTATCTATTGGTCATGCGCTTATCAGTGATGCGTTGTATGTAGGCTTGCAAAATGCAGTACAGTTATACAAGCGGCAATTGAATCAGTAAAGAATAAATTGCTATGCAGTAACGCATAAGATTAGCCCAAGACAGAGTCCTTGGGTTATGAGCTTAGATAATTGTATTCTCTTACCCCTAAAATTTTACCCTTTTTACACCGTAAATTTTATTCCCTGCGCCAGCGGCAAATCGTTGCCCCAATTGATAGTATTTGTTTGCCGGCGCATATACGCCTTCCACGCATCAGAGCCGCTTTCGCGACCGCCGCCGGTTTCTTTTTCGCCACCAAAAGCACCACCTATTTCGGCGCCGCTCGTACCAATGTTTACGTTGGCGATACCGCAATCACTACCTCTGTTGGAAAGGAATAATTCTGCCTCGCGCATGTTCAACGTAAAAATGGAAGAAGACAACCCTTGCGGTACGCTGTTTTGCATGGCAATAGCGTCTTCTATATTATCATATTTCATTAAGTACAGGATAGGGGCAAAAGTTTCATGCTGAACAATTGGCCAATTGCTTTGCACTTCGGCTACACAAGGCTTTACATAGCAGCCGCTTTGATAGCCTTCGCCTTGTAATACACCGCCTTCTACCACAAAACTGCCACCCTGTTGCTTACAGGCTTCTATAGCTTGCTGGTACATTTCCACTGCACCTTTATCTATCAGCGGACCAACGTGGTTAGCGGCATCCAGCGGATTACCAATGCGCAACTGCTGGTAAGCGTTTATTATTTTTTGTTTAAAAGAATCGTATACCGATGTATGAATGATCAGCCGTCGCGTAGTAGTGCAACGCTGTCCCGCAGTGCCCACAGCGCCAAACACGCAGCCAATTAAAGCCATGTCTAAGTCTGCTTCTTTAGAAATGATAATGGCATTATTTCCACCCAATTCCAAAATAGTTTTTCCCAACCTCGCAGCAACACTTGCCGCCACAGCTTTGCCCATACGTGTAGAGCCGGTTGCGGATATAAGCGCCACGTGCTCATCGTTACAAAGCCATTCACCAGCATCGCGATAGCCATTTATCAAACAACTTACCCCTTCGGGTATGTCATTTCTTTCGAATACTTCTGCAACAATATGCTGGCAGGCAATGGCACAAAGTGGTGTTTTTTCACTCGGTTTCCAAATGCATACATTGCCGCACACCCAGGCTATGGCTGCATTCCAGCTCCATACCGCTACCGGAAAATTAAAAGCAGAGATAATGCCCACTACGCCCAGCGGATGCCATTGCTCGTACATGCGGTGGTTGGGTCGCTCACTTTGCATCGTTAAGCCGTACAACTGGCGCGAAAGCCCAACAGCAAAGTCGCAGATATCTATCATTTCCTGCACTTCGCCCAAACCTTCCTGCAGGCTTTTGCCCATCTCATAGCTTACCAGTTTGCCGAGTGGTTCTTTTTTGCGGCGTAACTCCCCGCCTATCTGCCGCACTATTTCGCCCCGCCGGGGCGCAGACACCGTGCGCCATTGTACAAAAGCATCCTGTGCCCGTGCTGCCACCTGCCGGTAAGTAACCGCATCGCAAGCCTGTACGCTGCCTATCAGCTTTCCATTAACAGGCGAAAAAGAGGAAATGGTCTCGCCGCTGCTTTCCAGCCACTGCCTGCCGGTAGATACGCCTTTATTATTTGCTGTAATATGGAGTTGTTCAAGAATGTCTTTCATATACAAACAATTGAGGTATGCAAGATAAAAAAGTAAAACGGCTCTGAACGCAGGAGGTTATTCTGTGTACGAAGTTGAATGTGGGATGTAAGATGGTGTGAAGGACAAGTGAACAGGCGTTTGCTGTTGCATGTTTGAGAATAGCAAACTTTCATGTTGAACGCTGTAGGAATGGAGAATTGTAATATAAACACACTAAAATCTTACCTTGAATGAGTTAAGTAAGATAGTAAATACAATACTATATATGCTTTGTAAAAGGTATGTAAATGCAAAAAACTATTCTTTTAAACAAAGAGAACCTGCCACAATATTATCTGCCCATATTTCTGTTATGTATTAATAAATAAAATGCTTTTTGGCATACATTTTAAACAGAAAAAGTAAATAAAATAAACACCTATGGCAAAGACAACTTCTACTGCAAAAAGTGCAGCAGGCAGCAAACAAGCTGCCTCACAAAACAACGAAAGCAAACTATTAAATAAGTTTTTTGTTGATGGCTTGAAAGATATTTACTGGGCTGAAAAAAACCTGGTGAAAGCCCTCACCAAAATGGGGAAAAAGGCTACCAGTGAGGAACTGAAAAATGCCTTTGAAAAGCATCGCACACAAACTGAAGAACAGGTAAAGCGCCTGGAACAGGTATTCGATATCATTGGCACTAAAGCCGTTGCTAAAAAATGTGAAGCAATGGAAGGGCTTATTAAGGAAGCTAATGAAATAATAGAGCAAACAGAAGATAACACCATGACGAGGGATGCGGCACTGATCATTGCTGCACAAAAAGCAGAACACTACGAAATAGCATCATACGGCGGACTGGCACAGCTTGCTAAAACATTGGGTAAAAACGATGCAGCCAATATACTGGCGCAAACACTACAGGAAGAAAAAGATACCGATGAATTGCTGACGCAGATAGCCGAAAGAAACATTAATGTAGAAGCTGCACAGGAAACAGAGTAAGCACCCCATTACAGCACAAAGGCCGGGAATATAGTTCCGGCCTTTGTTGTGTTTTTGAACACTTTGAATTTTCATTCTTCTTATAAGCATTGCTGTATGCTTATCTTTTCAGCTTGTTAGCTGCCAGGGTTAGAATATCCCTATTTAAAAAATAATACCGTAATCAATAGTTTTACTCTGATAATTACGCAGCATTTTAAGCTTTACAAAAGAATATAAAAAGCTGTTTAACTGCGCCTGCAACAGCTTGCGCAAATCGCCCGAAATCAGACTGTCGTTGAGCAACTTCCGGAATTCGGTTATCAGATTCTTTTCTATCTGGGTACATTCGTCCAGTACTTTATCCGTATCATCTATTTTTGGCGCCTGTTGTTCATTTACTATATCCGTTTTACAATCGTTGTACAACACATGGTTGATGGAATCTTTGCATTTCAGCACCTGCATTTGCGAAGCAAGTTCTTTATATACCTGAAATGTTTCAGTGGCTAAGCCAAATACCACTGTTTGTGTTTTGCGGTTCTGACATCGCTCCGCAATATGCTTGAAGCCATTGTTGGCATGTTGCAACGTGTTTACCAGCCCATGCAGTTTATCAGCTACCTGCATGTTGTGTTGGTTGGCTTTTTTTTGTGGGAGTGGTTGATTCGGATTCATAGATGCAGGCATTAGATTGAAATGCGCCACAATATCTATACCGTAAAGCGCACTGGCAGTCAACAGATTGCTGCTATAAAGTTAATAAAAATAATCGTTAGTTTTTATTCTTTACAACAGCGGTTTTGAAGACTTTTCTTGCATGCCTTACCTGCTTTGTTTGTGCAGCACAGCGGCGTTGCGTTAAGCACTTGATTGTCATGTAGAAAATTATCCCCAATGATGCTATTTTATTTATTAAACAGGTATCAGGCGTACTGTATAAAGCAGGAATGAAAACAACATAATGCAGGTATGAATTTTGACTATAAAAGCATAAACTACCAACACATGTATAAGCCGAATGAAATGACCAGCGTAACTGCTGTACTTGAAAAATTAAGACAGAAAAAAATGGATAATGAATTTAGGTGGACTGAGCAAGGCTTTACAGCAGATAAAGGCAAAGTGTATCAGCCGGAGGAACTAAAAATAATTAAAGTATTTCGCTTTGAAGGCGACTCTGACCCCGGCGATGAAAGCATTATTTACCTGCTGGAAGCTAATGACGGACTTACGGGCTACAGCATGGATGCTTACGGTGTATATACTACTCAGGATAACGAAGTGGAGTATAATAACTTTATAAGAAAAATACCGGTTGAGGATAGGGAAGAACAACTAATCTTTGAAGTATGATCTAGTTTAAATCCTATTCCTTTAATGAAAAAAGCAAAACAGGCAGGGCTTATAGCAGTATAAGTCCTGTTTAATTTTATTTATGCACTATTTCTCATTCAGCAGTACTACATATTATTACAAAGCATAGCGCAGTACCGGCAGGCATCAGCACATTCTTTACAATGTTCGTGTTCGTGTTTCTCACATTCATCCGCACAGTCGTTACATACCTTAGCACATAAGCTGCATATTTCTTTTGCGCTGCTGCTGCCAAGGCTCATCAATTGCGCTGCAGTGTAGCATAGGGCGGCACATTCCATATCCAGTTGTATGCACCTCGTCATCATTTGTACATCAGCTTCCTGCAGACACGAACTGGCGCAATGGTTACATACGGCCGCACACTGCAGGCAGGCATCTATACATCTTTTATACTCGTGATAGCCCATCATAAAATAATTGCATTTGATGAATAATGGAGCTAAAACTCAAAAAGCACACCGGGAATAGACAACGCAGCCCATAAAGCTTTCAATTAGACGGGCAGACATATAAGCCGGAGGGTTGTAAGCTGCGAGCTTTGAGCAAAATAGATTGTTTACTACTTTTTATTGAGAAGGGTATTATATAGCTTTCCTTTTCGTTGGTAATTGGATAGTATTGCCCATATTCATAGCTCACCACTCCCATTTCATTAATTATCACTATCTGTATAATCGTCTAAATAATTGCTGTACAAATTAGAACTGAAGAAATAGGTTGCGCTCTTGTGCATAGCAAATAAGAGCTTTTTCAACTCCTCATCATACTGCGCCGCTATAGGTTTGTTAGATGCCAGTCTTTTACCTGTCATGCGGGTAAGGTTGTCATTGGTGTTTACTTCTTTTAAGTTGGCTGGTTGTATGCCACTGATGCCTATTTTCCAGTCATCTTCTTTATTCAGTTTATACTTAAAGAAATACACATAGCCATTCTGATTTTTTTCGGTTACAAGCCTTTTACCAATCAACTCGCAGCTTTGAAATTTATCGCTGTTTTTATCATTCAGGAGTAAAGCCTGTGCCATTAATGGTTGCGTAGCGGCACTTTTCGGGAATAGGTTTTCCTTGTCAATAGCTGCCAGCCTGCGGTACAACACCGCGCGGTATTTATCTTTAGCTGCAAGGTTTTGCCATACCGTATCGGGCACTGCAATGTTGTTGCGCGCCAGCAAAATGGCTGCGCCTAACTGTGTAGCTTCGTCCTGCGAGCGTAAGAGCTTATTAAAAAACGGCGGTACAGATGCATTGGTATTATAAAAACCAATAAGCAACGTAGCATAGTTTACCAGATCGTTATCCTCATCATCAGCGTTGCTATAATCATAATACCGGCGGTAACGGTCGAAGTTGTGATAGTTGGCTGCGCCATTATCGTCACTTTCATCCTCCTCTTCGTTATACTCACTACTGCTTTGCTGTTGCAGCAGCTTATCATCTTTTATTTGCTGCTTTTTCATAGCTATTTTAGCATCAAAGTAAATACGGCTGAAATAAGGCTGATAGCTGGCTGCAGCCAAAAAACCGCTGTCCACCAAGTCCTTTAATAAGCTGTTTACCGGCTCTTTATAGCCCTCCAGAGAAGCCAGTTGCAGCAGGTCGGGAAATAAATTTCTGGCAAGTGCAAGCGAATCGCCTATTATATTGAATAAACCATGGTATTCGCTGTTATCATCATACACCGGCGGATCTTGCAATAACAGATTTTTCAACGAATCGTAAGCACTCGCAGTTTTTAGCCTTGCCAATGCCTGCACAATTTCATTTTGAAAATAACTGGTATCTGCCGATTGCCGGTATAAATTCAATAAATAGGCTGTTACGTTCTGCACACAACTACTATCATTTAAATAACCCAACTCGTGTATAAAGCTGTTCTTACGGTCAAAATAATCTTTGTCGGTATATTTTGCCGATGCAATTACCTGTTGCAGCATCGGCACTGCTTTGCAGGTGTAATTGATATGCGGTATTGCATCCACAGCCAGCTTTTGCACCGCCGAATCTTTGCTGATGTAATCATTAAAAAACAAAGCCGTTTTATCCTGAAAAACCGAACTGCTTTTGATATCATTGTCTGCACGGAAAGTAGTAAAGAAAGAGTTGATAAAGTTGCTGGATGTGCTTACCGTATCGGTCAATGCAGTAAGCTGATAGAGGTAATTTTTCTTTAGCAGATACATACTAACAATTTGCCGCACCGTATTGGTATCGCCAATCACCAGTTTATAACCAATGGCTGAATCGGGCAGTACAAATGGTTCTTTTTTCTTCACAATCATTCCTTTATAATGCTGCATGTTCAGTTGCTCCTTCCAAAAAGAAGCTGTATCAGTGCTGTAGTAGTACTTGGGAAAAACCGTGCAGTTCACCAGCACCGCCTCACCGGTGGAATCGTTTTGAAAGAACGCCGTTTTATTCCGGTTCCAATAGGCATTATAGGCGTTTGCCCCACGATAAAAATTATCATTTACCGCTTCGTTTACCATCCGTTGAATAAAGGTATCCAACACAGGCTTTACCGGCGTTTGTACGGTATAGTGCAGTGATGTATCGTTAAATAATTGGGGTTGATTGTAAGCAAAATCAATGAGTTTAAAAGAATCGAAAAAAGCTGTTGGATTGTATTTCTTATCCTTTGTATTTACCGCCAGCAAATAATAATGCGGACCACGCAGCACCGCTTTGGCAAAAAGCAGGTTACCTTTTTTCAAACGAAACTGCATATTGAGCGCATCGTAGCCATCCTGTTTGGCAAAGCTGCGGCTTAGCTCTTTATCTATAATATCACTTTCTTTTACACTTTCTTCTATCAGCGACAAATCAAATGTATCTGCTTCCAAAAAGCGGTAATTATTAACCGTTTTTTTCCAAATCATATAGGCATTACCGTTGATGCTATCAATTGCTTCGCAGGCCATTACGGGCAGATGATCGCCGCCGGTTTTATCAATAGTTATATATGGCATTTGTGGCAGCGCAGCCCTAAAACCCGCCTGCGCATTGGTGTACACTTGCGACGCCTGTTGATTATTCTGTATGTTGGTGGAATTAAAAAAAGTATCTCCTTCTGCACCCGCCACATAGTCTTCATTACCGCTCATCTTAAATACCAATACTTCAAATGGAGTAACGATGATATTGTACCGCTGCATATCGCCTCGGCGTGTGCGGTTCACTATATCAAATCCTTTATATCCGTTTTTGGTGATTGGTGTTTTCTTTAAAATTTTACCCGGAATATTTTCATACAATAAACTATCTACTTTTTTCAATACCTGCGCGGCAGTTTGTCCATACATGGCAGCATGTGTTTTTACGCGCGTAAGCATGTAATAGGTACCATTGTCCATATCGGCATATTGCCAGCTATCATTAAGGTTTTGACGGCTATCGTTGCGGCGAAACAGCGGACCGGGCAGTTGCATTTGAATAAAACCATCGCTGGTGCTTGCTTCCTTAAACACTACCGGCACGCGCATTTTATCAATTGCATCTTTTTTATCGGCATCGCGGTCGGTCATGTATATCGGACGGAGATGGTAGCCTTTTTTACGCAGCAGTTCTATTACACCTCTTTTACCCGGCAAATGCGCCGCACCAACACCCACAAACAGCGAATGATGATGCAAAATGGTATCTATGGAATTTGCCTGCACTTCATTTCTTTTATACAGGAAAATTTCAGTAAAAGCCGGCGAAACATATTCATATTGTTCTAATGAATCCAGCATATCAAGATCACCGCGACGGTAAGCATCCTGTATTTTTTTTTGAATGTCATACATACTTTCATCGCTTCTATCAGGACGCTTTTTGTTCTGCTCTTTCGCAGCAGCCTGGTATGCCTGAAAAACCATGCGCTGCGACTCGTAATAATCTTCTACGCCAGCAGCCAGCTTACCCAATTTTCTGCCGGTTTGATAGATGTATAAATCGAGATAGGTATTTTCTTCGTAGTCTTCCTGCACGCGGCTGGTACGATAAAGCAAGCCGTTTATCTGCATCGGCTGGTCGGTAAGTGCAGCACGCAGGTTGTCTTCGTAGCCATTCAGCCGAAAAGATTGTTCGTTGAGGTAATCGTTGGCGCCATTAGTCATGTAGTTTTTTACGGCATCCTGCGCTTCATTCATTTGCATCATATCACGCTGCCAGAAGTATGGGTTTTGTTCCAGCGCCACTACATCTACCTGTTGCAAAGCAATATAAAAAGAATCGCTTAAATGAAATACCATTTTATTGCTCACGTGCATGGTTCCAAACAGATACGATGGCTTTTGTAAACCATTACCCGTAATCTCCCAAAAAAGACTTGGATATTTTTTTTGCTGTGCAAACAACAGCACACCAGACATCAACATCAAAACAGACAAACACAACAGCTTTTTCATCATTATTTCGGGGTTAATATAATCATCTTATTTATACACCATCTTACTGCTTTTCAGTCCTGTTTTTCAAGCGAATTAAGAATCTTTTACGCAGTAATGACTTTGAAAATAGCATTTAGCTAAATGGGAATGAACATAAGATAATAGACAAAATAAACAAACTACAAGTTGCAAAGGAAAAAATGTTTATTTGAAATAGGACGGATACTTTTTTAGCAATTTTTCCATATCTGTCAACCGGCTGGTTTTCCAATACAATTTCTTTGTACATTCATCCGCTGTTATTTTATAAATGTCCTATTTTCTTCCTAATTCAAAAAACACTATCTGACATGACAACGCGCCGTTCTTTTTTGCAACATTCTTCTGCGTTACTCGGCGGAGGATTGGTTGCTTCTGCCATCAACAATTCTGCTTTTGCCATTTTTAATAACAAAATTGCCCCCTCCGATCAGGTAAATGTGGCTGCCATTGGCATCAATGGTATGGGCTGGGCCGACCTTACTGCGGCAACAAAGGTGCAGGGTGTAAACATAGTTGCACTATGCGATGTGGACAAAAATGTGCTGGACAAGCGCATGAACGATTTAAAGGGTTTGGGTGTAGATGCATCTAAGGTAAAAACATATAATGACTATCGTAAACTGCTGGAAAATAAAGATATTGATGCCGTAATCATAGGCACACCCGACCACTGGCATGCGCTGATAATGATAGATGCTGCGATGGCGGGCAAAGATGTGTACTGCGAAAAACCGGTGGGCAACTCCATAGGTGAATGTCGTGCCATGCAGCATGCACAGCAAAAATACAATCGCGTGGTGCAGGTTGGTCAGTGGCAGCGTAGCCAGCAGCACTTTAAAAACGCCGTTGATTTTGTACAAAGCGGCCAGTTGGGCAACATTCGCACTGTAAAAGTGTGGTGCTACCAGGACTGGATGAAGCCCGGACCGGTAGTGCCCGATACTGCACCACCTGCAGGTGTGGATTATCAAACATGGCTTGGGCCGGCACCTACCCGCCCGTTCAATTCCAGCCGTTTCCACTTCAATTTTCGCTGGTTTTGGGATTATGCAGGTGGCTTGATGACCGACTGGGGCGTACACCTGCTCGATTATGGTTTGCTGGGCATGAATGTAAGCACGCCAAAATCTATTTCGGCTTTGGGCGGCCGCTTTGCTTATCCGGATTTATACGAAGAGACACCCGATACGCTTACTACCTTGTATGAGTTTGATAAGTTTAATATGGTGTGGGACTCTGCCATGGGCATCGGTAATGGCTCTTATGGCCGCGACCACGGCATTGCTTATATTGGCAACAATGGCACGCTGGTACTAAGCCGCGGTGGCTGGGAAGTATTGGAAGAAAAAGCCAGCGGCAATAAAGTGAGCAAGCCAATGGAAAAAGTAATGGATAATGGTGTGAACAAACACATGCAAAACTTTATTGATGTTGTGCGCAGCCGCAAAATGAGTGATCTCAACTGCCCGATAGATGCGGCGGTACACATTGCAACGGTAGCGCAAATGGGCAATGCCGCTTATCGCAGCCGCAAAAAACTGGAGTGGGATGCCGATAAGGGACGTTATACCGATGAAGCCGTGAATAAAGAATATTTAACCAAGGAATACCACAACGGCTATAAGCTACCAATGGTATAGTCTGAACCGGGATTTTATAGGATTAACCAGGATGAAAAAGGGTTGGAATTTTTAGAAAGTTCCGACCCTTTTTCATCCACTAACATGATATAACAGCAAATCCCATTAATCGTCAATATACTTCAAAATCCCAGTCATCTCCAAATCCCATACGTCCGGGTTCAGAGTTAATAGTGTCCACGAATAGCGGGCTTTATCTTTTCATTGTATAAAGCACGTAATTGTTGATGTATTTGAGGTGATAATGGTGGCAAATCAGAAGCCGATATATTGCTTTGCACCTGTGATAGTTTGGTAGCACCGGGAATAACTGTTGTTACTTCGGGGTAATCCAATATCCAGCGGAGCGACCACGCTGCGGTGCGATGATCGGGAAAATGAGCAGCTATCTCATTGGCAAAATTTACACCCTGGTGAAACTCAATACCAGAAAAGGTTTCACCAGCATTGAAGGCTTGTCCGTTCGCATTAAAATTACGATGATCGTTAGGCGCAAAAGTAGTTTGCTGGTTAAATTTTCCGGTTAATAAACCGCTTGCCAGCGGCACTCTTACAATAATGGCGACACCTTTTTCAGCAGCCTCTCTAAACACTTCTTCGGCTACATGTTGCCGGAATAAGTTGAAGATGATTTGCAGCGATGCAATGCCTTCCTGCTTCAAACATATAAGTGCTTCTTCGCTCGTTTCTACACTCGCTCCCCAGTACTTAATCAACCCATCCTGCTGTAGATTTCTAAAATGGTCAAATACTTCTCCTCTTTTTAGTTCTTCTGTTGGAATGCAGTGCAATTGCTCCAGAAATAATTGTGCTACTCCTAAATGCTGCAACGAACTTTCTATATGCCGGCGCATACCAGCGTATGTAAAGTTCTGCGGCCACCCATTGCCTGCATCACCGCGGCGCCCCAGCTTGGTAGCAATATACAATTGTTTGTTGGTCTGATTTACAAAACGACCAATCAGTTTTTCACTGATGCCCATACCATACACATCGGCGGTATCTATAAAGTTGCCTCCAGCATCGGTGAAGGCTTGTAAAATAGCAAAAGCTTCGTCATCATTTACTTTACCCCAATCGGCACTGCCAAGCTGCCACGTGCCTAAGCCAATCTCGGAAACAGGATTACCTTGAAAATAACGGTATTTCATAAGTTGATATTAATGCTGCAAGAATATTGTTCAAAGGTGAAGTCAAAAATTATTCCCCGGATTAAAAACTTGCAATAGCAGAAGATTTGCATAACAGCGTGTTTATGAATGGAGTTGTAAGTCTTGCTGAATAGCAAAAAAAGCATACAAGTGTCCACAAGATTCGGTGAAAGCGACAACCATAAGCCCCTAACAGCACTTCAATTCGTAACATGCTCCCAATAGCGAGTAATGGGCAAAGTAAACCCGTATAGGCCGTGCACACAATTAAGTATATTTGAAAGATGGAAACAGAACTGAGAGAACCTGCACTGACTTATAATAAGAAAAAGTGGACGGAAGAGGAATACCTCGAAATGGAGCGTACTGCTTTAGATAAGCACGAATACTACCGGGGAGAAATATTTGCGATGGCCGGCGCGGGAAAGATACATAATATTATTTCGGTAAATCTGCTTGCAATATTAGCCACTCAACTAAAAGGTAAACGGTGCCGTCCTTTTGGTAGCGATGCAAGAATGCACATACCGCAAAACTCCTTATATACTTATCCCGACGTTGCGGTGTATTGCAATAACAACTTTGATGCAGAAGAAGATAGTTTTACTGAGCCGGTTATCATTATTGAAATTCTTTCTCCCTCAACCAGGCAGTACGACCGAGGGCAAAAGTTTGAGTTGTATAAAGATATTCCATCTTTAAAAGAGTACATATTGGTAGATAGCGAAAACATTTATATAGAAGCCTTTCGCAAAGATGAAAATGGGCAATGGCCTTCGGAAGTGTGCAATCAAAACAATCAGTTGCTGGCTTTGCCATTTGTTGAACTATCCGTTTCTTTGCAAGACATCTATGCAGATACGCATCTGCCGTCAACCGTTTAACCTATGATTCTATATACACAGCGGCCGCTAATGACGGCCGCATTTTTTTGCATATACCCCCATTGTGCTGTTTACCTGCCATCAAAAGTGGATTTGCAACTCAAATTATTCTTTAACCTCTCACTCGCCGCAAAGCATTTTTCCGCTTTATCAAACAATAAAAAGCAGCTTCTTCTTAAAATATTTCCATCATTAAACGTTAAGCTTTAAACTTTAAACTACTGAAGCCCTTTTTTATTTAAAAAATTATACTTTATTATTCTGCTCCAGCTAATACTTTTGCACCCGCAAAAATGTATATATGAAAGTAATGAAGTTTGGCGGTACCAGCGTAGGTAAGCCAGAGCGTATGCACCAGGTAGCACAACTGGTAACTGCCGATGCCGAGCCAAAAATTGTAGTATTAAGCGCATTAAGCGGCACTACCAATGCGCTGGTGGCCATTGGCGATGCCATTGCTGCCGGCAACCGTACCGGCGCTAAAAACAAAATTGAGGAACTGGAGGCACACTATGCCAATTTTATAAAGCAGTTGGTAGAGCAGGAAGAATGTGTGGCAAAAGCTACCGCTATCACCAGAGAGCATTTTGAATTTTTAGATATCATCTTACGCATCTCTTTCAGTGATGCATTGTACAAAGATATTCTGGCGCAGGGCGAATTGCTGAGCACCAAATTGTTTAGTGTGTATTTACAGGAAAAAGGTATTGATCACCTGCTCTTACCTGCACTGGAATTTATGAGTATTGATGTCAATGAAGAGCCGGAATTGCCTGCTATCAAATACAAACTGAACAAGTTATTACAGCAACACAGCGATAAAAAACTGTTTATTACGCAAGGATACATTTGCCGCAATGCACGTGGCGAAGTGGATAACCTGAAGCGTGGCGGCAGTGACTATACTGCATCGTTGATTGCGGCCGCTATCAATGCCAGTGTGTGCGAGATATGGACAGATATTGATGGCATGCACAACAACGATCCGCGTGTGGTAAACAAAACCGTTCCCATCAGCCAGTTGAGCTTTGACGAAGCAGCAGAGCTAGCCTATTTTGGTGCAAAGATTTTGCATCCTACGTGTATTTGGCCGGCACAACATTCCAATGTGCCTGTAAAGCTGCTCAACACCATGCAGCCGCAGGCAGCAGGCACTACTATTGCCGAAGATGCACAAAGCACCGGCGTGAAAGCAGTAGCTGCAAAAGATGGTATTATAGCTATCAAAATAAAAAGCAGCCGCATGTTGCTGGCGTATGGTTTTTTGCGCAAAGTGTTTGAAGTATTTGAGAAATACCGCACGCCGATAGATATGATTACCACTTCGGAAGTGGCAGTGTCATTGACAATTGACACGGATGCACACCTGCCTGAAATTATAAAAGAGCTCGAACCATTTGGCAGCGTGGAGGCAGAAGACAATCTTACCATCGTATCGGTAGTGGGTAATGAGATTGCAGAAACACCGGAGGTATTAAAGAAATTATTTGATGCTATTAGCACTATACCTGTAAGAATGGTAAGCTACGGCGGCAGCCGGCACAACATTTCGTTGCTCATCGGCAGCGAGTATAAAAAAGAAGCATTGCAGTTGATTAACAGTGGCGTATTTGGGCTATAATACTATTTGGATAATGATGCTCCCTGATGAGAACTGATGGAGCTGATAAAAGGAGTTCCGAACTATTGAAAGGTTCGGAACTCTTTTTATTTGTATGTGCTGTTCTGTGCATTATTCTTTTGCTCCTTTGTGCGCCTGGCAGTTTTGTGAGTCAAACAACAGCCCCATAAAACACTTAAAAAACACTTAACAATCCACCTAATTTTTTATTATAGATAAAAAAGCGAACAACAGATTAAGTGCTTCTTAAATTTTAGCGATCCCGCTTTTACACACAAAATTTTAGTCTAAAATTGTACTGATTTCCAAATCCAATATCCAATGCAAACTTCTTTTTTACGCCCGTATGTAAATGACTTGCCGAAGCTGCAGAGCGATGACAGTCAAGCAGCACGCAACTTCTTTTTTGATGAAATATTCAGAATGGCTAAAGTGGGCGGATGGGAAATAGATCTGGTAAATAATACTGTTTTTTGGTCGGAACAAACAAAGCGGATACATGAGGTATATAATGATTATAAGCCCACGGTGGAAAAAGCGATTAATTTCTTTTACGGCTCGTCCAGAGATATTATTGTGGATAGATACAACCGGTTGGTAGAAAAAGGCGAACCGTATGATGAAGAGCTGGAATTTCTTACTGCACGTAAAAGAAAAATATGGGTGCGCGCAGTGGCTAAGCCTGTGTTTGACAGCGCAGGAAAAGTGATAGGTGGGCGCGGCTTATTCCAGGATATTGATGATCAAAAAAAACGGGAACTGGCTTTAAAAGCGTCGCTCGACGTTATTAATAAACAAGCAGATAAGTTAAAAGATTTTGCACATATTGTTTCGCATAACCTGCGTTCGCATACCGGCAATCTGAAGATGATTACCAACATGATTGAACTGGAAACCGATGTGGAAATGAAGCTGGAATGGCTGGAACACATTAAAGGCTTATCCGATTCGCTGGACGAAACAGTAAATAACCTGCGCGATATTGTCAACTCGCAGGTAAGCGTGCAGGAAAGTAAAAAACAGCTCGCCTTTAGTGAAGTATTCGATAATGTAGTGAATGCCTTAGGTATAAAAACAAATAGTGAAAATATTAAGCTACGTGCCGATTTTTCAGAGTGTGAATACCTAGATTACGTACCTGCCTACCTCGAAAGCATTATGCTCAACTTAGTGACCAATGCTATCAAATATAAACATCCGCAACGTATTCCGGTTATCAGTATAAAAACCTCTTTAGAAGACGATCGTACCTGCCTCACCATATCGGACAACGGTTTAGGTATAGACCTTAACATATATGGCAGCAGATTATTTAAAATGAATGAAACATTTCATAATAATGCCGATGCACGTGGCATTGGACTGTACATTACCAAAAACCAGATTGAAAAAATGGGTGGTGGTATAGAAGTACAGAGCGAAGTTGGCAAAGGCACCACTTTTAAAATTAAGTTTTAATAATACACATGCAAGATCTTCCTTTAATTGTTACTTACATCATTGACGACGACAAACTGCACCAGTTTGGTATGCGCCGTATGTTTAAGTACATTCACACACCTGTACAATTATTCCAGTTTTATAATGGTTTGCAGGCCTTGGAATACATCAAAGCGCACCTGCCACAGTTAATCAATCTACCCGATGTAATACTGCTGGATGTAAATATGCCGGTGATGAATGGCTGGCAGTTCCTGGATGAATTTATACAACTGATGCCGCCGCAAAACCACCGCACTACTATTTATATGGTTACTTCCTCCATCAGTGATGCCGACGTGGAAAAAGCAGCCTCTTACAGCGAGATTACCGAGTATATCATTAAGCCTGCAGACATTGAGCAGGTGAAGGAACTATTTGAAGACATACACGAGAAATTGAGTTAATACTATCATTCCATTACTGCACAAAATACAGCCATGAGACCTGTTTCTATACCTTCTTTTATTATGCAGCACTACCAGAACGGCAACGTGCTGGAACAAAATATAAATGCGCTCAATATTGCTATCCGTTCCAGATACAGCGATACGCCTGATATTTCTATTGTTATCCCGGCTTACAACGAAGAAACAACTATTCTGCAAACGCTTTCTTCGCTGGCTGCCAACACTACCAAAAGAACGGTAGAAATAGTAGTGGTAAACAACAACAGTAACGACCGTACTGCCGAGCTGGCAACGGCTGCCGGCGCCCGCTGCATACTGGAAACAAAGCAAGGTATTACCCCCGCACGCAATGCAGGGCTGGCAGCAGCACGCGGAAAATATATTTTGAATGCCGATGCCGATACCATTTATCCGCCCGACTGGATAGAAGAAATGGTAAAGCCGTTAACGGCAGAAAAAGAAGTGGCTATGGTATTTGGTCGCTTTGCTTTTATACCCGTTGGCAGCACGACCCGGCGTACTTATGTATGGTATGAATATTTTGCCGAGCTAACGCGCTGGATTAATAAAACCTTCCGCGAAGAGGCAGTGAATGTATATGGTTTTAACTCAGGTTTTCGCAAAGCCGATGGCTTGTTGGTAGAGGGCTTTACGCACCCGCCCGGCACCAACGAAGATGGCTGGCTGGCACTAAAGCTGCGTAATAATGGCTTTGGCAAAATACACTGCGTAGCACAGCCCAACGCAATGGTATGGACTACCGACCGCCGCATACAAATAGATGGTGGTTTGTGGAAGGCTACCATAAAAAGAATGAAACGCATGTTGAGCTAAACAAATATTGTATTCACAATCCGTAGCCGCAATCAATACCATACAAGTGACACAGTAATGTGTCATTTTGTTTGTTTAACATCAGTACTAAAATCAATAGGCTGCAAAGTGCAAAGCTATCGGAGATTAAAATTTTCAGGTATTTTAAGTTGTGTATCATTATTCAGAGAACAAATAAATGAAGAAAAGAATGATAGGAATTATCCTAATGTCACTAGGTGGATTACTGTTAATAGCCGGAGCAATGCTTTTTAAAACCTCGGGACAACGTAAAAGTTTAGAAAGCAATGAAATAGATAAAATTATCGAAGTTGCTATTGCAGATGGCGTGCTGACTAACAATGAAAGAAACAAAATTCGCGAAATAGCAAATAAAAATAACATAGATGCCGACAAAGTAATTCAGCAAACAGAAGAAAGACTGAACAAACTAAATATTGACTCGGAGACTGAGTTAGTAGATTATAAAAAGAAAAACGGGCTTGACTTTGAAAAATATATTGTTCAAAAATTTAACAAGCAATATTTTAAAATAAAGCATTGGGCAGGAGACAAATACGTAAATGGGCATTATGCAGAAACAACACCTCAGCCCGATATCCTATTTGAATTTAATCTGAAAGGAGAAACAACAGCATTTGCCTTAGAATGTAAATGGAGAAAACAGCTTTATAAAAATGGTGTTGAATTTGCAAGCAAAGAGCAATTTGACAGGTATAATAATTTTGAAAAAACAAAGAAGATTCCCGTCTTTATTGCTATTGGAATTGGAGGCACCGGAGGCTCACCAGAAAATGTTTATCTTATTCCATTGCGTGAAATAAAATCAAATTTTATTTATTTCGTTGATCTAAAAAAGTATGAGAAGGAAAAGAATACAAACTTTTACTTTAATACAGGAACTTTGACATTGAAGTAACGAACATAAAAAAGCTATCGCAGGCCATTGAGATTTTCTACTGTTGGTGTTCTTCACTACAGATGAAGAGAAGAATACCAACAACCGTAAAACAACAAAACTACAAAAATCAAACACTAAACAAACTCTTTACAAAGCGCACTTACACTATCATTAATCCCACTCTGGTAAACTCCCGCGAAGCACTGTAAAAGTAGTTATGTCTTTTGCGTCAACTGTCTTTCCCAATCATTTGTAATGCCCTTCACTAACTGGCACGTTTCTTTTTTACTATAGCTTATTGCAAACAAATAACACTATGGAACACAAAGAAGCACTTAAGCAACAACGCAATATCCAGTTGAAGAGAGAACGCAATACGCTACTTAAAAGAGTAGAAAAGGCAATGGAAGGTCCATTGATTTTCTTAGGATTTATATGGCTCATACTTGTAATAGTAGATCTGATATGGGGCTTGAATCCTGTTTTAAAAATCCTAAGTGTTATCATCTGGATTATTTTTATCATCGACTTTATTGCCAAATTTATACTTGCACCGGAGAAGCTGAATTTTTTAAAAAAGAACTGGCTTACTGCCATTTCGCTTATTATTCCGGCACTAAGAGTAGTACGCATTGTGCGGGTTGTGCGGTTGCTTAAAGGCGCTAACCTTATAAAAATTGTAGCTTCTGTCAACCGCAGCATGAAGAGCCTTAGTGCCACTTTTAAACGCCGTGGGTTTGGCTATGTGGTGGCACTTACCATAGGAGTTATTTTTGCCGGCGCGGCAGGTATGTATGCCTTCGAAAACCAGCAATCCGGCGGACTAAAAACATACGGCGAGGCCTTGTGGTGGACGGCAATGCTTATTACCAGCCTTGGCAGCCAATACTGGCCCGTAACAGCCGAAGGACAAGCATTGTGTTTGCTGCTTGCTTTATATGGCTTTTGTGTATTTGGATATATTACAGCTACATTGGCTTCGTTTTTTGTGGGGCGCGATGCAGAAGAAAAGGATGCGCCGATAGCCGGTGCAGAGGATGTAAAGGCATTACAGAAAAAAATTGATCAGCTTACACAATCTATTAATGAATTGAAAGCTATTACGGTCGCTAATCAACAACAATAGATTAAAATGATAACTGTTCATTGCTCTTAGAAACAGATATCGTTTCATCTGTGAGCTTCAGGATTGAAATATAGTTCCCATTAATTTTCTCCTGTATTTACATTTCTCTCTATCTTGACCGCCATTCTTCTATTATGAAAAAACTTGTCCTTACTTATTGCATGTGCATCGTTATTTTATTTGTCAATGCACAAAATTTCAATGCTGTAAAAGAAATTAAGAAGGAGATAAAGCGCCCGTCTGCACTGGCACCGTTGCGCTTTTTAGCATCCGACGAACTGATGGGCAGAGGCACTACGCGGCCCGAGATAAACATTGCCGCACGTTACATTAGCGAGCTATTCCGCAGCATAGGCTTGAAAGAAACACCCGGCACCACTGATTACTTCCAAACCTTTGATATAAAGATGAGAAAACCTGCTACTGAAGGCGCCTTAATAATGGCAGGAAACACGTATAATATGGTGCAATCATTATTACAGCTAAATGGTGGCAATATATCTGTTACTGCACCTGTAATGTATGCAAAATACGGAACGGAAAACAACCTTCAAAACATAGATGTAAAAGGGAAAATAGTTATTACCGAAACCGGAACAGATGATAAGAGTACTTTCAGGCAAGGTATGCGTGCGCTCCAAACAAAAAGAGCATTGTTGCAGCAAAAAGGGGCTATAGCAATCATTGAACGTTATAAGGCAGGTAGTATTTCCTGGACTGCTTTACAACAGTACCTCACCATGGAAAATCCGGGGGAAGAAGAAAGCGCCGGTATTCCTGCTTTGATTGTTAATGACGAGCATGCTTCTATAAAAAACATACCGGATAATACAGAAGCCACCTTAACTGTACAAGGCACACGGGTAACAATTGTTCCTGCAAAGAATGTGGTGGGCTATTTGGAAGGCACAGATTCGAAATTGAGAAATCAATACATTGTACTTTCTGCACATTACGATCATTTGGGCATTGCAAAGCAGCCAAAGATGGAGGAAGGAAAAATGGATAGCATTTATAACGGTGCGCGGGATAATGCCATTGGCGTAACAGCAGTAATAGATGCTGCAAGATATTTTACTCAACATCCGCCCAAACGCTCGGTATTATTTATTGCTTATGCTGCTGAAGAAGTAGGTGAACTGGGAAGCAAGTATTTTGCAGCACATCCGGTTATTCCATTAAAACAAATCGTGTATAATTTGAATATTGATAATGCGGGCTATAATGACACATCCATTGTAACGGTAGTAGGCCTAGGAAGAACATCTGCTGATGACAACATCAAAAAAGCCTGCGCTGCTTTCGGTTTAACGGCAAAGCCCGACCCCGCTCCTGAACAAAATTTATTTGACAGGAGTGATAATGCGCAGCTTGCTGTACATGGTATTCCTGCGCCCACTTTCAGTTTGGGCATACGAAAGTTTGATGAAGAGATCAATAAACGCTATCATCAATTGAGCGATGAAGTAGGCAGTTTTGATTTGATTTATGCCATGAAATACATTCATTCTTTTATTCTTGCCACACAACTCATTGCTGATAATCCCAAACAGCCGGAATGGATAAAAGGTGATAAATATGAAGCAGCATGGAAGCAATTGTATCAGTAATTATTTTAAAGATGTAAATGAAAGAATACATCAAATCTGATAGTATATTTTTAATTGAAATTGGCTTTTCTTTCACCGCGGAGAACGAGAGTTGAAAGCCTTTCGCAGAGATTTATTTAACACTGCGAAACCTCTATTTACTCCTGCTCCCTACAGTGGAAAAATTATCATGCTGTTGAAGAAAATTACCAGCTTTCTTTTGTTTAACTTTCATTTAAAACAGATACTACAACCTACTACTGCTTTTCCTCGGTAGTTATTTTCAATCCCCCATTCATAAAGGGCTTTAAAAAATCGAGCGGCACCGGAAAGATGGTGGTGGAATTATTTTCGGTAGCAATTTCACGAAGCGTTTGCAGGTAACGGAGCGTTAAAGCGCTGGGTTGTTCACTCAATATTTTGGCTGCATCGGAGAGGCGTTGCGAAGCTTGAAATTCGCCTTCGGCAGAAATGACCTTACTGCGGCGTTCGCGTTCGGCTTCTGCCTGTTTTGCCATAGCGCGCTGCATTTCCTGCGGCAGGTCTATCTGTTTTACTTCCACATGCGAAACCTTGATGCCCCACGGCTCGGTTTGCGCGTCTATAATTTGTTGCAGTCGCAGGTTAATCTTTTCACGTTGTGAAAGTATATCGTCCAGCTCCGATTGACCAAGCACACTGCGCAAGGTAGTTTGTGAAATCTGCGAAGTAGCCATCAGGTAATTTTCTACTTCCACTACTGCCAACTGCGGCTGAAGCACCCGAAAATATACTACTGCATTTACCTTAATGGACACGTTGTCGGCAGTAATCACATCCTGTGGCGGCACATCCATTACCACGGTGCGCAAGCTCACTTTTACCATCCGGTCTACAATAGGAATAAGCAAAATAAGTCCGGGACCTTTCGCACCTTCACCTGTTACACGCCCCAGGCGGAACACTACGCCACGCTCATACTCTTTTAAAATGCGGATGGCATTGGCTAAAATAAAGAGTGCGAAAAAAATAAGAACAATAAAAATAACAGGGATTTGCTGCATAAATAAGTATTTAAGTTAAAGTAGTAAACGTATATATGTAATTGATGCTTAATAAGGTTTGTTGCGCTTCTAATTCAAGTTATACTAAGACAAACAGCTCATGAGTTATAGTTAAAATCAGTGCCCAGTTTGCATCAGTAATTCTAATAAATTATTTCATCCGTTAAATCTGCTATTAAACACTACCCATGGGTTCCACATAGAGTTTTAAATTTTGCATTGCAGTTACACGCACTTTTTGCTGCATCTCAATAATACCCGAAACAGATTCTGCATTCCACATTTCACCACGGATTCGTACTGTTCCGGCAGGATTAAGTGTATTTAATGTTTCGCCAACTTCGCCAATCATCCCTTCCATTCCTGATATTGGTTTTAAACGTTGTGCTCTCAATCCTGCACCCACAACAAACAGAAAAAACAAAGTGGAAGCAGCAGCTACTGTGATAATAACACTCAGAGAAACTTTCACCACGCCGCCTATCGAAGTATCCTGGAATAATATGATAGAACCCAATACCAGCGACACAATGCCGCCAATAGTAAGCATACCATGACTCACCACTTTTATTTCTAATAAAAAAAGAATAACACCAAGAATAATCAATGCTAACCCCGCATAATTAACGGGCAAAGTTTGCATGGCATAAAAGGCAAGAATTAAACAAATAGCACCAATAATACCGGGGAAAATAGCACCGGGATTATACAGTTCAAACAGCAACCCATAAAAGCCAAGCATCATTAAAACATAAGCAATGTTTGGGTCGCTTAGTATGTTCAATAATTCTTCAGCAAAGCCCATTTCCAGTACTTCAATGTGTGCATTTTTGGTATGCAGCGTCTTACTTCCATTTGTCACCTGCACTGTTGTATTATCTATCTTGCTGAGTAAATCCTGATCATTATTCGCAATTAAATTAACGACCTTATTTTGCAGCGCTTCCGTTTCGGTAATGGACACACTTTGCCGCACCGCATGTTCTGCCCATTCGAGGTTGCGGTTTCTTTTTTCTGCTATCGTTCTTATAAAAGCAGCAGCATCATTCGTTAGCTTTTCATTCATTACCGAGTCGGGCGAACTGCCCATGCCCACCGGATGCGCTGCACCAATGTTGGTACCCGGCGCCATAGCCGCAATGTGAGCTGCCATTGTAATAAAAACACCGGCAGAACCAGCGCGTGAGCCTTCGGGAGCTACATACACGATAACGGGCACTTTTGATTTTAAAATATCACTCACAATAACTCTGGTAGATTCCAGCAAACCGCCGGGCGTATTTAAATGAATGAGCAGTGCTTCGGCTTTCTTCTCTGCTGCACGGTTGATCGCTTTATGGATAAAATCGGCAGATGCCGGATTGATAGATCCGTCGATGTGTATGGATACAACTGTCTGTGCTGTTACAAACAGCGGCAACAGTATAATGGCAAGAATAACAATTAAATAAGTTCGCTTCATGTGCAAGTCTTTCAATTGGGGAAGTTAGTCAATTTAAAGGATTGTTTTGGTATAAATGGAATGATGGTAAAGGGAAGGGCTAAATAAATTGCAAGGAGCAATGGAAATATTTATAAAAGGGAAAGAGTAAATAAAAAATTGTACGTATAGATGAAGATACTAACCAATCTCAAAGTATATAGCTATATACGCTTTGGAGAAAGATGGAAGTTTAAAAACCAACGTTGTAAAATTGAGGAAAGAAAACATTAATTCTTGATCTCCCCGAAAGCATTGATATAGATGAAAAATAAGCGAAAGCATTGCTGGCTGCCAGGTTGTACGAGAAACATACACTATCACTTGGTCAGGCAGCAGAACTTGCCGGATACTCCAGGCGCACTTTTATGGGACTTTTGCCAATGATAATGTTTCTGTTTTCAACTATTCTGCAGAGGAATTAGAAGAGGATATTGCCAATGCACAAAATTATCATCACTGCTGCCAGTTATCTTAATCTTTTGGATAAAATTGGATAACTCGATTCTATTATATTACCGCATACCAGCACTATGCTATTTTCTTTTTGCCTTTTCCCATGCAGCACTTTGCGCCCCCATCATATAGCGGCGTATGCCCGCAATCACCGCATAGTTCATTACACAGAAGTAATAGGGAATAAATAAAATTTTTACACTTAATTTTCTTTTTTCTACAATCCAACCCAATACGGCCAGCACATAAAAGAATGCCTGCGTAGTAAAGAGCAGCATATAAAACTTTTCATGTGTAATAAAAGCAATACAGCCACTCAGCACAAATGCAGCAATCATCAAAAAGGGCGTAATGGTCCAGCGCAATACACGATGGCTGATGTATTGAAAACACAACACGCTATTGCGAAAAGGATTGAGTAAACTCTTCAAACGCAACACCGATTGTATGCCACCTGCTGCAATACGTATCTTGCGTTTTAATTCTTCTGTAACATTGGCGGAAGAGGTTTCCATCGCATACGCTTCGGGCTCGTAAATTATGCGATAGCCTTTCTCGGCAATGTGTAGCGAAATCATAAAATCATCCAGCACTGTATCTGGCGGCACAGGCTGATACAAACTCGTGCGAACACTAAACAATTCGCCCGCAGCACCTACTACCGAGTACAACTCGGAGTCCCATTTCTTTAAAGCCGACTCGTACTTCCAGTAAAAGCCTTCACCGGCAGTAGCATCTGCTGTGTCTTCTATCAGCACGCGCTTCTCTCCTGCTACAGCACCTACATTGGCATCGCTGTAGTGCCTTGCAATATTTACCAAAGCATCTTCATTCAAAAATGTATTTGCATCCGTAAAAATCACAATGTTGGTTTTTACTTCGTGCATGGCGCGGTGCATGGCGTGTATTTTGCCTTTGCGTTCGGGCGAGTGCATCAGTTGTATGACACTGTATTTTTTTACCACTTCTGGCGAAGTATCCGTTGAGCCATCGGTTACAAATAAAATGTGCAGTTTACCGGCAGGATAGCGCAATGCTAAGGTGTTTTTTATTTTTTTATCCAGTATATCTGCTTCGTTGTAAGCTGCAATTATGAGCGTGCAGGAAGGCAGATTGTGAATGTCTCTATTGATTGTTCTTTTGCCTTTGAATAACCTGCGCAGCTTCACTAGTACAAACAGCACAATACCATACCCGAAAAAGGTGTAAAAGACTATAAAAAGTGAAAACCAAAATGCAATTTTCATAATTACTGATTGAAGGAATAGCCTAATATTTTACTATTAGTTGTATGCGTAAAATTCCAGGTGATGGCTTTAAATAATATAGGAATAAAACGATAGTTTTTGTGGCTGACATATTGGATAATATTTCGAGGTGAAACCACCAACAAAAAATAAAACAGGAATGAAACTCTTTTAAGTGTAGGCGCATTACGACGAATAAAAAGCAGCCGGTTGCGGTTCATAAAATACTCTTTCAGCGGCGATGCTTTGCCCACAGACATAGATTCTTTGTGATAGATCAATGCCTGCATATTCACATGCACTGTATAGCCTGCTCGTTTGATGTATTCGCACCAGTCCATCTCTTCATAATACAGAAAGAAATTCTCTGCCATCAAACCGGCTTTTTCAATGGCTTCACGCTTTATCATCATAGCAGCACCATGTGCAAAACCGGTGATGCCGGTACAGTTGTCGTATTGTCCTTTATCTTCTTCAAACTGGCCAATGCAACGGTTGCGGCAGGTGTAATAATTCATCTCGGTATAACCTGCATATTGCAATACATTGGGGGTGTCGTAGTACCTTATTTTGGGCGATACAATACCACAATCCGGATGTATGTTTAACGTGTGTACTAATTGTTCTACCAGGCTTTCAGTAAACTCCGTATCATTATTTACCAAAAAAAGATAGTCACCTGTTGCAGCTTTGATGCCTACATTATTGCCGCCGGCAAAGCCTAAGTTTACTTCGGAACGGATAAAGCGAACAGCAGGAAATTGCTGCTGCCATGCGGGTAGCGGATTGGTGTCGCTGCCATTATCCACCACAACAATTTCAACCGATGGGTAAGTATTCTTTGAAAAAATAGAGTACAGCAACGCCTCGGTTAAGTGATGGTGATTGTAGTTGACAGTGATGATGGAAACGCTTTTCAACATTTAGCGGATATTGGATTATATTTTTGCTGCTTTTATACAGCAGCTATATTGACATTTAAAAGATAAGAATTACAAATACAATTGTTCTGTATCATACCTGATTATCTCCTGTCATTCTTATCAAATACTACAGCAATCAACGATGTTACGCCATTGTTTTATAATGCGAAAAAGTATCAATTGCATCAAGCAAATTCTTATCGGTTTGTATATTTACTTTTCTTGCAAATAAACAACCAGATTGCTCCAATGCAGGAATATCCGCACTGGTTAATGTCTTAGGGCTTGGCTTTGCCTCGCTCCAGTCCATATACCGCAGGTTATCATTCACCATATCACCTCTGAAATCTGAATTAAAGAGAATGGTTTGAAAAATAAACTCATCAGGCGCCCAGGTAAGTTTGAAGAATCTTGTCACTTCGGGGTGATCATGCAGGTAATGCAGGATATACCTTGCTGCCGGCAATGTAATGGTAAACCATTGCGAGCGGCCAACCGGTTCCAGTCCTCTGGGCATCCGGCGTACCGGCATTAACTTGTTTACAACCTGTTCCAGCTTGTATTTGCCACGTATGTCATAGTTGATCAAATGGTATTTGGTAACACGCGGTATTGCCTCATGCCAGGCATCGTAAATGGAATAAAACTCCATAAACTGCTTGCCATGATGCAAGGCAAAATACTGATGTATAAACGAAGCCTCATTAAGCGGATAGTCTTGCCCGCTCAGCAGGTTAATGTAATCGTATTGAATTCCGGAGGCGATGATTTGTTCGAAAGCATTAAGCGTTGCCTGCACCATGCTATAAGAGCCCCAGGTTACTTTTACACGCTTTTGCACAAAGTGTACATGAGGTATATGCCGCAATGCATTAAATGCTTCAATGTGTTGTTTTGCATCTATATGAATATAGCTATCCGCATCGGGGTGCAACAACTTGTTTGCCAGCCTTTGCAACTGCTCCGGCTGCGCATGTGCCAATATGATGTGTGCTATTTTCATAATAAATAAGAATGATACAAAGTTGAATATAGCAATTGATTTTATCCATTAAAATAGGCTTATACCTGCGATGAGGGGTACTTAAATTTCTTTAAGCTGCTTTGTTGCTATTAATGATTGTATAAGTTTACATTCAAATCCAACATCAAATGAAAAACAGGTTTGAAGTACTCGATATTTTTCGTGGCATTTTCTCTGCAATGGTTGTTTTTTTTCACATGAGTGCTTTTACAAATACACCTGTCATCAATAACAACTTTGTAAACAACAGCGATCTCTTTGTTGATTTCTTTTTTGTGCTCAGCGGCTTTGTAATTGCATACAGCTATCGCGGAATAAGCAGTACAGATAAGTTGCAGCAGTTCCTTAAAAAAAGATGGATGCGCATTTACCCGCTGCATTTTGTAATGCTGCTGATTTTTGTAGTAATAGAAATAACCAAGCATTTTTTCGTAGGACACATTCAGATAAACAATTTAAATAATACCAATAACAACTGGATGAGTTTTATATCCACTTTGTTCCTGCTCAACGCTGTAAAAATGCCTGGTGTACACGATGTAAGCTGGAATATTCCAGGCTGGTCTATCAGTGCCGAAATGATTAGCTATGTGTTTTTTGGCAGCCTAATGTTATTGTTGTTTAAAATAAAAAAAGAGCAATATAAAAATTACTTTGCTGCGGCTATTGTACTGGCTGCGATTGCCATTGTGGCAATGGTAAAAGGCAACGGCATATTAAATTACAGTTATGACTTTGGCTTCCTGCGCGGGGTTGCCGGCTTTTTTACCGGTATGTTGTGCATGAATGTTTTTACAGCATGTAAAAACCGCATCAACAATTTGCCTGCAAGCTTTTTTCATTTTGCAGAATGTATGCTGCTGTTGTGCACAGGTTTCTTTATTTACGAAGGTGAAACATTCAAGCAGGTTGGTTTTATTTATCTTATCCTGTTCTTTTTATCGGTATTCATCTTTTCTTTCGAAAAAGGCTTTGTTTCCGGGTTGCTTAAGCAATCGGGCATATTAAAAAGAATGGGACAATACTCGTATTCTATTTACATGACTCATGCCCTACTGCTAAGCCTTTTTAATATTGTTTTTATACGGCTGTTGCATTTACCAGCTTCGGCTTACACCTGGTTATTTGCACTCAATTACCTGTTAATCTATAAAGTATCGGAATGGACATATAAACATATTGAAATGCGCTTTGCGGGCAAATCAAAAGCCACCAAATCCGTACAAAAAGAAGTAGTTTTTGCAAAAGAAATAGCGACTGCATTGTAGTTCGCTTAACGGTTTATTACTTAACAGCAAACATTTTTCTTTTACCGCGAAGAACAGGAGTTTAATGAGCTTACCCAGAGCTATTAAATCTTATATAACTGCTTTAAACACTACAAGCGTACGAAAAATTTACAATTTAAAGGTAGTGTAATGCCGTCATTGCGAGCGGAGCGAAGCAATCTGTGGGTTGTAATTATATCAAAATAAGCCATCCATATTGATTTACAACTAAGCACAGATTGCTTCGCTCCGCTCGCAATGACGCAGGTTTCGTACACTTATACTCTGAACTCCTGTTATCCGCGGTGATTTTTTTTAATAGCCTTATTATAATAACTCTTTTTACAACTTCCCAACCCGGCAATACACAGCACATTCGCTCCCACGAATGATAATATAGTATCGAAAATGATTACTTTATAATCATCCATTCCATCAAATCTTTACATAGGTTTGCAACAATAGCTTTATACATAAAACTTTTTTCTACGATTCTATGCTTATGAAACTTTCACTCCGTTTATTGATTATCGGTTTGCTGGTGTGTACCTTATTTAGTTGCCGCCAAAGGGAAGGTGAACCAAGAATATTAGTCTTTACCAAAACTGCCGGTTTTCACCACAGTTCTATCCCGAATGGCGTAGATGCCATTATGAAGTTGGGCGCTCAAAACAATTTTGAGGTGGATACCACTTCCGATGCGTCTATGATAACGGAAGACACGCTGAAGAAATATGCTGCCGTTGTTTTTTTGCATACTACCGGCAATTTATTCAATGCACAAGAGCAGTCTGATCTGGAACGTTACATACAGGCAGGTGGGGGCTTTGCAGGTATTCATGCTGCTGCCGATGCCAATTACGACTGGCACTGGTATGGCAGGTTGGTTGGCGGCTATTTCAATGGACATCCTGAACAGCAGGAAGCGGTGTTGCATGCAGTGGATAAAGACACTACCATGACCGGCAACATACCTGCTACCTGGAAGCGAAAAGATGAATGGTACAATTTTAAAAGCTTAGACAGCAATTTACATGTATTAATAACTATTGACGAAAGTAGTTATAAAGGTGGCACTAATGGCGCCAACCATCCAATGGCATGGTACCACGAGTTTGATGGCGGACGTGCCTGGTACACCGAGTTGGGACATACAGAAGAGTCGTTTACCGATCCCGCTTATTTAAGCCATTTGCTGGCTGGCATCAGGTATGCCATTGGCGATAATAAAGAACTGAATTATTCTAAAGTGACGGCTTTGAGGGCACCCGATGAAAACCGTTTCACTAAAACACAGTTGGTACAGGCTACTTTTTTCGAGCCTACTGAAATGACTATTTTGCCCAATTTAGATATATTGGTAGCCCAGCGCCGTGGCGAACTGATGTTGTATAAGAAGAATACCAACAGCGTAAAGCAGGCCGGCTTTTTAAATGTATATTATAAAACACTCCATACGCAGGGCGTCAACTCCGAAGAAGGCTTGCTGGGCATACAAGCCGATCCTGATTATGCCAGTAATCATTATGTGTATATTTATTACAGCCCGGTGGATAGTTCAGTAGATCGCCTGTCGAGATTTACTTTTAATAATGATACACTGGATTTAAGTACAGAAAAAGTGATTTTAGAAGTAGGCACTACACGCGAAATTTGTTGCCACACCGGTGGCTCTATTGCTTTTGGCAAGGACGATGAACTGTTTGTTTCTACCGGCGACAACTCCACCCCCTTTGATGAGCCAAACAATCCGCCTTATAACATTCACTCTTTTGCGCCCATTGATGACCGCCCCGGACATGAGCAATGGGATTCCCGCCGTGGCGCTGGCAACACCAATGATCTGCGCGGAAAAATTTTGCGCATAAAAATCAATAAAGACGGTACGTATGGCATTCCCGAAGGGAACTTATTTCCAAAAGGCACCGATAAAACGCGCCCTGAAATTTATGTAATGGGCGACCGCAATCCATACCGCATTTCTGTAGATAAAAAGAACGGGTATTTGTATTGGGGCGAAGTTGGCCCCGATGCCAATGCAGATAGTCTTGACACCCGTGGACCGCGTGGCTACGATGAATTAAACCAGGCGAAGAAAGCCGGCAATTTCGGCTGGCCGTATTTTGTAGGCAATAATTATCCCTATCACGAGTACGATTTCAACACTGGTAAAACGGGTCCTGCCTTCGACCCGCAACATCCTGTAAACGACTCCCGCAACAATACCGGCTTGCGCGATTTGCCACCACTTAGCCCTGCTTTCATCTGGTATCCGTACGGTGAATCTGCCGAATTTCCATCAGTAGGCAGCGGCGGCAGAACAGCTATGGCAGGCCCGGCGTATTATGCGGATATGTATCCTAAAGAAACGCGCTATCCCGATTATTACGATAAAAAAGTCTTTATATACGAATGGATACGCGGCTGGATAAAAGCTGTATCGCTGACGCCCAACGGTGATTTTGACCGGCTGGAACCCTTTATGGAAGGCACCAAATTCAATGCGCCGATAGATATGGAAATGGGACCGGACGGCAGGTTGTATATACTGGAATATGGCAGCGGCTGGTTTCAAAAAAATACTGATGCCGGGCTTGCGCGCATTGATTATAACAGTGGCAACCGTCCGCCGGCAATTGCTTCCATAAAAGTAGATAAAACGGCCGGTGCCTTGCCTTTTAATGGAAAGGCTACAGTGGACGTAAAAGACCCCGATCATGATGCACTTTCTTACAAGTGGACTTTGGGTAATGGCAAGGTTGTAGAAACCAAAACACCAACGGTAGATTTCAATTATACACAAGCCGGCGATTATAATATACAGGTAGAAGTAAAAGATGATAAAGGCGCCGTGGCAAAGAGTGATGTAGTATCGGTATATGCCGGCAATGAAATACCGGATGTAACTATACAGCTTGGCGGCAACAAATCGTTTTACCTGCCAGGCAAGCCAATACCTTATACCGTTAAGGTGCAAGATAAAGGAGCCGTTGATAATGCCAATCTGTATATATCGGCCAATTTTGTAGAGGGCTACGACCGTGCGGGAGATGCGAACATTGGTGCAGGCACGCATATAGCCGGCAGAAACCTGGCATTTTCTATGGATTGCAAAACCTGCCATAAAGAAGCCGAAAAATCTATTGGGCCGGCTTTCATAGACGTGTCTAAGAAATACGAAAAAGACCCGAATGCCATGAACTACCTGATGAATAAAGTAATGAAGGGCGGTGCTGGCGTATGGGGCGATCAGGCAATGCCGGCACACCCCAATATTTCGCAGGCAGATTTGAAACAAATTATTGAGTATGTAATGTCGTTATCCCAAAAAACTACCTTGCAAAAATCATTGCCGCCAACGGGTACTATTACCCCCCCGGCTGGCGCAAAAGGCAATGCTACACTGGTAGTTGCTGCCAGTTATACCAATACACCCGCCAACAACCTGAAAGCACTCACCGGCAGCAATACCGTTGCATTACCAGGCAGTACAGTCTCCTTTAAAGGTAAAGAAAAGGTACAGGGCTTTACCACTTTTGCCTATAACGGGCAACAAATGATGATTATGCCGCCGCAACAAGGCTGGTTTGCAATGGACAGCATTGATCTGAGTGGTGTTTCTACCATTAATCTGAGGGGGGGGTATCAAAAAACTTTCCCAACCGACTATAAAGTGGAAATTCATTTGGACGATGCAAATGGTAAAGTGATTGGCACCGGTACCCTTTCCGCCGATGCAACCAGTAAGGATGTTACCAACAAACTGCCGATAAGAACTGCATCAGCACACTGCACTATACAACCTGTAACAGATGGCGCTTTCCATACTTTATACTTTGTATGTACGCCAGTAAAGAGTAATGCAGCGGGAACTGCGGCTATCTTAAGCGTACAGTTTAAGTAATACAGGTCTTTTTGCAGCTACACATCTTGTTTAACCTGTCAGGTTTCAGGAACCTGACAGGTTATGTTGTTATAAAAGTGATCAGGTAAAAAAATATATGCATTACAACACAAATAAAGGACAGAAACTATTGGCAGGCAAACTTCTTTTATACTGCATAATTATTGCCTCTTGCGCTTGCCATACTACTAAAAAAAATACGCTTACCAAAAAACAACCTGCTACTATGGCTAATTACTCTCCATCAGGTGATAGCATTCTGGCGCCGGGTGCAACGCTGCAATTGATTTCAGACCAGTTTGCCTTTACCGAAGGTGCAGCGGTTGATAAAGAAGGCAATGTATTTTTTACCGATCAGCCCAATAATAAAATATGGAAATACAGTACCGATGGTAAGCTGTCTGTTTTTATGGATAGCGCTGGCAGATCGAACGGGATGTATTTTGATAATAATGACAACCTGGTTACCTGTGCCGATGAACACGACCAGGTGTGGTCTATTACCAAAGACGGGAAGGTTTCGGTGCTGGTTACCGACTTTAAAGGACACCGGCTAAACGGACCAAATGACTTATGGATAGATGCAAAGGGCGGTATGTATTTGACCGATCCGTATTACCAAAGAGATTATTGGGACAGAACACATCCAGATTCCGCACTCGGTGGCGAACATTTGTACTATTTACACCCAGATCATTTAACACTCACAATTGTGGATGACAACATCGTAAAGCCCAACGGTGTAGTAGGCACGCCTGATGGCAAGCAGTTGTATGGGGTGGATATTGGTGCAGCATTGATATATAGATATGACATTAATGAAGACGGCTCTTTAAGCAACCGGCAGTTATTTGTAAAACAGTTGGCAGATGGAATAATGCTGGACGACAGAGGCAATCTCTATTGTGCCGGCAATGGTGTAACAGTATATAATAAAGAAGGAAAACAGATCGCTCATATTGAGGTACCCGAAAAGTGGACAGCTAACCTTTGCTTTGGGGGTAAGGATAAGAATATTTTATACATCACTGCATCAAAATCTTTTTATGCTATCCCTACGCTTGTAAAAGGTGTGGAATAACTGTTGTTTTTACATTTCTTTGCGCCACAATTCTTAAATTATCTCGAATTATTCTCGTGGCTATGAAGAAATATATCTTATTAACTACCCTATTCATTTATTTACTTACACATCTTAATGCACAACGTTTAATAAATCTGACGGGCGATGTTAACGACAACAACAGTCACGCACTTGCAGGCGCTATTATTCACCTACTCAACACCAATCTGCAAACTACCACCGATACAGGGGGCAGGTTTATATTTCCCAATGTACCCGCTGGCACATACACTTTGCAAGTAGCTGCCTTAGGATTTGCCACCACAACTGTAACAGTCTCGTCTGATAATAAGTCAGTAACCATCACTTTGCAACCCGATGTACAGCAGTTGGATGAAGTAATAGTTACTGCTCAAAAAAGAGAAGAAAACAACCAGCAACTGCCCATTAGTATAACGGCTTTATCCTCCAAAAAAACAGCAGCCTACAGGATTTGGAATACTAAAGATATGACTGCTATTGTACCCAATTTATATGCTGCTGATCCCGGAGATAAACGCAACATAACTGCCATCCGGGGTATTGCCACTACCTCTTACGACCAGGCAGTTGCCACATATATTGATGGTGTTAACCAGTTTGGATTGGACACGTACATTAGTCCGTTATTTGATGTGGAGCGTATAGAAGTATTGCGTGGCCCGCAAGGCACTTTGTATGGTAGAAATGCAATGGGCGGCGTGGTAAATATCGTTACCAAGCAACCTACCAATCACCTGTCCGGTTTTGCCGAAGCAAGTGTTGGCAATTATGGTTTGCAGCGCTATACAGCAGGCATCAAAGCGCCATTGATAAAAGATAAATTATATATGGGTGCTGCCGGATTATATGAGCGTACAAACGGATTTTATACCAATGATTTTAACAACTCGCACTACGATAGACAGCACAGCATTGGCGGTAATTATTACCTGAAATTTATTGCCAATAAACAATGGTCTTTTATGCTCAATGCAAAACACAACAACAACCGCAATCACGGTCCATTCCCTTTGGTTGCTGACCGCGATGAAGCGTTTAATCACGCGTACCATGTAAGTCAAAATGCTACTACGCAACTGATAGATAATATTATCAATACTTCGCTTTCGGCTAATTATAGTGGACGTCATTTCAACTTTAGTTCACAAACAGCTTATCAGTACAACTACCGTATTTATGCACAACCAATTGATGCCGATTTTTCACCACTGGATGCACTCTCAATCATTAATAATTATGGCAAAAGCTGGAATACGGTGAAAGTATGGACGCAGGAATTCAGGTTTAGTTCATCAGCAGCGGCTGCATCACCTTTCAAATGGGTAGCAGGCACTTTTTTGTTTACCCAAAATAGTCCGGTAAAACAAGCAACCCACTTTGGCAATGATGCGACGCTGTTAGGCTCGCCCGATAGTAACTATGCTTTGCTCAGCACTACTATTGCAAAAAAATATGGTGCCGCAGTATATGGACAAATCACTTATGTAGCATCCAGCAAGTTCAATGTTATAGCTGGACTCCGGTATGATTATGAGCACCAGCAGCAGCATATTTTAGGGGAATATTTTAAAGATGGCATTGACGAAGCATTGTTTAATTTTCAGCCCGATACCTCCGCCACTATTCACTTTAATGCATGGTCGCCAAAGTTGGGCATTGACTATAGCATCAATAAAAAAAGTTTACTATTTGCTACTTACAGCAAAGGCTACCGCGCAGGTGGGCTCACGCCACTATCACCAACAGATCCTTCTCAGCTACCTTTATATGCTTTTAAGCCGGAATACAGCAGCAACATAGAGGCAGGCATAAAAAACAGTTTATTCAACCATCGTTTGCTGTTGAATATTACAGCCTTTTATACAACAGTTACAGATGCCCAAGTGCCTACTTTGATTTTACCCGACGCAGTAACAATCACAAGGAACACCGGAAAGCTTACCAGCAAAGGTCTGGAAGCAGAAGTGAATGCGGTAATTACCAAAGGTCTAACCACAGATTACAGTTTTGGCTATACAAATGCTTTATATGACAATTTAAAGATTAGCAGCAATGGCGGCGAATTGAACCTCAAAGGCAACCGGCAGGTATTTACACCTAATACCACCTCTATGCTGGCTTTGCAGTACAGCTTTGCAGCAGGTACCAAAACCACCTTTGCCATACGTGGCGAATGGAAATGGCTTGGCAAGCAATATTTTGATTTGGCAAATACCATTGCGCAAAACCAGTACAGCTTATTTAATGCACAAGCAACGGCCGCTTACAGGCAATGGTCGCTAAAATTGTGGAGCAGGAATATAACGGGCAAAAAATACATTGCCTATGCATACGATTTTGGTGCCATCCATTTAGGTGATCCTGCTACATATGGCGCAACGTTGCAGTTTAAATTTTAGTCAGGTTTTTAACACCGGAGGTGCAAAGGCATTAAGTTGCACAAAGAATATCTAAGATAAAATGCCCCGAACTTTCTAATAATTCGGGGCATTTTTTATGAAAATTAATTCTGCCTTGCAGGCAGACTTTACACACTTTCTTACCAAATAAAACAGCCTGTCTTATATTCTTCATGTCTTTGCAGCTAAAAACTATTTACCACCAGCCACATCACCATCAATCTCCAATATCACCGGTTCGGCATATTTTGCAAATTTCACCGTTACTTTCTTCTCAAAATGACCTTCACTTTCAGCATTATAAGTAACTTTTATAGTTGATTCTTTACCAGCCATAACGGGTGTTTTTGGATATTCCGGTGTAGTACATCCGCACTCGGCAGTGGCTACCTCAATGATCAAAGGCTTACTGCTGGTATTGGTAAATTTAAACTCGGTAGTTACCGGCACACCCTTTTTTATTTTGCCAAAAGAATGCTTTAGCTCCTGAAACTTTGCAGGCGCATCCTGTGCAAAAGAAAGTGTAGCGAAGGCCATGCAGGCTATCAGTAATATATATTTCATTACAATTTTTTTATACAGTTTATTTACTGCCGGATGGTTTCAATTGTCCTACAGTACCGTTGGCGGGAGCAGCATTATCGGGGGCTTCGTATGTTTCGCCATGAAATTTCAGTTGCTTGCTCAGTCCGTTGGTTAAAAATACAGTTACATATTTAGTGAAATTGCCTTTGGTCATGCCGTTAAAGCCCAGCTTGATTTTAAACGATTCGCCGGGTGCGTACGGGCCAGCTTCCCACTTAGGCGTAGTACAGCCGCAGCCAGCCTGCACGTTCAGCAGTTTCACACTATCGCTGCTGATGTTTTTCAGCGTTACTTCGTACTCTACGGGCTTACCATACGGTATTTTTCCAAAGTCGTGATCTACATCAGTTACCTCTATTACTTTGGAGAAATCCTGTTGCTGTGTAGCAGCATTGTTGGGCGTAGCCGGTGCTGTTTGCGCATGAGCAAGCGAAACAAGACCAAGCGCGCATACAGCAACAAACAATTTTTTCATAATTCGCGATTTTGTAGTGCAATATATTTCAAATTACCATCATTGAAATCATTGCTATATAAGAAATGGGGTTTACTAACAAATTTTTAAAGTTCTTACGACAACGCAATAAGGTAAAAGGTTTAATAATAAGTGAAGAAAAAGAGCATCATTACTTGTTGACAATATTCTATGTTGCAGATAAATTACTTTCTGCTGCCAAGCCACAACAAGCCGTCCATGATCAGCTTATTTTGCGCAGCACTGCTAAAGGTAGAAGAAAGTTGTTGATTGGTATGGTGTTCATAATCCATATCGTTATGTCCCATATTCAGGTATAGCATCCGGTATTTTGTATTCGTCCATACCACGGGATAATAACCGCTGTGCCATATCTCGTTTGGTTTTGGACCAGTGCCCAGCGGAAAGCTGGAGCTATCCACAGACGCCAGAATTTTTATATCGGCATTAGTACACAAATCGTTTTGCCAGCTATACCACTCATTGGGCGCAGCAATAAAGGTTGTAGTCAAATGCTTTGTTGCCGGATGTTTCCCATCTTCAACCTGCAATACAGCCGAAGTTGGCCGCCAGGTGTTGCCTTTGTACTCGCCGCTACCTAAAAACACATTGTGATACCAATCCCAGTTTTGCGGGTAGGCAGAAGGGGTGAGTGCAAAGGCTGAAAAATGAAAGCCCATCCAGGCACCTCCATTATTCATATATTTTTCAAAAGCTGTTCTTTGTGGTAAAGAGTCGGGGCGTGTATCTAAAAAAATAACCACCTGGTAATGTTGCAAAAAAGAATCATTCAAATTGTTCCAATTGTTAGTAGAGTCGTAAGTAAAATGATACTTAGCAGCCATCGCCGGAAACCAGCGGTTGGCTTCGTGTACAAAACTGATGTGTGCCGGATCTTCTTTGGCAGTATAAAAAGCAATAACCCTAAACTTCACGGTCTGCTTCTTTTGTGCAGCAACGGTCAACGATACAACGCAGCAAGCAACGAAGAGTATGGATACAACAATATTGTACTGCCTCATCATAAGAATAGATAAAAGTATTTTATCAACAGCATTATATGTTAAGGATTATACCGCAATTAAAGCCCGCTTTCTACCATTCCGGCATCTCATTCAGTTCTTTCACAGCTCCATTCTCAACCTCCCAGCCCCATGTGTAACTGCCATTGGTGATAATTAAATAAGTACAGCAAAAGGCTGTATTATACCGCACCAATTGCATCAGCACACCCTCACTCAGCGGTACATTCATTTCTTTACATTCAATTATCATCCAGGGCTGCGCATCTTTATATACTACAATATCGCAGCGCTTCCGTAGTTCACCAATATGTATTTCTTTCTCTACAGCCAGCAAAGCTGCCGGGTATTTTTTTACCTGCAGTAAATATTGCACTACATTTTGCCGCACCCATTCCTCCGGCGTAAGGCGCACCCATTTTTTACGCACCGTATCAAAAATATATTCCTTGCCTTCCTGCAGTTGCATGTTGTAATGGTACGATGGAAAAGCGAGTGCCTGCATGAGGGCAAAACTAACCTTTGCAATGCAGTATGTTTGCAGAATTTATCCCTATGGCAACAGATGCCAGAGAGACTTAAATGCACAAAGTCTTATTAATATACGTACATGCGTAGGCAATCCTGTATGCCTGGCATATACCCAAATGCCGGATGAAAGAGGTTTTTTGATGATAGATAAGAGGAATACCATAAAGACGTAAAGTATTTTTTTAAATAAATCTTCGCGCCTTTGTGGCAAAAAGATAACCGATGAAAACGAAAGAAGAAATAGTTCACAACTGGCTACCGCGCTATACGGGGCTATCATTGGATCAATTTGGGGAGTACATTTTACTCACTAATTTCAGCAATTACATTCAATTATTTGCGCAATGGCACGGCGTGGAAGTTGTAGGCAGAGACCGCCCTTACCAATGCGCCACCGCCAACGGCATTACCATCATCAATTTTGGAATGGGCAGTGCCGGTGCAGCAACCATTATGGATTTGCTGTCGGCAATCAGTCCCAAAGCAGTGCTGTTTTTGGGCAAATGCGGCGGATTGAAAAAACGTAATAAACTGGGCGACCTTATATTGCCCATTGCTGCCATACGCGGCGATGGAACGAGCAATGATTATTTCCCGCCCGAGGTACCTGCGCTGCCTGCTTTTGCCCTGCAAAAAGCTATCTCCACCACCATCCGCGAATACGAAGTGGATTACTGGACTGGCACAGTATATACCACCAACCGCCGTATTTGGGAGCATGATGATAAGTTTAAAAACTATCTACGCACCATTCGCGCGTATGCTATTGACATGGAAACGGCTACTATTTTTACCGTTGGCTTTTACAATAAAATACCTACCGGCGCGCTGTTGCTCGTAAGCGACCAGCCGATGGTACCCGAAGGTGTAAAAACCGAAGAAAGTGACAGGCTGATTACTACAGCCTATGTAGAAAGGCATATAAAAATTGGCATTGATTCGCTAAAGCAGCTTATTAACAACCGGCTTACAGTGCGGCACCTGAAGTTTGAATAAAAGAGACAGTAGCCTGCATCCGGCTCGCTCATTTGTAAAAACGGGCGTATTGCAGCTACATGTGTCCCGAAGAACTAACTGTTTATTTTATACGTTTTTGCGGATAGCTTAATGGCTACTTTTAAACGTCTTCTGTCTTGGTATGGTTTTTTCACTTCTTTTTTAATTAAACAAATATGTTATGCCTACACCAGATCCTAATAATAAAAATAATATCGTAAACCGCACAGATGAAAACAGCTATGATGCTGATAATAAAATAACTAATAACGATAACCCGGTGCGCGAAGGGCAGGAAGACAGCTCGATTTTACACGACAGGGAGCAGCAGAAAGAAAGCACTATTTTTTATGACAATGCAAGCAATAATGACCCTCAGGCTTCATTGATCAATGATTCTGTTAAGTTCCCGCACCAGATGGAAGAATATATAGACAGTGATAAGGAAAACTTTGAGCCGGAAGATTAAAGAGCAAGATTTAAGATACAGCGCATTAGCAGCTAAAGATGTGTATGGACACCAGTTTGCATTACTATTAAACTTTTCATTTTTCCAAAAACAACAATAATATTATGCTTTGGCAAGGCAGAAGAGAAAGCAGTAACGTAGAAGACCGCAGAGGCTTTAGTGGTCGCGGAATGGCTGTTGGCGGTGGATTGGGCACTATGGTTATTGCTTTCATTGTGTATTTACTGGGCGGCAATCCCAATCAGGTACTGAATAATAATTCCGCACAGTCCCCGACGCAACAATCAGCACCGGCAAACGACGAAACCACCCATTTTGTAAGAACCATCCTGGCAGATACCGAAGACATCTGGAGCCAATTATTTGAGAATATGGGGCGCACGTATGCTGACCCGCATCTTGTATTGTTTAGCGGCTCTACACAAAGTGCCTGTGGCTATGCCAGCCAGGCGACCGGCCCGTTTTATTGCCCCGGCGATTCGAAGGTATATTTGGATGTTTCTTTCTTTGATGAATTGCAAAACCGTTTTGGTGCAGAAGGTGGCGATTTTGCCGATGCGTACGTTATTGCGCACGAAGTAGGCCATCATGTGCAGCACCTGCTGGGCATTACCGATCAGGTGGATGCACAGCGTGGCAGGATAAGCGAAAAAGAACAAAATGAATTATCTGTGCGGCTGGAGCTGCAGGCTGATTTTCTGGCAGGCGTTTGGGCACATTACGAAGCACAACAACAAGCAGCTACCGATCCTACACGCAAAGTAATACAGGAGGGCGATATAGAAGAAGCTTTAAACGCAGCCAGTGCCATTGGCGACGACCGGCTGCAAAAACAAACACAGGGTTATGTAGTACCCGATGCTTTTACACATGGCACATCGGCACAGCGCGTACGCTGGTTTAAAAAAGGTTTTGAAACCGGCGACATTAACCAGGGTGATACATTTAATGCGGCGAATTTGTAGAGAATTATTCTTTATATTTTTTCTTAGGATTTCGGCTGGTGTGAAAAATAGAAGAAATTACAATAATATTTCTATTCGCATCAATTCTATAAATAATTAAGTACGGGAATACTTCTATGCGCACGTCCCGAAATGCCCTTTTACGAATAGGATAACGTTCCGGATGTTGCGCAATGTTATGAATACACTTCATTACTTTATCTTTAAATCTGTCTCCCAACCCCGTCTGTTTATCCTCGTACCATTCCCATGCTTCTAATAACTCGTATTGAGCGCGTGATAAGAATACAATTGTGTAACTCATGATGATTGTCGCTTGCTTTTCAACTCCGTAATTATCTGTTCTGTTTCCTCTATCGTATAACCTTTTGTATCACCACTCTCCCACCCGGTATATTCTTTATTCAATTCCTCAACAAATGCATTATCACCCCACCAGGCTATTTGTTCTAAAATGTCATCCTCTAATAAAGTGTAAATAGCTGCAATCTTTTTATCGTCAGCTACTTTCAGATAATTATGTAATCTTTCTCTGATTATTTCTATTGTCATAAACCGCCATTTACACAAATTTACTTTTCTACTTTTATAAAATCATTTCTTAATATTTTCTTTTATAAATATTCCGTCTTCTCTATTCAATCTTACTTCATCTTTGCCGCTATGGCTTTTTTACAGTTTCAGTTAGAGGCAACCGATGCCTTCTCTAAGGCGAGAGCTGGCACTATTACCACCGATCATGGTGTGATACAAACACCCATTTTTATGCCTGTAGGTACGGTAGGTAGTGTAAAAGCAGTTACACAGCAGCAGTTGAAAAACGAGGTAAAAGCACAGATTATCCTGGGTAATACCTACCATTTGTACCTCCGTCCCGGCACCGAAATACTGGAAGCTGCCGGCGGCATCCATCAGTTTAACGGGTGGGATAAGCCGGTACTTACCGATAGCGGCGGCTACCAGGTATTTTCGCTGGCAGCCAACCGCAAACTAACCGAAGAGGGTGCCCTCTTTCAATCGCATATTGACGGCAGCCGCCACCTGTTTACCCCCGAAAAAGTAATGGATATACAGCGCAGCATTGGTGCCGATATTATCATGGCTTTTGATGAATGTCCGCCTTATCCCAGCGAGTACAGTTATGCCAAAAAAAGTATGGAATTGACGCATCGCTGGCTCGACCGCTGCTTTGCGCGCCTGAAAGAAACACCAGATTTATATGGTTATACGCAAAATTTATTTCCTATAGTGCAAGGCGGCACATACAAGGATTTGCGCACTGTTTCGTGCGAATATGTTGCAGCTAAAGAAGCAACCGGCAATGCCATTGGCGGCTTAAGCGTGGGCGAACCGGAAGATATGATGTATGAGTTTACTGCGCTTTGCACCGAAAATCTGCCTTATAACAAACCACGCTATCTCATGGGTGTAGGTACGCCCTGGAATATATTGGAGTGCATCAGTTTGGGTGTGGATATGTTTGATTGCGTAATGCCTACGCGCAACGGCAGAAATGGCATGTTGTTTACCACCAATGGCGTTATTAATATTACTAATAAAAAATGGGCAACTGACTTTTCGTGTATTGATGAAAACCTGCCTTGCGAAACAAGCCGGTTTTACAGCAAAGCGTATTTAAGGCACCTTTTTGTAGCGAAAGAAATTCTTGGCTTGCAAATAGCCAGCATTCACAATCTGTCTTTTTATCTGTGGCTCGTGGGCGAGGCACGCCACCACATTACAGCAGGCGATTTTATGAGCTGGAAAAAAGAGATGATTCCGGTATTAAAACAACGGCTGTAATTATCTTTCACATCTGTGCAACAGGTTTATAATTATTTTTGAGTTCACGAGTTTACAGGTTCAACGGTTCATGAATTATAGCAAATTGTACAACTAACAAACTGATGAGCGATATAGCAAGAACTTGTTGAAGCTTGGACACACTAAATAGAAAACCCGTGAACTTTTGAACTATAGAACTCGTGAACTTTAAACAACAACATGAAGAAGCTCGACTGGTATATTATTAAAAGTTTCCTGGTTACTTTTTTCTTTTCCATTTTTTTATTTACAGTTATTGCGGTAGTAGTAGATGTAAGTGAAAAGACAGATGATTTTGTAAAATCGGGCTTAACTTTTATGCAGATTGTAAATCAGTATTACATCCCGTTTATTCCGCATATAATTGCTTTGTTGTTTCCGCTGTTTGTGTTTATAGCGGTTATTTTTTTTACCTCTAAGCTGGCAGGTCGCAGCGAGATTATTGCCATTTTGGCCAGCGGCGTTTCTTACCGGCGCATTATGCTGCCCTACTTTATCGGGGGAGTATTGCTGGCAGGTTTGTTATTAGTATCCAATGCCTACATTATACCACAGGCCGAAGTAAAAAGACTGGCATTTCAGGTATCTTATTTTGATAATGACTCGCCTGCCGATGCCATGTTTGCCAACCGGCAGGTAAACAGGTATTTCCGCGTTGACTCTTTTACGTATGCAGGATTGATTAACTACGATACGGTTACGAAGCGCGGTGGTCCCTTTTTTATGCATACCATCAAAAACAATACATTGGTGTACAACCTGCGTGCAGGCAGTATGCAGTGGGATACCGCTACCAAAAAATGGCGGTTGGAAACCGTGTTTGAACGCACCATCAATGGACTGAAAGAACACATCAGCACGCAGCCGCGAAAAGAAATGAGTTTTAACTTTCGCCCGATAGACCTGAACAATGATGAGCATACAAAAGATGTGCTCACCAGCCCCGAACTGGGCAAATACATTGTGCAGCAGGAACACCGTGGTGCCGAAGGCATCAACGACCTGAAAATTGAATATTACCGCCGTGTGGCTACGCCGGTAGCAGTTATTATTCTTACGCTCATTGGCGCTATGGTAGCAGGGCGCAAGGTGCGTGGCGGCAGTGGCGTACACCTGGCATTTGGCTTTGTTACAGCCGCTGCTTTCATTTTGATGGACCGTTTTTCTACCATTTTTTCTACCAAAGGCAATTTGCCACCTTATATAGCCGCATGGATACCTAATCTGGTGTTTGTTTTTGTAGCGATGTACATTTATAGAAAAGCTCCAAAGTAAGCAGCAGGTCTGTTGCAATAGCAGAACAAGGACGGTAATTCATCTTACAAATACATGTATTGTCGTATTATCTGAAAGTTACTTTTTATCCTAAGCATGTTTATATGGTTGTGTGCTAAAAGCTTTCCTTAATTTAAACACTTTTGTATAAAATAAAAGTAGCATGGCGAAGTGGATGCTTTAAAAAATTGTTTGAGCCTGTTGTGAGCATGGCAGTATCTTTGATGCTACAACCGTTGCAGATTGAAGTATTTCCACATTGCTTTGCCTGGTTATAATAGCGCTTGTGAGAAAGTGTGTTGACTTAAACTGTACTGTTTTCTTTTATTTACCCGCCCGGCTCATGTGCGTTTCCGTCTCTGTTTATCCCTTCATACAATATGTGCAGCTTATTAGTTAGCAGCGTTTATGCCAGCTAGGGCAATAGCTTTTGAGTATAATAATAGAATATAATACCTGATACCCAAGACTGCAATAGTATAACATACCTATATGCTTCCGTTATTTCATACACCTTTTCTTCACCATAAAAACCTTTTGTTTTATGAAACGCAATTCTATGCTCTTTTGTCTTGTATTCTTTATTACAGCCAACCTTTTTACCACTGCCAAAGCTCAAGTAAATGTAAACGACTCTTTAGCCCTCGTGGACTTGTACAACAGTACCGATGGACCGAATTGGCGCAGTAATACCAACTGGTTAACTACTGCGCCGGTAAGTACCTGGGCTGATGTACAGGTAGTAGATAACAGGGTTACAGTTTTATACTTATCTTATAATAACCTAAACGGCATTATTCCTGCTTCTATTGGTAATCTTACACAGCTTGATGGTTTATATATAGAATATTGCGAGCTACATGGTGCTATTCCTGCTGAGATTGGTAATCTTACACAGCTTACGAACTTATGGTTGGAGGGCAATCAGTTAAGCGGTGCAATCCCTGCCGAGATTGGTAATTGTACAAAGCTTGAGGTTTTATACATACCAGAAAATCAGTTAAGCGGTAGCATTCCTGCTTCTATTGGTAATCTTGTAAATCTTACCAGTTTGGATATAGACTACAATCAGTTAAGTGGCACTATTCCTTCCTCCATCGGTAATCTTGTAAATCTTCATGAGTTAGTATTAAATGATAATCAGTTAAGTGGCACTATCCCTGCTTCTATTGGCAATCTTGTAAATGTTTGGTATTTATACTTATATAATAACCAGCTAAGCGGTGCTATTCCGACTTCTATTGGTAACTGTACAAATCTTCATTATTTAATGTTATATAATAATCAGCTAAGCGGTGTTATTCCCGCTGAGATGGGCAGGCTTAAATATCTTAACCAATTAATATTAAATAATAATCAGCTAAGTGGTGCCATTCCTGCTGAGATTGGCAATCTTGATGTATATCTTGTGAACTTAGATTTACATAACAACCAGCTAAGTGGTGCTATTCCTGCTGAGATTGGTAATCTTGTAAATCTTGGGAACTTAGATTTACATAATAACCAGCTCAGTGGCGCTATCCCTGCTTCCTTACGCAGACTTAACCTATATAATCTTGACCTTAGTTATAACCAACTATCTCAAGACCGGAATGTCCATTTTTCTATAGATATAAGTAGAACAGAGGGCAGTATCAGTAACAACCTTTTTACCTTTAACGGAATGGAATTTATAGCAAACAGATTTCCCCGGGTTACTTATACGCCACAAGCTATCCTTCCTTTACATCAAAATGGCAATACATTGTCTGTATATGCCGGTGGCACGCTCAGCAACAACACGTACAACTGGCACCTGGCAGGCACAACAGACAGCACGATAATTAAAGCAGATTCAACATTTACTCCTCAACAAAGCGGCAAGTACTATGTAACGGTAAAAAACAAAGTAGCCACCAAACTCATCCTCCACTCCGATACGATTGACTTTACCTTATCTCCATTGAAGTCAAACAATACCTTAATTGCAAAAGGTGTACAGTCTGGAACGGTTATCCAGCACATGCAGGTATATCCCAACCCTGCAAAAGAGGTGGTGCACGTGCAGATAAAAGGCAATGCTATGATTGCTATTGCTAATGCGGCTGGTAAAGTATTGCTTACTAAAACCATTAACAACAGCGATGCGATAAATGTAAGCTCACTTGCACCCGGCATCTATTATCTGCAGAACAAAGCTTCCGGTGAAACGCAAAAGATTGTAGTGGTACATTAATCTTCTTTGATACAAACAGTTGCCGCTTGGAGGAGGCAACTGTTTATACTCATTCCTTTTTGCTTGTTTTTTTCTTCACTGTATGAAACAATTATCATGAAAACGAAATCTATTCTCCTCAGCATTGTGTTTGCCATTGCAGCAAACCTCTTTACTACTCCCTCTAAAGCACAGGTGAATGTAAATGATTCCTTAGCGCTGGTTGATTTATACAACAGTACTAATGGACCTAAATGGTCCTGGAATACTAACTGGTTAACTACTAATCCTGTGAGTACCTGGTACGGAGTAACAGTAGAAGACACAAGAGTGACGTACTTGAATCTTGGCGGTATTCACTTAAATGGTACTATACCATCCTCCGTCGGCAATCTTGTAATGCTTGTAGAATGCCACTTAGACGTTAATCAATTAACAGGCACTATACCCGCTTCCATTGGCAATCTTGTAAATCTTACATGGTTAGCTTTATCTTTCAACAAGCTAAGTGGTGCTATTCCCTCTTCTATTGGTAATCTTGTAAAGCTTAATAATTTAAGATTAGAATTTAATCAGCTAAGCGGTTCCATTCCTTCATCTATAGGTAATCTTGTACAGCTTAAGATATTAGGTTTATCTAATAATCAGCTAAGTGGTGCTATCCCCTCCTCCATTGGCAATCTTGTAAGACTTCCTGAGTTGGATTTATCAATTAACCAGCTAAGTAGCTCCATTCCTTCCGCTATTGGCAATCTTGTAAACCTTGAACAGTTAGATTTATCTGAAAACCAATTGAGTGGTTCTATTCCTGCTTCCATCGGAAAACTTGTAAAGCTTTGGTTTTTAGTTTTAGGGGGTAACCAACTAAGCGGCCCTATACCCTCTTCTATTGGTAATCTTGTAAAACTGGATTAGGTATATTTATCAGACAATCAACTAAATAGTATTCCTTCTTCCATTGGCAAACTTGCTAATCTTAAGTTTCTATATCTAGAAAATAACCAGCTCAATTGTACTATTCCTGCTTCCATGGGCAATATGTCAACACTTCAGGGGTTGTATTTATCTAATAACCAGTTAACTGGTAATGTTCCTATATCTTTTCGTAAGCTTCACAGCCTTTTCTCAATAGACCTAAGCTACAATCAACTGTCACAAAGCAGTAACATTAATTTTTTAAGGAAGAGTCGTAGTTTTAAAAATGGGAATATCCAATACAACCTTTTTACCTTCGACGGAATGGAGTATGTAGCACAAACATTTGTCAATGTTAATTATGCACCACAAGCTATCATTCCTTTACATCAAAATGGCAATACTTTATCTGTATCCGCCGGTGGTACACTAAGCAATAACACTTACCACTGGTTTAAAGTTGGAGCAACAGACAGTACAATTAACAAAGGCGACTCTACTTTTATGCCCACGCAAAGCGGCAAATATCATGTAAAAGTTACCAACGCTATTGCTACCAAACTCACTCTCTACTCCGATACGATTGATTTTACCTTATCTCCAGGAAAGCAAAACAATTTAATTACAAAAACAGTACAACCCACAAAGCTTATTCAGCACATGCAGGTATATCCCAATCCTGCTAAGGACGTGGTGCAGGTGCAGGTAAAAGGCACTGCTATGATTGCTATAACTAACAGCAATGGTAAAGTATTACTCACCAAAAGTGTTAATAACAGCGATGTAATCAACGTAAGCTCGCTTGCACCGGGTATTTACTATCTGCAAAACAAAGCTTCCGGCGAAACACAAAAGATAGTAGTGGTACGCTAAATCATTCTACACAACTACTTATTTTCTACACATTAAAAAACTCCTTCGTAAAGGAGTTTTTTAATGTGTAACACTCCATACTCCTTAGCTAATAAAATAATATTTCACCATTCCTTAAGTCCGGCGCTTTATTGGATATACTATTGCTTATTTATCTTGCAGCATTTTTAATGAGCGTAAACCTATGGCAGATTTAGAACATTTTGACCCCAACGGGCCGGCTAATCCCAATAACAACATTTTTGGGCTTCCTTTTACCGAAGAAGAAGCGAAAGTGGTGATATTGCCTGTGCCGTGGGAAGTAACGGTAAGTTCGGGCGATGGCACTTCGCGCAGTTCGGAGCAGGTAATGAAAGCCTCCCTGCAGGTAGACCTTTTTGACCTGTATTTTCCGAATGGCTGGAAAGAGGGATTTTTTATGCGTGAACTGAACCGTAAAGTATTGCTGAAGAGTGATTACCTACGCAAAGAAGCAGAGCTGTACATCGACTATATGACCAAGGGCAATGATGTAGAGCAAAATAAATTCATCAGCAAAAGCCTGAGAGAAATAAATGAGGGTGGCGAATACCTCAATAACTGGGTGTATGAACAAACAAAAGAATTGCTGGATGCCGGTAAATTGGTAGGTCTATTGGGTGGCGACCATAGTACACCGCTCGGCTACATAAAAGCGCTGGCTGAAAAAAGGGGTGAATTTGGCATTTTGCATATAGATGCGCATTGCGACCTGCGCAAAGCATACGAAGCTTTCACTTATTCGCATGCCTCCATCATGTATAATGTGCTGGAAGAAGTGCCGGACGTAAAATGTATTATACAGGTGGGCATTCGCGACCTGTGTGAAGAAGAATGGATCCGCGCACAGGAGAGCGATCGTGTTGTTGTTTACCTCGATCAGCAAATTAAAGAGCGCCAGTTTGGTGGCGAACACTGGAAAGCGATAGCCGATGAAATTATTAGCCATTTGCCTGATAAAGTATATATTTCTTTTGATGTGGATGGTCTTGATCCCAAGCTATGTCCCAGTACGGGTACGCCCGTTCCCGGCGGCTTCGAAATGGAGCAAGTGCTGTATTTGTTTAATAAAATGGCTGAAAAAGGAAAGCAGGTGATTGGTTTCGACCTGGTGGAAATAGGCAATGGCGAAGGTTGCATTGATTCGGTTGTTGGTGCGCGGCTGCTTTGGCGGCTATGCAACCTGCTGGTAAAAAGTAATGGTAATAAGAACGAGTAAGCTATAGCAGCAAATAGTTGAATAAGTTGTTTACAAATGATTGCTGGAAGCGGAGACACAGCGCACATAGAATAACACTAAGGAGAACAAAGCATACCTTCGTGCAACTCCTTCTTTTGGGCTTACGTGGTCACCAGCTTATTTAATTTTTAAACAGCTTCTTTATATAAAAATGAGGCATGAGCAGGTATAATTATGTTATTACGGTTAAGCAGCCCGATTATAAAAGTGCTAATGCCATCAGTTTATTAATGTTAATGCTGGCTGTAGCTGTATTTATTTATACAGCGTGGGTGCATTGGCCATCGCGGGTGTATCATAATGCTGCCATCCTGTATGCCATTTTTAGCGGCATTATACTGTTATGGTGTATTTATTCTTTGGCATTTGCCCCAAAGCTTAAGCGCGTGCCTTATTATCGGCTGGGACTGGCAGTAGCGGCGGTTGGCTGGTTTATTGAGCCATTGAACAACTATTGGATAGGTGCCTTATATGCAATTGCCGCACTCATAGAACGGCAGGTAAAGTTTCCGGCAGAAATAGGTATTGACGATAACGGCATTGTATTTAATAGCCTGCCTGCAAAGGCATTTACATGGAATGAAATTGATAATATGCTGTTGAAAGACAACATTATTACTATTGATTTTAAGAATAATAAAATTTATCAAAAAGAAACAGAAGCAGATGTAAATGCAGCGCTGGAAAAAGAGCTTAATGCTTTTTGCAACAGAAAGTTGAGCGAAGCTGCCGCACCCGCATCTGTATAGCAAATACTATCATGTCCCTTACACATTCTCCCTATTTATTATATTCCGATGGCAAAGGCAACATCTTTGAAGATAAAACCCTTTATGCCGTTGGCCGTGCTGGTTGGGATGCTTTCCCGGTACCGGAAGAAGACTGGATTGAACTGCCTGAAGGTGGTAACCTGTATGAATTGCCAGGTCGAAAAGCCATTGGCATAGATGTGCGTACCGGCGATATGCGCCTGTGCACCAAAGGCTGGGCAGTAGCGGCATTTATTCCGCCGGCACACACGGGGTTATTTTTGGCAGCTTACGAGAGCGAACCAAATGCGCCTACCCTTCCGCTGTTTTGCTATACCGCTGCGGGCTGGTACAACAATCAATTCTACGTACCGGCTGTCCGCATAGAGCAGGATATTCGCCAGGAATGTGCAGGATATAATGATACTAAAATTGGAAATGGTGCACAGCACTTGCTGCAGGCTTACCCACACAACCGGCTGGTACAGCACTTAATGAACAACTGCTGCAACACTTACCACTGCCCCGCTGCACGCAATTTTGCCTTGGGCAGGTGGGAATGTCCGGTGCCTTCTTCGCCGGCATGCAATGCCAATTGTATTGGTTGTATTTCTTTTCAGCCCGAAGAAGAAAGTATTGTTTCTACACAAGATCGTTTGCAGTTTAAACCTACACCCGAAGAAATTACCGAATTTACCGTACCGCACCTGCTACATGCACCTTACCCTATTGTAAGTTTTGGGCAAGGCTGTGAAGGCGAGCCACTGCTGATGTGGCATACCATCCGCGAGGCCATTATTGAAATCCGCAAGCATACCGATAAAGGCAGCATTAATATCAATACGAATGGCTCTAAGCCCGATGCAGTGAAAGCCTTATGTGAGGCAGGATTGAACAGTATTCGTGTAAGTACTAATTCGGCTCGTAAATCTATTTACACCAAATATTACCGTCCCAACAACTACCAGTTTGAGGATATTGTGGAAAGTCTGAAAGTGGTGCGCAGTTTTGGTGGCTGGACAAGCATCAACTATTTTGTTTTCCCGGGAATGACCGATAGTGTGCAAGAATATGAGGCTTTGCGCAAGTTGATTAAAGAAACAGATTTGAATATGATTCAATGGCGCAATTTTAATATTGATCCCGACTGGTATTTAGGTTTGATTGGGGAAATAGAAACAGGGGAAATGTTGGGGGTTAAGCAACTGATGGAACTAATTCAGGAAGAATTTCCGCAGGTAAAGTTTGGCTACTATAACCCGCCAATGGAAAGAATAAAAGGTAATTATAATAGGGATTTTGCAAAGGTAATGGCGGTGTAATATAATTTAACCGCGAAGGCGCAAAGGATGTGTAAACTCTATCAGGCTTAATATGTGAAGCCCGATGATCAGTTATAGTAATATAAAAAGCCCCGAATCCTTATCATCCGGGGCTTTTTATATTTTGCTAATCTTAGAAGATTAGGTTCCACCTTAATAAGACCAAAGCGACTGCTCGTAATCAAATATTTTATCTTTTACATTCTCTCCCTGATACAATCTAAATAATGGATCTTTAATATACTCGCGGATAGACTGATCAAATGGATTGTCCAGTGTAGATTTTGTGATATAACTGCTGAACATACGGTTTTCAAACAACTCATCCCAGGTCATACGTGCACCCATATTTTTTGGATTATACGCCTGATATTTAGTGAGCGTAGAGCGAAGATCAGGATAATATATCCACCATACCGGATGGTCGCTGTTTTCAAGCTTCATACCATTGGATAACGTAACCGGAATAACTGGCGCAATACCTAAAATGCGCACGTACATACGGCTGGTAGCTTTGTCGAAAATCCATTCTTCTTTCAGGCGGAATTTGTAAATAGAATCGGGGTCAACTGCTTTTGCCCTTACCTGGTAGCCGGTAATGTTGCCCTGCATGTCATACACCCGTGAGGTATCAAAACCACCACCAAAAGCTGATATGGCCTGATCAGGCGTGATAGGTGTAGTAAAGCGGTCGTCATCGGCGCTGAAAGCAGTAACACTGCCATCCTGAATGGCTCTCAATAAAATACTGATAAAACGCTGGCTACCATTGTCTTCTACAGCTGCGTAACGGAAAGGCATATTTATCTTTTCACGGGTATCAATCTCACGCCATACACGCACACGGAAGATAGCATCATCTTCACGTATATTTTGGTATTCGAGCGGTGTACGTTCCAGTATCAGGTCTCTATCTACCGCTGCATCTTCGCGCAATGATGGACGCAAGGTATCTAATAATCCGCCGCTGGTAGATGGAATAACATTAATTGGCAAAGTAGTATCTATACCATTATCAGCCGGTGCTGTATTGCCATACGTTGATTGGTTGCCGGTATTGGCATTACCATAGCCCGCCTGGTTGTTATTCTTTATGGTAGTATCCGCCGCTTTGTTGTTGCCTGTATTGCCGTAGGCACTTGGCGTATTACCATAAGCACTGCGTACCTGCTTTTTGCGTTGTGCCATACCGGTATTTACCAATACAATAGCCAGTACCAACACAGCAAAACTTTTAAAATATTTTACCTGCATAATCCAGTTTTTAATACAAATTGAATTGAATAGGAGGCAATGTACGGCTGCCACCCGGACCTGATACCCTGATTTCATCTATAGTAACCGCACTTCCCGGACGGCATTTCTCGATCATATCTCTTACCGGGTTGAATGAATTGCCGCTTACCTGACGGTATTGCAAACCTTCGGAGAAGCCGGAGCCCTGGCAAACTATAGTATAACCAGTAACATTAAACTGCACACCTTCGAATACAAAGTTTTCCAATTCCGCACGTACCCCAGCCTGTGCCTTAAAATCGTTTACTCTTACACGACCACCTTTGCTCGCACCCACCATAGCTATCGGATCGGGAACCGTTTTTACACGAAAAGGAAATACCTGTGGTTTACCGTCTATCGTAAGGGTAATATCTGCCGTGCCTGGCTTGCCCGGACGTACAATATAATGTCCCGGACGGTCTTTGGTGAAAGAGCCATTATTGATGTTAAAGCTTACTCTTTCGTCACCCACATTACCACCGCTTACCGAAATAGGATTTTCTAAACCAATATACAATACTTTCACTGCATCGGCACTTACGCTGGCGCCTGTAGGCGAACCAACCGTATAGCTTACATCCACATCTTTACTGCCTTGTGTACCATCCGGCTTGGTAAATGTAATGTGCACTTTTTTAGTATAAGAACCTGGTCCACCTACGGTAGTTTTATACACAGCAGCACCATTGGCATTAAGCGGCACATTAGCACCGTCAATAACAACAGTAGGCTTTGCGGCAGCGCTAAAAGCACCTACGCCGGCTGTAATTTCTAACTCCTGCCCCGGCATTAAGTATTGTGAACTTTGACCGGCAAAAGCCTGAAACTGGTCATATACTACCTGCACCTGTCCAATCTGTTTATGACAATATTCAACTACCTGCGATTCACTGTTTTTTACATCGTTCTGAAACTTACTGAGAATGGTAACCGCTGCAATAGTAGGTGTCATTCTAAAGTAAGCTGCACTCCAGGTATTGTTAGTTTTATCCCGTACTTTGGGCATAGACAAATCAATGGGCAGCGAATTACCAAATTCTTTGGCGATGGCAGGGTCAATACCTAGCAATGATTTTTTAAAATCGGTTAATTTATCAAGCAGCTTTTTTCCTTCGCCTTTCTCGTCCATTAATCGGGTAGCAGCTTCAAGGCTGCCTTCATCAAATTCGCCGGTTGCGGGGTCTAAATCCGCTTCCTGCTTCAGTTTATTCTGAAGATTGATGATGTATGTATTCATTTCATCAGAAAGCTGTTTTGCCTTAGCTGCTTTCGGGGCCCAAATAGCCGCTCTTTCAGCCGTTCTAGAGTCCTTCTGTAAATCAGCTAATGATCTAAATAGGGTTTTATTCTTATCTTCAATAGTGTTGGTAGCATTGTTCAGGCTATCATTCACTGTCCTAAAAGCATTCAATATTTCCGATGATACATTTAGTGCCAGCAGGGCTGTAAGCACCAAATACATCAGGTTAATCATTTTCTGCCGTGGCTCTTTGGGTAGTGCCATTAGTTATTATAAATTTTCTTTTTAAACTGATATTGTTTTTAAAGTTATATTTAAAAACAGGCTTCATTTTAAAAACCTGCTTTATTATATAATTACTTTATTTACGCTTTCAACTGCATAGCTGTAAGCATACCACCGTACACCTGATTAAGCTTGGTAAGGTTATTTGCCAATGTAGCAATCTGCGTTTGTGCACGTTTTGCATCTTCGGCGCTGGTTTGCATTGCCTGAGAAGCTTCGTTAAGACGTCCGTAAAAGGAGTTCAACGCTTTCAGATGGTTATTACTTTCCTGCAGCTCCAACTCATAAATAGTATTGAGTGAAGACAGGTTTTTGGTAAGCACCTGCACTTGTCCGTGAAATCCTTTGGTTGTTTCGGCTGCACCGGCAAAGGCATTCATGGAGTTGGCAAAAGTGTTGTAAGCATCTTTTACAGTGCTTAACGCGGCAGTAGCTTCTTTTGTTTTAGAAGTATAGTCGCCGGTAGCTTTTACCACATCGCCAATCTCACCTATCTTATCTACGGTAGTACCCAATTTTTGAAAACCTGCGCTCAGCTTAGAAAGGTTGGCAGGTGTAATATCTGCTTCCTGCAACATTTTTTCCATACTTTTCAGCGCCGGATTGCCGGCAGGTATTTTTTCTGCACCAGCCAGCGATACCTGGTGGTCATCTATTGCAGGATACATAACATACAAAATACCATATACGGTAAACACTACCGCTTCGGTGCCTAACCCTACAATCAGCATTTCATCGGCACCTTCCCAGTGTTCAATTTTAAACAGGGCGCCCACGATTACGACTGCCGCGGCAATGGATACGAATATATCAACGATTCTACTAACTTTTGGAGGAATTGCAGCTGCCATTTCTTGTTTGTTTTTTTATTTTTATTTTGATATTGTTTGATTGATTAGAATAAACGGCTGATGCCGTATGTTTTTTATGGAATAAAAAGATTTTAATGACAATTTTATTTTCTTAACTGTGCAGGTAAATCTATCACGCAGCGGAAACCAATGTAAGATTTTGCAGAATCCTGATATTCGTAAGTGCGTGTGCTTGTTTGCAAAAAGTAGCCTACATCTTTCCAGCTACCGCCGCGTACCACCTTACGCTTCATTCGCGGAGGATCAGTGTCTTTAGCATTGTAGCGTACATCGGGGTTCATGTCGTGCTGAAAATTGTAAGAACCTTCATAAAAATAAGAGCCTGTCCATTCTGCCACATTGCCTGCCATGTTGTACAGCCCAAAGTCATTTGGCCAGTACGCATCGGCACGTACGGTGTAAAAGCCGCCATCTTCGGGATAGTTACCGCGGCCAGGTTTAAAGTTTGCCAACAGGCAACCTTTTTTATTTCTTAAATAATAGTTACCCCAGGGAAACATAGACTGAGTACGGCCGCCACGGGCTGCATACTCCCATTCTGCTTCGGTAGGCAGGCGGAAATCGCTCTCCTGCGCATACTTCTTTTTCTCATTATAGGCATTCAGGTAATGCGTTCTCCAGGCACAGAAGGCTACTGCCTGTTTCCAGCTAACACCTACTACCGGGTAATTTCCAAAAGCAGGATGCGAGAAATAACGTTGAGCCATTGGCTCGTTGTACGAGTAAGAAAAATCTCTCATCCACACCAGCGTATCGGGGAAAACTTTTTGATTATAGCGGAAAATAAAGTCTTTACGAGGACGGCTGGCATTCTCGCGTTTGGCAGCTTCTTTATAATCGTAGCCCTGCACGTTGTACACCATCTTATCAGGGTCCAGCTCCATTCTGCCATATATGCGATTGTCCGGCGCCAGCACCAGGGCAGACAATTTTTCCATATTGGCTTTATCGTACTTGATGCCTGCAGCTTTTTTCCAGTCCACAGCAGTATCGCCATCGGCGCTGGTTTTTATATACCCCAGTTCTACGGCAGCCAGCGAATCACGCGTCCAGTACACAAACTGACGGTATTCATTGTTGGTTATTTCCGTAGCATCCATCCAAAAGCCATTGATAGATACCTGCTTGTTGCGGGAAGTATAATTGAAATTGATGTCTTCGTCGCTTGGTCCCATGTGGAAGGTTCCGGAAGGGATATATACCATTCCCTTAGGCTTGTCCATACTGATGCGGGAACTGGGCGCTACGCCCACCAACTGGCCATTATCCGGCACAGCACTTTTAGATTTTCCTTTGTTGCAACCAAAAGCAGCCGCAACAGCAAGAGCTAAGGTAAAATAGGCGAAAAATCGGTTTTTCATTTATAATGGTTTTGAAACCTTACAACAGTTGATGATATATTAATCAGTTGTTTGAGAATGACTGCAATAATACAATTTAACGCAGCGCCAGATTGAATTATTGCATTAATATTTTTTAATAAGCCTATAATTTCCGCTTAAAACAGTAAGGGATATCTGTTTCAACGTAACATCTTTACTGCACAGAAATTATCCAAAATATATACACTATGCCAGATCAAACCCCAAACTTCTCCTCTGGCATGCAAACTTTATAAGTTAGAAAAACGTGTTTATCTTTGCTTTATTGCAAAAAATAAAATCTTTAATCACAACTTATTTACACTTATTTACTGCCTACAATTCACCAATCAGGTCTAATGCGGCTGGCACTGTTATTACCGGCGCTAAACAGGTATTGTTTTTACATACATAAATAGCTGCTTCAGATTTTATTTCCTTACCCCGCAATAAGCTAAATACGTTGTCCGATGGTGGTTCAGTTGCCAATTGCACAATTTTATTCGGTATAAAATGCTGTAATAATTCCGGCAACTCGCCCGATGCTGCTGCGCCGGTTATCACTATTTCATTTATACCATACACCATGTTCTGCATTGCCGCCGCCCATACACCAAACGAAGTGGGATAACGCACCATAGCTGTTGCCATGCTTTGTACCATACGGAGGCTTTGCGTCAGCCATTCCGGCTCATCAAATACGATAGACAAGTAATGCAGGTTGCCGGCCATTACCGAATTGCCCGATGGCATCGCTCCATCGTACACATCTTTCTTTCTTACCACTACATCGCTTTGGTGATTAGGTGTAAAAAAGAAAAAACCGGCTTCATTGTCCCAAAAATGCTGCTGCACATAAGTTGTCAATGCTTTGGCTTTTAATAAATAATATTGGCTTCCTGTTACTTCCTGCAAATGAATATATGCCTGTATTAAATATGCATAATCATCGAGGAAAGCCGCATGTGCTGTTTTGCCTTCTTTCCAGCTATGCAGCCATTCGTCACCTTGTTGCAATTTTGTTTCCAAAAATTGGATAGCAGCGGTTGCCATTTGTAAAAAAAGTACATCGCCCAAAGCACTATACACTTTGCAGCAAGCCGTTATCATCAAAGCATTCCAGCCCAATAATATTTTATCATCCAATAATGGACGAATACGCTTTTCCCGGATAGCAAACAATTGTTCACGGCAGCGTGCAAGTGTACTCTTTTCTTCCTCACTCAAAGGCATTTCGTAGCGGGGCTGCCACAAAATATTGGTGCTATCCCAATTACCCTTTTCACTCACGTCATATATCTTGCAGAATAAGTCGCTGTCATCACCCAATATCGCATCTACTTCGGCTTTACTCCAGGTATAAAATTTTCCTTCCACGCCTTCGCTGTCGGCATCCAGCGCACTGAAAAAAGCACCACCGGGCGTGGTGAGCTCTCGCCGTACAAATGCCAGCGTATTGCGTATAGCTTCAGCATAATGCGGCTGTTGCGTAAGTTGGTACGCTTCGCTAATGGTGCTTACAAGCAACGCGTTATCGTAAAGCATTTTTTCGAAATGCGGCGCCAGCCATTGCGCATCGGTGCTGTAGCGGGCAAAACCGCCGCCCAACTGGTCGTTAATGCCACCAAAAATCATTTTATCCAGGCTGAGCAAAGCTTGCCTGATTGCCGGCTCGCTGCCGGTAAAATAATAGTGCCTGAGTAAATACTGTATAATAAACGTTTGCGGAAATTTAGGGGCTTTGCCAAAGCCACCCCATTCGGTATCAGCGTGTTTTAAAATTGCATCTGCCGCAGCTAAGAGGTTATCTTCATTAAATACTTCATCTTTATCTTCCTGCAACTCCAACAGGTTAGAGGTTGCCAGATGATTAACCAAATTTTCTGCCTGTGCCTCTACTTCGTTGCGCTTTTGGGTAAACATATCGTGGATGGCGTGCAGCAATTCAGTCCAGCTCATCCGGTTGAAAGCCCGCACAGGCGGATAATAAGTACCACCATAAAAAGGCCTGCAATCAGGCGTAAGAAATACATTCAACGGCCAACCGCCGCCCCCGCTGATTGCCTGCACCGCATCCATATACACATGGTCAAGGTCGGGGCGCTCTTCCCTATCTATTTTTATATTGATGAAATATTGGTTCATCAGCGCGGCAGTTGCTTCGTTTTCAAAACTTTCGCGTTCCATTACGTGGCACCAGTGGCAGGCAGCATAGCCAATACTCACCAGTATCGGTTTGTCTTCAGCTTTGGCTTTCTGCAATGCCTCTTCGCCCCAGGGATACCAATCCACAGGGTTGTGCGCATGTTGCAGCAGGTAAGGACTTGCCTCGTGGATGAGGCGATTGGTGTGTATTGTTTTCATTAGGTTATGGCATAAAAATAAGAGAAAGTAGTGCAAAAAAACAAAACATTTTTTGCATAAGAAGGCTATGGCAGATGGCCACAATGCTTTTATTTAAGAAAAGACCGGCTTATTTTTTTTTAGTAGCAATAGCTGTTTGCGCCAGGTATTTATCCAGTGCAGCTATCATGCTGGGCGTTTGTGGCGCAGGCGCTTTTATTTCGGCTTGCATACCTACTTCTTCCACTATTTTTAAGGTATTGCTGCCAAATGCACCAATTAAAGTTCCGTTTGGCTGGTAATCGGGGTACGTATCAAAAAGACTGCGAATGCCGCTGGGTGTAAAAAAGCAAATAACATCGTACGAATGCTGCTCCATTACCGGCTTTATATCGTTGCTGATAGTGCGGTACATAAAGGCAAGCTGGTATTCGCAATTATTTTTCTTCAGCAGGTTCACTATATCATTATCCTGCTGGTTTTCGCTGCACACATATAAAAACTTCTCGTTTTCCTTGTGCTTATTAATTACATCAAACAGGCTCTTGTTGGTGCCGTCTGCTCCGTAAAAAACCTTGCGTTTGCGATACAAAATAAATTTTTGCAGGTACAAAGCCACCGCCTCGGTAATGCAGAAGTATTTATTATCCTGGTTTACCGCAACTTTCATTTCATCGCACATGCGAAAGAAATGATCAATAGCATTACGGCTGGTAAAAATAATAGCCGTAAATGCAGTTATATCTATCTTTTGCTTTCTGAATTCGCGTGCAGGAATACCATCGAGCCGTATAAATGGATGAAAAAACAGCTCGACATTGTATTTTTTTTCCAGATCGAAATAAGGGGACTTATCGCTTTCTGGCCTGGGCTGGGTTATTAAAATCTTTTTGCTGTTTTTTTTGGCAGCGCTGTTACTTTTTACCCCGTTTTTTAGCATGCTATTCGTCTCAGGAAAAATTGGGTTTTTTAAATTACTCACTTTATTATTATAAATAATAATTTATAAATAACCAACAAAGGAAGTATCTCTACTGCGCAAAGATAAATAAAAAAGTGAACTGCATTAATTTTCAAGTTTTTTACTACCGTACCAAGTGCCACAACATAGCGGTACAAGAGCATAAGCAGCACCAGTGAGAGGGCTACCGTAACAGCGGTATCGCGTGTTTGCCCGTTCGAAAAAGCCATAATCGCAAGTAATGGCAGGAGGCAAATACCCGTTACTTTATTAACTAAAAAAACAATAAAGTTGTAATTGAATGCAAACTGCGGCACATTGAAAGCCCACCCGCAAAAAAGGATAAATAAATGCTTACCAATATAGATAACTGCCAAAGTACCAAAGGTATAGAGCCACAACAACCACAGAGGTATGTGCGCTACCTGGGGCGAACCATTGGCCAGTAGAGCAATGAGCAAACCGCCCGACAGGAGAAAAGCAATATTGAGCAGCAGCGAGGGAAGATTATCCTGCAGCAAACTTTCTTTAGACTGCTTTTGCCGGTAATTGGACTGAAAAAACAACCGGAATATATTTTGAAAATATTTAGGAAAACCGGTGCGGGTAATGGCTACCACAAGGAATAAACCTGCCAGCATATAAAACAATTCATCCTTATCGCCGGGCTGACGCACGCTGTTTATCATAAATACAGCACCTTTTTTATTGCCTGCATACAAATTCCGGTACAACTTGGTGTACAGTGTATCCTGCTGCCAGCTAAGGGCATACGTGGCGGGCTTTGCCACCAAAGCAGTATCGCCCCTGGCTACAGAATCACTTACAGGCTGACTGCGCAAAGTATCGGTTTGCGCGTACGTTTTTATGGTAAAAAAAAGCAGTAAAAGGAGCAGCGTTTTATTAAGCATAAGAATGTTTGCAAAGGTAATGCGAACAGGTATTGGTTCTCACAGATAACACAGATAAGCACAGGTGAAAAGTAGAAGAATTATTATTTTTCAAATGCAATCAGGCTAATGGCAGAAAGGATAAGTAAAGGATAGAATAAGTCGTTATCTGTGAGTACCATTCTCCTAAAATAAACTCACAAACCCTAAATGTATTTTGGATTGCCGGAAATCCAGTTTGGTATCATCCTGCTTACCTATCGCGTAACTGATATTGAAAATACCAGTTTTGGTTTCAAAAGCAAGCCCAAGGCCCGCACCAATATAGGTATGCGCAAAAGCAGTGGCAAAGCTTTGGTAGTGCGCCCAGCCGCCATCGCTAAAGACAAAGAAATAGGAGTTTTGGCCAATGAGATATCGGTATTCCAGCGTACCCACAGCATATCTATCAGCATAAATACTTTCCTCGTTAAAGCCGCGCAACAGTTGGTAGCCGCCTATTTGAAACAATTCGTTTACGTAGTATGACGGACTTTGATACCACCCGCCGTTAAGAGCTGTTTTCAAGGCAGCTTGCCTGCCAAGTGCAAAATAATGTGCTGCTGAAGCCTGCACACGCAACTGGTAGCTTTTGAGTTGTACGGTATCATATAAATTATTGTAATTGAAGTTGGGATCTTTAATGCTGATGATAGCATTGTTTTTAGTGATAGTTTTATTTCCTGCGCTCATTCTCAGCCACACTTCGTTGCCGCTGCGCGGATTAAGGGTATAATTGGTATTGTTCAAAGCATATTGCAAACCTATATTCACTGCATTTATATCACTGGCGTCGGGCAATGTTTTGGTAGCAATAACAGCGTTGGTATCCACACTTAATAAGCGGCTGGAATTAGTTTGTAAAAACAAAGTACCTGTTTGCCTCGCGGAAAAATTATAATCCAATCCGAATAAAGCATGGATATTGAGAAAAGAAGAATCTCTTTTATACAATTCAAAATTGAAATTGATACCAAAGGGCGAATGGAAAAGGTACGGACGTTTGAAAAGCAGATTTAACCGTGGCGATTTAGACTGTAATTGCTGCCAGTCCACACCAATGGTTTCGCCGGTGCTGAATGCATTTTTAAGATTGATGGTTGCCTGCCCTGTGAGCAGGAGTTTGCCGCCAACTTGTTCATTGGCAGGTAAAAAGCCAACAATTACATCTATTTGGTTGCTTTGCTTGGGCTCCAGGTATAAATTTAAAATTGCGCCGCTGCCGAGCATCATTACATTCCAGGGCTGCGATTGCTGCAGGTAAGTCAATTCAGCCAGGCGTTGATCTATTTGCTGCAGCTTTTTTTCATTATATATTTCGTGTGGTGCAATATCCAGGTAGCGATGAATGAAATCCTGCGTTAACCTGGCTTTACCATGAATGCTAATGCTGTCTATATGATACAATTCGCCGCTGTCTACCTGCAACTTTGCACTCACCAATCCGCTTTGCAATAGTACGCTGGCTAAGTGTATGCTGGCGAAAGGGTAACCATTGTTTTGATAATAATCCAATAGTTGATCGTAAACGGCACTTACTTTACCGGGGTCAAAAGGTTTGTTATTAAAAGAAGATTGCCGGTAGCCTAAAGTGCCAAGCACATTCCACGTTTTATCATCTGCATATAGGCTACCCCAGGTATATTTTTCACCCACAAACAGCTTTACCGTAACGCCACTGGAATCTTGCTGTATTGTATCTGCCGATGCTGCTATATAGCCTATGGCCGCCAGCATAGACGGCAACTGTTGCGCATATTGCAGGCAGCCGGTGGCCGTGGCAAACTGCTCCTGCAGCCTTAAATTTTGTATAAAAGCCGGGGTTGTATCTACCGGTTGTACCGATAATATATAATTTTTTTGCAACCTTTGTCCTTTCGTTTGTACACACACAAGAAAGCACAGGAGTACATACACTATTTCGCGCATGTATTCACTTACTTTTATCATTCACTTTTACAATTTATAAGGGGAAATTATCAGGTTATGGCAGGCATCTATTTACACATTCCTTTTTGCAAGAAGGCCTGTCACTACTGTAATTTTCATTTTTCTGCCAGCACAAGGTACATCAACGAGATGGCACAGGCAATTGGTACAGAAGCAGCGCTAAGAAGGCGTTATCTTGACGAGCCGGTGGCTACTATCTATTTTGGCGGCGGCACGCCTAGCCTGCTTTCCGTAACCAGCCTGCAAATGTTGTTACAGAAACTACGCGACAATTTCACCATTACCAATGATGCAGAAATAACACTTGAGGCAAATCCGGACGACATTAATGTAGAACGGCTGCACTCCTGGAAAATGTTAGGCATCAACCGGCTCAGCATTGGCATACAATCCTTTAACGATGCCGACCTAAGCTGGATGAACCGCGCACACAATGCATACCAGGCATTACAAAGCATTGTGTTGGCGCAACGTGCCGGCTTTAGCAACATCACCATTGATCTTATCTATGGCACGCCCACGCTCACCAACGAGCAATGGCGCCGCAATGTACAGCAGGCAATTGATTTAAACATTCCGCATCTCTCCTGTTATGCACTTACGGTAGAGCCTAATACCGCTTTGCATAAGATGATTGAAAACAAAAAGATGCCTGATGTAGATGAAGAAAAGCAAAGCCAGCATTTTGAGTTGCTCGTGCGCTGGCTAAAAGATGCAGGCTACGAGCATTACGAAATTTCGAACTTTGCAAAGCCGGGCTGCGAAAGCCGGCACAACAGCAGCTACTGGCAAGGGAAGCCATATCTGGGCTTGGGGCCTTCGGCACATTCTTTCAACGGCACCAGCCGTCAGTGGAACGTAGCCAACAATGCATTGTACATGCAAAGCATCAGCCGCAGCACAGTGCCTTTTGAAATTGAACACCTCACGCCGATGCAGCAGCTTAACGAATACATTATGACTTCTTTGCGCACGCGCCAGGGCATTTCGCTCAACCATGTTTCTGCACAATGGAGCGAGGTAGATAGTATGGCACTTATTAAAGGAGCAAAGCGATACATTATGCAGGGCAACGTGGTGTTTGTAAATAACCACCTTCAGCTTACCAGGAGCGGCAAATTGCTGGCAGATGGTATTGCGGCAGGGTTGTTTAGGTAAGTTTTACATTGTGAGTACTTTATTGTGTTACTATTTATGATAATTAATGAATAGTTTGCTGGTATTGTAGCACAAAGCCTTGAAGAGACTTTACAAATACAACAGCACCGAAATAATTACCAATAAAAACAACTTACAGTTCAGCATCTGCATTCAACTCCATCAGAAACGCCATCGTATCCACGCCATCGGCATACGAGGTAATGCAGGGCTGCTGTGCCTGTCCAAAAGGTGTACAACCGTGTCCTACAATGCACTGCACATCAGTATTATTTTTCAGCACATCTATTGTTTCTTCTTTGGAGTTGTAATAGCTGTAATTTAACTGTGCTACCGGCGCAAACAAATTGGCATTTTCGGTAAGTATAATGGAATCATTATTCATGTAATACTTATTGCCCATAATCAGGAGCGCCAGTTGATAATCGAAGTTGTTTTTGTACTTATTATAATCCATTAAATATTCGTACGCTTTCAGCGCTTCGAGCAATGGCACAAAATTGTAGCCTTCTGGTACAAACAGCTTGGTTACATTGCGGCAGCCCAACCCAAAATAGAGTTGTATATCATTGGCTAATAATGCAATTTCTTCCTCTGTTTCCGTTCCATCCAGCACGGCAACAGACGTTCTGTTTTTACGTATAATATGTGGGTATCTGGCAAAATAATAATCAAAATACCGGCTGGTATTGTTGCTGCCGGTTGCAATGTATGCGTCACAGTTTTTTAGCATTTCTGCAAAAGTGATAACCGATGCTACCTCGCTGTTCCATTCAATCAGTTGATCTGCTACATGCCGCAACAACACTTCATCTTTGGAAGATAGTTTCATCATTAATTTGTTACCGCTGATAAACACACAAATAAAGTCGTGAAAGCCCACAAGCGGCAGATTGCCAGCCATTACAATGCCTACTGTTTTTATGTGGGTTGCCATGTCTTTTACATCATATTGTTGCACTAAATCTTCCAATATATCTTTTTGCAAAAATGCCTTTACAATATTATCAACTGCTGTATCGATAAATTCGGGGATGAACCATTTGTTGTGTAGATAAGCCATGTGTTTGGCCTGCTGCCAGGCCGGTGCATCGCTCTGCATATATTTGCCCAGCCGCACCAGTAAATCAATTCGTTGCTCTACATTCATTTTTCCGCAGTATTTTTGAACCTGCAAAAGTAGTTTCAAACCTCCAAATAAATTAAGACATATTATGGCTATAAAAATAACGGATGAATGTATCAATTGTGGTGCCTGTGAGCCGGAATGCCCCAACAATGCGATATATGAAGGCGGTACCGAGTGGGCTATTACCGATGGCACCAGCGTAAAAGGTTCGTTTACGCTCATGGATGGACAGGTAGTAGATGCCAACGAGCGTTTTGCACCAATAAGTGTAGATACCTATTACATAACACCTAATAAATGCACCGAGTGCCAGGGCTTTCACGAAGAGCCACAATGCGCGGCGGTTTGCCCGGTTGACTGTTGTGTACCCGATGAGATGTACCGCGAAACAATTGAGGAATTATTAGAGAAAAAAGATAAACTACACCTGTAATAGTTATAAGTTGTTTTGTAAAAGTGAAGCGTTTATCATGCTTCACTTTTTTATTGCTTATCGTTTATTAAAATGAGCTTATCACTGCCGTCACTCCGCCATTGCCGCCGGTAAAGGCACTTTGTTACAATCAAACTAAGCGGCGGCTTTATGCGGGATCTGTAAATAGTAAATGAATCGAAGTATATGCTTACTGTAGCGAATGCTTACAATTACTTTCAAATACAGGCAAGCACAGATTTAGCCCAAAACCACCGCAAAGTTTAAATTCATGTTGGCGGCAATTACGGAATGACCAGTCTCTTAGACTTCTATATTCACCCCAATGCACTACTTTCATTTCAAAACATTTCTCTTTCTTTGCGCTTTATATTTTTTACCTGCATGAAAAAGAAAATAGCATTGGTAACCGGTGGCTATAGTGGCGAGGCCACCATCAGCTACCTGAGCGCCAAAACAGTATATAACAACCTGGATAAAGAGAAATTTGATGTATATAAAATAGACATCAACCCTAACGGCTGGGTATATGAAAATGAGGAAGGGGCGAAAAGTGCTGTTGACCGCAGCGACTTCTCGGTGATAGACGGCGGCAGGAAAATAAACTTTGATGCCATTGCATTGTGCATCCACGGCACACCGGGCGAAGACGGTAAACTGCAAGGCTATTTTGACATGCTGCATTTGCCTTATACTACTTGCGATGCAGCTACATCTGCATTAACCTTTAATAAAAGATTTACTGTTGCCGTTGCTGCTTTTGCAGGTATTAAGGTAGCCCGCTCCGTATTATTTCATAAAAATAATTTTACCAATGCCGATGAAGTGGTTCAAAATTTACAATTCCCTGTTTTTGTAAAGCCCAACAATGGTGGTTCCAGCATTGGCATGAGTAAAGTAGCTTCCTTTTCGGAAGAACTGGGCGTTGCTATAGAAAAAGCTTTTAAAGAAGACGATCAGGTGCTGGTAGAAGAGTTTATTGAAGGCCGCGAGTTTACAATTGGCGTATTTAAAGCTAAGGGGAAGATTATTACCTTACCTATGACCGAAGTAAAATCGCACAACTATTTCTTTGATTATGAAGCCAAGTACCTGGGCAAAAGCGAAGAGATAACGCCGGCACAAGTGGACGAAGCGGTTGCTGAAAAAGTAAGGGCTGCCGCTAAAAAAATATATGCAGCACTCAACTGCCGCGGGGTTATCCGTATAGATTTCATATACAACGAAGCTGCCGGCGAGCCGTATATGCTGGAGGTAAATACCGTGCCGGGGCAAAGTGATGCCAGCATAGTGCCGCAGCAGGTAAGAGCAATGGGCTGGACTTTAAAAGAATTTTACACAGCTTTAATTGAAGAAACATGCGCAACGGCATAATGTTTCGTTTATATTATACACCTTAATTACTTTATATAGTGTTTAAATTTCTTACAAAGCAGGGTTTCCTTGTCAATCTGTTGGTGGCAATTGTTTTAATTATACTCATCGTTGTTTTGTTTTTCAATTCGCTCGATTGGATAACCCATCATGATGAAAATATAAAAGTGCCGGTAGTAACCGGCAAAAATATAAACGATGCCACCCAACTGCTCGAGTCGCAGGGCTTTGGCGTAGAAGTGCAGGATTCGGTATATATAGATACTGTTGCAAAAGCATCTGTTGTAAGGCAGTCGCCCGAAGCCGATGCGACTGTAAAGAAAAACCGCACTGTTTATTTAACTATCAACCGCGCTGTAGCACCACTCATAGACATGCCCGATTTGCGTGGCTTTTCTTTTCAGAGTGCAGAGATGTATTTGAGAAGTGTGGGGCTGAAATTGGGCGACACCACTTACCGTCCTGATATTGCCCGCAATTCTGTACTGGAGCAGCGTTTCAAAAATCAGATATTGCTACCCGGCACTAAAGTACATATGGGCAGTGCCATCAACCTTGTGCTGGGCGATGGCATTGGCAATGCCATAATGGATGTACCCGACCTCACAGGAATGACACTTACTGATGCACGCAGTTATCTTCGCAGTCTTAATTTAAGCGTTGGCGCCATAGTGGCGGATGCCGATGTGCAGGACCGAAACAACGCGTATGTATATCATCAAAACCCGACAGTGGAATCACCGGGCGGTGAGCAAAATAAAATACATCCAGGGCAAGCCATTGATGTATATCTTAGTGTGCAACAGCCGGTAACTGATACTGTTGCTGTGCAAGCGCCACCACCCCCTCCTACACCATAAAAATTTTACTTATGCAAACAATTACTACCGACGAACTGAGAAAACGCATGGACGCAGGCGAGCAGCCCAACCTGCTGGATGTACGCGAAGATTATGAACGTGCCGACTTTAATATTGGCGGCAGGCATGTGCCTATTGGCAAGCTGCAAAGCATGCAACTGGATGATATTGAAGATTGGAAAAACGACGAAATTATTATCTACTGCCGCAGTGGCAACCGTAGTGGTATTGCTGCCAATATGCTGGAAATGTTGGGTTATAAAAATGTAAAGAACTTAGTGGGCGGCATGCTCGACTGGCAGAAGAAATAATTATAAGACAATAATAGCTGAATTTAAGAAACAAAATAACCCTAAGATTTAAGCTGTAGCCTATAATAAATGTATTTTCTTTATTCCTGTTCATATCGCTAAAGACAGGAGATGCTGTATAGTTCCGGCATCTCCTGTCTTCAACAGCATTGTATTGAAATAAAACCTGCTATTGATTTTGATTCCGGTTTTTCTTGCCGCGTCTTAATTGCTGCTGAGTTCCGTCATTTTGATTTGATTCCTGCTGCGCTTCGTTTTTCATTTGTTCATTAGCACTTATCACAAACTCCACCCTGCGGTTTTGTGCACGGCCTTCTGCAGTAGCATTAGGATACTTTGGTGCAGTTTCGCCATAGCCTTTTTCTGTAATCCGCGAATCTGCAATGCCATGATCTCTCAGGTATTGGGCTGCAGCATGTGCACGGCTTTCCGATAATGTTTGATTGTACTCATGTGTACCGGTGCTATCGGTATGCCCCTGTACCTCAATATTGGTATTTGGATATTTGTTTAAAATAGTAATCAGTTGTTCCAATGTGCTGTCTGCAGTGGGTGTTAATGCATAACTATTAAAAGCAAACATCACATTGTTACTAAATTCAACAGTGATGCCTTCTCCCACTCTTTCCACCTTAGCCGATGGCACTGTTTTCTTAATTTCTTCAGCCTGTTTATCCATCTTTTTACCAATTACTGCACCGGCAGTACCACCTACTGCCGCACCAATAATGGCACCCAAAGCCGTATTGCCGGTGGCTTTGCCTATAGCCCCACCTACGACTGCGCCACCGCCGGCACCTATTACAGCGCCTTTCTGGCTTTTATTCATATTGCTGCACGATGTATTAAGCATCAATACAGCAGTGGCTACTACTAAAAAATAAGATTGTATTCTTTTCATATAAAAGCTTTTATTGCCGTTTAGCCAATTATTATGCCATTGTACACAACAGTTATATTTATGCTTTTATAAACCAATTAGTTTATAACGAAATCTGCGCAAATAGTAAAGTTGTACTTTGTGGTAAAAGATGCAGCGCAATTGAAGTAAAATGGCTTCAATAGCTTTTAAAACAAGGTGTATAATGCCAATGCGTTATTCCGTAAATGCCGCCGGTAAGAAAATATTATTAAAAGCAAATCAGCGGCGGCTTTGTACAGAATCTGCTGGTTTGCTGATTACTTACTACAAGCTAACGACTTGATACGTTTATTGAAATTTCAATTTGATTTATTACCATTCACCTGCCTGCCGGTAGGTTCCGCATAAAACCGCCATTGGTTACAAGAAATTATTAGTTCCTGTTGGCATTAATGGTCTTTACAAAATGGCGGATAGCCTTACTTTTATCAGGTTTTTAAAATGCATATGAAGTATTTAAAACACATTACACCACTATTCATTACCGCAATTGTCTTTATCGTTATACTGATAAAGTATATGCTGGGCAATGATGCAACCGAAGTAAAAAGCAATATCGCTTTTATTGCGCTGCCCATTATTGGTGGCTCCCTGATAGCAGACTATATTATAAAGAAAAGCCTTAAATGGAAGCTACTTTGGATATGGATAATGGAAATAGTACTGCTGTTTGTAGTGGTGTATTTATGGATTATCGCTGAGTAACTGTTCTATTTGCGCTTCTTTCTTTTGTGTATCATAGAACGGCCAATCTTTAGTAAGATAAGCTTTTATAAAATAAACAATAATACCGGCTGCTATTACCCCTAAACCATACAACATCAATTCGCCGGTGGAGTAAAAAATACCCACCCATATCAATATAGCCAACACAACAGGAATGGGAAACAGCGGCATGCGCCAGGGGAAATGCTGCCTGCCTTTCTTATGCAACAACAACAATCCAATTGCCTGACCAATAAACTGCACCAGTATCCGCATGGCTAAAATAGCTTTTACCACACTTGCCACGCTATCGAACAGCATACTAAAAATAAAAGCAATACAACCCAACGACAGCAAAGACACATACGGAAAGTTTTTGGTAGGATGCAGCTTTGCAAATATGCGGAAAAACGCACCATCCTGCGCAGCGGCATACGGTATGCGGCTGTAGCCCAGCGTAGCCGAAAACACAGAAGCAAACGCCACCCACAATATCAGCACGGTTACTACAGTAGCAGCACCCGCACCCGCCAGCACATGAATAAATTCGCTCACTACAAAGTCGCTTTTTTTAATCGCTTCCATCGGCAGCACCGATGCCACACTGATATTCATTAGCAGATACAAAACAGCAATACCCGCAATAGAAATAAACATGCTGCGTGGTATATTTTTTTGCGGATTAATAATCTCGCCGCCTAAATGACACACGTTATAATATCCCAAATAACTATACACCGAGCTTACGCTGGCAGTGCCCAAAGCAGCCAACGCAGCAAAGCTGAAATCGGCGCCTTCATTTATACGCTCAATAGGCTGTAAAAAATTGCCATACATTACACCAGCACCAATTACAATGGCAATGGTGAGCAACACACCTATCCAAAGCAACACGCTTATTTTGCCAATCGTTTCTATTTTTCTGTACAATAAAATCATTATCAACACCACCAATCCGCCGCTTACCATTTTACTTTCTACCACATTGAGCGGCACAATAAAAGCAAAGTATTTGGCAAAGCCCAGCGAAGCCGAAGTAATGACCAACGGGGCCTGTATCATCGTTTGCCATACGAACAAAAAACTCATCAGTTTGCCCCATTTTGGACCAAAGCCTACTTTTAAAAAGTTGTAACTGCCGCCAGCTAAGGGATAGGCGGCGCCCAGTTCGCTCCAGATACAGGCATCGGTAAAAGACAGCAACGCGCCGGCTATCCATGCATATAAAAACCAGCCGCCATCCATTACCACAGCCACCGCACTTAACACAATGAAAGGACCAATGCCTACCATATCGGTCATATTAATGGCGGTTGCCTGCAGCAGACTTATTCTTTTTTGCAAGTGTTGTTCGGGCATAGTTTGTTAGCGATTAGGCACAATAATAGTGTTTCTTTGCTTTACCAAACAAAAAATACATAATGAGCCTTTTATTTAAAACTGTGGACTGGGCAGAGGATAGTAATATTTATGAAGTAAACACGAGGCAATACACCAAAGAGGGCACGTTCAATGCTTTTGCACAACATTTACCCCGGTTAAAAGATATGGGTGTGGAGATATTGTGGTTTATGCCCATTACGCCTATTGGTCTCGAAAAAAGACAAGGCTCTCTGGGCAGTTATTATGCCGTAGCCGACTATACCGCTGTTAACCGGGAGTTTGGTACGATGGACGATTTTAAAGCATTGGTACAGCAAGCTCATGCAATGGGTATGAAGGTGATTATAGACTGGGTAGCCAATCATACAAGCCCGGATAGCGCCTGGGCAAAACAGTATCCGGAATGGTATAAGAAGGATGCTAACGGCAACTTTACCGAGGCCCACGGTTGGGTAGATGTGATTGATTTGGACTATACCAATAAAGACATGCGCCAGGCAATGATCGCCGCTTTGCAGCATTGGGTAGTTACGTGCGATATTGATGGCTTTCGCTGCGATATGGCGCACCTGGTACCATTGGATTTTTGGAAGGAAGCGCGTACGCAATGCGATGCTATCAAGCCGCTGTACTGGCTGGCAGAAAGTGATGAAGCCGATTATTTGCAGGTATTTGATGCATCGTATGCGTGGGAATGGATGGCAGTAAGCACAGAGTTGGTGCAGCACCAAATGACGCCTGAAAAAATGATGAATGTATTGGTAAAATATGCCAGCCAATGCACCATTCATGCACAAAAACTATTGTTTACTACCAACCATGACGAGAATAGCTGGAATGGTACCGAGTATGAGAAATATGGCATTACGGCAAAAACGTTTGCAGTGTTTGCCGCTACCTGGCAGGGCATTCCATTGATCTACAGCGGGCAGGAATTGCCTAACCACAAACGGCTATTATTTTTTGATAAAGATGAAATTGCCTGGACAGAACAGCAACCTGCATTGCACCATTTCTATAAAACTTTATTATACTTTAGAAAGCGCTGCCCCGTGTTTGATTGTGGTGCAGAATTAATACGGCTCACTACCGGTGCGGAAGACAAAGTAGTGGCGTATATATGTTGCAATAATGATAAGCTGGCGCTGTTATTATTTAACTTTTCTAATGCCGGAAGAATAAAATTCAGCATTCACCACGAAAGGTTGAAAGGTACTTTCCGCAACGTTTTTTCGGAGCTTTCTTTTCAATTTGATAGTACGGTTGAGTTTGAAATGCAGCCCTGGCAGTATTTTGTGTATGAAAGAACGGGAGAATAAATTATTGCTTACATATTCAATCAAAACTATTTTTTATACTGATGAACATTGAATGGCGCTGCCGCTTTTTTGATGACCTTACACCAGCAGAATTATACGATATTATCCAACTGAGAAACGATGTATTTGTTGTAGAGCAAAACTGCGTTTTTCAGGATGCAGATGGGGTGGATAAACAATGCTTTCACCTAAGCGGTTACGATGGCAATATGTTGGCTGCTTATACCCGCCTTATTGCGCCGGGCATTACTTACGAATATGCTTCTATAGGACGTGTTGCCAGTGCCCGTGCTTACCGTGGCAAAAGCATTGGAAAAGAACTGATGCACCAATCCATAGCTCATTGCATTCAGTTATTTGGCAATGTGCCCATCAAAATTGGTGCGCAGCTGTATCTTAAAAAATTTTATGAGCAGTTTGGGTTTGAGGCTATCGGCGGGGTGTACCTGGAAGATAACATTCCTCATATACACATGCAACGGATGCCGCAGGGCTAACCTGTTTGCATAATTCATAATCATTATAATGATTTAAAAGAGAAAAGCCAGTTATGTAAGAATAGTAAACATAACTGGCTTTTTCAGCAGAATAATTGCCTTTAATTATCCTGTAAAAATTAATTTAACGCCTGACCTTCCAATTCCTGTTTTAAAAACTTAGCCGTATGGCTTTCTTTATTATTTATCATTTGTTCGGGTGCACCTTCAAATAAAATTTTACCGCCGCCGTCACCGCCTTCGGGACCAAGATCTATGATATAATCGGCTACTTTTATTACATCTAAATTATGCTCTATTACCAGCACCGTATTGCCTCTGTCTGCCAGTTTATACAACACATCTAAGAGATGCTGAATATCCTGGAAGTGCAAACCGGTAGTAGGTTCATCTAAAATATAAAACGTTTTGCCGGTGTCTTTTTTAGCGAGTTCGGTAGCGAGCTTTACACGTTGCGCTTCGCCGCCGCTGAGGGTTACTGCACTTTGTCCAAGGGTAATATATCCTAAACCCACATCCTGCAACACCTTTGTTTTCCTGTATAAATACGGCACTGCCTGAAAGAAATCTACGGCTTCATCTACGGTCATATTCAATACATCGGCAATGGACTTGCCTTTGTAACGAATCTCTAATGTTTCGCGGTTATAACGCTTGCCATTACATTTTTCACAATGCACATATACATCGGGCAAAAAGTTCATTTCTATCACGCGCATACCACCGCCTTCGCATACATCGCACCTGCCGCCTTTTACATTAAAGGAAAAACGACCGGCATTGTAACCACGAATTTTAGCTTCGGGAACAGCAGCAAACAACGTTCTGATATCCGTAAAAAAACCGCAATACGTAGCCGGGTTGCTGCGGGGCGTGCGGCCTATAGGTGACTGGTCAATTTCAATGACTTTATCAATATGTTCCAGCCCTTCAATCGTATCATAATCCAGCGCTGTCATCTTGCTGTTGTAGCAATGTTTGGAAAGTAATGGATATAAAGTTTCATTGATCAACGTAGATTTTCCACTGCCACTTACGCCGGTTACTACAATGAATTTTCCCAGCGGAAATTCAACATCCACATTTTTTAAATTATTGCCTCTCGCACCTTTAATGGTTAAAAATTTTCCATTGCCTTTGCGGTGTTCTTTGGGCACTTCAATCTTCTTTTCGCCACTTAAATATTTGGAGGTGTCGGAACCAGATTTTAAGACAGCCTTAGGCGTGCCGGCAGCAACTACTTCGCCACCATATTTGCCTGCACGCGGACCAATATCTACCAAATGATCGGCAGCCAGCATAATATCTTTATCATGCTCTACTACCAATACGCTGTTGCCAATATCACGCAGGTTCTTCAATGCCGTAATCAGGCGATGGTTATCACGCTGGTGCAAGCCAATGGAAGGTTCATCCAAAATGTAGGTAATGCCTTGCAGTTGCGAACCAATTTGCGTTGCCAGGCGAATACGTTGCGCTTCGCCACCGCTTAAGGTTTTGGAAGAACGGTTAAGTGTAAGATAAGTCAGGCCAACATCTAATAAAAACTGCAACCGCTCACGTATTTCTTTCAGAATATCTTTAGCAATAAGGTTTTGTTTTTTGCTTAAGCGGTCTTCAATGCCTGCAAACCAGTGCGCCAATTTATCCAAATTCCAATCGCTCAGTTCCGCAATATTCCGGTTATCAACCCTAAACCAAACACTCTCCTTTTTCAGCCTTGTACCTAAACAAGTCGGACACATTTTCAACTCCATAAACTGCTCTACCCATTCGCGCATATGATCGGTGCTGGTACTGCTGTTGAACCAACGGTTGAGCATCGGCACAATACCTTCAAAATCGCCGGAGTACACATCAAACGGTTGCGAGTAATCCAGTTCGCCAATAACGCCTTCCTCATTACCATATAAGATAAAGTTGATAGCCGTTTCGGGCAGGTCTTTGATGGGTTTATCAACGCCTATTTTTTTGCGCCTTAATATCTGTGCAGTGGTGCGATACATATACGCTTCGCGCTCTTCGCCAAGCGGCGCAATACCGCCATCTTTGATGGTTTTATTTTTATCGGGGAAAATTGCTTCGGTACTAACCGTATAAATAGAACCCAATCCTTTGCAGGTAGGACAAGCGCCATACGGCGAGTTGAACGAGAACGCATTGGGCGAAGGTTCTTCGTAAGAAATGCCCGTGTCTTCGCACATCAGTTGCTTGCTGTATTGAATAACTTTGTCCTCGTCATTTACCAATACAAACATCAGGTCTTTGCCGGTGCGCAGCGTTTGTTGTACGCTTTGACTCAGGCGCACTTTCATGTCGGGCGTTACTGCCAGGCGGTCTATCACTACTTCTATGTCGTGAATCTTATAGCGGTCTACCTGCATTTTGGGCGTGATGTCTTTTACTTCGCCATCTACCCGCACTTTCAAAAAGCCTTTCTTGCGGATGTCTTCAAACAGCTCGCGGTAGTGTCCTTTACGACCGCGCACGAGTGGTGCCAGCAGCGATATTTTTTTGCCTTCAAAACGCTGATAAATATTCTCTACAATTTCTTCTTCGCTAAATTTCACCATTTTTTTGCCGGTGTTGTAGCTGTAGGCTTCGCCAATACGGGCAAAGAGCAGGCGCATAAAATCGTACACTTCGGTAATAGTGCCTACGGTAGAGCGCGGGTTTTTGCCGGTGGTCTTTTGTTCAATGGAAATCACCGGGCTTAAGCCGGTAATCTTGTCCACATCGGGGCGCTCCATATCGCCGATAAACTGCCGGGCATACGCGCTGAAGCTCTCCATGTAGCGGCGCTGCCCTTCGTTGTAAATGGTATCAAATGCCAGCGACGACTTGCCACTGCCGCTTACGCCGGTAAATACCACGAGTTTATTTTTGGGAATGCTGATGTCTATGTTTTTCAGGTTGTGCTCGCGTGCGCCGGATACTTCTATGAGTTCGCCATCCAGTGCAATGCCATTAGAACCTTGCTGTTGCTTTGCCATAAATTAGGGCGCAAAAATACTAATCCTTTTAGCGAAATGGCGTTAAAATAATTTTGGGGGAGGGGATGGGGAAAGGAAATGTCTGAAAGGAAAGCTGCCGTTGCCGGTGTTCTTCACCAACAACTGATTACGGTGCTACTTTTATTTTGTTTAGCTCTGATGGGAAATAAATCTGTTGGTGAAGAACACCAACAGAGGCGGAAATATTAATTGGAGTAAAAGAGAACTATACATTAGCACTTCCGATTTATCAAACTATTGTTGGTGAATAAATAAGCTTTAATGTATATTGCTATCATAAATAACAAGCCAAACTAAAACCTTTAATTTCAAAATTAAATGAGAAAATACTTCCCCCTATTCCTTATAATTGTTGTAATCATATTTTCTTGCAAGAAGGATAGCCCTACCAATTCTTGGAATGTTAAATATGAAATTACTTGTACTAATCCCAATATCAAAGTGATAGTTGTTTATAGAGATCAAACTGGAGGTGTAGCAGAAGCCGGTAGTATTGATAACTATCAACAACTTCCTTGGTCTTATAATAATACTTGGTCAAAAGATCCTGGATTAATGCAGGCACGTTCTTTATCATTAGCTGTAGGTGACGTTGAACCTTACATAGGTACTGATGTAATGACTGCTAAAATCTATGTTAATGGCAAAGTGATAAATCAACAAACCTATACATCAGGAGGCGTTTTCCCCTTTCTCACTTACGTTTTGCAATAATGTTGTTATAGATTATGAGCTACTAAGAACATTTAGTGAGACACCTAAATACGGTACAAATCTGAAAATACTTATGATCAAAGGTAACCAACGAAGATCTTACAATTTTGATGAAAATTCATTTGAGCAAAAAATTATAGAATTAGTAGGAGACCTTCATATGGGCGAAGGACTTGAGTATAAGTTCCTGCAATACGAAATAACATTTTGTCAGGCAGAAAGAAGTTTGATAGAAGAATCAAGAAAATATTTGAATGAGTACTTTGAGGATCCAGAAAATGAACAAGAAAGCCTTATGTATTATCAAGATCCTGAACACGAGACGAGAGCATTTCCACTTTTACCCGCATTAAGATCAGCGTATTTTATTGCAGTACACTCAGCATTTGAGAATGTTTGGACAGACATCTGTGATCTATATAGATTGTATTTCTCAAAAACTTTTATTCCTGCTTTAAACAACAAGTATTTTGAAACAATTAATACAGAAGAAAGAAAGGGGAGAATAAAAATCTTTATTGATGATATTATAAAAAAATATCAGCTACTCTTTGATTATAACTATATTAGAAATTCGTTTGCTCATAACAAACCAATTGGAGAATACTTTCATTCAATTGTTTCACTTATTAATCAAAATAAAATTCAGCATATCAAAATTTTAAGTGTAGATAAAGTTGAGTTTGAGATTACCTCCTTGCAATTTGTTGTTGACTATTGCAAAATAATTATAGAGTTTATTTGTGAAATTGCGGAGTATTCACATAACAATTTGAAAATATCCAGTTAATAGCTTTTGCGTTTTGCCGCCGTTGTTGGTGTTCTTCACCAACAACGAGTGATGCCAAATCAACCATTATAATGCGACAGGAACTCCCACTCACTTTTACCTGTATAATAATAGGCGGCTGAAGAATACCCGTATGCTTCAGGTACAGCTACCAAGCCTGCCCGCATCGGGTTCAAGTGAATGTATTCCAGCTTTTGTATAAATACACTTCTACTGTATAAGGCTACGCTCAGTGGATTTCGTTCCCATACCTGGTACTTTCTGTCTTTTGCATCTACCCTAAACAAAGAGAGCACCTTAGGGTGATTGTCTTTTAACGCTTTGAGCATCATCTGTGCGGTGTACTTCATAAAAGAATGCTGCACATCTGTAGGTAAATGCTCGTCCAGCATCTGCCAGATAAGATGTATATGATTATTCATAATCACAAAGCCATATATCAATACTCGTTTTTCCCGCACCAGAAATTCCAGACTGCGAATGATGATGTCCTTAAACTTATCCGGCTTGAGTAAAGCTTTCCATTCCAGTATTGTAGCGGTAAAAAAGTAAGGATGATCGCGAATCAGCATAAATGAAAATAATACATTTTACGCTGAAGTACAACCAAAAGCCAGTTGTTGGTGAAGAACACCAACAACGGCGGGAAGTGAAAGCGACTAACAAACAATATGAATTCTGGCAAAGAGATTCCTTAGCTTTTGAACTCACTAGAAGAAGTACTGCCTTGCAAAAACCGGAGTATATCCATAACAATCCATTGGCTGCACACTGGCAGTAGTGCAACACCCCTGTTGATTACTATTATTCATCTGCAACATATTACGAAACGGAAGTAGATGCCTTTGTCTTTCTCACCCATATTATGGATGTAACCTGAGGCTGTAAGCGGTTCGTGAAGACACGGACCGGGGTGAAAGCCGCTTTGCCCAAAATAAAAGCACCGCGCAAAGCCTGGCAGCAGATTTGCCGAATTAAGCTGGAAAAAACGGACTATTATTGCAAACAAATAATTGAATCTACTATGGACATAGATGCCTTCAAAGGAATGGGTCACAACGAGAAACTGCAAGAACTACGATATAACGGGCAACTATTAGGCTCTTATCAGCGAAACACAGAGAACGGTTCTAAAATACCCGGCGACATCTTTGAGCTATACGATTTCTGGGTGTTTCTGAGCGACGACGAATCTATGGTAATACCTACCCGTAAAAATCCGCTGTCTGAATAACCTTGCACTACCGCGGGCGTCCGCTTATTAACTCATACAATACAGGAGTGTGGCAAACAAGGGTGCGCTGGCGCTAACAGTCTGAAGAACATGGAATACGGTGAAGGTAACGGAAGGTAGTGAGCGGTTCGTGTCTTCGCTAACCGCGATGATAGCATTGCCAACATTCATTGCTGGTGAACAACACCAGCAATGGCGGAATGATTTTGCTTCTTTTCCCGCAATGTCTCCATCCATAGCTCATTGCGCGTGAGTCATGTGACGTTGCGGTGTGGTAGAAAATGAAATCTGCCTTACACCTTCGTACTCCCGCAATGTTCTTTATCTACAACTTCATGAGTATCAGAAACACCAGACGATCTTATTTATCTAACCAGTATGGTCGTCTGCTAAAATGAAATATAGAAATAACACGGATGATGTTATTTGCCTCATCAATTTCATAATGAACAGCGTAAGGAAAGGTTTTGCAGGCAGCAGTTCTGATGTTTTTAAACTTTATGGAAGCATAATATGGATTTTGTTTGATAGCAGCAATTATTTTTTTACATCGGCAATTAACCTTTTTCCTAAACCTTTTTGTTGAAGGTTGTACCAGGAACGAGCCTCCTCTAAATCGTTCAATGCTCCGCGGGAAAAAATGATTGCAAACCGCATTATTTACTTTCATTGTCTAAAGCTTTGAAAAAAGCTTCTTCTGATAAGGTAGAAGAAGGAGTACCCTTCATTTCTACAAGGCGCTTCAGCGTTTCTGTTTGTTGCCAATCAGCAATCGGATTTTCCACAATTTCAATGGCATCCACTTGTTTTAAATCTTCAATAATAGCCGATGCGTATTCCTTTTTTATCTTTATAGTATAAATAGTATCGCTCATATTTCAAATATAAAGAAAAGCAGAATTAGCTGAATGCAAATTTTTACCCATTACATCTCCGTCCAGTTAGTGCCGTCCGCGCTGATTGACATATCTTAGAAGATGCAATATCAGAAGCAACGCCGAAGAAAAGTTCCGTTCTTCGAGATGCGCTGAAGCTTACCCCTCCACTGGCGCAAGCAGACGCTTGCGCCAGTGGAATGAAGAAGGACGAACACCAATAATGGCAAAATACAAGCCAGCGCTTTCAGTATCAAACCGCTGCCTCCTTATTATATTTACCTCTGTATTCCAATGGCGACATGCCGGTTATTTTTCTAAATACTTCCCTGAACGCTTTCGCATCCGAATAGCCCACTTCATACATTACTTCATTAACTGTTTTGCGGCTCGTTTCAAACGCTTTCTTGGCGGCTTCCATTTTTACTCTTTGCGCGTATTCCACAGGCGTATTGCCGGTGGCTTTAATAAACCGCCGGTCAAAGTTTCGCCTGCCTACCGCAAACCGGGTAGATAATTCTTCCACCGATATTTTCTCGTGCAGTTTGCTTTCAATATAGGCTTGCGCTTGTTGCACCACGTCATCACCGTGCAGCTTTTGCCCTGTAAATATGGTAAAAAGGGATTGGCTTTGCCGGTCTATTTCAATCTGGAATACTTTGGAACAAAAAATGGCTGTTTGCCGGTCGTAATATTTTTCTACCAGGTAAATAAGGAGGTTAAGGAAAGAATACGCACCACCATTAGTATAAATGCCTCCTTCATCCGTAATCAGTTTATCCGTTTGCAAATGCACTTTTGGAAACTGGGTTCTGAAAATATCCCCCACTGCCCAATGGGTAGAGCAGGTTTTCCCATCCATTAAGCCGGATGCGGCAAGCAGAAATGCGCCGGTACAGATACTGGCAATTTCAGCGCCTTCTTTATAATGTTGTGCTATCCAGTCAATCAGCAAACTGTTCTTTTTTATCGCTTGCTGATAATTATGGTTTAAGGACGGAATAATAATCAGATCTGTTTTGGTAATAGCTGAAATATGCGTATGTGGCTTTACGGTAAACAAACCATTATGAAAGTCCACTTCTTTTGAAATACCTGCCAGTTGAATAGCGAATACTTCTTTTTTGCCACTTTCCTTCCGGTACTCGTTGGCTCTTGTAAATATCTTGTAAGCACCTACAATGCTGCTTAAATTATTCTCTCCGTCAGGAACAATGATGGTAAGATGTTTCATGGTGATGCTTTTGGCAAAGATGAATATTTACTTTGTCCAAATCAACCCGCTACAAAGTCCATTTTACGCCCTGCTTAAGTCGCTTTTAGACAATAGGTTTGCTTTAGATATTTATAATAATCAAAAAATAAAAAGTATAACCATGCAAGATCAACATTTCACTTTTACATTTCTGGTACACCAAACTCCGGAAGAAGTATTCAATGCTATTAATGATGTGTACGGGTGGTGGTCGGAAGATGTTAAAGGCAGTTCACAAGGTCTTAATGATGAATTTGAAGTTCGCTTTGGCGACGTGCATTATTCCCGGCATAAATTGATAGAGGTCATACGCAACAAAAAAGTTGTTTGGCTGGTTACCGACAGCCAATTAAATTTCCTTACCAATAAAACCGAATGGAATGGCACCAAAAATATTTTTGAAATTTCCAGGGAAGGTGATAAAACAAAGATCCTTTTTACGCATCTGGGCTTAGTTCCCCTAATTGAATGCTTCGGTGCCTGTTCCAATGGCTGGAGCTATTATTTGCGTAGTTTATCAAACCTCATCACTACCGGCAAAGGGACTCCCCATGTAGTAAAGGAAGCGGTACACCAGCCATCGTTACAGCACTAAATTATATATCATTCAAATTATAACAACCAATATTTATGGAAACAATAACCTACATAACCGCACTTACAACCAGAGAAGTTGCAGCACGCTTCAACGAACTTGCACAGCAGGAAAAATGGTTTGACATACAGGACGAATTATTTGCAGATGGCGTAAAGAGTATTGAACCTGCTAATGCTCCTCATCTAAAAAATACGGAAGGCAAATCTGCTGTTCGTAAAAAAGGAGAAGATTGGGTAAAAAAGGTAACGGCAGTCCACCGATTACATACAACTGAACCTATAATAGGCAGCAATCATTTTGCAGTAGGAAGGGAAATGGATATTACCGTACTGGACTTGGGAAGAATACAAACCAATGAAATAATGCTGTATGAAGTAAAAGACGGACAGATTATATCAGAGCAATTCTTTTATTGAGTAATCTTTTCATTGTTTTCCTTTACTTCTAGGTGTTAGTGCCAGCGCACCTCGAAGTATAAGACAAAAGTATATCTCCCAAAATACCCGCCTCCAATTCCAAAGCATCCGCTTCCTTGCTGAATGCTCTTTAAAAGTAAGTGAGCGGATGCTTGCACCAGCAAAACATCGGTAAAAACTACTTCCCTCCTTTTTTCAACTCCTCCATTGTCCACGGTTTGTTTCTTCCCGCAGTTGCTGCTCTTACCGTTTTTACTTCCTCCGGACGTACCAATATTTGCGATTGATATTGCGGTGGTATCATACCGGCATATTTTTCCGGCACTCCTAAATTGTACCGTACATAGCTGAGTACCGATGCAACCCACTCATCATTATTAGATTCCATAGGCGGCATATCTACCGGATATTTTTGACCGTTCAGTGGACCGGTTAAGCCGTGCAGTACAATATTGATGATGGTATCCTTTGAACCCATAAAAGCAAGCCTGCCGCTGTCAACGAGCGATGGTGCTATCTTGGTGGGCAGCCCTTTACCATCTGTACCATGGCAACTGGCGCAAAGCGACCGGAAAATATTTGCCCCGTCCATCACTCTTTTTCTATCAGCTACTTCCAGGCTGCCTAACCGCTTTCCAAATGTTTTGACGGCTTCATTTTTTTCCAGGGTACGCTCCACAGCAGCAAACATTTCCACCTCCGGATTCTTTGCTAATACATTCTTCACAATCGTTTTTGCTTTATCTCCTTTAGCATAATTCAGCGACAGCAGCAGTTGGGTACGTACATCATAGCTATCATCGCCTTCCATCTTTTCCAGTTTATTAATAACCTCTTCATCTCCGTTCCTAAGGTAAGGCTCGCTGATCCAAATAGCTGCTTTGCGTACCTGTGCATCTTCATCATCCATAGCTTTCAATAAAACAGATTTATCAGTGGCACCTAAGCCATCCAATGTCCATAAAGCATGTATCTGCCCCAGGGCAGAGGGCTTTTCTTTCAGAGGACCTTGTTCTCCTAATGCAATCTGTTTTAATAGGGGCACTACCGACTGATCGCCCCTTAGCACAATTTCTTTTTGCGCATTATCCCGCCACCATCCGTTGGGATGCTCTAAGTAAGTAACTAACTGACTGGTAGGTTCATCCAGCATATGTGGTTTGGGACCGGGCTGCATACCATCATACACCAGGCGGTAAATACGCCCGTATCCCTTGTTTTTATCTAATCCAAGGCGTTGTATCTGAGGACGCAGGTAACTGCCTTCTTTCGTCCACTCACCTTCCTGTATAATACCCCTGTTCATATCTACTATATACAGGCAACCATCCGGTCCTGTGTAGGTGTTGGTCGGGCGGAAGTTCATATCTGAAGAGGAAATGAATTCTTCTCCATTGTAAGCATTTGTAAGGGTTATTTTTCCATCTTTATCATGCACTTTAGCTCTCCGGATAATACGGCCTACCGGCTCATCAATGAGGTAATCTCCCTGTAAACTTTTTGGCAGCCGGTCACCCCGGAAAATAGATTGCCCGTTGCCAGCCGTAAAGTGATTCAGGGTACTATCCGGACGTAGCCTCTTTGCCCCGCCTTGCACATCAGGTGTTTTGATAATGGGCCATACGGCTCCAAAGGTGGAATCATCATAGGCATCTGCAAATTCCAGTTGCCCGTAAGCCGGATTAATCTGAAAACCCGAGCCTGCATTTTCTGCACCACCTCGGCTAAAGAAGAGCCGTCCGTAATTATCATGGGTTAAGCCCCACTGACCATTGGAGCCGCTCACCAACGAATCGGCCTGCAGCATGCCATTCTTATAGCGGAAACGTACCGGATCTACTGTTACGTAAATCCAGTTATCAATATTCCAATCCAACCCACTACGCTGGTGCTCCAGGTTTTTAGTATCTACCGCATCACTTTTATAAACCACTCTTTTCTGGTCGGCTATTCCATCACCATTGGTATCTTTATAAGCATTGATGGTATAAGTATTTGTCTCATTTACCAGCAGTTCTTTACCAACACACAAAATCATACGGGGCAGTCTCAATTTATTAATAAATACCGAGCTTTTATCCATTTTGCCATCGCCATTGGTATCTTCCAACAGCATAATACGGCTAATGGAATCCTGCTCGCCGGTCGCATTTACATCCTGCATGTAAGTTTCCATTTGCGCCACATACATTTTGGCGTTGCCATCCCATGCAATAGCCACAGGTTCTTTTATCATTGGTTCACTGGCTACTACTTCCAAATGGTAGCCCTTGGGCAGACGAAAAGTTTTCAGGCTTTCCTCCGGTGACAAATGAACAGGCGAAGGATTGTCTATTACCTTGCGTGGAGAGGCGAAGCCCTCTGCCTCCCCTGCATTTTCCTGTTCTGTAGTAGAAGAATTCTTACAAGAAATAATAAGCAATGGCAGTACAGCCACCATAAAGCCTTTCAGCAATGTTTTTTTCATATTGCAAAATCGTTAGTTGATGTAAGTAAATAAATCCGGGCTTAAGCTACTTCATAAAAAGACACTTATGTAAATATTCTATTGGATTGTTTATAAATTAATCTTTGCTCATAGAGGAGTTTGCACCATTGCACGGCTAAGTAAAAGATAAAAACATACTCCCCTGATATGCATCCCATTTAAAAGGGTATGATTATACAGGATTAGCTTGTTTTTCTAACGAAATCTTATGCGGATCATTTTGAAAAGTCATTTTCATCTACGCTTCGAGCTACACTGGCGCTACCACCTCGATAAACTCTGTTGCAAGGAAAAACCAACCTCAGTAAATGTCACAACGGCAACTTTTTCAATATTGTCTTGTCCTGAAATGGCTATACGCAAAATCAGGTGTATATGTCTAAAGAAGTTGAACAATTTAGTGTTCGTCCTAACCGCCTTTCACGGTATGATAAGCGGTTGATTTTAAAGGTTGTAGC
>NZ_SZQL01000002.1 GCF_005233845.1 Ilyomonas limi
TGAATAAGAAATGGAAAAATTATAACCGAACTTATAGCCATCAAAAAGCAACTGTATAGCAATTACAGGACTAAAAATTATATTTGTATAACCGAATCAGGATTTATTTAATAATCTGTATAGCTATTTTAGGACGAGTCATGCGTTACTCTTACTACATAGTAAAGCGTAGGTAAAGCCTACCCAAAGCCTGGGATAAGTGTAGTCAAAGCAAAGTCAGGATTTCAGGCAAAAATACAAAAGCAGCAATGGAAAGCTTAATGTTCTGTTCAGCAATCATTGCAGCAAACAGTGCAGCTTTATAAATATTTGCTTCGCTTTTTTATACCCTCTAAAATTCCCGTGCAAAATTTTTATTGTAAATCAACCAATTACAAAACTCTGTTTCAAAATTATTCCTTAAAAGCTTTGTAATTAAAGCCTGTTTCACGTACCTTCGCAGCCATTTTTAAAAACGCGGCGGGATAGCGCCGGTAAACAATTTAATAGTTAATAATGAGCAAATTACATTTCACCACCAAGCATGCGAATGCGGCTACCGTTAAGCACAACTGGTATGTTGTGGACGGTACTAATCAAACCGTGGGACGTATGTGTGCCAAGATTGCTGCCGTACTGCGTGGCAAAAACAAGGCATACTACACCCCGCACGTAGATTGCGGCGACTACATCATCGTTACCAACGCCGACAAAGTTGTCTTCACCGGCAACAAAATGGAAGAAAAAACCTACATTAATTTCTCCGGGTACCCCGGCGGCAAAAAAGAAGAGATCGCTAAAGACCTGCTTCGCCGTCGCCCCGAAATGGTGGTAGAAAGAGCAGTAAAAGGCATGTTGCCTAAAAACCGTCTCGGTCGCAAAATGATTAAAAAGTTATTTGTGTACGCTGGTGCCGAGCATCCGCATACTGCACAGCAACCTAAAGAACTTAAATTCTAAAGCCCCGGCTCTAAAGGGGTAATATAATTAAATTATTAGCATAAAGCTATTTAAATGGAAAAACAAAAAAACGCAGTTGGTCGCCGTAAAGAAGCCGTTACCCGCGTATTCCTTAGCAGAGGGGAAGGCAAAATCACTGTAAACGGCAAAGACTATAAACAATATTTCGCACTGCCATACCTGCAAAACCAGGTAGAAGCACCTTTGAAAACCGTTGAATCGTTAGATAAATTTGATGTGCTCATTAATGCACAGGGTGGTGGTTTAAAAGGTCAGGCAGAAGCCGCCAAATTAGGTATAGCCCGCGCCCTGCTGGAAGTCAATCCTGAGTTGCGCCCGGCTTTAAAAGCTGCCGGTCACCTCAAGCGTGATCCACGCAGTGTAGAACGTAAGAAGTTCGGTCACAAAAAAGCACGCCGGAGCTTCCAGTTCAGCAAGCGTTAGTTTTTGGATCCCGGATAATACGGACTTATTACCGATGCTGCTGATACCGAAAGCATTTTCTCAAACCGGTATTATCAGTACTTTATCAGAAACATCATTATTAAAATTTTTATACAAATGGAACAAGTTCCTTCTTTACAGCAACAATTGCTCGATGCAGGTGTACACTTTGGTCACCTGAAGAAGAAGTGGAATCCTAAAATGTTGCCTTACATCTTTGCCGAAAAGAAAGGTATTCATATTATAGATTTAAACAAAACGGTAGATCACCTGCAGGAAGCTGCTGCCGCTATGAAGCAAATTGCAAAGAGTGGCAAAAAGATCATGTTTGTAGCTACCAAGAAGCAGGCAAAAGAAATTGTAAGCGAATGCGCCAACCGCGTAAATATGCCCTTTGCAACCGAGCGTTGGTTGGGTGGCATGCTTACCAACTTTAACACCGTGCGCAAGAGCGTAAAGAAAATGCAGAGCATTGATAAAATGCTAAGCGAAACCGGTGCCGCCGAAAATCTTACTAAAAAAGAACGCCTTACATTAAGCCGTGATAAAGAGAAAATGGAAAAAGTACTGGGCGGTATCGCTCAGTTGGGTCGCCTGCCGGCAGCTCTTTTTCTGGTAGATATTGGTCACGAGCACATTGCCCTGGCAGAAGCTAAGCGTTTGGGCATCACTACTTTTGGTATGGTAGATACTAACAGCGATCCCAACAAGGTTGACTTTGCAATTCCTGCCAATGACGATGCCACCAAATCTATCGCTATCATTACCAACTACATCACTGCCGCTATTGCCGAGGGTTTGCAGGAGCGTCAGCAGAGTAAAGACGAAGAAGTAGAAGAAGTGGATAATGAAGCAGAAAAGAAGGCAGCCCGCCTGCAGGCAGAAGCCGAAGCAGAAGGTGGTCGCGCACGTGGCGAAAGAGCAGCACATGGCACCAATCAGCCTAAACGCCGTGTACCTGGTGGTGCAAGCCGCAGACCGGCCGGTGGTGGCGGACAAGGTGGACCACGCAGATAGGAGCTTTGTAAACAACAGCTGTTGGTTGACTGATGATAAGTTTGTTCATCTTTCTGTCAACTATCATCCAACAACTGTCAACTTAATATATAGCCTACACACCCCAACTGCAGCAATAGTTGGGTTCTGTGTTTATAAGCAATAAAGAATTAGTGCTAATTCCCCTTTAGCATTACAAACAATTCAATTTTATAACTCCCCTTTAGGGGACGGGGGCAAACATTTGATTATGTCATCAACAGTTCAAATAACAGCAGCAGATATTAATAAGCTGCGCCAGGCAACCGGCGCTGGTATGATGGATTGCCGCAAAGCATTAACCGAAACCGGTGGCGATTTTGAAGCAGCTATCGACTGGCTGCGCAAGCAAGGTCAAAAAGTAGCTGCCAAGCGCAGCGACCGCGAAGCCAAAGAAGGTGTTGTAATCGCACAAACCAACAGCGATAATAATGTTGGCATCATTGTATGCGTAAGCTGCGAAACCGATTTTGTTTCTAAAAACACCGATTTTGTCGCTTTTGTACAAAGTATTGCCGATGCAGCCATTGCCAACAATGTAAAAAGTACAGAAGAATTAAAAGATACAACCGTAAACGGCGCTACAGTATCCAACCTTATCAACGATAAGCTGGCTGCTATTGGCGAAAAAATAGACGTTACCCGTTTTGAAAGAGTGGAAGCGCCTTATGTAGCTTCTTATATTCACGGTACAAACCGTATAGGCGTATTGGTAGGTTTAACCACTTATGCTCCGGAAGTTGGTAAAGATGTGGCTATGCAAATTGCGGCATTGAACCCCGTGGCATTGGATGAAAATTCAGTTCCTGCCGGAACCATTGATCGCGAAAGAGCCATTGTAACCGAGCAGATTCAGCAAGATCCGAAGATGGCTGGTAAACCTGCCGAAATGATTGCTAAAATTGCAGACGGTAAACTGAAAGCATTCTTTAAAGAGCAAACTTTATTGGCTCAGCCTTTTGTAAAAGACAACAGCAAATCTGTTGCTGATTATTTAAAGAGCGCCGGTGCCGATGTAAAAGTTACTGAGTTCAAAAGAGTAGCAGTAGGATAATATATTTTTTCTTTTTGTAAAAAGGGAATATCCGTACCGGATATTCCCTTTTGTTTTCTGGATATTGTAAGATTAATTTACCGTATATAAAATTAATGTTATGCCGTACAACAAGGAGGAATTAATTGCATTACCGGCAGCCGAGAAGATAGCCTTGGCTGAGGAACTCCGGAGTAGTATAGAAAACGAATTAATGCCGGCTACAAGCGAAAAGATTGCGTTTGCAAAAGAGCGACTCCAATTGCACGAAGAAAATCCAAAAGAAGGTATAAGCCCAGATATGCTTAAAAAATATTTTGCTGATAAGTAGGGCTTTCAGGTTAATTATTAACCCGATTGTTTTCTTAGATATTGAGGACGCTATAACTGTTATGAACAGTAAGCGAAAGGTTTAAGTTAGCGTTTTTATGATGATTATTTGACTACCTTACAAAACATTCAATCTCATCCGCTCCATTATACTTTTACATATCTCTCTGTTCACGGTGTATGGTGATCAGGTTTCCTTACAAAGTGTCTTATCTTATTGAACGGGAAAAAATTCTTATTATTGGCGTTGTACATGCAAAACGCAGTAATACTTTTGTAAGAAAACGGTTACGTTTATAGGTTCTATTCTTTATTTTTTGTATCCACCACAATCGTTACTGGCCCATCATTCAATAAACGCACTTTCATATCCGCGCCAAAAATGCCGGTCTGTATCGGTTTACCCAAATCAGCACTCAACTGATCAATCAGCTTTTCATACATTGGTATAGCAACAGGTGGCTTGGAGGCACGTATGTACGAAGGACGGTTACCTTTTTTGGTGCTGGCATGTAATGTAAACTGGCTTACAAGTAAAATATCACCGTCAACATCTTTTAAACTTACATTCATTACGCCGGCTGTATCATCAAAAATGCGCATGTTCACAATTTTGCCACTCAACCATTGTATGTCTTCTGCCGTATCTGCATCTTCAATACCTACCAATACCAGCAAACCCGTTTGAATACTGCCGGTTATTTCACCATTCACTTTAACCATTGCTTCCGAAACTCTTTGTATCACTGCACGCATAAGCTCTTAATTGTTACCTTTAATTTTTATCCTTTTAATTTGTTGCAAAGGAAGTAAACTTGCAGGTTTCACTACTTCTTTTTCACCAATTAACAATAGTAATGAAGATAGACATTACGCCCGAAATAATTTTTCGAACCGCACGCAGCGGCGGCAAAGGCGGACAAAATGTAAATAAAGTAGAGACAATGGTGGAAGGTCGCTGGCCTGTTGCACTTTCGCAGCTTGTAAGCGAAGAACAAAAAGTACTGATTTTACAAAAGCTGTACAACAAAATAACTGCCGATGGCGCTTTGCTGGTAAAATCGCAGGCAGAAAGAACGCAGTTGGGCAACCGTCAGTTGGTAATTAAAAAGATGAATGCGCTAGTGCAACAGGCGTTAGAAAAAAAGAAAAGCCGCATTGCTACCAAACCTTCCAAAGCGGCTAAAGAAAAACGGATAGAAAATAAGAAAAAGCTTTCGCAGGTAAAAGAAGGTCGTCAAAAAATAAGAAGAGGAGATTGTTGATGAAAAAGTGTTTGCTATTGATTGTTGTAATAATAAGCGTTTGTATCGCTTTTTCTCAAAAGGGAAAAGAAAAACCGGCATCGCAAACTATCCGTTTGATTTTTCAAAATATGGTAGGTGATGCTTCGCTGCAAACAGGCATTGAGTACACCAATGCTTTTGGTGAACCTTTTATGGTAAGGGCTTTTAAATATTATATCTCCGATATGCAATTGCAATATGCAGATAGTACTATTTACAAAACAAACCTAACTCCGCACTTAGTAAACGAGAGAGACAGTACTACCAAACAACTTTCCTTTATTGCACCGGCAGGCAACATTACAGCCATTCAATTTTTATTAGGTGTGGATAGCATTACAAATACAACCGGCGTACAAACGGGCGATTTAGATCCGGCCAAAGGCATGTATTGGGTATGGAATACCGGCTATATCATGGCAAAGCTGGAAGGCACTTCTGCGGTAGCCAAATCACCCGGCAGGCAGTTTTCGTACGATGTTGGCGGCTATAAATATGGCGAAAATGCGGCAAGAAAAATTGATCTACCAGTACCAGCAGCTTTTTATCAGGAAACATCATTATCAAAATCCAGGGATGTTATTATCAAGGCTGATGTATTGAAATGGTTTGCCGGCACACATGATGTAAAAATTGCGGAGCATCCTATGTGCCACGAGCCGGGTAAATTAGCAATGGATATTGCAGATAATTACGAAAAGATGTTTACATTTTGAATAATGATGCTTCCCTACAGCCAACTGATTAGCCTGATGCCTTTTATGTAAGCGTCAGACTATCAGTAATGCCATTCATTTATCAGTAAGATCTGCGATTAATAAGAGTCAGTAATATCAGTTATCCTAAGTAAAGCAAAATGTACAAATCATTAGAAGCCTGTTTGATTGACCTGGAAAAGCATGGTCATTTGGTGCGCGTGAAAGAAGAAGTAGATCCTTATCTGGAAATGGCGGCTATTCATCTGCGCGTGCATGAGGCTAAAGGTCCGGCTTTGCTGTTTGAGCATGTAAAAGGTTGCAATTATCGCGCAGCATCCAACATTTTTGGTACGCTGGAAAGAAGCCGTTTTATTTTTCGCGATACTTATACCACTATACAAAAACTCATAGTATTAAAAAACAATCCGGCTGCAGCTTTTAAACAACCCATCAAACATGCTGGCGCTGCAATAGGAGCTTTGCACGCATTACCACTGAAAAATCCCATCAATAAGCCTGTTTTGCAAAATGAAATAACCATTCATCAACTGCCACAAATTCATCACTGGAAAATGGATGGCGGTGCTTTTGTAACATTACCGCAGGTATATACCGAAGATATAGACAAACCCGGCGTAATGAACGCTAATCTGGGTATGTATCGCATACAATTATCAGGTAATGAATATGTGCCCGATAAAGAAGCAGGATTACACTACCAGTTGCATCGCGGTATTGGGGTGCATCAAACCAAAGCAAATGAAAAAGGCCAGCCCCTGAAAGTAAGTGTGTTTGTAGGCGGCCCACCAGCACATACGTTGGCTGCAGTAATGCCTTTGCCCGAAGGTTTAAGCGAACTCACCTTTGCCGGTGTGCTGGCAGGCAGAAGATTTCGTTATGTGTATAAAGATGGTTATTGCATTAGCACCGATGCGGACTTTGTAATTACCGGCGAAGTGCATGACGGCGATAATAAACCTGAAGGTCCTTTTGGCGATCACCTGGGTTATTACAGTTTACAGCATCCTTTCCCGGTAATGAAGGTGCATAAAGTATATGCGCGCAATAACGCTATTTGGCCGTTTACAGTAGTTGGTCGTCCGCCGCAGGAAGATACAAGCTTTGGTCAGTTGATACACGATATGACCGGCGATGCAATACCCAACGAAATACCGGGTGTAAAGGAAGTACACGCGGTAGATGCGGCGGGGGTACATCCGTTGTTGCTGGCGGTGGGCAGTGAGCGATACACGCCATACGCTCCTGCAAAGCAGCCCGCCGAACTGCTCACCATTGCCAATCATATTTTAGGCACCGGGCAACTGAGCTTAGCCAAATTTCTGTTCATCACTGCCGATGATGACAACAGCGTGCATGCACACGATGTAGTAGCATTTTTACAATATGTATTATCGCGCATAGACCTGGGACGCGACGTTCATTTTTACACAAATACTACCATTGATACGCTCGATTACTCGGGTACGAGCCTTAACAGTGGCAGCAAAGTGGTATTTGCGGCTTATGGAGATGTAAAAAGAAATCTTACTACAGAAGTGCCGGCAGCCTTAACCGAATTGCAGCAATTTAAAAATGCAAGATTGGCAATGCCCGGAGTGGTATGTATGCAAATGGATCCTTTTACAACTCAACAGCAGGCAGAAGAAGCAATAGAAGTGTTGAATATACAATTAAAAAGTAAAACAGCAGCTATTGCAGGTGTACCATTCATCGTGTTGTGCGATGATGCAACATTTGCCGTATCTACGCTGAATAACTTCTTATGGATAACATTTACACGCTGTAATCCATCGCATGATATACATGGTATAAACAGTTTTGTAAAAAACAAACACTGGGGTTGTAGCAATGTAATTATTGATGCACGCATCAAACCGCATCATGCGCCACCGGTAGAAAAGGATGCTGGTGTAGAAAGTAAAATTGAGAAGTTGTTTAGAAAAGGGGGAAGTTTATATGATATCTGACGCTATTTATTGATTTGATTTTCAATTGCACGATAAATCATATAGATACAAAAGCAAGATATTTTTCTTTCTATATTTATATTTCGATTGTGGTAAAAACTGCTACTCTTCCATTAAAAATATTACCATTTATTTAGTACGAAACCTGCATAATGAGCTGCCGGTTATGAAAATTACATTCAATAAAAGACATCAGCAGCATCTGTATAAATCAGGAAACTTCAATAGTAAGTAACTAATAACTAAAAAATAGGGGCTCCGGAAAACCAGTGCCCCTTTTTTCAACCCTAAACCCTTAAAAAACATTACTTATTGACAAAAACTATACCAACAAAACTGTTGAATAAAGTAGTAATGAGCTTACGCTGACTTATAACAATTTATAATACATGCCATTAAAAAAGTTCCAAACCCGAAAAGAAAAAGCTGCCTTCGATAGCTGCATTTTCGTCACTGTCGCTGCCATGCACTGCATTTTCGCCTACCGAAGCAGCAAACAATTTACGGATGGTGCCTTCGTCGGCTTTTGCAGGGTCAGTAGCGCCAATGAGTTTTCTGAAGTCTGCTACTGCATTCTCCTTTTCTAAAACAGCGGCTACAATAGGACCACTACTCATAAAATTAACCAATTCGCCGTAAAAAGGACGCTCTTTATGCACTTCATAAAACGCACCTGCCTGCTCTTTGGTCAGTTTTGTCCATTTCATGGCTTTGATAGTAAAACCTGCTTTAATGATCATATCTATAATGCCGCCGGTGTGTCCTTTTTGCGTGGCATCCGGCTTAATCATCGTAAATGTTCTGTTATTCATTAGTATAAAAATTTGGCGGCAAAAGTAAGTATTGAAAAATTATATTCAGCATTAAGCATTCCCGTTTACCAAAGAATAAATGCAGTTCAGCACTGTTATCTTTACCAACTTTAGTAAACTACTATACAGCGCCATGTTATCTATTTTAAAGAGAATTTTTCCTATTGTTCTTACAGCTATTTTCTTTTTTGTTTTAAAAGTTAATGCACAAAATCTTGATGTTAATATTTTAAAAGCAATCAATCCCCGTTATCCTACATCCGATATATGGTCTGGCATAAGTGGCAGTGGCTACTGGCTTACGGCTGCTGTTCCGGCAGGTACATTCGCCTATGGTTTGATAGAAAAAGATAAACAGGCACAGCACGATGCAATAGAAACGGCAATCAGTATTGGCATCAGCAGCATTATCTCGGAAGCACTGAAAAGAACTATTAATGCCACGCGGCCGGCAGATAAATATCCAAACGAGATTTTCGTAACCGCACCCGACCATGGCAGGGCATTTCCATCAGGCCACACAACGCTGGCTTTTGCTACGGCTACAAGCCTTACATTGGAATATAAAAAATGGTACATTGCTGTGCCGGCTTATGCCTGGGCAAGTGCAGTTGGCTACTCGCGCATGTACAAAGGATATCATTTGCCTTCGCAGGTATTAAGCGGTGCAGCCATAGGCGTTGCAAGTGCGTATGCAAGCCACTGGATTATGCAAAAACTATGGAAGCCAAAAGTTGCTCACAGAGCGTATAGATGAATAATAAACTTTGTGAATGAGTTGTGAGTAGTGTGGCTGCTTGTTTAGTTTTTGTTACACTTAAAGCATTAATAATATTACTACATGAAAATTCTTCCCTTTATCTGTACTCATCCGTGCTATTTGTGAGCAAAATCATTCCATGCTTAATCCAAACTCATCCAAACATAACTTCGTTTGCTCCAGATTTACATGGTGGATAGCATGAATACCAAGGCTTTTTGCCACTTCTATAAAAATAGGACGATCATCTATATATACAGTTTCTTCGGGCTTCACCAGTAAAATATCCATTGCCAGCTTGTAAATATCTTTATCGGGCTTGCGAAGGTGCACATACGAAGAAGATACAAACACGTCAATAAAGCGATTTAATTGGAATGTACATACGCGGTAATCATTCAGTTCTCTGCCTTCGTTATTAACCGAGGCAGTTTTAATTTTATATTGCTGTTTCAGGCGGTAAATCCAATCAATCATGGGTTGCAGTGGCTGCGATTGTGCAAACATGAAATCCTTAAAATCCTCTTTTGTAAAACTTTTTTTTTGATAAAATACGATTAGCTGTAAATATTCATTAAGGTTTATTTTGCCGGTCTCATACGCATCAAAAGCTACCTTGTGGCGTTCGTTCATTTCATCATAATCTATATTAAATTTTTGTGCTGCCAGTCTGCGCGATTGATGTCCCCAGCCATTGGTAAGAAACACACCCCCAATATCAAGCAGTAAAGCTTTGATGCGAATAGTTGTACTCATGTTTTGAAATTATTTTATTCTATTGCTACCAGCAAATGCAATTTGTAATGATGTAAAAAAGTATGCGGATATTATCCGCATCAACACATAAAATCTTATCTGCACAATTCAGTGCAATCTGTTTAATCCTTTATTATTAAACCAGTCCAATAGTTATATAACTTTATCAGCCTAGTCTGCGATCCTAACTCGCCTTTCCTTTCATTTCCCAGTGATCTTTTATTTTATTGCCGTTATTATCATACTTCAGCGTGCGCGCATAGCGTTCGCCTTTAATGTTGCCATCTTCTCCCCTTTTGCCAATAAACAAGAAGATGGGGTTGCCTTTTTCATCTGTTTTAAAAGCAATATCTTTTTCTCTGAAACGCATATCTATCATGGATGAAGGCTCGTATGTTTTACTCAGTTTTTTTATCAGTTCTTCCTGCATTTTATATCACTATTTAATAAAGATTTTTATACCAAACAAAAGCGGCACGGCACAAGGTAGGCATTCAAAAAGTTTACCGGGATTTTAATGTTGCTTGTTGCCTGCTTTATGGTATCGGTAAAACTATAAGCAAAATATAATCCTGCAGTATAATACAGCTTTCATAATTTGCAGGTCAACAGTGCGTATTTCTATATACAGCCAACACTATACTGCCATGCCAGCAACAAAATTATTGGTGAGAGTTATACTATTATGTATTGTACTACAAGGCAGTTCAGTTGGTACTTTTTGCCAGGATATATCGTGGATGAAAGGAATATGGAAAGGGCATAGCGGCACTCCATTTTTAGTACCACCTGTACAATGTATCAATACCTTGCAGATTACCACAGCAGATGATAGTACTTTTAACGGCATACAAACTACTTATTTTGCAAAGGACACCAACATAAGAAAAATGTATGCCTGCAATGGTTTGCTTACGCAAAGCAAAAAACAGTTTTACAGAGGAGATGTAGTGTATAAAAAGGATAGCAACCATAGAGGCTATGAGTGGAACGATTGTGCAGGATATAAAGCAGGATTTTGCAGTTTGTATGTAGAAGAGGAGAAAATAATATTGCTGGTTACTACCAATACAGGTGATAGTGCCTGCAACAGTACAGTTGCTTATTACAGAGATTTGAGTAGCTTCAACAACATTACACAACAGCAATTAATAAGCTTGTATGGCAAGTTGCGTTACAGTAGTTTAATAACATCTTCATCTTACAAACTGATCAATACACATAAAAAAAATGTTGCTACACTGGATCAACAGGATACTTTGCAAACAGATGTCTCATTAAACATTAATGCTCTACCAACAGTATTGCACGAGCGGAAAAACAAGCTGGCGCAAACGCTGCAAATCACTTCGCCATACATAGAAGTAATATTGCTGGATGATGCTGAAATTGATGGGGATATTGTATCGCTGTATCACAATAATGTAGAAGTGTTGAGCCATAAAACGCTTGGTAAAGAAGTTATCAAATATAGCTTTAAGGCAGATAAACAACATACTTATCATGAGCTGGTATTGGTAGCCGAAAACTTAGGAAGCATTCCGCCAAATACAGCGCTGATGCGCATAAGAGCCGGCAATAAAAAATATGAGTTGACTACCAGAGCTAACCTGCAGGAAAATGCCAAAGTAATAATTGAATATACGGGCGAATAAATTTATCCTGCATTACATAACTAATAATTACCTGGCTGCCTTTTACAGCTTACCTTCTGAGGTATAATAACCCCATTAGCTATTGCTGATTATAATATTTTAAGCACTTCTGCTAAATTTATTTTGATATCTGTGCTGTTGCTATTTTATTATTAAACAATTACACATTCACATTTTACAGAGATATACCAGAAAGTTGGTATGGCATATCTTTTACAGCAATAGCACTATTGTTAACCTAAATAATCAACTCTATGTTTTATCATGTAAAAGACTTGCAGTACAATGCACGTGTATCCAGGCCCGATCCGGCTTTTGCAACCATGCTACTCGAACAGTTTGGCGGCGCAAATGGCGAACTGGCAGCAGCCCTCCGCTATTTTTTACAAGCTTTTGGCAACCGGATGACGCATCCTGATAAATATGACTTGCTGATGGATATTGCTACCGAAGAATTTAGCCACCTGGAAATTGTGGGCGCCACCATTCAGATGCTACTCACCGGTATAAATGGCGAGTTGAAAGAAGCCGCTGATCAGGCAGAAATTATGCAATTGCTGAATGGTAAGAGCGCCAAGGAGAACTTTATACATCAGGCAATGGTGGCACCGCAGTTTTTAGTGTCCAGTGGTGGCGGACCAATGCTGGCTAACAGCCAGGGTGTGCCCTGGACAGCTTCGTATATCAATGGCGATGCAAATGGTGATTTAACCGTTGATCTTCGCTCGGATATTGCTGCAGAATCGCGTGCGAAAATTGTATATGAATATTTAATGCAGTTTACGGATGATGAATATGTAAAAGAAACATTGCGCTTTTTGATGACGAGGGAAGTTGCCCACTACCAGATGTTTGAAGCTGCGCTCAGCACCATACAACCCAATTTTCCACCGGGCATATTGCAAAGCGACCCGCGTTACAGCAATTTGTATTTCAACATGTCGAACGGCAACAACATACGTGGCGCATGGAACCAGGGCGTAAGCACGCAACTGGGCGAAACCTGGCAGTATATTGAAGATCCGATTCAGCATGTAATGGACACGAATGGGTTACTAAAGCAGCCCATTGCAGGTACCGATCGCACCGAAGACCAGGTATCGGAAATGAATGAAAAACTAGGTAAAATGCGAAGCGCACATATAAAAGAAATGGCACCCGCAGGTCCCCAACAATGGAATGATCCAAACTATGGTGCTGATACTAAAAACAAGAATTTTAATTTGTAAATAGCAAGTAGCCTGTCAAATTTAAATTTACTAATCGAAGCCGCTATTCGCAAGCCTGTGGCGTCTGTAGCCCATGCGCCCAACACGGAGGTATTATTACTTACAACTTACAGGCGCTTTTTCCGATGAATCGGGACAAGTAGTGCGGAAACCATGGTTGCAATAGATTAAAAATAGATTTGAGTGAACACTTATTTGCATAAGCTTAAGCTTTGATATAAACAACACTGCAATAAATAAGTATAATGCCTGTTTATTGCAGTGTTGCTTTTTAAAATATACCTTCAGTTTTTATTATAACTAATGGATGAAACGATAAAAGGAACGACTGCGGCACCGGTACAAAACAGCATAAAAACACCGTTGCAGGATAAAATATCCATCACTTATTTTACCGATCCGTTGTGCTGCTATAGTTGGGCTATGGAGCCACAATGGCGCAGGCTGCAATACGAGTACGCAAACAGTATAGATGTGCAGTATATAATGGGCGGCTTGCTGCCCGACTGGACAAGCTTTGAAGACAGCATCAACAATATAACCCGGCCGGCACAAATGGGCCCGCTTTGGATGCAGGCAAGTGAGGTATCGGGTATGCCTATGAGCAGCGCAATATGGCATACAGACCCACCGGTGTCTTCTTATCCTGCCTGCATTGCAGTGAAGTGTGCGCAACTGCAATCGGCGGCTGCCGGTGCGCGGTATTTGCGCTTGCTACGCGAAAGCCTGATGTTGCATGGCAACAACATCAGCCGGCAGGAAGTACTGATAGCTACAGCAGAACAACTGGCTGCCGAGATGCCGCAATTTGAGATACAACGTTTTGAGCAAGACCTGGTTAATGGCAATGGTTTAGCCCTTTTTCGCAGTGATATGCACACAGTGCAAATTCAAAGCATCCAGCGGTTTCCGGCTTTGTTATTCAGGCGGCTGGGTTATCCTTCGGTGCTGCTTACGGGTTATAAACCTTATGCAGTTTTATTGCAGGCTTTTGAGCAGGTTGCCGGAAATATGCCAAAAACTCAAACCGCTGCTGAGGAAAATTACCGCCGGTATTGGACTTCTGCTACAGAGCGGGAAATAGCTGAAATTAAAACTGAGCCATGATTTTAACACTGGAATTTAGAGATGAATAAGATAGAAGAAGCAAGCAATGCTTTGATTGTTCTATAATGAGGAATTCTGAATCTATAAAGGTTTTGACCCCCTTTTTACTTTATTATCCGTGAATTCTCTTTTGTACGCATTATCTATTCATGCTATCGCTGTTATGCAGCATTTAACAATTGTGTGAGCGTTATAAACATCAATACAAATATTAAAGGCTAACCAATATATTTGTTGACGTACTGTGCTGCCAAAAGAGAGTACGATAGCTTATGAAAGAATCATCGTTGCCTGCCGTTAAGTTTGTTTGCCGGTTGTTAAGTATCATTGTTTTATATTGCCTGCCAGGGCAATTTACGTATGCGCAATCTGCTGCTTCTAATGAAACAAGCATTTATCAAAATCCGGTGTTCCGCCACGATTTTCCCGATCCTAATTTGGTGAAAGCAAAAGATGGCTTTTTTTATGCTTATTCCACACAAGCCAACTGGAAGCGCGACAGTTTAGAAGATGCAACCCACTTTATCCCTATCCTGCGCTCGGCCGATTTAATACACTGGACATTTATTGGCAATGCCTTACAAAAAAAGCCTGACTGGAAAAGCGAAGGCGGCATTTGGGCGCCTGATGCTACTTATTACAAGGGCAAATATTACCTCTACTACTCCTTTTCTACCTGGGGCGATCCCAACCCCGGCGTTGGCTTTGCAGTAAGTGATAAGCCCGAAGGTCCGTTTACCGATAAAGGCAAATTATTTTTAAGTAAAGAAATAGGGGTAGATAATTCTATTGATCCGGTGCTGATAATTGACGGCGGCAAACTGTACCTTATATGGGGCAGCTTTCATGGTATTTATGGCGTTCCATTGTCTGATGATGGCGCAAGTGTAACAGGCGATAAATTTCAGATTGCAGGCAATGCCTATGAAGGTTCTTTTGTGTATAAAAGAGGAAAATATTACTACTATTTTGGTTCCACCGGCACTTGTTGCGAGGGCGTAAAAAGCACGTACAGAGTAAAGGTGGGCAGGGCTACTTCCTTCAAAGGACCATACATAGATAAGGATGGAAAACCGCTGCTGGAGAATGGCGGCACACTGCTGTTGCAAGGCAATGCCGGCACTACGGGTTTTGTAGGTCCGGGACATAACGGCGATATATTTACAGATGATGCCGGCAATACCTGGATGTTGTATCATGCTTTTGATAAAGTGCAGGGCTATAAGCGCATGATGCTGCTGGATAAAATAGAATGGATAAATGATTGGCCCTATATACTAAATGAAGAACCCAGCTTTACACCACATCAAGGTCCGGTGTTTAAGAGCAAATAAACAAACCATGGTGCTGAAATAATGTTTAATACGGAAGTAGGTCAATTATGTAATACTATAGATGAAAAGAGGTAAACAACTCCTTACCCGTAAAATTATACATACAATAGCAGGTTTATTCGCTTTGTTTTATCCGGCTGGCTGTTTTTCCTCTATAGATAAGTAGATATTGGAAGCCGGTTACAAGCACTTATGGCTGCATAAGCAATTAAATCTTTATGTATAAAAGGAAAATGTGTTTATCAGAGCAGTTATAGTATAGATTTTGTAGTAAATAATTATTGCCATTAGCAGGTATGGGTTAGTGCTACAGTTCTTTTAAACATTTAATACACAACTTATTATTTTAGTTTCTCTCAGGTAATCAGTTGGTGTCAAGTTTATTTGGCAATACTAAAAAAAGCTACTAATTTAATCTCATTAAAGCTTGCCTTATGACACATCATCACACTATCGCACGAATTGCCGTAATTATTTTAGGCATCGTACTTATCTGCTTTGGGCTGTACCATTTTCTCAATCCGGAAAACCTGGTTGGATATGTGCCGGCATTCATGCCGGGAGGTCAGTTATGGGTGTACATTACAGGTGCTGCTTTTATACTGGCGGGTATAGCGTTTATTTTGCATAAGCAGGTAAACATAGCAGGTTATTTATTGGCACTGTTGCTCGTTATTTTTGTGCTCACTATTCATTTGCCCAATTACTTAAATTCAGGTAGTCCCGAAATGCGCCAGGTTGCCTTTGTAAATCTTTTAAAAGATACCGCATTGGCAGCTTTTGCTTTATACCTTGCCAGCAATGCCCGGAATCTGGAAGGCTAAAAGCCTGTTTATTTTTCCTGTTGTACAGGATACTACTTATTGCGGCAGCTAAATACAGGAATTACCCATCACTTTTCCTTTAGTATGAGGCGCAGCAATACTATACATTGCTTAATGCGCATCTCATACCAGTATTAATTGAGTAATATGCCATGTCTCCTGCTCGCAGCTCAAAGCCTGCAGCTTATATATCGCGCCTTTCTGCTTTTGCTTTTGCCATATATTGCACCCAAACTGCTTGTATGACCAAAGGACGTTTGGAAGCCTTTAGCGATGGTGTACTCGCCATTATTATTACCATTATGGTGCTCGAAATAAAGGTACCGCATAGCGATACATTAGCTTCTTTGAAGCCACTGCTTCCTGCGCTTTTAAGCTACGTGCTCAGCTTTATTTACATCGGTATTTACTGGAACAATCACCACCACATGTTGCATACGGTTCGTCATATCAATGGCAGTACCTTATGGGCAAATACACATCTTCTCTTCTGGCTTTCGCTGGTACCTTTTGCCACCCATTGGATGGGTGAAAACCATTTTACCGCATTGCCGGTAGCTGTGTATGGGATTATATTATTTATGGCAGGCTTTGCATATTATATTTTACTGCATACACTCATACGTCTGCACGGCAAAGATTCGCTGCTTGCCCATGCAATTGGAGGGGATAAAAAAGGTATTGTTTCAATTGTTGTATATGCTGTGGGCATCATCCTATCTTTTACAGCACCGGCTATCAGCCTTATATTGTATGCCGCCGTAGCTGCTATGTGGCTGATACCTGATCCGCGGATTGAAAAGTTGTTGTATAATAAAAAGGAGAAAAACAATTATCAAGAATAGCAGCAAAGAGATGGAAAAACACCTGCGGAAATTTTTCTTTTTGTAGGGACGAGTTGAGGTGCTACTATTAAGCTACTGGTGTAATTGAAGAATAAGGCTGGGCATTTACACGAGTACGTTTTTGCCGCAAGGAACGGGAGTTTTATCGAAAAGAAAACAGAGTTAAAAAAGGCTTCGCCCTCACAATTCATACGGTTTATATCAAAACAAATGATTGAAACCGCTGATGTGCTAATTTCTAAACCGCCAGCATTTTTAAACCGATGGATTAAAAGAGAATTTGTTTATTACATAACGAATTTCTCTACTTCCCTTTATTATATCCGCTCCTTTTTCTACCTGGTTAATCAGCGTAAAATCATTAACAGCAGGCTTCAAAAAAAACAAATGAAAAAGCAAGTGCACGGGCACTTGCTAAACAGGCTATTGTATAATAGAATCTAAACGATCGTATTAGTTAGATGCAGCGGTTTCATTTACGATGCCCTGTAATTCAGCACGAACTTCTTTATTCAGTTTGAAGAACTGTGCAACCTGGCTAATAGTAGTGGTTCCATTCTTCAATCGCTCTACAACCAAATCGTACTTTTTACTGTTTTTATCCAGCCATGGCTTTTCGGCTACCGTAGAAGCTTTTACTGCTGCTTCCTGCGGGTTGGCTGCACCGTGTGTAGCGCGGTTAGCATCATCATCTTCATCGAGGTTTAAGCCCAGCACAGCAGCTAAGGCATAACGGCGCATGTAAGAGATAACACTACCCTGGGCCTGCGGATCGTTTTTAAGCGGTTGCATGAAGTAATCGCACTGCATGTATTCGCCGCTTTCGCCGTGCATCAGTACTGTAGTTAAACCATTCTGCCCTGTAGGAAACTGCGTAAAAGACAACCCCGCATCCAGCAGCGGCTGCTTAATAGCTTCCAGAATAGTAGACAGCGTAGCATACTTGCTGTTGAAGAAAGGATTGGTAGCGTCTTTAGTAATCTTGCCAACGCTTGCATGAAATTGCTTCAACGCTTTCGCCAGATTCACAATTGAGGGAGACTTTTCCATAAACTTACTTGACTTTAAAATTTTAATTGAATGACCAAATATACTACATTTTACTAAAAGTATTAGCTATATTTTCATAAAGAAATCATAACGTTTTTAGAAGTTTAAAGCATTGAAAATTAATAAGTTTTGATAGAAAAGTTGCTTATAAATATTTGATTTTACAGTAATTATGAAATCAAAAAAATAGCTGTTATAAGTTAATGATTATACACAGGTTATACACATAGTTTTCCACAATCTATGCTTTCATTACATCCAACTCTTTCTGCAATCTAAACATCTCATCGCGCAGTCTTGCCGCCTCAATAAAGTCCAGATCGCGGGCTGCTTTTTCCATTTGCTTCTTTGTTTGCTGCACTGCCTTTTCCATTTGGGGGATGGTTTTATATACCACCTGTTCTTCGGCAGCTACCGCAGGCTTCACAATATCTTCATCTCCCTGCAGTGCATACGGGCTTTTAGTGTCATAGCCTTTAATGTCCAGCACAGAGGTTTGTGCCATCACCTGCTCAATACTTTTCTTCACAGTTTTTGGCACAATACCGTGTTCCATGTTGTAAGCAATCTGTTTTTCGCGGCGGCGGGCTGTTTCATCCATTGTCCGCTGCATGCTTTCTGTTATCTTATCTGCATAAAAAATCACCAGCCCATCCACATTACGTGCTGCACGTCCGGCTGTTTGCGTAAGCGAGCGTTCATTGCGCAAAAAGCCTTCTTTATCCGCATCAAGGATAGCTACGAGCGATACTTCGGGTAGGTCTAAACCCTCACGCAACAAGTTTACGCCTACCAGCACATCTATTTCGCCAAGCCGCAACTGCCGTAATATTTCTACTCTTTCCAGCGTATCTACATCGCTGTGGATGTATTTACTTTTTATATTAATTCTACCTAAATATTTGTCCATTTCTTCTGCCATACGCTTGGTAAGCGTGGTTACCAACACCCGGTCGCCCTTGGTCACGCGCTTGTCTATTTCATCCAGCAAATCATCAATCTGGTTTACACTTGGGCGCACTTCAATTGGAGGATCTAATAAACCTGTGGGTCGCACTACCTGTTCTACTACCACACCGCCGGTTTTTTCCAGTTCGTATTCGCCGGGTGTGGCACTTACAAATACCATTTGCCCCACCATACTTTCAAATTCATGGAAGTTGAGCGGGCGGTTATCCAATGCACTGGGCAAGCGAAAGCCATAATCTACCAACACCAGTTTACGGCTTCTGTCGCCGCCATACATACCTGCTATTTGCGGTACGGTTTGATGGCTTTCATCCAGTATCGTCAGGAAGTCTTTAGGAAAATAATCCAGCAAACAGAATGGACGGCTGCCGGGTGTACGGCGATCAAAGAAGCGGGAATAATTTTCGATGCCATTGCAAAAACCCAGTTCGCGTATCATTTCCAAATCGTATTCCACACGCTCTTTTATGCGCTGTGCTTCTAACAACTTGCCGATGCTTTTGAAATACTCTACCTGCATGCGCATTTCATCCTGAATTTCATAAATGATTTGCTGCTGCATATCTTTTGGCGCCAAGAACAAGTTAGCCGGAAAAATAGTAGCTTCTTCCATTCTGCTGATGCGCTTGTTGCTGCTGAGTTCAATAGACTCTATCTCTTCTATTTCATCGCCAAAAAAGGTAACGCGCAAACCATAATCTGCATACGGCAGGTTCACATCCACTGTATCTCCTTTTACCCTGAAATACCCACGCGTAAAATCGCCTTGTGTGCGGGTGTATAACGAGTTGACTAACGAATGTAAAAAGCCCTGCCTTGAAATTACCTGACCTTTGCGAATGCGGATAATGCCATTTTCAAATTCCTTCGGATTTCCCAGGCCATAAATACAGCTCACACTCGCTACAATGATCACATCGCGCCTGCCGGTAAGCAATTGCGCCGTAGCTTGTAGCCGCAGCTTATCCAGTTCCTGGTTAATACTCAAATCTTTTTCAATGTATTTGTCACTTACCGGTATATAAGCCTCCGGCTGATAATAATCGTAATAACTTACAAAGTAGCCTACTGCATTATCGGGGAAGAACTGCCGGAACTCTCCATACAACTGTGCCACAAGTGTTTTGTTGTGGGTTAAAACCAGGGTTGGGCGTTGCACATTTTGAATAACATTTGCCATGGTGAATGTTTTACCACTACCGGTAACGCCGAGTAAGGTCTGGTATCTTTCACCACTTACTATTCCTTCTGTTAATTGTTGAATAGCCGAGGGCTGGTCGCCGCTGGGCTGGTAAGGTGCTTTTATCTGAAAATGCATACCACGCAATTTACTAACAAAATTAGTTTATAGAAAGGGCGAGAACAGGAATTAAGGAATGATTATTATGGATTGTAAATAATGCTCTCTGTGCCCGAAAGGAATTCCCATTTTATAAGTGAGAGGATAGCAAATTTCCTGCTTCTGCTGGTGTCCTTTACCGGCAAATAGTTATCTGTTAGCGAAGAACACCAACAGAGGCGAAATATTTACCTCTTCCATATACATTAGTACAATCATTATCTGTAAAACATAATGCATCAGAAAAATCCTTATCTAAAAACCTAATCATCTTTACTTTTGTAGTATGGCACGCATACAAACCAATAAAGATATCTCGCGCAAAGACGTTATTGTGCAGGCAGCCGCCAACTTGTTTTTGGAAAAAGGGTATAAAGCAGCAAGTATGCGCGACCTTGCCGAGCGCGTAGGCGTAGAAGCAGCCAGTTTGTACAATCATATCCGCTCCAAAACCGAACTCCTGCACGACATCTGCTTTGCAGTAGCCAACCGCTATTGGGAGCACATGAGCCAGGTAGAATCTACCGAAAGCCCCATCATCAATAAAATTGAAGCGTTGCTGCGCTTCCAAATAAACCAGATGATATATAATTATGCAGAAGTGCATGTAAGCGACCGTGAATGGCGTCATTTGGCAGAGCCGTATTTATCCAATTTTCAAACACAGCGACGCAGCTATCGCAAGCGTTTTGCAGCTATTATTGAAAAAGGGATTGAGCAAGGCCAAATAAAAAATATTGATGCGCCTACGGCTGTATTAATCATGCTGCATGCCATTAGCGGCATTGAAAGCTGGCACCGCAGCAGGCAAAAGATAAACGACGAGGCATTAGAAGAAAACATGATTACTATAATGCTTGATGGCTTGAGGAAGTAAAGATGCAGGATGACAGGAGAAGAGTTGACAGTTAACAGAAAGAAATTACTTATAACAAATATGCTTAAACAAAAGCGTCTTGCTGCTTTGCAAGACGCTTTTGTTTTCCTTCTTATCATCTGTCAATTAGCAACTGTCAACTCTTCTCCTGCTATCTGCTCTCCTATTGCCCCTGCGCCAAACTATATACTTTCTTCTCTCCCAACTTCAACAATAATTCAGATGAACAAATTTTAAAATCGCCGCTCAGGCTTATATACAAGCCCAGTACATCCTGCTGGTTCAGCGGGCGATCATCCAGGCTTTCAAAACGTGCATTGTACAGGTTTACAAGATTGGTATAAACAGAACCCGTTGGCCACACCTGCGTACCGCGGTTGCTGATATTTATCAGCTTAAACTTAACGCCCGCATGACGCATACATTTATTTGCAATCGCAATCGGCTGTTCATTACTTTCAATAAAAAAATCAACGCCGCCAATCAGTTCCGGCGCAGAATCTTTCGTTTCCATCATTTCATTTTTCTCCAGCTTAAAATGCGTTTGTGTTCTCGGTAGGTTGGCAATAATTGGTTTAGCGCCCTGTTCGGGTTGCTTACCAAAATTGGAGATAATCGCATCGGCAAACTGCGTAGTATTTAAAGCCGGTATTGCTTTATTACCAAAATCGCCGGTATGTACTCCTTGCTCCAACGTATATAGCAATGCATTTTCAATGATAGCTGCGCTTTCCATCAATCCCAGATGGCGCAGCATAGCAATGCCGCTCAACAGCAAGGCTGTCGGGTTTGCAATGTTTTTACCAGCAATATCCGGCGCAGTGCCATGTACAGCTTCAAATATGCAAATATGGTCGCCAATGTTGGCGCTGGGCGCAAAGCCCAAACCACCCACCAAGCCAGCGCATAAGTCACTCACAATATCCCCTTGCAGGTTGGTAAGTACTACTACATCAAACGTATCGGGGCGGGTTACTAGTTTCATACACAGATCATCTACAATTACATCATCGGCTTTCAGGGCAGGATATTCTTTAGCTACTTCGTAAAATACTTCAAGGAATAAACCATCCGTTATTTTCATAATGTTGGCTTTATGCCCACAGGTAATGCGGCGAGCTCTTTTTTTCTTCGCCATTTCAAAAGCATAGCGTATCACTTGCTCGCTGCCGGGGCGTGTAATGAGGCGGCGACTCAGCGCCACATCATGTGTAAGCATGTGCTCCACGCCGCCGTACGTATCTTCTATATTTTCGCGCACCACCGTAATATCTATGGGTATGCCTGCTTTACTAAACACGGTATCCACCCCATGCAGCGTTTGAAATACGCGGTTATTTGCGTAGGTGTTCCAGGTTTTGCGGGCTGTTACATTCACACTTTTTACACCTTTTCCTTTAGGCGTTTCCATTGGACCTTTAAACAAAATACCCAAAGTTTCAATGGTTTGTTTTGCTTCGGGCGTCATGCCATTGCTGTAGCCTTTATCAAACACCCATTTTCCCATTTCCACCACTTCGTACTCCAGCGGCACTTTAGCTGCAGTAAATATGTGCAATACAGCGTCCATTATTTCAGGACCAATTCCATCTCCTTTAGCCACAGCAATTTTTGTCATAGTTGTTAGCATTTATTGTACACAAAGGTAAGTGCACAAAACACAGCAGAAAGGGAAAGCATTGAGAATTTAAGTATAATAGCAAGCAGATTTTGATTAGAAGCATATTGAAACACCTGGCGGTGTCTTTTATTTTGTGTGGGCAGGCTGCAATGCTATAATGAATCGTCTCTTGCGCAGTGCGCCGCCACAGGCAATGATCGTACATTTCAACTGTAGAATAATTATTGAGTATGTATGCAAATACGTTTTTGAACCACAGAGGCAATGAAGTAAAACACAGAGGAACACTAAGAAAGTAGTAAATTCTTCCATCCTGTTCATCCCAACAATCTCGCAAATCCCGGTTCAGACCATCAGTTTCACCAGCAAAAATATCAGGAAACATCATTATTATTAAAAATCGAAAGTATTATTTTCGTTTTCAACAACACAACCTTGCGCAATGAAAAAACTATCCTGCTTACTACTGCTTACTGCAACTTACTTGCTCTCCGCTGCCCAAACACTACAAACTGCTGCTCCATCAGCTGCCAATTTCTCCGATGAACGGCTGCAACGCATTGATAAAGTAATGCAACAGGCAGTGGACAGCGGCTGGATTGCCGGCTGTGTTGCCTTCATTGCAAGAAATGGCAAAATTGTGTATAACAAAGGCTTTGGATATGCCGATGTAGAAAGTAAAACCAAGATGCAACCCGATAATATTTTCCGTATTGCATCGCAAACAAAAGCCATTACCAGTGTTGCCGTAATGATGCTGTACGAAGAAGGGAAATTTTTACTGGACGATCCTGTTTCCAAATACATTCCCGCCTTTGCGAATGCAAGAGTATTATATGAATTTACTGAGAAAGACAGCACTTTTACAACCGTGCCTGCGAAGCGCGAAGTAACCATCCGCGATTTGCTCACGCATACGTCAGGCATAGATTACGCGCTCATTGGCTCGCCGCAAATGAAGGCGATTTATGCTAAAGCAGGTTTAAACCCAGCCTTTGGCAGCGATACGATGAAACTGGTGAATATGGTGAATAAACTGGCAACCCTGCCACTGGGACATCAGCCCGGCGAAAAGTGGACGTACGGGTTGAATGTAGATGTATTAGGCCGCCTAGTAGAAATTGCATCCGGCATGCCGCTCGACCAGTTTTTTCAGCAACGCATCTTTCAGCCGCTGGGGATGAATGATACTTACTTTTATCTGCCCGAAAATAAATACAACCGTCTTGTAACAGCTTACACCGAAGACAAACAACACAAGCGCGTTACCTGGGAAAGCCAAAAAACGTCTATTGGCACTTCCAATTATCCCAAAATACACGGCACTTACTTTGCCGGTGGTGCAGGATTGAGTTCTACCGTAAGAGACTACGCCACCTTTTTGCAAATGCTGCTGAATGGCGGTATATATAATGGACATCGCCTGCTGGCACCACGCACCATTGAGTTGATAACTTCCAACCAGATTGGCGACCTTAATTTGGGTGTTGATAAATTTGGATTAGGCTTTGAAATTGTTACTGCTGCAGGGCAGGCGCAGGCTGCGTGGTCTCAAGGATCCTTTGCATGGGGCGGATTTTTTGGTACTACCTATTGGGCAGACCCAAAGAAAAATATAGTGTGCGAAATTTATATGCAGCAAACGCCGTTAACGCACTGGGAAATCTCTAACAAGTTTAAAGCGTTGGTGTACCAGGCATTAATGGATTAAAGGCTTTGCACCGATAGTTGTATTTTGCGCCCATGCTTACAATACATTTAACTAACCTCCAATTTTATGCTTATCATGGTTTGTACAAAGAAGAAGCAGCCATTGGCGGCAAGTACGAAGTGAATGTATCGGTAAGTCACTGCGAAGCAAAAATACCGGTATTGCATATTGATGAAACAATAGATTATACAGCAGTATATGACCTGATAAAAAGACACATGCTGCGCCCCAGGCACTTGCTCGAAGCAGTTGCCACCATGCTGGCTAAAGACATACTGGATACGTTTGCATTAGCCGATGAAGTGAATATCTCTATAAAGAAAATTACACCCCCGATAGTCGGTTTTCAGGGCAGTGTAAGCGTGCAGTATTCGGCGAAGCGGTAGTAATTTATAAGTTAAATTCTTACTGTTCAACACTAAGCCTATAGTTTGGGTTAAAACACCAAACAAGCGCGGAATAAAGTTTCGTTTGTTAACCTTTAAACAAAACTGCCCTTTTCCCATCTTACCCATATACAATAATTTGCAGATAACAGTATTTTACAGCATGAAAACATTATTAGCAATTTGCTTTTTATCTATATCATTTTTTGCGCAGGCACAAACCGGCACTACCGAACAATTACAACAGGCTAATACATTACTAAAACAATTTAAAGAGCCGGAAGCATTAGCTATTTACCAGCAAATTGCGGCGCAGCAAGACACAAATGTTGCAGTGCTTGTAAAGTGCGCAGAACTCAACTGCAGCATAGGCGAACGACAAACCGATAAAGGGGCAAAAGTCACTTATTTTACTACTGCCAAACAATACGCCGATAAAGCACTTGCAGCCGACAGCACCAATGCCGATGCGTTATATGCCGAAGCATTGGCGTATGCCAAATTATCTTCAACAGAAGAGGAAAATAAGAAAATAGTAGAAGATGTAAAGCAAATGAAACTATATGCCGATAAAGCGTTGGCCGCAAATCCCAATCATGCCCTTGCAAATTATATAGCAGGCAAATGGCACTACGAAATGCTGGCGCTTAATTGGTTTAAAAAAGCAGCACTGAAAACTTTTTTTGGCAAAGGCTTGGCAACGCCGGATATTGATTCTGCCATTACCTACATGGAAAAATGTAAAACACTATCGCCATATTTTGTGCAAAACTATTTGGATCTAGCTAAAGCATACGGCTACAAGAACCGCCCGGCGCAACAAATAGAAGTATTAACCAAAATGGTAAAGCTGCCAACGCGTACCGCCGATGATGTAGCACTAAAAGAAGAAGGCAGAAAAATGCTGAGTGATTTGCAATAGTTTTTTAACTGCATCAACACAAAGAATTTAATATGTTATCTTCCTTCTTAGTCCTTCGCGCCTTTGCGGTTTAATTCATCACGCTTTTACAGTTTTTTTTCTTTAAACTTTCTCAGGCACTCTTTGGTATAGCTGCTTAATACCAGTTTGCCGCTGATGGCAGCCCGCTCCTGCAACAGCATATCCCAATGATCCGTATCGTGCCAGAAAACTTTTTTCATCTCTGCCGCCGCTTCGGGGCTGGTGTGCGCCAGTGCGCTGGTAAGCCGCGCAATAGCTTCATCCATGCTTTCGGGTGTTGGATGCAACCCGGCATATAAACCTTTTCTTTTTGCCCAGTCGCTGCTGCGCCATGCCGTACTGTCAATTGCCAGCTCGCTGTATGCCGATAGACCAATCTTCCTTTCCACCGCAGGACCAATGACCAGCGGGCCAATACCAATAGACAGTTCACTCAGTTTTACATCAGCGCCTTCGAGCGCAATGGTGTAATCGGCAGCGGCGGCAAGCCCAACGCCACCGCCAACACATTTGCCATGCACACGCGCCACAATTAACTTGGGGCATTTACGCATAGCATTAATGATGCTGGCAAAACCGTTGAAAAATTGAGCACCCTGTTGTTCATCTTCTATGGTCAGGAGTTCATCAAAAGAAGCACCGGCACAAAAAGCACCACCGCCGGCCGCACGTAATACAATAACATGAATGTCTATGTTACGTGCGGCACTGTCTATCTCGTGCACCAGGCTGGCAATAAGAGGTGATGGTAATGAATTGCTTTGCGGATGATAAAATTCAATGATCAGGATATTGTTATGCACTTCTGTTTTTACATAACCATCTTTTGCATCTGTATCAATTGTCATACACAGCTATTTTGCAATACAAATGTATGCTTAAAACAATGTAATACAGCCACTTCAAAGACGTGCTTTTCCGCTTGTATGAATAAAAAGCCTATAAAAATTCTTACAAAGATGGCCGCAGGTTATGCATTAAAAAAGTTCGTGAAAAGCAGCAGTTATCGGTGAAATTGCTGTTAAGTAAATGCCGGATATTTGTTTTTATTGCCGCCTATTAAGGAAAGAACTATTTTATAATAAAATATTTATTCCAACAGTCATCCGGCGAATAGATAGGATTGTATTGCTAACATATTATAGCCACTTCATTCAATTTGCGGATTAAAAAGCCTGAAGGAATAATAGGATAAACTATCTATCGTAGGAGGAGGTTCCAGAGCCTTTTTCTGCGGTACATTCCTGTTATATCAATTTCATTCATCTGCTTAAAACTTTTTATTATGTTTGGATAAAGCGCGAAGTGAGCAATTGCATTATTATACAGCTAATCATTAGCTGACCGTGTGGTAAAAAATAAACTATAAACGGTTTGTCCTGCTGCAAAAAGGAACGTATCTTGACCATAATTAGTACCTTATCAATCATCTATGTTTGCTGCCATACGGAGAAATTTATTGTTTTGTTTGATAGCATGGATTTGCATGTTGCCGGTACGCAGCCTTACGCAGCAAAATGCAGAACCGATAGGGCCTGCCAGGCATATTACTACGGTACCTTTTACTATGCTTACGGGGGGTATCGTCATTATACGGGCAACACTCGATTCGCTCCCCGACTCACTCAACTTTATACTCGATACCGGCAGTGGCGGTATCTCGCTCGATTCTACCACGTGCAGCACGCTAGGAATAAAACTGCAGCATAGCAACCGCACCATTCGCGGTATCGCAGGCATTAAAACAGTTGATTTTGCTTACGGGCATACAATGAACCTGCCCGATCTGTCGGTGGAGAAATTGGATTTTCATGTAAATGATTATGACATTCTTACCAGCGTATATGGTGTAAAAATAGATGGCATTATAGGCTACAGCTTTTTCAGGCGGTACATTATAAAGATTGATTATGACAAAATGCAAATGGAAGTGCTGACACCCGGCGCTATCAAATACCCGCGTGGTGGCACACTGTTAAAACCCCAATTCAGCACACTGGCCATGCAGCGCTTGTATGTAAAAGACCGCGTGGGCATAACTGCTAAATTTTATTACGATATGGGCGCCGGCTTATGTATGCTGCTGTCTAAGAGTTTTGTAACAGACAGTATGTTTCTTAACACTAAGAAAAAAATGTTTGAAACGCAGGCGCAAGGGCTTGGCGGCAAGGCAGAAATGAGCCTTACCATAATAAAAGAAATAAGATTAGGACCTTATCGTTTTAGAAAAGTTCCGACTTATATTTTTAATGACGAATACAATGCTACCTCCTATCCGGCAAGTGGTGGGCTGATTGGCAATGATATATTGCGCCGCTTTAATGTGGTGCTGAACTATGGCAAGCAGGAAATTTTTATAAAACCCAATAACCGCTATAGAGATTCTTTTGATTATGCTTACACTGGTCTCGGCATTTACCTGATAAATAATGAAGTAACAGTGCTGGATATAATGAAGGGCTCTCCGGCAGAGAAAGCTGGCTTTCAGGAGGGCGATGTAGTAATAGGCATGAACAAAAACTTTAGCGGCAACATACAAGTGTATAAAGCCATGTTGCAAACAATTAATACTACTATATCGGTAATGGTGCGCGATAAAAATGGAGAGCTGATGAAGCGGCAATTAAAAGTACAAAGTATATTATGAACAGGTTATACCATTCTTTACGTCAGCAGCCCGCATTCCTGTTCTTAACTGTTTTTCTCCGATAGTTAAATAAACATACACCTTCACGCTGAACTAAGTAAGAATTATAGTGCGGTTTAGTTTATAAAAAAGAATAGCATTATAGTCATCTAAACCAGCCTACCTTTTTATCTATACCAATCACTTTTTATAAACCACCACCAATTTTAGATGTTTATCTGGCATCTATGTTGTTTATTTGAGCTTCCGTTCAGTATAAGTGCTAATCGGATTGTAAGTTTATTTATTACTCACAAATAAACAGGCTTATTTATTTTATTGCATATTGCAACACCATCAAAACACAACACATGCAAAAGCTATCATCCAGGTTGTTAATGCCCGCTGTTGCGCTCGTTCTATTGCTGCTAAGCAGTTGCGTAGCCAAAAAAAAATATTTAGACTCCCAGCTTGCGCTTCGTTATTCTAAAAGCGATAGTGTAAGGCTGGCTAACCAGGTAAACGATTTGCAACAAACCATTGCCCAGTTGCAGGCACAAATTACTACCCAGCAAGGCAATATTACCGACCTGCAAAATAGGCTAAACCAAACCGCGCAGGAAGCGCAAAACAAGGGCAGCCAGTTGCAACAAAGTCAGCAGCAATTGGCCGACCAGCAGCAGCGCCTTAAGCAACTGCAATCGCTGATAGACCAGCAAAAAGCAAAAAGTGACGAGCTGCGTAAGCGTATGTCCGATGCGCTGGTTGGCTTCAACTCCAACGAACTAACCGTATCGCAAAAAAACGGGCGTGTGTATGTAAGCCTGCAGGAAAGTTTGCTCTTTCCTTCGGGCAGTGCAGTAGTGAATCCTAAAGGCAAGGAGGCACTGGCAAAGCTGGCGCAGGTGTTGAATGTAAATCCTGATATTTCGGTAAATATTGAAGGGCATACCGACTCTATACCCATTCACGGCAAATACGAAGATAACTGGGCATTGAGCGTAGCGCGCGCTACTTCTATAGTAAGAATACTGGTAAACGATTACCAGGTAGATCCTATAAGAGTGATCGCATCTGGTCATAGCTCATACGATCCGGTTGCTACCAATTCCACACCCGAAGGCCGGGCCGCCAATCGCAGAACAGAAATTATTTTATCGCCTAAACTCGATGAATTGTATAAGTTGCTGGAGCAGTAAACATTTTATTTTATACTAAAGCCTTTATTGCAAATACCTGCTGATTTTAAACAGCAGTTGTCCATTGCAGCAAAGGCTTTTATTTTTACCGCATGAATAACATTTCTGTACGCAGGGCACAAAAAGAGGATTGCGGGCAAATTTTAGAATTGGTGAAAGAACTCGCGGTGTACGAGCGCGCACCGGAAGAAGTAACCGTTACACTGGAGCATTTTACCGAAAGTGGTTTTGGCGAACAACCCGTGTGGTGGGCGTTTGTAGCCGAAGAGCATAACATTATCATTGGCTTTGCTTTGTATTACATTCGCTTTTCTACCTGGAAAGGACAGCGCATGTACCTCGAAGATTTTGTGGTAACAGAGCAGGCACGCGGCAAAGGCGTTGGCAAGTTGTTGTTTGATAAAATAGTAGAAGAAGCAAAAGAAAAAAAGTTCAATGGTATTGTATGGCAGGTACTGGAGTGGAATGAACCGGCAATTAATTTTTATAAAAAATACAATGCAAAGTTTGATGGTGAATGGGTGAATTGCAGTGTTGAGGTGTAAGATGAAGCGGTAAGCTTTGAGCTGTATGTAATTACTTGTAAATAGTAAGCTACTGACTTATGTTTACTTTCATACTTTATTATAAAACAGTTTTCCTTTAAAAACAAGAGCACGAAGCCTCTGCTTCATGCTCTTGTTTAAAACACTTCTGTCCAAAGCTTGAGCTCGCAGCTTGCAACTTGTAGCTTCTTAATTCAATACCGGGTTTTGTTTCTTCATCAGTTCTTCATCCTGTTTTACTTTTTGCTCCCACTCCCAGGCGGTGCGCATCATATCTTTGAGATTGTATTGTATTTGCCAGCCCAATTCATCCACAGCTAACTGGTTATTGGCATAAATGGCTACTACATCACCGGGACGGCGCGGACCAATTTTATAATTCAATTGTACACCGGATACTTCTTCAAAAGCGTGAATCGCTTCGAGCACCGTTACGCCGTTGCCGGTACCCAGATTAAACACATCGCAATTGGATTTGTTGCGATTATTTTCCAGGTATTCCAATGCCAGCGTGTGTGCATGGGCAATGTCACTTACATGAATATAATCGCGCACGCAAGAGCCGTCGCGCGTTGGATAATCAGCACCATACACCGTCATTTGTGGCAGTTTGCCAATAGCAGTTTGTGTAATGGCTGGCACCAGGTTTTGGGGCTTGCCCAGCGGCAACTCCCCAATTTTTATAGATGGATGCGCACCCACCGGATTGAAGTAACGCAGTAAAATAGCTTTTGTACCCGCAACCTGTGCAAAATCGCAAAGTATCTGTTCGCCCATTTGCTTGGTAGCGCCATACGGCGACTCTGCTTTTTTGATGGGTGATTGTTCCGTTACTGGAATAGCATCGGGGTTGCCATACACGGTACACGAAGAAGAAAAAACAAAACTTGGGATATTAAATTCCTTTACACACTTCAGCAGGTTAATGAGTGAAAACAGGTTGTTTTCGTAATACATCAATGGTTCGGCAACCGACTCGCCTACTGCTTTATAGGCCGCAAAATGAATGATGCCGGTAATGTCTTCGTTTTCCTGAAATACAGCCAGCGTATCATCAAAATTTTTAAGATCTACTTTATAATTTTTCAGCTTTTTACCTGTTATTTTTTCTATGCCATCCAGCAGGTAAGTAGTAGAGCGGGAGTTGTCATCTATCGAGATAACTTCGTAGCCGTTTGCTATTAAATCTACTACGGTATGTGAGCCTATGTAGCCGCAGCCACCGGTAACCAGTATTTTTTGCATAGTTGATTGTTGATTGCCGCAAAATAAAGAAAAAAATTTGGTGGTTAGGTGATTAAGGAGTGTTGATAGATGCTGGATGACGGTTGACAGTAACAAAGCTGCTTTATCCTCCATAACTCGTAGCTCCAAGCTCATAGTTCGGTATTCCTGGCCTAAATTTTTACTGTTAAACTTTTCTGCTTGCCTTTCCGAATGCAGTTTGCTTTGTTATTTTGCATCTATTCCAATGAAACCGAAAACAGTCATATCGCTTTTCTGCATTATCGTGCTCCTGTTTCAGGTGTTGCCAGTGCAGCAGTTGGGCAGTATGCTTTACAACAATCAAATACAGGAAGAACTCCCTCACGGCGGAACCGAGATAGGAAAATATATGAAGGGTAAGCCTGACTTTAAAAAAGACTTCTGCTGCACACACTATTTTGCCGGAATAAATTATATCTATACCAACGCAACCTCTTATATTCATTTTGCTACTGCCTTACCACTCTCTCAGGCGGGCGATATACAAACGCCGCCTCCCAATATTATTCCATCTTTAGCATAGCATACTACAAATGTGTATGTATTAGTAATAGGTGAAGGACTGCATGTGTTGCAGTCGTTAACATCAACTATTATTATTGCTATTTATCTATTATTGGCTGCGTATCAGCCGCAATCATTTTTCTTTTCCGTTATCCAAATTATCAGCATTATGAAAAAATATTTGAATAGTGCAGGTGCAGACTTTTCTGCTTCTGTAGTGGTCTTTCTTGTAGCATTGCCGTTGTGCCTTGGCATTGCTTTAGGCTCCGGCGCTCCTTTATTTTCGGGTTTAATTGCCGGTATTGTTGGCGGTATGGTAATTGGCAGCCTCAGTGGTTCGCAATTAAGTGTAAGCGGACCAGCAGCCGGCTTAACCGCCATTGTAGTTACAGCTATTGGTAAAATGCCAGCGTACGAAGCCTTCTTATTAGCAGTAGCAGTAGCTGGCGTCACACAGCTAATTTTTGGCTTTATAAAAGCCGGTGTATTTGGCGATTATGTGCCTTCGAGTGTAATAAAAGGCATGCTTACGGCAATAGGTATTATTTTAATTTTGAAACAAATACCACACCTTGTAGGTTACGACAAAAACTTTGAAGGCGACACTGCTTTTATGCAGGCAGACAACAATAATACTTTTAGCAGCATTGTAAATGCTATTAGCGGAATTACACCTTTGGCAGTAGTTATTGGTGTGGTGTGCCTGGCGGTGTATGTAGTGTGGGATAAAGTATTGTATAAAAAAAGCCGCTTTTTTCAGTTGGTACCTGCACCACTTATTGTGGTAATAGTGGGTGTTTTATTAAATGTATTTTTACAAAACGGTTCTTCTCTGATGCTGAAAGAGGAGCACCTGGTAAGCATACCAATTGCGTCTTCTCCAAAGGAGTTTATTTCCTTCTTTACCATGCCCGATTTCAGTTATATTAATTTGCCCATCGTGTGGACAACCGGGCTTACCATTGCTATCGTGGCAAGCCTTGAAACCTTGCTGAATATTGAGGCTGCCGATAACTTGGATCCTTACCATCGCGTAACACCCACCAATCGCGAGTTAAAAGCGCAAGGCATTGGCAATCTTGTTTCGGGCTTGATTGGTGGCTTGCCCATTACATCCGTAGTGGTACGTACGAGTGCCAATATTAACTCCGGTGCTAAAACAAAAATGGCGGCTATCTTTCATGGTATATTGCTCTTGCTTTGTGTAGCGCTTATTCCCGGTGTTCTCAATTTAATACCTTTATCTGCATTAGCAGCTATTCTTATTTATACCGGCTATAAACTGGCAAAGCCAAGTATATTTGCAGACTTATACAAAAGAGGCATTGACCAGTTTATTCCTTTTATTGCTACGGTAGGTGTTATTATTTTTACAGATTTATTGATAGGAATATTAATTGGCATCGCCATCGGTTTGTTCTTTGTAATCAGGAGCAATTTTAAATCTTCGCTGATGGTGGTACACGATAGCAACCGGTATTTATTTCGCTTTAGAAAAGATGTATCTTTTTTAAACAAACCATTGCTCAAAAGCAAACTGGAAAAGGTACCGGAAAATTCGTTTGTGCTGATAGACATTATGCGTGCTGATTTTATAGATAAAGATGTAGTGGAAGTGATTAATGATTTTAATAAACACGCACAGCTTAAAAACATCAGCGTGGAAGTAAAGCGAAGTACAATGCGGCCTTCGCACCAGATGATCAGAGCAAAAGACGAAGTACCGGAATTGGAAACTGTTTAAATAACCATTAAGTTAAGCGTGAAAAGGGAACATCTCACCGTTTCCCTTTTCACCGTTCACCTACTTTAAACAACATAGTATTATTAATAAAGCACCATAACATTATGAAATCCTACGAAAAATTGTTGCTCGAAAATAAGGGCTGGGCAAGCGAAAAAATAGAAGAGGACCCCGAATATTTTCAGCGATTGGCAAAGCTGCAGAAACCAGAGTTTTTATGGATAGGCTGCAGCGACAGCCGTGTGCCGGCTAATGAAATTACCAATACACAGCCCGGCGAAATATTTGTACACCGCAATATTGCCAATTTGGTCATCACTACCGATGTTAATTTACTGAGTGTACTGGATTATGCCGTAAATCACCTGAAAGTACGGCACGTAATTGTATGCGGGCATTATGGCTGCGGCGGCGTAAGTGCAGCACTTACCAATAACGATTATGAGCATGTGCTGAATATGTGGCTGCGAAACATAAAAGATGTGTATCATATTTATAAAAATGAGCTGGATGCAATAACAAACAGGGAAGCTAAATGCGACCGGCTGGTAGAATTAAATGTGATAGAACAGGTAAAACATTTGGCAAGAACCTCTATCATTCAGCGTGCATGGAAAAATGAACAGCGCCCGCATTTGCATGGTTGGGTGTATGGGCTGAAAGATGGAGTTATAAAGCCCATATTCGAAATGCCTGCAGGTACCACATTGGAAGATGTGTATCAGTTTGATTTATAATTTTTTGCCACAAAGGTGCTAATATACAAAGCACTTTTGGTAGTGTTTTTAAATGTAAGATGGCTTAAAAGGAACCATAAATAAGGTGAACAGACATTCTTATTTTCTAAATTTATCAATACCATAGAAATAAAAGCTTTTTTAAGTAGCATAGATCTTTTTTTGACCATCTTACATTCCGGAACACTATAAACAATTACTCATTTGTCAGGCAATAGTTCATCAAAAATAAAAGCACGAAGAAAATAACCTTCGTGCTTTTGTCTTATAAAAAAATTTTTGTATTCGTATTTTGGTGGCTAATTCTCCGGTTATACCGCCTGCATAAATGCATGTTTTATTATACCGCAAAAATTGGTCTGCAGCATTTTTTCAGCTACTAATATCATATTCTTAAATGCTGCTGCATTAGAGATGCCATGACCAATAATTACGGGCTTGGCTACGCCTAAAACCGGCGTTCCGCCATAATTTTCGTAATGAAAGCGATGCAGGTATTCATCATTATCCAGTTGCCGGTTAACAGCAATATCATAAAACGATTCTGCCATTTTTAGTACCACATTGCCGGTAAAGCCATCGCACACCATTACATCTGCTTTATCTTTAAACACATCTCTGCCTTCTACATTGCCCACAAAGTTGATGGTGGCATTTTCTTTCAATAACGGGTAAGTGGATTGCGCCAGCAAATTGCCTTTACCTTCTTCTTCGCCTACATTTAACAAACCCACTTTAGGGCTATCAACACCTAGTACATACTGTGCATACAAGCTGCCGAGTACGGCAAACTGGTTCAATTGTTCCGGTTTGCAATCGGCATTCAAGCCTACATCCAGCAGCAAGCCGGTAGCACCGTTGAGTTTGGGAACAATAGTAGAAATGGTGGGGCGAAGTACGCCTTCGATAGCTTTGATGGTGTACATAGTGCCGACCAGCATGGCGCCGGTATTGCCTGCACTAAGAAAAGCATCAATTTTGCCGGAGGCTAATAAATGAAAACCAATTGCAATGGAAGATTGCTGTTTTTCTTTGAGCGCTTTGGTAGGATGCTCGTGGTAGCCAATCACTTCGGGCGCATGAATAAGCCGTATAGTGTTTGCAGGAATGTTGTGTTCAATTAGTAATGGCTGCACCTGCTGCTCATCGCCTATACAAAATAGTGTTGCCGGCTGTGCACTGGCAGACAAATACTGATGTACGCCTTTAACGGCTTCAAGGGGAGCATAATCGCCGCCCATCATGTCCAGTCCAATATTCATAGCCGGCAAGCTAATAATAATTGCTGAAAAAATAAAAGTGTTGCCTTATGCTTTCAGCGGTGCTTTTTCCGATACTACTTTTCCTTTGTAGTACAGTTTTCCTTCACTCACATGCGCACGGTGGCGCACGTGCATTTCACCGGTAGTGGTGTCTTTGCTCAGCGTTACTTCTTCGGCTTTATAATGCGTTCTGCGCTTTGCGCTGCGTTGTTGCGAATGTCTGCGTTTTGGGTTTGGCATAACCTAAAATTTAAAATATCTAATAATGTTTATTGTAAGTTTTTAAACTGATCCAGGCCTTTCCACAACGGATTGGCTCCTTTTTCCGTATCATTTTCCATCTGCTCCAGCTTCTTCAGCACTTCCGGATTACAGGTACTTTTACCTTCTGCATCTTCAGGACAATATTTTTGCGTTGGAATGCTCAGGTTGATGAACTCGTAAATCCAGTCGGCAATATGCAAATGGCTTTCTGTTTTGCTGATGTAATACACATCAGGATCTTCTTCCTGCTCATTCATCTTTTGCGGCTCGTCCACCATTTTCACCACAATATTAAACTCATCCCAAAGCCGCATGGTGAGCGGGTTGCCACAACGGTCACAGGCAGCATCTGCTGTTCCGTCTATATCAAACTTCAGCAGCATGAAGCCATTTTTTTTGTCCAATGTGAGCTTTACATTTGCGTACACATTGGTAAAATCCTGTTCGTCGTAAGGTGCAAAGAACTTATCATCTATCTCGTACTGAAACTCGTGAACGCCCGGCTTTAAACCCACAAACGGAATTTCAAATGCTCTCCGGTTATTCATGGTCACAAAATTAAGGTCGGCAAAGGTAGGGCAAAAATGGATAGTGAACAAAGGTAATTTTGTTGCAGGAGATTGTTTTATAATTTGTTTGGGAAGTTTAAGAGAGAATAGATAAAATCCTAAGTTACGAGAATGCATTACTGCACTTACTTACAAATGATCATTCAAATACAAGAGCCTGCCTCATTATCCAAGGCAGGCTCTTGTATATAAAAAAATACAATTATTTAGGTTCCAATGCTTGTTTGATTCTCTCAGCTACATCCTGCAAATGATATTTGCTCATTTTATCAGAAGTGCCCGGTACCGCAGCCAGTATTCTGCTACGCAATGCTACTAAATGTGCCCGTGCAATGGATACCACATCGGTTGATTTGACGCCGCCGCCGCCAATAGCAGGTCTGGATCCGAAACTAATGGTAATCATCCCGGTAGAAGGCGTCAATATATTTATCAAAGCTTCCGCGTATGTTTTTTGCAAATTGCGGCGGTACATATCTATTGGTTTCTTAGTAGCCAGTTCGCTCCAGATGCCACTTTCCGCATCGGTGAGCATATCATCGGGGCTGTACGTATTGGCAGTACCAAAGCGATAGCTACTATACACCATCCGGCCCAGGCGCGAGTTGGAAACCAAACTATTGATAACGTTCGTTTGAATATTACCTACCGTTTCTGCTGTTACAGGATTACTAAATTTATTCAATACCTCCCTGTTTACCAGCCAGGTAGGTGTTTCAAACAACTGCTTGTTTAAGAAAGCAATGGCTTCTTTTTGCGTGGTTTTTGGTGTGGGAGAATACACATCGCCGCTTTGCTCTATACTTTTGGGAACTTCATACACACCACCTACATTTTTCAGTACATGAAACATATAACGGTTGTATTGCAATGCCAGTTGCGTGTACATGTCCTCCAGATTCTCGTATGTATCTGCTTCTTCTTTTGTCCATTCGGGCAGGTTAGCCAATATGCGCTGCAGGTTTTTAATGCCATAAGCACTGGCTTTCATGTTATCGTTGCCCAAATCCTCAGTTTGTGAGTGCGGATCGTAGGGGTTGGTTTCGGTACCAAACCATAGACGCGGATTAGCTTTCAGGCTGTCCACAATCCATTTGTTTACAATCTTCTTATCCTCTTCTTCATTTTTAGCACCCGTATAAGCATAGCCCCATTGAATAGCCCACTTGTCATAATCGCCAATGCGCGGGAATAAGCCGGCTTCAGTAATGCTGTCCTCGGGTTGGGCTACATAATTAAAGCGGGCATAATCCATAATAGAAGCCGTATGTCCATGCGCTTCCACCCAGGCTTTGTTGCGAAGCAGTTCAACAGGTGTAGTGCTGCTGCTGCCCATATTGTGGCGCAAGCCAAGCGTATGGCCAATTTCGTGCGATGAAACAAAGCGTACCAGTTGTCCCATCAAAGAATCATCAAACTCCATTTTACGGGCTTTGGGGTCAACGGCGGCAGTTTGTATCATATACCAGTCGTGCACCAGCTTCATTACATTGTGATACCAGCCAATATGACTTTCAATGATTTCACCACTGCGCGGGTCGTGTACGTTGGGACCGTATGCATTTTCAATATTCGAAGCAAAATAGCGCACTACCGAAAAGCGGGCATCTTCCAGGCTCATGCTACTATCGTTTTCCGGCCATTCTTTGCCTATGATAGCATTCTTAAAACCAGCTTTTTCAAATGCTTTTTGCCAGTCGTTGATACCCGCTATCAGGTAAGGACGCCATTTTTTAGGCGTAGCCGGATCAATATAATACACAATGGGCTTTTTTGGCTCTACCAGTTCGCCACGCTTCCATTTATCCATTTCCTCGGCTTTTGGCTCTAAGCGCCAGCGTACCACAAATACTTCATTTTTTACTTTCTGTTGTTCATCGCCATACTTGGTATAGTCATCAGCAAAATAACCTACACGCGGGTCGAACATGCGCTTATTCATGGGCGTGGCAGGCAGCAGGACAAAAGAATTATTAATTTCTAAAGTAACGGCTCCCGCTGCGCTGGCTGCCGGAAAAGTAGTAGAAGGAAATGGGCCGGCACTAAATCCACCAAAATTGGGCGCCGAATTGAACGTTTTTACCGTCTTCACTTCGGTATTGATAGGATAACTGTTGATGTTAGCGATGTACGACCTATCGCTGATGAGACCGGACAAATTATAAGCGCGTTTATCAAACGGATTGATGCTTACCACCTGAATATCTCCTCTGAAAAAATCAGTAACATCAATTACTACGGTTGCAGAATCTTTGCCGGTTGTATCCTTGCCGTAAGCTTTGATATCAAACACGCCCGCAATCGGGTTGAGATTGGAATTGGTAACTGCTTTATAAATCTGATTGGAAGAATCAGCTACATTAATAGTAGTAATTACACGCAAAAAGACATTATTATTAGGACCTTTTTCCCAGGCGATGGTTTGTTGATTAGCCAGTTCGCCACCATACACATCGGCGCCGCCGGGCACTTTGCTGTAGCGCGTAATAGCAATGATTTCGCGGTTCATCAGGCTGTCCGGTATTTCAAAATACCATTTCTCCTCTACTTTATGCACGGTAAACAAGCCAGGCTTAGTGATGGCTTTACTGGTAATTACTTCGTTGTAAGGTTTCGGTGCGCCTATCTTTTGCGGTGGCAATCGTTTGGTGGTATCACCGGCTGGTGTAGCGCGAACATTGGTCTTAGCAGCAGCAGTTGTAGTGGATTTTTTTTGCGTAGCACATCCTGCTATTAATCCGGTAACGGAGAGCAGTAACAATAAATTTTTCATTCAGTTCTTCACAATTTTAAAACGCGATGAAGATAATGTGCGATATTGATATGCTGACCGGAATTAATTTAATGATTACCTAATTTATAATCTGCTTTTGATATTATAAATACACAAATGGGTACAAAGACGAATAATAAACACTTTGTAATACTTGTTTTAGAGGTGTGATTATAATAAGTTTTATCAGCAATATTTAAAACAAAAAGCAGTGCAAAGGCACTGCTTTTTGTATCAGTAAAACACTATTATTACATAGCGGTTTGTTCAAAATCAAAGGTATGCTCACCGCTGTAAGCTTGAAAAGCAATTGGATCGCCATAAGGTCCCTGATACTGCGCATCGCCAAAACCCAGTTGCAGTATGCCTATACCAAAGATAAACATGAGCAAGGTGGTTAGTTCGTCTTTGCCAAAGCTTTTAGAAAGTATATTATACGTCCAAATACCAAAAACAATATTTACCACAGGAATACATAACAGCAGCAACCACCATGCAGGTTTACCTACTATTTTCAGTAAAATATAAATGTTGTAAAAGGGAATAATAGCAGCCCAGCCTGGCTGACCGGCTTTCTCATAAATTTTCCAGGTGGCTACCACCATCGCAATGATGTAAGCAAAATAAGCAACTACAAAAAGAATCATAAAATCTGTTTATGTTTTGGTTTTGTTTTAAAAGTCAAATGTCTGTTTTATTATAAAAATAAATACTACTTTATATACTTTTAAACAATAAATAAGCGATACTTAATGAAAAGTACCGCTTATTAAAAATGAATAAATTCACATGTTTGTTATACTCCTTTCAGCTTCTTGATTTCTTCTGTAAGTTTTGGTACTATTTCAAACAAATCGCCAACTACGCCATAGTCCGCCGCTTTGAAGAAAGGTGCTTCTGCATCTTTATTAATCACGACCATCACTTTGCTCCTGTTTACGCCGGCAAGATGCTGTATGGCACCAGAAATACCTACGGCAATATATAAATTTGGTGATACCTGAATACCCGTTTGTCCCACATGCTCGTGGTGGGGGCGCCAGTGTGCATCGGCTACCGGGCGGCTGCAGGCCAATGCTGCATGTAATGAATGCGCAAGGTCTTCGAGGATGCCCCAGTTTTCAGGCCCTTTCATTCCGCGACCACCGCTTACTACAATTTCTGCCTCAGTAAGTGGTACTTCGCCTTGTACTTTATTGACGGTGGCTGCTTTTACCTTAGCATTATCGGCGGTAGCATCCAATTTTTCTACCTGTGCGGTTTCGCTGCCGGTTTCAGCAATGCGAAAACTATTTGGATTAACGGTTATTACTTTCACCGGTGAAGTGATGGCTACATTGGCAAATGCTTTTCCAGAAAAAACCGACTTACGCACCGCAAAACCATTGCTGGTATCGGGCAAAGCCACTGCACCGGCAACAAGCCCGGCTTTGAGTTTTGCAGCTATGCGCGGCGCTACAGCACGTCCGGTTTGGTTGTGGGAGAAAACGATTACTTCTGCATTGCTTTTTTGTACAGCTTCCATGATGGCATTTGTGTAAGCCTGAGCATCCATTGTGTTGAAGGTATCACTTTCGCCGTGATATACTTTGGATACGCCATAACTGCCAAGATCGGCTGCATTTTTTGCCAAATTACCCAGTACTACAGCATTAGCGGTAGTGCCTATCTGTTTAGCCAAGGCCACGCCATAGCTTAATGCTTCTAATGATGCTTTTCTTATCTGACCTTCAGCTTGGTCAACGAATATGAGAACAGACATTTTTTGTGAATTTGTGCCCTCTTCCCTACTCTTCTCCGCAGATGGTGAAGGAAATGAAAAGAGCGTATTTAATAGTGAATTGCCAATTATAAGAGGTGAGAAATAAGTTGTAACTTAAATATCTTTTTCTTGCTTCTCATTTTTATATAACTCTTGCTTCTTCGTGCAGCAGCCGCACCAGTTCTGCCATATCGGTAGCAGGCACCATTTTAACACCGGCTTTGGCAGGCGGTAATTCGTAGCTTACTATTTTGGTGAGTGCTTCTATGGGGGTAGGTTCTACCACTTTTAGCGGTTTGGTACGGGCAGCCATAATGCCGCGCATATTGGGGATGCGTTGCTCGGCAACCCCCTTCTGACAACTAACAACAGCAGGCAAAGCCACTTCGTCCACTTCTTCGCCACCCTCAATTTCGCGGGTCACCACAGCCGTTGTGCTGTTCAATTCAAATTTGGTAGCTAATGATATATAGGGCAAATCCAATAATTCTGCTACCATGCCGCCAATAGCAGAAGCATTATAATCTATTGTTTCTTTACCGGTAAAAATTAAGTCATAGTTGCCCTGTTTCGCCACTTCGGCTATTTGTGCTGCTACAAAATAGGTATCATCACTTTGCGCATTGATGCGAACGGCTTCATCGCCACCTAACGCCAATGCTTTGCGGATAATGGGATCGCTATCTGCACCGCCTACATGAACAAGCGTGATAGTTATAGAGGCATCTTTTTCCTTTAACTCAATAGCACGCACCAGCGAATACCATTCGTCGTATGGATTGATAATCCATTGCACACTAGCCTCGTCAAACTTTGTATTGTTTTCTTTAAAAGCAATCTTTGAAGTAGTATCCGGTGTTTTACTTATACAAACTAATATTTTCATGCAATAATATTTGAGAGCCGCAAAGATAACAGTCGGGAAACAAGATACAAGGAACAAGTATTCAAGTATTCAGTAAATAAGAATACGAGAATAATTATCCGGGCAAAACTCAGCCCATAGACTCGTTTATGAAAAAGCAACTTGCCTTTTGTTCCAAACACACCTTTGCACCTCAGCGCCATTGCGGTTTGAAAAAACTTAATTCCATGTTTTCTCGCCGGCTTTCATTTTGTCTAAAGTTTGCTGATAGCCTTTTTTCTCGGCTTCATTTACCACCAAATCCATTGCTTTTTGTTCCCATTCTATCGCTTCATCTTTACGTCCTAAACGGTACAGGATATTGGCATATGTGTCCATATATGCCGGGTTTTGTTCCTTCTCAAAAGAACGTTTGCTCCATTCCAGCGCACTTTGCAGGCAGTTTTCATCGCTGCAGTTTTGAAAAACAGTCCAGGCATATTCATTCAAATTGCCTTGCGATACATTATCGCCATAGCTTTTCATATATGCAACGATGGCTGGGCCAAAGTCATTCCACTGCTGGCGATTCATATAAAAAAGCACCTTTGAATAGGCAATCACTTCATTGGCCTTGGCGGGATATTTTAACTGCACACTATCTTTCAGCTTATTCCAGTTCGGCTCGCCGGCAATAGGTGCATACCGGTTAAATAATACGGGCACCACTTCTTCATAAAAAATAATACGGTTAACCCCATTTTCAGCAACGCCTTTACCCAATACTGCATCTACTTTTTCAGGGTTTTGAAGCATTATCTGAAAACCTTTGTCCTTGCTGCTTTGTGTAAAAGCCTGCAGCAGGTTAAGTGTTTTAGGGGTATAAATATTGCTTTGCGTTGCTAAATAGTCGTTTGCTATCTGCGAACCGGTTTTATCGTCGTAAGCGTGTAAGGCAGCCATAGCAAGGTTGTATAAGAAGGCTGAATCTTTTTGTCCTGCTTTGTATTTAGCCAGCATTGGATAATATTGCTTTGCAGGGTCTAATGCTTCTTTAGCTTTAGCTATAAATTCGTCACCCGTTTGCGCAGCACCCACAATGCGGTGAACAAGCTTGCCATTCTGGTCAAAAATTAAAAATGTTGGATAAGCCATTATCCCGTATTCTTTGGCAATATCGTGTCCCGCGGCATACCAGCTTTTTACTTCCTCATTATCGCTGTCGGTAGTGTCCAGTTGCACACCTACATTGATGAAATTGGCATTCATCAGATCGCCGACTGCCTCCTGCGGAAAAATCTGCGCACTCATATATTTGCAGGGACCGCACCAGGTAGTAAAGCAATCCATAAAAATATATTTATGTTCAGCTTTGGCTTTTGCCTGTACCTGCTGCCACGTAAGCCCTTGCTCAAAATGTACCCCTTTGTCCTGTGCTAAAGCAGCAATTGGCAAAAGGCAAAGCAACCATTGAATGATGTTTTTCATACGATAAAAATTTAGTTGAAGATATTTAAGTAATTGCAAATAAGGTGATAAACTGTGTAAAATGTATGCATTTTCAATTACGTTTCTAATACTTCTCCCTGAAGATGCAATTCATAAGGAAAAAGACCTTATTGCCTTAGTAAAATGCCATTACAAAGAAGAAGACCAACCTTATTTCCAATAACTACAAGCCAATAAAGCATTGAATAGTGTATTATTCCTTTTTATTAAGGTAATAAGGTAGATAAAAAACTACTTACGATCCAACGTAATACTTATGCTGTAAAAATAGAAATGCATGTAATCTGGTAGAAAGAACAAAAATGACACCTGTTTTATTTATGCGGCGCTTCGTTTGCTCGTTGCTCTTGTTTCCTTTACTTTTATCCAAAAATTTATACCGTTTTGAAATCAATATTAACCGAACAGCAGGTAGCGTTGAGCGTAAAGCGGCTGGCGCACCAGGTGTTGGAAGATCACCTCAGCTTGCAAGAAACGGTGCTTATCGGCATTCAGCCGAGAGGCATTTACCTGAGCGATAGGATTGTGTATGAATTAAAAAATTTAGTAACCCCTTCAGCTATTCACTATGGCAAGCTGGACATTACTTTTTATCGCGATGATGTGCGCAGCAATTTGCATATTCCCAATGCCACCGATATTCCTTTTAGCATAGAAAACAAACAGGTTATTATTATAGATGATGTGCTGTGGACGGGCAGAACCATCCGCGCTGCTTTGGATGCATTGCAGGATTTTGGACGCCCCGCCAAAGTGCAGTTGTGCGTGTTGATAGACCGCCGCTTTAGCCGCGAATTTCCCATTCAGGCAGATTATGTTGGCAAAACCATAGACACTTTTCCTTCACAAAAAGTGCTGGTACACTGGAAAGAAAAACATGAGGTAGATGAGGTGGTGTTGATGTGAAGATACAAGAGGCAAGTCATAAGGTGTAAGACTGTTCAGTTCGGGGAAAATAGTCAAAGAAATAAAATTTAAAAATTAACACATTTCACCAGCTAAAAGTTATGTCACAAGAGTTGGAGGACAGGTTTTGTAAATTCACGGAAAGGATAAGCATTTTTTGCAGCAGTTAAAATGGGACATTATTAATAATGAATATAATAAACCTGGTAAGAGCTAGTAACTCTGCTGATGCCAATTACATAGAACCTGCTGATAGCTTAGGCATTGCAGATGAAAAAATGAACCGCAGGATCGCCGCCGTGAAGCAAAAGGAAAGCATACACTGCTAAAATTGATTTTATTATATGAAGAAGCACAGAACAGCCTTGCCTGATGAAGCAGAATAAAGAAGGAAAATTCCTTCTGCCATTATTAAAAAACCTGTATAATATTTCCTCTTCACCTGCTCCTTGTTTTAAATCTTGTCTCCTCTCTTGTTCATTATTTCTCTTGTTTCCTGAATCTTGCTTCTTGTTTTCTTAAATCTTTTATCTTCGCTTTTTAATGAAACTATCCACGCCACATCTGCTGGGCATTAAAGATCTTGCCAAAGAAGATATTGCGCTTATTTTATCTACCGCTGCACAGTTCAAAGAAGTTTTACAGCGTCCTGTAAAGAAAGTCCCGTCGTTGCGCGATGTAACGGTGGTAAATTTGTTTTTCGAAAACTCTACACGCACACGCATGTCTTTTGAACTGGCAGAAAAACGCTTATCTGCCGATTCGCTCAACTTTACTGCCAGTGCTTCTTCTGTTGCCAAGGGCGAAACGTTGCTGGACACTGTCAACAATATTTTGAGCATGAAGGTAGATATGGTAGTAATGCGGCACAGCGCCAGCGGTGCACCGCATTTTTTGGCAAAACACATACCGGCAGCCATCATCAATGCAGGCGATGGGATTAATGAACATCCCACGCAGGCATTGCTCGATGCGTATTCCATGCAGGAGAAACTCAATCGTTCGCTCGAAGGTTTGAAAGTGGCAATTATTGGTGATATTATGCACAGCCGTGTAGCGCTTAGCAATATTTATTTACTTACTAAAATGGGCGCTGACGTAACCGTAGCCGGACCGCCAACACTCATTCCAAAATACATTAGCGAAGCCTTGGGCGTGCGGGTAGAATACAATGTACTAAAGGCATTGCAATGGTGCGATGTGGCTAATGTGCTTCGTATTCAATTAGAACGCATGAACCAACCCTTGTTTTCTTCCTTGCGCGAGTACAGTTTGGCGTATGGTATTAATAAAAAAATGCTGGACAGCCTCAACAAAGAAATTGTGATTATGCATCCGGGACCAATCAACCGCGGGGTGGAACTGGACAGCGATGTAGCCAATGGCCCACATTCCATTATTCTCAACCAGGTAGAAAACGGGGTAGCGGTGCGCATGGCGGCTTTGTATTTGCTGGCAGACAGAGATTAAGACCTCACCCAAGTCCGCTCCACAGGAGCGCGCTTAGAAGGTTAGTTTAATTAATGGTTGATTTACATTTTTATTCAACCAAATGTCCCACATCTACAATAGCATTTTATCCATTTTCATTCACTATTGACCATTCGCTATTCACCATTATTACTCACAACTGATAATTCACCATTCACAAACTCATCACATGTCGCGTATCTGTTTATTTCCCGGCACTTTCGATCCCATTACTTTGGGGCATATAGATATTATTAACCGTAGCCTTAGCCTTTTTGATAAAATGTTTATTGGCATTGGTAAAAATGCCAATAAACAGCCCATGTACAGTGAGGAGCAGCGGCTGGAATGGATAAAAACAATTTATAAAGACGAGCCGCGTGTAGATGCCTTGATTTATGAAGGTTTAACTGTGGATTGCTGCAAAAGCGTAAATGCTACCTACATACTCCGCGGCATTCGCTATGTAAGCGACTTTGAATACGAAAAAGTAATTGCTGATATGAACCGCAGCCTCGACCACAATATCGAAACTATTTTTCTTACCTGCGCACCACAGTTTACTTCAATTGCCTCTACCCTGGTAAGAGACGTAATACGCCACGGCGGCGACGCCAGTTCCTTTGTACCCGAACCCGTACGGCAATCTATTTATGGAAATAAGCAGTAAGCATAAGTTTACAGGTTCACTAGTCCGGATGCTGCGGTATTCAGGTATATAGGTCTATAAACTATTAGTTGCCGGAGCTTTATTTACCTGCATTATTATGTGTTGTTACATTAGCGCAATAAATAGTTTATGTATAACAACTAATTTACTTTTACTGCCTGTTATTTGCTATATTTTTTTAGCATGAAAAAAATTATTCTCCTACTGTTTATTGTAACTATTATCGCAGGCTGCATATTCGCCTGGATGGTGTTTGGCAGTGCCACTACATTTGATGCAAAATCGAAGTACATATATGCGTACGATTCTCTGCCGCCGAAGCAGCAAATTGAGCAGCAGTTGCAGGATAGTAATTATATAAGAAACCTGTGGCTCTTCAATATACTCGCCGACCGGATGAATGTTTGGAACCGGCTGAAGCCCGGACGCTTTGAAATAGAAAAAGGGGAAAGCCTGATAGACCTTGCACGCCGGTTGCGCAACAATGTGCAGGCGCCTGCCCGGTTGGTCATTAATAAATTGCGCACCTCAAACGACCTGGCAAAACTGGTTGGCAAAAATTTTTCTACCGATTCGGCGCAAGCCTTACAATTTTTAACCAGTAATGACTCTTTGCAGCCATTAGGTGTGGATACGAATACCTTGTTTACGCTTATTATCCCGGATACTTACATTATCAACTGGAATAGTTCGGTAAAAAAAATATTGCAGCGCCTCGATAAAGAAAGAGACAAGTTCTGGCACGAAGACCGCCGCCTTGCAAAAGCCGATAGCCTGGGATTATCACCAAAACAGGTTTATACGCTTGCATCTATTGTGGAAGAAGAAACCAATAAAAATGATGAGAAAGGCGAAATTGCTTCTGTTTATATCAATCGTTACAAAAAAGGCATGCCACTGGGTGCCGACCCGACCATCAAATTTGCGCTAAAAGATTTTGCATTGAAAAGAATTTTGTACGGGCATTTGCAGGTAGCATCGCCTTACAATACGTACCGCAATGCTGGCTTGCCGCCCGGGCCAATTTGCACGCCTTCGGAAAAAACGATTGATGCGGTATTGAATGCTCCTTCCACAGATTATCTTTTCTTTGTAGCTAAAAGCGATTTCAGCGGCTATCACCAGTTCAGCAGCAATTATGCCCAGCACCAGCAGTATGCCAAGCAGTACCAGCAGGCGCTGAACGAGCGTGTAGCCGCGAAGCAAAAAGCACAATAAGCCTTGATAAAACTGGAACGCATATTATTCACTTCGGGTCCTGTTTCATTCATCAGGGAATGGAGCAAAAGGCATACGCTGCCAGGCTTTCAGGGCATCTGCTTATACGATGTATTTTCTGTACTGGCTGCACAAATAAAACAACATGGTTTAAACATCCGCGCCGCAGCTATTTCCTTCAATTTAGTAATGGCCATTCCGGCCATTCTGCTTTTTTTATGCACCCTGGTACCTATTGTGCCCGGCTCGCAGCAGGTGTACAAAGAATTGCTGCATTTTGTAAGAGATTTTACACCTAGCTCCGACACTAAAAAAGTGCTGGTTCAGCTTTTGAATGACTTTTTTAAAAATAATACTACCGGACTTATTTCTATAGGCTTTTTACTGGTGGTCTTTACAGCATCCAACGCCATGATGGGCGTTATTCGCGCTTTTGACCGTTCGCTAAATGAAAAAAGGAAGACCAATTTCATCAAAAAAAGGTTGCGTGCCATTCGCTTGATCAGTATGCTTATCGGACTGATTATTGGCACCATCCTTATTTCGGTGGGACAAGGATATATGTTTGGTAAAATCATGTCGTGGCTCAATATCCATAATGCCACATTGCAAGCTATTATTCAAAATTCCCGGCTACTGGTCGGCTTCTTTTTGTTTGTATATGCTATTGGTTATATTTATAAATATGCGCCTTCTTATACCATCAGGCGCAAGTTGTTTACACCTGGTGCTGTTATTGCCGCCATACTTATGATCGCAATTACTTCTCTTTTTTCTTTTTGGGCGCAAAACATGTCCAATTACAATAAAGTATATGGTTCGATTGGCTCGCTGATCATCATCATGCTGCTTATTTTTCTTAATTCATTAATGCTGTTGATTGGCTATGAATTAAACTTAAGCATATACATTTTGGCAGCTAAGAGAAAATTGAAAGAATCGAAAAAAGAAAATAATCCTGTTCGTAAAGAATGACCGGATAATCTTCAGTTCAATAGAACCATAAATTTCCAACATTATATTAATACTTGCATTGCTACATTTGCCCCGTTCATTTTTTTGTATGAAAAAATTTCTGGCAGCCCTTTCTATACTCCTCTTTGTTGCATGCAACAACAACGATACTAATAGCGGCAATATTTCTGTTGAAGATAACAGCAATCCGCCCCCGCCGGCTATTAATTATTCCGTAGTAAAAATGTATCCGCACGATACTTCCTTCTTCACCGAAGGATTGATATGGCATAATGATCACCTGTACGAAAGTACGGGACTGGAAAATAAAAGCCGCCTGGTAAAAACCGACCTCAACAATGGAAAAATTGTACAGGAATCTAAAATGCTGCCAACAGATTTTGGTGAGGGCATAGCCATTTTAAACGGTAAAATTTATCAGCTTACTTACCAGCAGCACAAAGTATATGTGTACGATTTAACAACCTTCAAAAAAATTCAGGAGTTTAATTGGCCCTACGAAGGCTGGGGCATGACTACAGATGGCAAGCACCTCATTATCAGCACAGGCAGCAGCAATCTGTACATTGTAAACCCGGATAATTTTCAAATAGTAAACACAGTAAGCGTTACTAACAATTATGGTCCGGTGGGAAAAATAAATGAACTGGAATATGTAAACGGAGCCATTTACGCCAATGTTTGGTTTGAGAATATTATTCTAAAAATTGATCCTCAAAGCGGTCAGGTAGTTGGACAAATAAACTTGCAGAACTTAGTACAAAACAGTGGCATTACACTCAACGATCCTAATGAGGATGTATTGAACGGCATTGCTTACGACAGCACTAAAGATGCTTTATACATTACCGGCAAGCGCTGGCCGGCGCTGTTTGAAATAAAGCTGAACAAACAACATTAATCTGAAACGACTTTTAACCCAATAACAGAAGCGATTAACGTAAAAATGAAAAACAGCCGCCAGAAGTCGGCGGGTTCATTAAAAAATAGAATGCCAACAATCACCGTACCTACCGAGCCGATGCCGGTCCATACTGCATAAGCGGTGCCTACCGGTATGGTATCCACTGCTTTATACATCAGCCAAAGGCTTACAAAAAGGAATACTAAAAATAGTACCGTCCAGAAAATAAATGGAGAGCCGGTGGTATCTTTCATTTTTGCCAACGAAATACTGAAACCTATTTCCAGGAGACCCGCAATAATTAGTAGAAGCCAATCCATATCAAACAATTGTAAAAAAGCCTGCAAAAATAGCGCAGCATTTGCACGATAAAAGAGCAAAGGCGCTAAATGCCTAACTTCGCACACCAAATTCTGTATTTATATGCAAACAATAGAACTTACACGCGAGCAGTTGGAGTATGGCTTTGTAGCTACAGATGCCAATGGTCACCGCGTGCAAATAGATTCCAGCCCCGAAAGTGGGGGTAAAAATTATGGTGCGCGTCCAATGCAATTATTACTGATGGGGCTTGCAGGTTGCAGCGCTATAGATGTGATTAGTATATTAAATAAACAACGACAAAAAGTTACTGACTACAAAATGGTAGTGCGCGGTGAGCGCGAACACGGCAAAGAACCATCTTTGTGGAAGGATATTGAAGTAGAATTTCATATTTATGGTGATGTAGAACCGGCCAAAGCACAGCGTGCAGCCAACTTATCTATAGAAAAGTATTGCAGCGTAGCGGCTACGCTAATTGCAGCCGGCACCAACATTCAGTACAAAGTATTAGTGAATGATGTAGCTGCTGTACAAACAGCATGAACGGGAATGGCAGGTTTGTGAGTAGTGAGAATTATTAATTGTAAGTAAAAGAATAGGGTGAGCAATAAAAGGTAAAAAGTGAGAACAGGCTTTCCTCACCATTCACCATTGGCAATTCACATAAAGTACTCACTGCTCACAACTCCACACTCATATTCACTACTCACAACTAACAATTCACAATTTAACAACTCATAATAAAGAATGGATAAAAACAACTGGCATCCGCAAACAAAAGCTGTACGCATGCGATCTACCCAGACGCAGCACATGGAACACTCTGCACCTATGTATCTCACCAGCAGCTTTACGTTTGAGGATGCGGATACTATGCGCGGCGCCTTTACCGAAGAAAATGATGCCAATATTTACAGTCGTTACAGCAATCCAACAGTAGATGAATTTGTAGCTAAAGTATGCGCGCTGGAAGGCGCAGAGGCGGGCTTTGCAATGGCTTCGGGCATGGCAGCCGTGTTTGCCAGCCTTATTGCGCCGCTAAAGGCAGGCGATCATTTACTGTGTTGCAGTTCGGTATTTGGCAGCACCTTTACTATTGTTACCAAATATTTTCCGCGCTATGGCATTGAATACACGATGGTGCCGGCAAATGACAAAGAAGCATGGGAAAAAGCGGTGAAGCCCAACACCAAAATGATGTACTTAGAAACGCCTACCAATCCGCAGTTGGAAATTATAGACCTGGAATGGGCGGGACAATTTGCAAAAAAACACAACATTATTCTCAATGTGGACAATTGCTTTGTTACACCGCTGTTGCAACAGCCTATGGCTTATGGAGCGCATCTCGTAGTACATTCTGCCACCAAATGGATGGATGGGCAAGGGCGTGTGCTGGGTGGCGTTGTAGTTGGTAATAAAGATTTAATAAGAGAAATCTATTTGTTCTGCCGCAATACAGGTCCGGCGATGTCGGCTTTTAATGCATGGATATTGAGCAAAAGCCTGGAAACACTGGACGTACGCCTGCAACGCCATTGCGAAAATGCAATAAAAATAGCGCAGGTCTTAGAAAAAAATGATAAAGTAGCCTGGGTTAAATATCCTTTTCTGCCCAGTCATCCGCAATACGATATTGCCATCAAGCAAATGCAAGCAGGTGGCGGTATTTTGTGTTTTGAAATAAAGGGTGGCATTGAAAAAGGCGTAAATTTTCTGGATGCTTTGGAACTGCTTTCCTTAACATCTAACCTCGGCGATTCGCGCAGTATTGCATCGCACCCGGCAAGTACCACCCATTCTAAACTTACCGAAGCAGAAAGATTGGCAGTAGGTATCACACCCGGTTTAATAAGAATATCCGCAGGTCTGGAACATGCCGATGATATTATTGCAGATATTATGCAGGCTTTGGATAAAGCCTAACTAAAAAGCTGTTTTTCAGAAAAAATAAACGCTGACAGGGTTCTAAATCCTGTCAGCGCTTTGCTACAGCAGGATGATGTTCATGCGCCAACTATTGCCAAACAAAAATTTCTAAACCATTTTTTATTAAACAAAAACAATCCGGAACTTAAATGCTTCGGGGGTTAGCTGATGGCATCAGGTATATCTGGGTTAATACTTATATATCTACCTGTATTTTTATATAAATCGCTTTCCTCTTACTACAAACTCTTTTTGCATCAATACCCTATTCTCCAAACACTTCATTTCCCTGCCCTCCACGTTTAACACCAGCTTTACAGTTTTCTACAGAATTGCTTCATAAGTGCCACTCACTTTTGGTGTACAAAACAAAAAACTATTAGAAACATGACATTTAAACAATTGATTGCTGTATCCGCGATAAGTGCAGCCACTGCCATTAGCGGCGTATGGGTGTATGGCAAATATGAAAATGGAGATTTGCTGGCTTCCATCAAACCTTCGGCTAATTACATTTTTCAGCCTGCAAAATATACGGAAAAAGATGCCATAGTGCCATCCGTTAATTTTGAGAATGCAGCGGCATCTGCAACGCCGGCCGTAGTACACATCAAAGTAATGCAACAGCCAAGGCAGCAAAGCTTTAATCCTTTTGCGCAAAACGGTAGCGGTTTTTTTGATGGTTTTGGTGGCATGTCGTACAAAGATGGAGAAGATAATGCTGATGCTGGTAGCAATGTACGGCAGGTAGGTTCTGGCTCCGGCGTGCTTATCAGCAAAGATGGCTACATTGTTACCAACAACCACGTAGTGGAGAAAGCCGATGGTTTGCTCGTTACATTGAATGATAAAAAAGATTATAAAGCCAAAGTAATTGGTACCGACCCCAGTACCGATCTGGCAGTTATCAAAATTGAAGGCAACAACTTCCCTTATCTTTCTTTCGCCAACTCCGATGATGTGAAGGTTGGTCAATGGGTATTGGCAATTGGTTATCCTTTAAACCTCGAAACCACCGTTACTTCGGGCATTATAAGTGCCAAATCAAGAAGTATTGGTATTAACGGCCGAAATAGCGAGGCGCCTATAGAATCATTCATTCAAACCGATGCTGCCGTTAACCCCGGCAATAGTGGCGGTGCATTGGTAAACACCGGTGGTGAATTAATTGGTATTAACTCCGCTATTGCTTCGCCCACGGGTTCATACGCAGGTTATTCTTACGCTATTCCATCCAATCTGGTACGCCGTGTTGCAAGTGATATTGTGAAATATGGCAGCGCGAAAAGAGCGTATTTAGGTGTGCAATTTGGTAGCGACCAGATGAGCGATGCTGATCGTAAAAAATACAATATTCCCGATGGTGACGGCGTATATGTAATGGAAGTTGCGCAAGGCAGCGCCGCCGAAAAAGCAGGTATTGAAAAAGGTGATTTTATTACAGCTATCAACGGCACTGCTATTAACACCGGAACTGAAATGGTTGGCAAGATTTCTTCGCTTCGTCCTGGCGATAAGATAGAAGTAACTTATAAGCGCAATGGTGCCGAAAATACAACTACGGTTACCTTGCAAGGTGCTGCAGGCAATTATCAACAGCAGCCAGATAGAGGTAGAAATGAATTCAACAGCGAGGGAGATGAATAAATAAATGAGCAGTTTCATTCTTTGTTTAAAGGCTTTGTTCGATAGCAAGATGAAATAGGTAAAGACAGCAATATTGGTTTTCTTATTAAACAGGAATACTGCAACCATGAAGCCCGCCTATAAAAGGCGGGTTTTTTGTTATTGAGAAACGAAGCAATTTTTACTGATGAAAATCCTAATTATAGAAGATGATACAACCTTGCGGGAATCTATGGTGCAATACTTAGAACACCAGGGTTTTGTATGCGAGGCAGTAAGTGATTTTAAAACAGGAAAAGAAAAAGTGGCTGAGTTTGTATATGACTGTATTGTAGTGGATATTGGCTTGCCTTATGGCAGCGGTTTGGATATTGTAAAAGAACTGAAGTACATGGAATCGAAAGCCGGAATTATTATTGTTTCAGCCAAAAATTCGTTGGAAGACAAACTGAATGGGTTAGACCTGGGCGCCGATGATTATCTTTCCAAACCTTTCTATTTATCCGAACTTACGGCACGTATTAATGCTATTATCCGGCGGCGAACATTTAGCGGCAGCAAAGCAATAAAATTTAATGAAATAAAACTGGAACCGGAAGCGCGAAGGGTAATGGTAAACGACAAGCCGGTTGAGCTTACCGATAAAGAATATCAGTTGCTGGAATATTTTATTGCCAACCAGCGCCGCCTGCTTACCAAAGCAGCTATTGCCGAGCATGTGTGGGGCGATGAATACATACACGTAAGTAATTACGACTTCATTTATACCCACATCAAAAATGTAAGAAAAAAACTGATAGATGCCGGCAGCGGCGATTATATAAAAACGGCGTATGGTGCGGGCTATCGTTTTACAGATACATGATGTTTGGCCATTAATCTGAAATCAATATAATAGTCTGGATATCAGGATAATAGCTAACAGATAACGTTTGGCAGAAAGAACAAAGGCTTACAGGCTTGTATAATAAGTATTTAGAATCTTAATGTATAAACTATCCTTTAAAGAAAATGTGCTGCTTTATGTCCTGTGGGTTTAAGGGCGTATTTCATCATTTTCACTTCATTAAGTTCCATCGTTTATGAAGCTTCTTACAAAAACCACTTTATATTTTTTAGCCGCTATGGTTCCTTTATTGGCGGTAGCCGGCTTTTATTTGTTTAATAAATTTAGCAAAGAAATAAACAGCCGCAGCGATAAAGAGTTGATAAGCGAAGAATATGAATGGATAAAATACCTGGAATCTGAAACAGCAAACGGAACGAGCTTTATTTTAAAATCGCCCGATATCACCATTTTCCCTACCGATGCTGCCGCTACTCCCTATGCCACACTTACCAACATATATGGCTATAATGCACAAGGCGAAAAAATTCCGTTCCGGCAGTTGTCGCAGGTAATAGCTATTGGCAATATTCCTTACCTCATTACGATACGGCAATCGCAGGAGCAAAAAGCAGCTTTGGTGACCGATGTTACCCGCATTATGTTTTTCGTTTTTGCAGGACTGTTTATTGCTACTCTAATTTTCAATTGGGCAATCAGCAAGCAATTATGGGCGCCATTCCGGCGCTCGCTACATAAAATAAGAGGCGCCGAACTGCAAAAAATGCAAGCCATCTACTTTGAAGAAACCAGCACACAGGAGTTTAACGAGTTAAATACAGCGCTAAACTATATGACCGGCAGAATATACAGGGATTTTGTAAATATGAAAGAATTTACAGAGAATGCAGCACATGAAATGCAAACGCCTATTGCAGGTGCACAAAGCAAATTGGAATTGTTGCTGCAGGATGCCAACTTAAAAGAAGAGCAGGTGCAAGCTATTTTGCAGGCTACGGATGCCTTAAACCGGTTAAGTAAATTAAACCAAAGCTTGCTGCTACTGGCAAAAATTGAAAATAATCAATACGAAACGGGCGAAGCCGTATCTTTTAAAGCAGTAAGTGAGAAATATTTATCACTTTTTGATGCTTTTATTAAGGATAAACAAATAATAATAAAGACAAACTTTGAAGAAGATTTTAAAACAGCTTTGCATTCATTGCTGGCAGACTCACTCATCTCCAATCTTTTGGGTAATGCTATTAAATACAATTATAAAGGTGGAACAATTGAAATTAAAACCAATACAAATAGCTTTTCTATCAGCAACACCAGTATGCAACCATCTATTCCAAAAGAAAAATTATTTACCCGTTTTAACAGTGCCAACAACAGCGAAGAACCGTCCAATGGTTTTGGGTTAGCCATTGTAAAGAAAATTGTGGATACGAATAATCTGCATATTACTTATGATGCAACTAATGGGGTACATCGTTTTACCATACTGAATGTTTTATAAAACATCCCCTGAATACACTTTAATAAAAGTAGTCTCAGCGCAATCAGCCCATCATTGCACAAATGCCGCTAAAATGTGCACTTAACTGTAGCATCCAATTTGAATTTACTACAGTCTACAGTCCACAAATTCCGCACAAAGCCGCCGTTGCGGTGATTTTGAAGCTGTCTTCCTGCTGGCAGCAATTGAGGAATGACAGGCTGAATGTAAAACTGTATTAATAATACGCTATTTCGCCAGGCTTTGCAGCACATCATATTTCGTTACAATGTGGTAATCGCCTTTTTCGTCTTTTGCCAACACTGCTCCGTTTTCTTTAGTAATAAGGCTGCTTAATCTTTCTACCGGCGTTTCAAAAGCTACCAGCGGGTATGGCTTTTCCATTACATTTTCAACTGCTTCGCTTTTAATATCCGGATTATTAAACACTTTTTGAAACAAGCCATTTTCACTCACCGAACCAATTGGTCCATTGCCATTCATAACCGGGATATGTTCTATATCATATTGCTGCATCAGTTCTACGGTTTCGGCAACCGTATTGGTTGGCTGCACAGTTATTAATCTTTTTGTACCGCGCCCATTAATAATGTCTTTAAATGTTTTTACATCCAAAAAGCCCCGCTCCATCATCCATTGGTCGTTGTACACTTTTGCTACATAGCGGCTGCCGTGGTCATGGAAAATAATTACGACCACATCATCCTTTTTCAAGCTGTCTTTCAGTTGAAATAAGCCCTGCAATGCACTGCCGGCGCTGTATCCAACAAATATACCTTCTTCCTTAGCTATGCGCCTTGCCATTACCGCACCATCCTTGTCAGTTACCTTTGTAAACTTATCAATCACGCTCATATCGTAGTTCTGAGGCACAAAGTCTTCCCCTATTCCTTCGGTAATGTATGGGTGCACTTCTTTCATATCAATCTCACCGGTTTCAAAGTATTTGGTTAGCAAAGAGCCGTAGCTATCCACTGCCCACACTTTAATATTTGGATTTTTTTCTTTCAAATATTTTCCTGCGCCGCTTATTGTTCCGCCAGTGCCGGTAGCTACAACGAGATGCGTTACTTTACCTTCGGTTTGCTCCCAGATTTCAGGACCGGTTTGCTCGTAGTGCGCCAGCCGGTTAGCCAGATTATCGTATTGATTTATATAAAAAGAATTGGGAACTTCGGTGGCTAATCTTTTGGAGACAGAATAATAACTTCTCGGGTCTTCGGGCTCTACATTGGTAGGACAAACAACTACTTCAGCACCTACCGCCTTCAATATATCTACCTTTTCCTTGCTTTGCTTATCGGTAGTAGTAAAAATACATTTGTAGCCTTTGATAATGGCTGCCAGCGCCAAGCCCATTCCGGTGTTACCACTCGTACCTTCTATGATGGTACCGCCGGGTTTTAGCTTTCCTTCCTGCTCCGCTACCTCAATCATCTTTACAGCCATTCTGTCTTTGATGGAATTGCCAGGATTAAAATATTCCACTTTAGCCAACACTGTACAAGGCAGGTCTTCCGTTATTTTATTCAGCTTTACCAGTGGTGTATTGCCAATGGTTTCCAGAATATTGTTGAGCCACATAAACAAGGTTTTTTACAAAGATAATTGAATGGTAGCGCCGGCATATTCCGATTTAGTTACGAAAACGCAAAGACAAAGATTTTTATACATTTTTACTTTCGTGTACCAGCAACTATATTCCTTTCTTTTTGGCAGGCATTTCCACATCCAAAATTTGGGCGCTTATTTCTTTGTTACTCATGCAATAATATCTTAATATTTTGTACTCTTTGTGTTTTAGAGTTTTTGTGGCGTTATACCAAGTTAAAAATAAAAAGCCGTTGCAATGCAACGGCCATATACCAAACGTGAGTAGTAAGCAAATTAGAAATAAAACCAGCTTAATAAAGCCTGCGGAAAAATGCCAAAGTAAATAATAATAGCAGCCAACAGCAGTAATCCAATTTTGAAAGACATAGTTGGTGCTTCTACTACTGCCGCATCGCCGGCTTTGAAATACATAGCTTGTATTACTCTGAAATAATAATACACGCTAATGGCTGCGAATACCACGGCTGCAATCACCAGCCACAGGTAAGTACCGGTTTTAATAGCAGATTCCAGCATGAAAAACTTGGCAAAAAAGCCCGCTGTGAGCGGAATACCTGCAAGTGACAACAGGAAAATGGTATTGGTAAAAGCAAGTACCGGCTGCGTTTTACCCAGTCCATTATAGCCTTCAAAAGTAAAGTCTTTCATCTTTACCAATATGGCAAAAATACCAATGGTTGCAAGGCTGTAGGCAACGGAATACACCAATATACCTTCTTTGGCAACATCATTCATACTAAACAAAGCAAACAGCATAAAGCCAGCCTGCGCAATACTGGAGTAAGCCAGCATACGTTTTACACTCTGCTGAAAAACGGCAGTTACATTACCAACAAGCAAAGTACAAATGATGATGATAGCAAAAAGCAATTTCCAGTCAACGCCAATAAGTTTGTTGGTCTCTACGCTGGTGCCCAACATGCGGGCATCGAACAGTTTGATAAAAGCAATAAAGCCAGCCACTTTTACAATGGTTGCCATAAAAGAAGTAATTACTGCCGGCGCGCCATCGTACACATCGGGCGTCCAGAAATGAAAAGGTGCTGCCGATACTTTGAAACCAATAGAGACCATCAGCAATAGCATACCCATGATTTCTAAAAAAGAAACCGATAACTCAGACATACCATTAGCGCCTTGTTGCGGGCTGGCGGCATGTATTACTTCGATATTAAAAGAGCCGGTAGCACCATAAATGAGTGCAATGCCCATAAGCATTAAACCGGTAGAAAAAGAACCCATTAACAAATACTTCAGCGCGGCTTCATTGCTCATCATATTGCGCTTATCGCTACCGGTTAAAATATATAGCGGAATAGACAGTATTTCTATACCTAAAAACAGCATTAATAAGTTGTTGTAGGAAGATAAAATAGCAATGCCGCACAGCACAAAAAAAATCAATACAAAGTATTCCGCTACATAGGTGCCAATCTTTTGTATATCACGGCCGGAAAGCAGCACATATATTAAGGTAGAGGCAATGGCAATAGTGTTGAAAAAAAGACCAAAGTTGTCGTAGCTGAGCATGCCTTTGGTATTGATATGAAAAAGCGAAAAGCCGTGCATTTCGGCAATATTGCCAGCGAGCAGTAAGACTAAGCCAATACTTGCAATATGACGATAGCTGTTTTTATTAGGCACAAAAACAGAGCAGAACATCATAACGACACCTATAATAACCGAAAGTATGATTGCATTCATATTGCTTACCTACAATAAAATTTAAAATGTTTTTACCTGCGCCAATAAGGTCTTTACCGTATCACTCGTTAACTCAATCATCGGTTGCGGATATACCCCAAAGAACAATATCAGCACCACCAATACTGCCAATGCTACATTCACGCTGGCAGCGCTATCTCTTGCCTGCATAGTCAATTCGGATGTTTGTCCGTAAAATATTTTTTGCACCATACTCAATGTATAAGCTGCAGCGAGTATAATACTAACGATTGCAACGGCCGCAGCAATCCAATTGTACTGAAATAATCCATTTAACATCAAAAATTCACCAACAAACGAATTGGTTAGCGGTAACGATATATTAGCAAAAGCCATTACTACAAATAAAATTGCTAAGTCCGGCGCCTTTTGTGCCAAACCGCCCAACTGGCTGAACTTGCGCGTACCAAATTGTTGTTCTATTGCATCGGCAACTATCCACAAACCCAATACTACAATGCCGTGGTTGAACATCTGGATCATTACCCCTTGCAGCCCGGCTTCTTTACCGGCAAAGATGGCGGCACTCATTAGTCCAATATGGGCTATGGAAGAATAAGCGATCAAACGCTTCATATCATCTTGCCTGATAGCGATGAGTGAAGCATATATAATTCCTATAACACTGAGTACCACAACAAGTCCATCAAATTTTGCAACAGCCAACGGAAATACAGGTACACACCAGCGAATTACTGCGTAAATACCCATCTTTACCATTATAGCACTCAACATCATAGTAACGGCAGTGGTTGACTGCTCGTATGTATCGGGCTGCCAGGTATGAAAAGGGAAAATGGGCATTTTAATGGCAAATGCAATAAAAAACATCCAAAAGCCAAAGTTTTGCTCTGCTTGTGTGAGCTTCAAGTCGTAAAATGCCTGCAGTGCAAAAGAGTGTGCGCCCGGCGTTTTAAAATATAAATACAAAATACCAATGAGCATCAGCAACGAGCCTAAGAACGTATAAACGAAAAATTTAAAGGTTACAGGTATGCGCCGCTCGCCGCCCCACATAGAGCAAAGAAAGTAGGCCGGTACCAATGCCAGTTCCCAAAAGAAATAAAATAACAGGCTATCCGATGCCAAAAACACACCCATCATGCCAGCCTGCATCAGCAGCATGAGGCTGTAAAAGCGGCCTGGATTTTTATAATCATTCCTGTAAGTAGAGATGATAATAATAGGCAATGCTATGGCATTGAGCAATGCCAGCATTTTGCTCATTCCATCCAGCGACAGGCTAAAATTGCTGCCCATTTGCGGAAGCCACGCACCATTAAAAAACAGTTGGTTGTGGTTGGTTGAATAAACAGATAGAATAGCTAATGCCAGTGTTGCAAACGAAGCAATGAGTGACCATCCTTTAGCCCCTTTTCCGCTGTTTACAAATACAGCTACAAGTCCGGCAAATAATGGTATCAGTATCAAAAAAAGTGCAATCATATCTATTTACTTCTTACCCTTCTCCAGTGAAGAAAGGTTTGGATGAGATCTTAAAATATTTTTTGAATAAAAGCAATGATGATTCCCTGATTCCAGAATATCAGGAACAACACCACAATACTGAGCACCATGAACAGAAGGTAACTGCCTACCTGCCCGCTCTGCAGCAAGCGTAATTGCCGTGCAGAATACTGCACAAACCGGCCTGCACCATTCACTATGCCATCTATGCCAGACTTTTCAACTACATTTTTAAGGAAGCCGCCAAAGCTATTTACCGGCTTTACAACTGCGGCGTTATAAGCTTCATCCACATACCATTTATTTTCCAGCACTTTGCCCAGCCCGGTTTCCTCTTCTGCGGCGGGCTGATACTTGCTGTATTTACGCCATGCCCATACGATCATTACAATACTTAACACGGTTACAATGCCCATTAACATTAGCTCGTGTGTAGCATCGCCCAAATGCTCTGGCTGCAGCGCTTTTGATTGTGCAAATACAGGCGCCAAGAAGTGCTCGAGCCAGTGCGCATCTTTTGCAAATACTTCGGGAATACCAATAAAGCCGCCAACAACTGCAAGGATTGCCAACACAATCAATGGGATGGTCATAGCAGCAGGACTTTCGTGCAGATGGTGCTCGTGCGTACCTCTAAACTTGCCCAGGAAAGTAGCGGCATACAAACGGAACATATAAAATGCGGTCATTAATGCACCCGCAACACCAACCCAATACAAAACGGGATTGTGTAAGTCTGCCGCAGCTAAAATTTCATCCTTACTAAAGAAACCGGAGAGAGGCGGAACGCCTGCAATGGCTAAGCAAGAAAGCAGGAACGTAATATTAGTAATAGGCATCCACTTTTTCAGCCCGCCCATATAGCGCATGTCCTGCTCGCCGCTCATTGCATGAATAACAGAGCCTGCGCCGAGGAATAAACAGGCTTTGAAAAAAGCGTGTGTCATTACATGGAAAACTGCGCCGGTATAAGCCCCAACACCCAATCCTAAAAACATATAACCAAGCTGACTAACAGTAGAGTAAGCCAGCACTTTTTTAATATCATTTTGCTTCAATGCAATCGTTGCGCCCAATATAGCTGTAGCCAAACCGATGATGGCTACTACATTTTCGGTAAGCGGAGCCAGTGTATATAAAATATTGCTGCGGGCTATCATATAAATACCGGCAGTAACCATTGTTGCGGCATGGATGAGTGCAGATACCGGCGTAGGGCCGGCCATTGCATCGGGCAGCCACGTATATAAAGGTATTTGTGCGCTTTTACCGGCTGCGCCCAGAAATAATAATAAAGTAATGCCGGTTATATCAGTTCCGCTTAAGTTCTTATAATTAGCAAAAACATCTGCATAATTGAGGGTGCCTAATTTTTGTAGCAACCAGAACATAGCGAGCAAGAAGCCAACATCGCCAATGCGGTTCATTACAAAAGCTTTTCTTGCAGCCACATTGTAGTTATCCACTTTAAACCAAAAACCTATCAATAAATACGAACATAATCCCACACCTTCCCAGCCGAGAAACATGATGAGATAGTTGGCGCCCAACACAAGCAATAACATGGAGAAAACAAAAAGGTTGAGATAAGCGAAGTATCTGCCAAAATGCTTCGTTTCTTCATCGTGCATATAAGCAGTAGAATATACATGAATGAGGAAACCAACACCGGTAATGATTAATAAAAATATAGTAGAAAGCTGGTCAACCTGAAAAGCAAAACCGATATTAAAAGTACCTGTATTAATAAAGGTAAATAAGGGTTCAACCGGCAAAGCACCTTGCTCTTTTACCTGCAAAAACAAAAGAATACTTACAATAAAAGAAGCGAGTATAGCACCACTGCCAATGATGCCAATTAATGATTTGGACAATGATTTTCTCAGCAATCCATTGATGAGAAAACCAAGCAGCGGAAATAATGGTACTAAGTAAACTAAATTCATAAGCCCCCGCGGGAGTTTTTATAGTTAGAAGTGCCGCCGGTATTTCTCCTGTTAGGGCCGGGGCTGCGCCTCCTTAATTTTTCAGGCGATTCAAAAAATTCACATCCACCGAATGGGTGTTTCTATACATCATTACAATAATAGCCAATCCTACACTCACTTCTGCCGCTGCTACTACCATAATAAAGAATACAAATATTTGCCCATCAATACCCACATTGGCTGCATTGCGTGCGGCAGTATTCGTTGCGGCTGCAACAGGCTGCATTTTAGAAAACGCCACCAGCAGCAAATTCACGGCATTCAGCATTAGCTCGATACACATGAAAATGACGATAGCATTGCGCCGCGTAAGCACACCAACAATCCCGATGCAAAACAATGTTGCCGATAAGGCGATATAGTATTGAATTGGCATAAGCTTTAAATTCCCAAAGGAACTTTAAAAGTTAAAAATGTTTTCTGCCTTTCACCCTTTAGGGGCGGGGCGTTTAATTCTTTTTTCCTATAACTACTGCGCCCACCATAGCGCTTAAAAACAATATGCTGCTTACCTCAAATGGCACAGCATATTGGGTAAACAAAGTATGCCCTAAGTTTTTAATCAATCCTATATCCCCGGTATTTAACTGTGCTGTTTTGTTGGTTAAATCTACAGAAGTACGCACCACAGAAAGCAGCACAGCAAGCAACAAACCACCGGATATTACGCCGGCAAACTTCATCCACATGCTGCGTTTTGGTTCAATGGCTACATCCAGATTCATGAGCATAATAACAAACAAAAACAACACCATGATGGCGCCTGCATATACAATCAGGTTTACAATAGCAAGGAATTGGGCATTCAGCAAAATATAGTGCCCCGAAATAGCAAAGAAAGTTGCAATCAGCCACAATACACTATGCACCGGATTTTTACTTATCAGCACCATAATGGCACTTACAAGTGTCAGTACGCTTAAAAACCAGAAAAGTATTTCAGTAATGCTCATCTAAGTTGGTCTGTTTGCCCCGACTTGTCGGGATGAAATATTGAAAATGATTATCGTTTTCCAGTTAATCTATTTTCATTCGGTTCTAATCCCTTTGCTTTTGCATATGCTTCCGGTTCGGTCACGGGATTGGGTATCAGCAAATCTTCTTTAGTGTATATAAACTTTTTACGTGCGTAATCGGCAGGTGCTACTGTTTCGCTCAGGTAAACGGCATCCTTTGGACAAGCTTCTTCGCACAAGCCGCAAAATATGCAGCGCAGCATATTTATTTCGTATTTAGCAGCATATTTCTCCTCGCGGTACAGGTTTTCTTCGCCCAGTTCCCTTTCTGCTGCTTCCATCGTTATTGCTTCGGCAGGGCAAGCCAGCGCACATAACCCGCACGCCGTGCAGCGTTCACGCCCCTCTTCATCCCGGTTCAATACGTGCAGCCCACGCCACACACGGCTAAACTCTCTTTTTTGTTCGGGATATTGTATGGTTGCCTTTCTCTTAAAAAGGTGCCGCAACGTTATTATCATTCCCTTAAAAATTTCAGGAAGATAAAGACGCTCCCAAAAATTCATGGGTGCCCGGTCAACCGGTTTATTTCTATTTGTTAATGATTGCATTTCTTTTTCCTATCCCTTTCCCTTAATCGGTTACAAAAGTATTTGTATGTAAGTATGCTTCCAAGTTTTTTATAGTACACGTTAGTGGAACACAGGTGATACAGATTGAAGCACAGATTATTTTTGAATAATGATATCACTAATATATGACTCCTGCCCGACTGAAGCCCTCCAGGCGAGGATTAAACATGTTCATCTACTTACTATATCCTTTTCCATCCGTGTTATCAGTGTGCCATTATCTAATATGCTAAACTTATTTGTGCAGCCACAACATAACAGCGGCTGTTACGAGCATATTTACCAATGCTAAAGGCAATAATTTTTTCCAGCCCAAATTCATCAACTGGTCGTAGCGAAAACGCGGAATAGTCCAGCGTACCCACATAAACAGGAAGATGAAAAAGCCGATTTTTATCATGAATGCTATCAATCCAATAATTGCCGCAACATTGGGTGCCAGCGTACTTTCATCCAAAAAAGGCACATCATAACCACCAAAAAACAACGTAGCCATCACCGCACTGCTGATGAACATATTGATATATTCGGCAAAAAGATAAAAGCCAAGTTTCATGGAAGAATATTCCTGATGATATCCCATGTTGAGTTCGCTTTCAGCTTCAGGCAAATCAAAAGGAGTACGGTTGCACTCAGCAAAAGCGCACACTAAAAAGATAAGAAATCCCAATGGCTGATACACCACATTCCAGATGCCATTTTTCATTTGCTCCTCTACAATAGTTCTCATACTGAGTGAGCCGGTAATAAAAAGCAATGCAATAAGCGAAATGCCCATTGCCAGCTCATAACTAATGGCTTGCGAAGCGCCACGTAAAGCTGCCATTAAAGAAAACTTATTGTTGCTTGCCCAGCCGCCAATCATAATGCCATACACACCAAGGCTTACTACACCGAAAATGTATAAAATGCCAATGTTCACATCGGCAATTTGCAGTTGTACAGTAGTATCGCCAAACTGTAAGTGGCTGCTCCAGGGAATTACTGCACAGGTCATCAGGGCAGCAAGCATAGCAAGTCCGGGACCTAAAACAAATAATGTTTTGTTGGATGTATTAGGAATAATTTCTTCTTTAAAAAACAGCTTGCCGCCATCGGCGATCGGTTGTAAAATACCAAACGGACCAGCACGGTTGGGACCAATACGGTCCTGCATCCATGCAGCTACTTTACGTTCGAGATATGTCTCGTACATAGCTACCACCAGCGATACAGAAACAATGATAATAATGAGTATGAGCTTTTGCAATAAAAACCCCCAGTCGAAAGCGAGTAATACAGCAGATAAATTAATCATTTATAATTAGAGATTCTATTTTAATAATGAATTCTTTAGTTTTTTCATAAAGATGTAGGATATCTTTCACATTATAATCAACTTCATCATCATAATCAAATTCATGCCTTTTTGAAGATAATAAATCAAATGTTTTAGACTCTTCTATTGTTATCAGATTTTGTGAAGTTAGTTCAATATACACCTTTGATTTTACACCACTATGCGTTTTTACAACCCAGTTTTTTGAAGCGAAGAAAGCAGTAATTGCATAAAATGCTGCATAATACATTCTGTTTACGGCTGCTAAATATCTTTCATCCTGTAAAAGGTAATACGCATCACCTAAAGCCTGTCTGCATTTTTTGAGTCTTTGATCAATTTTCTCTTTATTCATAATACAACACCGTCTTGATGAATATTTATGAATAAATCAGAATTAACCTGCGCTCTCCACTTGATTTTATTTTTAATAATGGCATTGATTGCTGTTATATATCTTATTTGTAACGGAATTAAAACTTCTATGTATTTCAGCCGAACTGCATCACTTACTTCCTCATTCGTCAATATCAACACATCCCAATCACTTTCTTCATCAAAATCGCCACGTGCACGCGACCCAAACAGTAATACATCGGCAGTAGCATCCACAGACAGCACAGCTTGCTTAATCTCCTGTAATATGTTTTCCTGTGTGTTCATTTCCTTTATTCGTGCAATTCGAATTTTCGATAATTCGTGTACAAAAAATTGTACTATCAATTCGTATTCTACTCAATCTTTAAAATCATCCGAATGTGCCGGGCCTTCTATGAGGCTTATATTCCTGTCAGGTTCGTTCACTTCACTTACATCGTGAATCTGCAATTTGATACGGGGTTCACGTCCCATTACTTCGGGAAATGTTTCGTTTGGTACCACGGCATTTACATAATGCCCTTGCGATATAACGGAATGACGGTTTATCTCGCGCGGACCTTCTATTACCCAGTCGCTGGTTTTCTTTTTTTCAAATCGGCACTCATTACATATCCATGCTGTTTTACCATCGGGCAGGTCTTCTATCTCACCCCATTCATCCTTCCGCGCTGTTACACGAAATACTTCATCGCCACGGTTCCAAAGCGTTACTTTGCCACAACAATTTGGGCATTCGCGGTGTGCGTTCATCGGTTTTAAAAACCATACGCGGTTTTTAAAGCGGAAAGTTCTATCGGTTAAAGCCCCCACCGGGCAAACGTCTATCACATTACCAATGAAATCATTCTCCAGACTTTTCTCAATATAGGTCGCAATTTCAGCATGGTCGCCACGGTCTAGTATACCGTGCTGGCGCTTGTTGGTAAGTTGGTCGGCTGTATATACACACCGATAGCAAAGAATACAACGCGTCATGTGCAGTTGTATATAAGGCCCAAGGCTATGCTTTTCGAATACGCGACGCTGAAACTCATATCGGGTGTCTGCCTTACCATGCTCATAACTTAAATCCTGCAAGTGGCATTCACCTGCCTGGTCGCAAACGGGGCAGTCCAACGGGTGATTAATCAATAAAAATTCCACCACACCGGCACGTGCATCCAGCACTTTTTCGCTGGTAACGTTTTTTACTTCCATGCCGTCCATTACGGTAGTACGGCAACTGGCCACCAGTTTGGGCATGGGGCGCGGGTCTTTATCAGAACCTTTACTTACTTCTACGAGGCAGGTGCGGCATTTACCGCCGCTACCCTGCAATTTGCTATAGTAGCACATTGCTGGTGGCGTTACTTCGCCGCCAATCTTACGGGCTGCCTGCAAAATAGTAGTACCTGCCGGTACTTCTACCGTTCTGCCATCTATGGTTACTTTAAACAAAGGAGTTCCTTCTGCCATTGTACAAATTCTTTTTACCTAAACAACACTATTAACTATCATATAAAACAGTCCCTGCTTTATATTACTAAGCAACCACATTACGCTCATCGGCATAATGTGCCAGCCCGTAATTTCTTACCTGACTTTCCTGGGGGTTGAGCACATGCCACTCAAACTCATCGCGAAAATGGCGAATGGCAGCAGCAACCGGCCAGGCAGCGGCATCGCCGAGCGGGCAAATGGTATTGCCTTCTATACGGCGCTGAATATCCCACAATAAATCGATATCACTCAGTTTGCCTTTGCCAAATTCAATGTTTTTCAGAATTTTTTCCATCCAGCCGGTTCCTTCCCGGCAAGGCGAACATTGACCACAGCTTTCGTGGCGATAAAAACGGGCTAATGTAAGTGTATGACGTACTACGCACTGGTCTTCATCAAACACAATAAAACCGCCGCTACCCAGCATACTTCCGGTAGCAAAACCACCATCACTAAGGCTTTCATAGTTCATCATGCGGGTTTCACCTTTTGCTGTTTTGAGTAACAGGTTTGCAGGTAAAATAGGCACAGAGGAACCACCGGGAATACAAGCCTTTAAGCGTTTGCCGTTGGCAATGCCGCCGCAATATTCATCGCTGTAAATAAACTCTTCTACCGAAATGGTCATATCTATTTCATACACCCCAGGTTTGTTGATATTGCCGCAGGCAGAAATGAGTTTAGTACCCGTAGATTTTCCCACGCCAATTTTTGCGTATTCTTCGCCGCCCATATTGATGATGGGCACTACCGCCGTCAATGTTTCTACATTATTTACTACTGTTGGGCGGTCCCACACACCTTTAATGGCCGGAAATGGTGGCTTAATACGCGGGTTGCCGCGCTTGCCTTCGAGGCTTTCTATCAAAGCAGTTTCTTCTCCGCAAATGTATGCGCCGGCACCGCGTTGCACATAAATTTCGCAGTCGAAGCCGGTGCCTAAAATATTTCTGCCCAGCCAGCCAGCCGCTTTTGCTTCGGCAATGGCTTGCTCGAGAATATCAGGTATCCAGGCATATTCGCCACGGATATATATGTAAGTAACATTGCTGCCCAACGCAAATGAACTGATGATTAAACCTTCTATTAAAAGGTGTGGCAGAAACTCCATAAGGTAGCGGTCTTTAAAAGTACCGGGCTCGCTTTCATCGGCATTGCACACCAAATGGCGCGGCACGCCTTCGGGCTTTGCAATAAAACTCCACTTTAAACCGGTGGGAAAACCAGCACCGCCGCGACCACGCAAACCACTTTTTTTCACCTCGTCCACAATGGCTTCAGGCGTCATCTTCAACGCCTTTTCTACCGCAGCATAGCCGCCGTTCTTACGCCAGGCATCGTAATAGCGGATGCCTTCTATATTTGCTTTATCTAATAATAATTTTACTGACATATTGTATAAGCTATGAGCTGTGAGCTATTCGCCTGCAGCTTATCCTTTAATTATTTATTGCCGCATTTTGTATGCACTCTTCTATAATTGCATCTATTTTTTCTTTTGTTAAATGCTCACGGTAAAATTTGCCCAACTGCATCATTGGGGCATAGCCGCAGGCGCCGAGGCACTCAACCACTTTGAGCGTAAATAAGCCATCGGGTGTTGTTTCGCCCACGTTAATACCAAGCTTTTGCTGGATATAGGCAATAATATCATCGCTGCCGCGCAACATACAGGGACCGGTCTGACACACCTCAAACACATACTTGCCTACCGGCTTTAAGTTGTACATGCTGTAAAAAGTAGCTACTTCATATACTTCAATCGGTTCCAGTTGCAGCAGGCTTGCTACGTAATCCATTGCTTCTACACTCAGCCAGCCGCCAAATTCCTCTTGCGCCAGGTGCAGCACGGGCAGCAGTGCGCTCTTTTGCCGTTCTTCAGGATAGCGGGCAATGATTTCCTGAACCTTATTTAATTTATCGGGTGAAAAAGTCATTTCTATTTTCTGTTTAAAGTCGTTTGATGCGATAGTCAAATAAATTGTATTTTATGCATCCATTTCTCCGGCAATCAGGTTAAGCGAACTCATGGTAATAACGGCATCGCTCAGCATGGAGCCTTTAGTTATTTCGCTGTATGCCTGATAGTAAATAAAACAAGGACGGCGGAAATGCAGGCGATACGGCGTTCTGCCCCCATCGCTGATAAGGTAAAAACCAAGCTCACCATTACCGCCTTCTACACAATGATACACTTCGCCTTTCGGCATTTCTACCTCGCCCATAATAATTTTAAAGTGCCAAATCAGCGCTTCCATTTTTGTATAAACATCTTCCTTTTTGGGCAAATAATACTCCGGAACATCTGCATGAAACACTTCGGCTTCAGGACCTTTAAACTCCTGTATTTTTTGGTATGCCTGCCGGATGATACTCAGCGACTGTTTCATTTCTTCGTCGCGTACTAAAAACCGGTCGTAACAATCGCCCGTTTTGCCGGTTGGAATAATAAAATCGAAATCTTCGTAACTGCTGTATGGCGTATGCACGCGTACATCATAATCCACACCCGCAGCACGGAGGTTGGGGCCGGTAAAGCCATAATTCAAAGCACGGTCGGCGCTTATTGGCCCTGCGCCAATGGTGCGTTCCATAAAGATGCGGTTGCGTAGCAATAAACCATCTAACTCACCCAAAGCTTTTGGATATTCATCCAAAAATTTTTCCAGCTTTGTCCATACGGTATTATTGAAGTTACGTTCAAAGCCGCCAATCCTGCCAATGTTGGTAGTAAGGCGTGCACCGCATATTTCTTCATATATTTCATACACGAGCTCACGGTATTGCATTACATACAAAAAACCTGTAAAAGCACCGGCATCCACACCTACCACGGAGTTGCAAATGAGGTGGTCGGTAATGCGCGCCAGTTCCATAATAATGATGCGCATATAATCTACCCTTTTGGGCAGTTGAATGCGCAGCAACTTTTCGCAGGTCATATGCCAGCCCATATTATTGATGGGACTGCTGCAATAGTTCAGGCGGTCGGTAAGCGGCGTTATCTGGTACAGCGGGCGGCGCTCGGCTAATTTTTCAAAAGCACGGTGTATATACCCAACTGTTTGTTCTGCCGAAACAATACGCTCACCATCCATCTCCAGGATGTTTTGAAAAACGCCATGCGTAGCCGGGTGTGTAGGACCGAGGTTAAGCGTAGTAGTTTGTTTTTCAATAGAGCCTTCCGGCAGCTTAATATTTTGTGGTTGTATTTCTAAATGCTGCATGTTGTTTATAATTCTAAAAATCCTTTGCAGAGCAAAGGTTATTATTCAGCACGTTTATTTCAAATATTATCTAAATCTGCGATACAATATAAAACATGTAATAGTACACCTCAAGTTGATAGACCTCTTATAAAAGCTGTATTGCTGTTTCTGCCGAACATTTTATTATTACCATATTTTCTTTTTCCAAGAAGCTCTTTCAGCGCTACAATGATTATTATTCCATTATCTACTTCATAAACCAACCTGTGTTCATCTGTTATTCTTTTGCCTTGATAACCCATCCAATTAGCTATAAGCGGTTCCGATTTTACTATGCCTTCAAATAACAGCATGTATCAGTTCAACTATCCTGAGTACTGTTTTTGGATGGTTCTTTATCCACCAACTTAATTCTTTCTAAGCTCGTTTTTAAACCTTCAATATCTGTGCTGATAAATTCGGACCAGCCTTCTTCAGTCCGTTTTATTCGCTTTAACAACTCAGGATTTTTTATTACACCCGGCAAACTTTTTTGATTGGGTATTTATTTTAATACTAACATTTTAGTCGTTTTTTGAACAAAGCTGCTGCCTCTTTATCTGCATCCTCTACTATCAAAATAAATTGAATTAATAAACATCCTTTGTAAAAGCCGTATCGCCACCCCTGCCAAACATTTCATCATCTTTATCACGACGCGTCTGGTCTTCCACAGGGTATTCTTTACGTTGTGGAAAGTAATCCATTTCATCCACATTCATAATACGCCGGAGGTTGGGATGACCAACGAAGTTCACGCCATAAAAATCATAGGTTTCGCGTTCCTGCCAGTTGGCAGATTCGAACAGGCGGGTTGCCGTAAACACATCCGGTGTATTAATATCGGTAAACACTTTGAACCGGATACGGATATTCTCTACCAGGTTGTGCAGGTGATACACTACAGCCAGTTCACGGCCTTTATCATTGGGGTAGTGCACGGCTGTTACATCTGTCAAAAACTGAAAGCCCAGCTCATCATATAAAAACTGCAACACTTTGAGGTTGTTCTCTTTGGGCGTTTCAAAGGTTAGCATTCCGTAAGGCGCTGTAAAATTGAAAACCGCCTCTCCAAAATATTCAGTCAGGCGCTGTTGCACTATTTCGTTAGTCAATGACATAATCCAGTTTTATAAAACGTAATTTCCCGGCAAAGAAACAATCTGTTTTTTATATTTTTCGTATAAAATAATATAGAAAACAGGCTCGGCAACCATACTGCTATAAAAGAAAAATGCAACTAACATTCATTAATTGCATTGTCCCAAATTTATTGAATACCGTAACTATTTAGTAATGCTTTGTATTCCGGTGTATTCCGGCGCCGCAAACTTTCGTTATGTACCAGATCCTGGATGCGCAATACGCCATCAATAATAGCTTCGGGGCGTGGCGGGCAACCGGGAACATATACGTCAACGGGTACAACCTGGTCAATACCCTGCAATACCGAATAGGTATCGAAAATACCACCGGAACAGGCACAAGCACCTACAGCCATCACCCAACGGGGTTCTGCCATTTGCAGATATACCTGCTTTACCACCGGTGCCATTTTTTTTGAAATTGTTCCCATCACCATCAGGAGATCGCACTGGCGCGGCGTAAAGCCCAAGCGCTCAGCACCAAAACGCGCAAGGTCATAATGGGGTGCCATGGTGGCCATGAACTCGATGCCACAGCAGGAAGTAGCAAAAGGTAATGGCCAAAGGGAATTTTTACGCGCCAGGCCTACTATCTTTTCAAAGTTGGTAGCAAAATAGCCTTCGCCCTGTGAGCCTTCCGGCATATCGGCGATGGCAATATTATCGTGAATATCTGCTTTTTTAGGATGAATATTAAATCGTACGGGACGTGCCATAATACTATCTTCTCCTTTTAATTTAATCTCACAAATGTACGCCACAAAGCGCAAAAAATGATGCTAAATAGAATAGTATGCCTAATTATTGATGCAACAAAACAAGCCTAGAACGATTGTTATCCAGTCTTTGCTCCGGTAATTTACTTATTCAAAAAAGTCTCAACTATTACTACTTATTAAAGAAATTTAATTGTGATATTTTGTGAAAATAATAATTTGCCTGCATGAATTATTGTTATTGCGCCAAGCGCTGCTTAACCCTAGCCTTAAGTCTGTTGATTTTAATCCCGGTATCCAATGCACAAAACAAACCACTTTCGGGCAAAGAGCCATCCTGGATTACTCTTGTATCTGCAGATTATAATAAAACCACTTTACACCGCGAAGCAGAAGATGGGTATATAGATCTTGATTTTCAAAAGCAGGTTTCGCTTGCTACACAAAGCGTATATATAAAGGAAGCTTATAAAATTCTATCTGAAGCCGGCGTACAAAATATGTCGCAACTGTCTTTTTATTTCGATCCTACCTATCAGTCACTTACTATTCATACCATAAAAATTATCCGTGATGGACAAACCATCAACAAACTGGATTTAAGTAAAATAAAAACCATTCAGGAAGAATCCGAACTGAACCGTTTTATTTACAACGGCACGCTGAAGTCTGTTTTGTTTTTGGAGGATGTACGTAAAAATGACATTGTGGAATATAGCTATACACTAAAGGGCTTTAATCCGATTTTCAAGAACAAATACAGCGATTTTTATAATACAAAATTTTCTACTCCCCAATATCATCTATATTATAAGTTAATTGTTCCTGCCGGCCGCGCCGTTAACATTCGCAATAGTGGGGATACTATTGCGCCAGGCATACATACCGAAGCGACTCAAACGGTATATGAGTGGAAAATGGATGATATACATGCATTGCATGTGCAGGATGCGCTGCCTTCGTGGTACGACCCGTATAGCAGCATTATGGTAAGTGAATTTAAAGATTGGAAAGAGGTGAATGCGTGGGCTGCCAGCTTGTTTTCAACGCCAACTTCACTATCTGCACCCTTGCAAAAAAAGATAGAAGAGATAAATACTATAAATAAAACAGAAGCAGACAGAGTAAAAGCCGCCTTACGTTTTGTGCAGGATGATATACGCTATATGGGTCTGGAAATGGGCGTCCATTCGCACTTGCCCGCCACTCCCGACAAAGTATTTGCGCGGCGCTTTGGCGATTGTAAAGAAAAAAGTTATCTGCTGGTAACCATGCTGCGCAAAATGGGCATTCAAGCTTATCCGGTTTTAATCAATTCCGGTTACACGCAAGCCATCAATAACTGGCTGCCTTCTGCGCAATGCTTTGACCATGCCACTGTGAAAGTTATCTTGCAGGATGGCGAGCATTGGTTTGACCCGACTATCAGTTATCAGCGCGGCAGTTTGAAAGACATTTCTTATCCGGATTACAAAACGGGACTGGTGATTACCGATACCACTTTTGCACTTACGCCTACTGCATTGCATGAGCAAAGTGAAGAGCGCGTGAGAGAAATTTTTTCTATAAAAAACATGCTGGGAAAAGCTGACTTGAAAGTAATAACAGAATATAAAGGGTCTTATGCCGATGATATGCGCGATGAGTTTAACAGCAGCAGCAATTATGAATTGCTTAATGAGTTTAAACAATTTTACCAGGGTTATTTCAGCGGCATTATCAGCGACAGCCTTACCTATAATGACGACAGCATCAGTGGTACCTTTACCACCACCGAATATTATACAATAGACAGCTTTTGGAACATGGAAACAAAAGGATTGAAAAGTTCCTTTACTTCTTATGTTATCAATGGTGTTATTAAAAAGCCGAAAGATAAATCGCGCACCATGCCGTTTTATCTTTCCTACCCTGCAAAATACCACGAAGAAGTGGAAATAAACCTACCCGAAGACTGGAATTTAAAGCCTTATGATGCAGTGATAAAATGCAGTGGTTTTGTGTATAAAGTAAAATGTACAACATCGTGGCGGAAGGTAGTACTGGCTTATGATTTCGAAAACTTAAAAGATGCAATTACACCTGCCGAGGCGCCACAATATTTTAGTAAATTGAAGGAAATAGATAACGTATCTGACTATGCAATTACTACTTATTCCAATACAGATAATACGTTATTCGCAAAAAATAGTACTACCACCAACTCGCTGTACTTAGTAGTACCCATATTTATTTTAATAGGTTCAGTACTCTGGTGGACACAAAGGAGAAGTTGAGCTTATGTTCAGAACACATTTCGCAGGTGTCACTTATGAGTAGCCAGTTGTGAGTTCAAAAGCTTCCTGTTTATTGTTCAAGAAAAGTTTTTGTATTTGCATATAACTTATTTAAAACAATAAAGCCTTGCACTATTGCAAGGCTTTATTTATGCTCAACAATAGAAATAGCTTTTAACTCATATAAGCTGATACCGGCTCGCAGGTGCACACCAGATTACGGTCGCCAAAAGTGTTATTAATGCGTGCAACAGATGGCCAAAACTTATTCAGCATTACGTAATGCAATGGGAAAGCAGCTTCTTTGCGGCTGTACGGATGGTTCCATTCATCCGCGCAAACCATAGCTTGCGTATGCGGAGCATTTTTCAAAGCATTATCCGTTTTATCAGCTTTACCTTCTTCAATAGCTTTTATCTCATCTCTTATACTAATAAGTGCTTCGCAAAAACGGTCCAGTTCGGCTTTGTCCTCACTCTCGGTAGGCTCAATCATAATGGTGCCCGGTACCGGAAAACTCATGGTTGGGGCATGAAAGCCATAGTCTATCAAGCGCTTCGCAACATCCTCAGCTTCAACGCCTGTTGTTGCTTTAAAGGGACGCAAATCCACAATAAACTCATGTGCACACGTACCATTGCTGCCGGTGAATAATACCGGGTAATGCTGTTGCAGCCTTGCCTTCATATAATTGGCATTGAGAATAGCAATTTCTGTTGCCTTCTTTACGCCGGTTACTCCCAACATTCTGATATAACCATAACTAATAAGTAAGATGCTGGCAGAGCCGAATGGAGCTGCACTTACTGCATGATAGCCGTTTGCTGCCGGTTCATTGCTCTTTGCGGTAAAAACGTGTCCAGGCAAATAAGGCTTCAGGTGTTCGCGTGCACAAATAGGTCCCATGCCCGGACCGCCACCGCCATGCGGAATAGCGAATGTCTTATGCAGGTTTAAGTGACAAACATCGGCACCGATGGTTGCGGGAGAGGTAAGCCCCACCTGTGCATTCATGTTGGCACCATCCATATATACTTGTCCGCCGTGCTCGTGTACAATGTTGCACATTTCCTGAATGCCTCCCTCAAACACGCCGTGTGTAGATGGATAGGTAACCATCAGCGCACCAAGCGTTTCTTTATATTGTTCCGCTTTTACTTTTAAATCTTCTATATCAATATGCCCTTCGGCATCGCTTTTTACCACTACTACTTTCATTCCCGTCATTACTGCACTGGCAGGATTGGTGCCGTGTGCCGAAATGGGTATCAGCACTACATTGCGGTGTGCATTGCCTTGTGCTTTGTGGTATTGCATAATGGTAAGCAAGCCGGCATATTCGCCTTGCGCACCGCTGTTGGGCTGCAGGCTGCAGGCATCAAAGCCGGTAATTTTACAGAGGTATTTGCTTAACTCTTCAATAATATATTGATAACCCTGCGCCTGGTCGGCAGGTACAAAGGGATGCAAATGACTGAAAGCGGGCCAAGTTACAGGAATCATTTCGGTAGCTGCATTCAGCTTCATCGTGCAACTGCCAAGACTTATCATGCTGGTATTAAGCGATAAATCTTTGTTTTCCAGTTGCTTTAAATACCGCATCATCTGCGTTTCGTTACGGTGAATATTGAAAACCGGATGCGTTAAATAAGGAGAAGTACGTTTGGCAAATGCCGGGAGACCTTTCAGTTCGTACCCTTCTGTATCGAAGCTCACGGCGATATCTGCCAAATCTTTCAAAGATGCAAACACATACGCAATATCCAGCACATCTTTTTGCGTTGTGGTTTCATCGAGGCTGATGCCGATAGTTCCGTCTTCCAAATAGCGGAAATTGATCTGCGCATTTTCTGCTATCGGGCGAATGGTTGCGGCATCGCCTTTAATTTTTATGGTATCGAAATAAAATTGGTTTTCGTTTTTAAAACCTAACTCTTCCAGCGTTTCGGCTAAGGTTTGCGTCAATAATGCTACGCGTTCTGCAAGCCCTTTTAAACCTTTAGGTCCATGGTACACGGCATACATCGCAGCCATATTTGCCAATAAAGCCTGTGCAGTACAAATATTGGAGGTGGCTTTTTCGCGCTTGATGTGCTGCTCGCGGGTCTGCAATGCCATGCGCAAAGCACGGTTGTTTTGCGCATCCACACTTACGCCAATGATGCGACCGGGAATACCACGTTTAAATTCATCTTTTGTAGCAAAGAAAGCCGCGTGCGGACCACCATACCCCAGCGGCACGCCAAAACGCTGTGCCGAGCCAACAGCCACATCCGCCCCTAACTCACCGGGAGGTGTAAGCAAGGTTAAGGCTAATAAATCGGCAGCCATTACTACATAGCCTTTTACGGCATGTACCTGTTCTATAAAAGTCTTGTAGTCTTCTATTGAGCCGTTGTTGTTGGGATATTGTATAAATGCCCCAAAATACGTTTCATCTAACTGTGCACTTTTATATTCCCCAAATACCAGTTCCACACCAATAGGCGTTGCGCGGGTGATAATCACATCTTTTGTTTGGGGAAAAATGTGATTATCTACAAAAAATTTAGGCTTGGTGATTTTGCCCGGATTGTTTACGTGATGAAAGAGCATTGCCATAGCTTCCGCAGCAGCCGTTGATTCATCTAATAGAGAAGCATTCGCCAGTTGCAAACCAGTCAGGTCGGCAATCATCGTTTGAAAGTTGAGTAAACTTTCTAAACGCCCCTGAGAAATTTCTGCCTGATACGGTGTGTATTGGGTGTACCACCCGGGGTTTTCAAACAGGTTGCGGAGGATAACACTGGGCGTAATGGTATTGTAATACCCCTGCCCTATCCATGTTTTATACACTTTATTTTTAAGTGCAACCTGCTTTAATTCATTTAAATACTCGTATTCGCAGATGGCAGCCGGCAAGCGCAACGGCTGCTCTAAATGAATACCGGGAGGAATAGTTTTGTTGATTAGTTCGTCTATGCTTTCTACACCAATAGTGGTGAGCATTTCCTTTACTTCTGTTTCATCAGGACCGATATGCCGTCTCTCAAATTCGGTATCCTGCTGTTCAAATATATTCATATATTGGGTGACCACTTTTTTAGAAAGCGCAAAGGTATGCCTTTAAGAAATGATGTAAAACTGTTGGGAAAATAATGTGGATAGCTGTGAATTGTAATTAAGAAAGTATTGGGAAATGGACTCCTGCGGAGCTTGGAATAACATACATTCCTGTTTACTTCTACTTATATAACACCTTACAGAACTGTACTACTTCTTTACTGAATAATATTAGGCTGAATAGACATTTATAAACTTTAATTATATCATTCACGTTCCTTCCCTTCAAACCATGTTACCGCTTCCTGCCTGAGATTATCAGGTATTTCATGTTCCCCATCAAATTCATGATAGGAGACCTCCAACCCCTTTCTTTTTAACGGTGGCACAATGCGCCGGCTGCAACTACCAATGGGCAACACCCTGTCGTGAACGCCATGCGAAATAAAGACTGCGGGCTTGCCATGCTCTTTCGTTACATAGAAAAATCCTGGTGAAAAAGCTATACTATTGTTGAATAAATCGCCATTAATTAAACCAAGACATAGCGCATAAGAAGCACCATCTGAAAAGCCACCAATAGCAACAGGTGTGGCATCTATGGCATAATTTTCAAAAATAGTTTGGAGCGCATGGTCTAAAAAGCTGACATCCATACCAAAAGAATCACCGGCAATAATATCCCAGGTATAATCCTGCGAAGCCGGCGCATACACAATCATATTATTTGCATCGGCATATTGATTTATCAAATACAGCCCATGCCCGGCAATGCCGCCGGAGCCGTGCAACATTATCGCCAGCGAAGCTGGTATTGCGGCATTGTATTGTTGTGGAACATATATGAAACTTTCTTTTTTGCTATGTAACTGAAGCGATTGAACACCAGTGGGCATCGTATCGTTTGCAGGTTTTCCATGGGGCTTTGCGGTTAAACGGCCAGCGCTATACACACCTTTATTCATAACCTACCCTCACCTTTCCGGTAGAGCAAACAAGTGTTATACCAAGGCGTTGATTGAACAATTAAGTCATTCCTTTTCATCAATATAAATAATAACTGCATATATGCAATTGTGAAAGGGATGAGGAATAAAAACCATAGCTCATGGAAACACTACCAAATTATATTAAGGATATAAACCACTTATGCTGCTCAGTATCTGTATATTCCTCATTATCATTTTACGCTACATAACGCAATTTCATTTTATTGCAATAGTAATGGCATGTTTTTTATTGAATATACATCTTTACAATTACTCAATCCGAGCTTTTGCAAACGCTTATAATTACTTCTTACAAACGGTTGATAAAATATAAATAAGCCATTTTAAAAACACCTAAAAACAAATAACCTATGATTGCAATGAACTTCCGGGGACCGTACCGGATACGGGTTGACCGTAACAAACCGGAGCCTGAAATTTTGCATCCCCAGGATGCTATTGTACGTGTAACGCGCTCCTGCATTTGCGGCTCCGACCTGCATTTGTATCACGGACTGGTGCCGGATACACGCATTGGAAGCACTTTCGGCCATGAGTTTACAGGCATTGTGGAGGAAGTAGGATCGGAAGTGACAAAATTAAAAGTTGGTGATCATGTATTGGTGCCATTCAACATTGCATGCGGCGCATGCCCGCTGTGCAAGCAGGAAATGTATGGCAACTGTGCCGAATCAAACTCAATGGCAACAGCCGTCGCAGGCATTTTTGGATACTCGCACACCGCTGGCGGTTTCGATGGCGGACAGGCAGAATATGTGCGGGTGCCATATGCCGATATCAGCCCCATTAAGATTCCCGATGGTATGGATATAGAAGATGCTGTATTGCTCACCGATGTAACGCCTACCGGCTACCAGGCAGCAGAAATGGGTGGCATACAAAAAGGTGACACGGTAGTAGTGTATGGCGCGGGGCCAATTGGTTTGATGGCTGCAAGATGCGCCTGGCTGTTTGGTGCTGGCAGAGTGATTGTGATTGACCATTTGGAATACCGGCTGGAGTTTGCCCGAAAGTTTTCGTTTGCCGAAGCTTATAATTTTAAAGAAATGGACGACCCGGTTGTTTTTGTGAAAAGAACTACCGACTGGTGGGGTGCCGATGTAGTAATTGATGCCGTCGGCTGCGATGCATCGGGCAGTGCGTTTCAAACAGTGCTGGGTAAAAAATTGTTGCTGCAGGCCGGTTCTGCCACTGCATTGCACTGGGCGGTAAACTCGGTTAAAAGAGGTGGTATTCTTTCTATTATTGGCGTGTACGGTCCGCCGTGGAATTTGTTTTCAATAGGCAGTGCGATGAATAAAGGTATTACCATACGCACGAATCAGGCTTCGGTAAAGCGCCTATTGCCCCGCCTGATTGACCATATTATGACAGGGCGCTTAAGCCCGAAAGATATAATAACCCATCGTATGCCACTCGAAGAAGTATCGGAAGGTTATCACATGTTTTCGGCAAAGCGCGACAATATTATAAAAGCAGTTCTTATTCCCCCAAAAGCCAATGTGGCATAAAAACATTTTGTTATGGCAAATACACTAAATCCTGTTACGGATACCAATACCGCGGCTAATAGTATTACTGATGTGCCGCATACACATAATAACAAGCTGGCAGCCGACGATACCATGCTGGCAGACCAATATAAGCATATACCTGGCTGGGGCATGGATGCCGATGATCATGATCCGGCTTATCCCATGCGGCACTACAATGGTGCCGACCATCAACGGATTAATTATGAAAAGCCGCCACAGCAACCGGTAACTGTCGAAATCTTACATTCTATCGAGCGCCCGACAGTTAGCCGGGTTACCAGCGACAGATTGCCACCCAAAGGCTTAAGCGGTGCCATACGGCGTGCAGCATTTAAGTACAGCGAAGCCAATGCTATGCACTGGATGGGATTGATATTAGCCGACCGGGTAAATATGGTAGAAGGCGTGATTGACGATTTGAGGCGTGGTCATATTCCCAACATTATTGAAGAACGCGGCTGGAAAGCAGAATGGAAGTACAACAGAAAAGGCGTTATTAAAGAAGCATTGATTGGCGCAGCCATCATAACGGCAGCAATAGCGTTTTCCTCCAGTAAAAATAAAAAGAAGAAAGCACTAAAAGCAATGAGGGCAATGAAAGCAAAAGTTACTTCCTGATAAAACATAGCGCAATGATATGACTAACGACCTATAAGGTGAAGATTTTAGGCAAAACCCTTAAGACGATTGATAAGTTGATTGTCTTAAGGGTTTAGTTTTGTAATGAATGTCTAAAGTTTTTCTCGTTAAAATAGCTTGTACAGTACAACTACCAACTGATTATTACCAATAATATATACATGCTTACACAACAGCAAATATTTAATATACATGGATGAGCCATTTACGCTAACTGTACCTTACCACGGGCAGCAGCACGACTTTGAAACACAACTAATTGTAACAGGTTATACTTACAAATTCAGAACTGTGGTAAATGATACTGAAGTATTTTTTGAACGCGATGATGCGGGAGATTTCCGTGCACTGGCACCCAATGCCGATGCAAAACAATTGCACTCTTTAGATACCGGATTGCTGCAGGCGATAGCACAACAATTAGATACGATACTATCATAAACATTTATATACTGCACAATAACTTTTGCGTATCAATGTTTACTTTTATTCGCAATAATTTTTTACAGAAAATACATCAGGCAATTCCTATGAAATATCCTTGGTTAATAGCAGTCACCCTATCACTTTGTACTACTTCATTTTCTCAAACCATTATAAAAAAAGATACTGCTATTGCGCAAATGGTAAGCGAAGTAAACGCCGACTCTTTACAATCATACATACATACTTTAGTAAGCTTTGGCACCCGCAACACGCTAAGTGCACAGGATAATAATAAAAAGGGTATTGGTGCGGCACGCAACTGGGTACTCCATAAATTTAATGCTTTTGCTGCAAACAGTGGTGGCCGGCTCACTGCTTTTATAGACACTACCACCATACCGCCAGACGGGAAACGGGTAGATAAACCAACATTGCTGGGCAATGTGGTAGCTACGCTAAAAGGAACAGACCCGAACGATAATCGCATTTTGATTATCAGCGGGCACTTAGATAGCCGCCGCACTGATGTAATGGACCGTACCGGCGATGCGCCCGGTGCTAATGACGATGGCAGCGGCGTAGCGGCCGTGCTGGAATGTGCAAGAGTGATGAGTAAAAGAAGTTTTCCGGCAACCATCATTTTTGTAGCAGTGAGCGGCGAAGAGCAAGGTTTGCTTGGCTCTACCTATATGGCAAACAAAGCCAAAAAAGATACCTGGAATATACAAGCCGTATTGAACAACGATATTGTGGGCAGCAACAACAGCAACGAAACCAACATTACTGATAACACCAGGTTGCGTGTTTTCAGCGAAGGATTGCCGGCTTACGAGCTGGATAAAAATGCCAAGACAATCCGTTTTTTAGGCCTTGAAAACGATGGTAAATCGCGGCAACTGGCGCGCTATGTAAAAGAAGTGGGCGAACGGTATGTTCCTAATATAGAAGTAATGATGATCTACCGTAACGACCGCTTTTTGCGTGGCGGCGACCATTTGCCGTATGTAGAAAATGGCTTTCCTGCAGTGCGCATTACTGAAATGAATGAAAACTTTTATCATCAGCATCAGGATATTCGCACCGAAAACAATATTCAGTACGGCGATCTGGAAGCGTTTATGGACTTTGAATATTTACGGAAAAATACAACAGTTAATCTATCCACCTTAGCCAATCTCGCCAAGGCACCGGCTGCGCCGCAAGCAGTAACTATTGATGTAAAAAACTTAACCAATAGTACCACTTTACATTGGAATGCACCCACCACTGGCAACGTGGCAGCGTATTACGTTTTAATGCGCGAAACCACGAGTGCAGTATGGCAGAAGAAATTTTATACAACTGATACTTCCATGCAATTGCCATACAGCAAAGACAATTATTTTTTTGCGGTGCAAAGTGTAAGCGCAGATGGTAACGAAAGTCTTGCAGTTATGCCTTCGGTAGGAAGATGAAATTATTAAGATTCAGGAAGCAATAAATAGAGAAAAGTCAGGAATAAAGTTCAGGTAGAAAGGTAAGCAATAAGTAAAAAGTATATATTAAAAGAAATAAATAAAAAGGTACCGGATATTTAAAAATTCGGCACCTTGCATGTAAGCAACTCAATTTATAATATCTCCCAGTTTCAATTCAAACTATACTACCCCGGATCAATCAGAAAGAATCGGAAGAAACATGATGCAAATCATTCAATGCCTGCACTACCCTGCTTACGGGCAAGCCCATTACATTGTAAAAATCGCCATTAATAGATTTTATTCCTACTACTCCAATCCACTCCTGAATAGCGTATGCGCCGGCTTTATCGTAGGGTTTGTACTTATCTACATAAAAAGTAATTTGCTCAGTTGTTAATTCATGAAAACTAACCTCAGTTATATCTGCAAAAGCAATTTCTTTTTCACCACTTTTAATAACCACACCCGTTATCACCAGGTGGTTTTGTCCCGAAAGGCGTTGTAATATTTCAATGGCATGCTCTCTGTCTATAGGTTTGCCAATCACTTCGTTATGCAAGACCACAATGGTATCGGCAGCAATAATATTACGGTCTTTTACTTTGTGCTGCACTGCCGCCGCTTTGTTGCGGGCAATATACACCGGTATATCCTGTATAGCCGTAATGTTGGCAGGATAAGATTCATCGGTATTTGCCACCATCACCTCAAAAGGCACTTCTGCCCACTCCAGTAATTGCTTACGGCGCGGCGACCCGGATGCCAAAACAACACGTTGCATAGTTTATTATGAATAAAATTTAATGAAAATAATAGATAAAATGCCGGTAAACATCACCAGTTTTACCAAGGTGCTCAAGCGGTGAAAATCTTTTGGCGCATTCGCTTTAAAAAGGTCGCGTAAAATATTGATGAGCGGCGCAATAATAAACACAATGCAATATACCGCACTCACCCACCATTTAAACGCAAGCACATAAAACTGCAACATAGTAAGTATGCCAATAAGTACTACCAGCCACACGGCAACAAAAATTTTAGACGCGTGTACTCCCCAAACAATGGGCATTGTGGTACAGCCGTATTTGCGGTCACCTTCTATATCTTCCATATCTTTTATTACCTCGCGGATAATAGAAATAATGAAAGCAAAACCAGCATATAAAAAAGTATAACGGCTTAGTTTGGCAATATCCACACCGCGTATATGCGGAAAGCTCACCACTTCGCACCACGTAATCACCAGCACCACCCATGCCGTGAGCAGCGAGATTAATATATTGCCCGCCAGTAATTTTTTCTTTAGAGAAATAGAATATACAAACAAGAATAACACACATGCTGCATTAGCTAATCCAAGAAATAAAATAGGCGTGGTAAAGTCAATATAAAAGCCAATGAGAATACCTACTGCACTTAATGCTAAATGCAACACAATGGTCCAGCGGCGCGGAATAATTTTTTCCACCACCAGCTTTTCCGGCTTGTTAATGCGGTCAATATTCAGGTCAAAATAATCGTTGATAATGTAGCCTGCTGCAGCCACCAATACCGACGAAAGGCACAGCAGGAAAAAAGTTTTGCCATGCACCACCGGCACTTTGCCGGCAGCTACATACAACGGCTTTACTATGCAATACACAAACAATATTTGCGTAAGTGCGATGAACAGCAGGTTGGGCCACCGTATTAATCTTAAAAAAGCGGTAATTTGTTTCAAATAAATAATTTATCGGGATTTGATGTGTGTATCTACCTGCCAGTCACCACGCAGTTTTAGTACTTTTTCTATTACATCGCGGGCACAACCTTCACCTCCTTTGAGGGGCGAAACATAATGCGCAATACTAATTATTTCCTGCGCTGCATCGGCAGGGCAGCAGGCAACGCCGGCATATTGCATTACTGTATAGTCGGGTATATCATCGCCCATAAACAACACTTCTTCCCGGCGCAGGTTATTGACGAGCATATATTCCTCCAAACATGTTTTCTTATCTGTAATGCGCATATACACATCCTGTACACCCAGCAATTGCATTCTTTCTTTCACCTCTGCCGAATTACCCCCGGATATAATTGCTATATGATAATTCTTTTTAACCGCCAGTTGCAAAGCATACCCATCTTTTATGTTCATCTTACGTGCCATTAAGCCATCGGGCATTATCAAAATAGTTCCATTTGTAAGCACACCATCTACATCAAAAACAAAAGTAGTGACCTTCTTCAAAAGAGATAAGATGTTGCCACCTTCCCCTGAAGGGGAGTTATTCAAACTATTTTTATTCATGCTCATCTTTTTATACTACTCAAGAAATGTACAAGCTGATAATTGTCCTCTTTAGGGTTTGGGGTTACTGGTTATCCCGCCACTCATACACCCAGGCACTTTGTATCATTTCCAGGTGGCCCTCGGTACTTTGCTCGCGCGTACCCGCAAAGTTGGGAATTTGCAGCACCCATTCCAGCAAATCGGTAAAGCGTATGCGGTATATTTTACTTTCATTGAATGCATCCCCAAAACGCTCATACAGCTTCATGGCAATATCTTCATGATCGTTCCAGGTGATTGGTGGCTCAAAGTGAGACATAAGTACGTTATTTTTGATAATTATTCGCCTAAAAACTGGGTTTGATCGGGCAGTGTTATTTCTATTTCACCTTTATCATCCAGCAGCACGCACTGGCAACCAAGCCGGGAGTTGATGCGTGGATTAACGGCGCGGTCAATGAAATCTTCTTCTCTGTCGCTTATTTCTTCCAGGTAATCCATTCCATCATTTACATATACATGACAGGTACTGCAGGCGCATACGGCACCGCAGTTGTGATGCAGTTCAATATCATTATGCAGGCATACTTCCAGGAGGCTTTGGTCAGGTTCAATATTGTGCAGTATTGCAGGTGCTAATCCTTTCTGTTCAAAATTTATCTTTATCGTGTACATTACTCACCTCATTTGGGCGGCAAAAGTATTCTAAAAATAGCTGGCACTTCTTTCAGCAGCTTTTACAATATGAAATAATTGTTAAGAAATTTATACTGCATAATAAAAATTCTACTTACTTTTATCCAATCAATGAATTTCGCTTCTGGTTTTCATTGTTTTATACATGGTATTTAAAGATCGGTTGCTTGCTCATAATTCCCCGCTGGCTTTCCGGCGGGGTTTTTTGATATACACCAAAGGTCATGATTCAACCTTTTACCTGCCAATTCTTAATACTTAGCGTAAGCACTTCATATACGTTTGCCAGCAAAGGATAGGACTGCAATACCTGCAAATGCCGTTGAATTGTTGTTTCATCGTTACGCACCGCCGGGCCGGTTTGCAAGTTTTCCGGCGCTTCAAACTGCATACGATGCACTGTTTCGTGTATCAAAGGCCTTAAATAATTAAAATGCAAATGCTCACTGTTGCAAAACTGATTTGCCAGCGCAAACAGATGATTTATAAAGTTGGAGCAAAAAACAGCCGCTATGTGTAGTTTTAATCGTTCAGCATCGCCTGCCCAATGCACTTCTGCAGCTATTGTTTTGGCTAATGCAGTTATGGTCGCTATTATCTCTTCATTATTTCCATCCACAAAAAGCGGAACCTCCGGAAGATAAGGCAACTCTTTGCGCAGACTCTGTAACGGATACATTACGCCATATTGCTTATGCTTTTGCAACACATTGATGGAAATGCCGCCACTCGTATGCACAATAATGGTATTGGGCAAATGCAACTGCGCAGCAATGGCAGCAATGGCACTATCGCTGGTAGCTATTATGCATACTTCTGCTTCGGTATTTATTTGGTTAAAGCCGGTAATGGGCATTGCCTGCAAAATAGCTGCACATTCATTTAAACTTTGCTGATTACGGCCAAATACCTGCAAAATGGTATGGTTTGCCTTTGATAACATTTTGCCTAACACCTGAGCAACATTGCCGGTGCCAACGATAACAATTTTCATAATGCTGCAATATTAACATACAGGTGCAATATTGCTGCGAAGGATAAGTGCAATGTAACATACTATGTTTCGAACAAAAAAGCACCTATTATTCCCGAATGCTATCCATGCTTATTACATATATACTAGGTAATTGCACCTTAACTTTTTAAAAGAGCTAAATAAAAATACCACTTTAAAACACCTGTTTAGTGCCATTCTCTTATCAGCTTATTTCAATCTGCGCCTTAGTCTTAACGGATTTAGTCGTGCGGGATCTACAATATTATCCGATATCAACATAAAAAGGCTGCCTGAAAAGGCAACCTTGTAAAACCTAACATACCACACAAACTTCAAATACAGTTAAAAGCCATTGTACCGCCTGTCGGGTGTATATACAATTGCAGGTGGAGTATTGTAACGCCTGCCATATGCATATTGGTGCTTTGCATTGTCATTCCACACATCAAAACCACGGTGTTCGATAGTTATACGATCTGCTTTGCCAATGCGTACATGATGCGGCAACCGATACGCTATTTGCCAGCCTCCGTGCGATGGATAGATATACTGGTGTGTACGGAAGCTGTAATACACATTAGTTTGCGGATAATAGAAAAACGATTCCAAACGCAAATGATCGTAGGCCCTAGGAAAACGTGGTTGTGCAGATGCATTGGTGATGGTAAAAGCAACGGACATTAATAAAAGTACAGTGTAAAAAATTCTTTTCATACCCGTAAAATTTTAGTTGTAATAAAGACCTGCTGCTGCAAGAATCGTTTAGCTATCAGGTGTTCGTTTAACATTTTTTAGGCAAATACATTTCAGTTGCAAGTCAGTTGCAAGTCGCCGTAATCCCTTATTGAGGCTGCTGTTTACCCGGATATTCACTTAATCTACCCGGTTATGGCTTATACTTTGATAGGCAGATAGAGTAACCTCAAAAATTTATGTTATGAAAAAAATTATGATTGTATTTGTTAGTAGCTGGATGCTATTAGCATGTAACAGTGCATCCAACAACAACCAGGATAGTGTTGACAGCGCACAGGATGTAAATGATAGTACAAATGTTGTGAGCAACAATACCTCTGATTTTGCAACGGAAGCAGCCAGTGGCGGCATGATGGAAGTGCAGTTGGGACAAATGGCGCAGCAAAAAGCCCAAAGCCAGCGCGTGAAGGACTTTGGAGCCATGATGGTAAAAGATCACTCACAAGCCAACGACGAATTAAAGGCAATAGCAGCAAGACAAAATATTGCATTACCCGATAGTATGTCGGACGACAAAAAGAAACACATAGACGACCTGAGCAGTAAAACAGGAAAAGATTTTGATAAAGCTTATATGGATATGATGGTGGATGACCATAAAGAAGATGTAGATAAATTTAAAGACGCTGCCCAAAATGTTACTGATACTGCCATCAGAAGTTTTGCGGCTAAAACAGTACCTGTTTTACAAAAACATCTCGATTCTGCACAGGCAATTCACCAAAATATGCAGTAAGTTTTATGGTATCCATTGCAGGTTGCAGATAGGTCGGGGTGCTACCCGCACAAGAGCAGCTTTTGCAGGGTTGGCCGGTATTTTTACAATATAAAAAATAAGGTCTTCGCCATGGGATAGCCGGTTGAGCTCCTGAACATTGAAAACAACTTTTATGGCATTGGCAGCTGCTGTTTTACTGTCAATGCCATTGCGTTGTTTGTTCATTACTATAACTTTTCTTATAAAAGCAGTATCGCTCCCTGCAAATACAAACTTCAAAGCAGAAGTATCCCTTTTATGTACCTGCACCGTTGGTATGCTATCCTCTGTTGCCGATGCAAGTTGTTTTTCATTAAGATACAACTTCCAGCTATCAACCGATTGACTATAGGACAAAAAAGGAATGAGTATTAGTATTATGGAGCAAATTTTAAAAAGCATATTCATTGTTTTATTACAACAAGATAAACGAATCTTTACAGTGTTTGTTTAAAATCTCTTCAATAGTAGCTTACCGCGTAGTTATTCTGTATTCACCAATTGTTGCCATAAGACAGCATTGCAGTAAAAAAGTTAAACACAGAAGATAAACAAACAATTGTTTGTCTTTTATTTGCGCTCCAAAAGTTTAGCTATATGGCTGTCAAAGAAAAGATTCTGGTAATAGGTGCTTCGGGACAAATAGGTGTTGAATTAACAATGGCGCTTCGCAAAATATATGGCAATGCCAATGTAATTGCTTCTGATTTGCGCGAACAAAACCCGCTGCTCGAAGGCACCGGGCCGTATGTATCGCTGGATGTAATGAACAAAGAAATGCTGCATGTACAGGTAATTCGCCAAAATATTACGCAGATTTATTTACTCGCAGCCATTCTTTCTGCCACGGGTGAAAAAAATCCAAATCTCGCCTGGAACCTCAACATGCAGGGCTTGCTGAATGTACTGGACATTGCAAGAGAAGAACAATTAACCAAAATATATTGGCCCAGCAGCATTGCGGTTTTTGGACCTACATCACCTAAACACAATTGTCCGCAGCAAACTATTATTGAGCCGATTACGGTGTATGGCATTAGTAAATATGCAGGCGAATTTTGGTGCAATTATTATCACCAGCGTTGGGGCGTAGATGTTCGCAGCTTGCGCTATCCGGGATTGATTAGTTATAAGTCGGCACCCGGCGGCGGCACTACCGATTACGCCGTAGAAATATTTAGCGAAGCAGTAGAAGATAAACACTACAATTGCTATCTGGCCGAAGATACTTATTTGCCCATGATGTATATGCCCGATGCCATTCGCGCCACCATCGAATTGATGGAGGCGCCAGCCGAAAATATTTCGGTACACACATCATACAATCTGGCTGGCATTAGTTTTTCTCCGGGCGAAATTGCAGCCAGTATTCAACAGTATATACCCGATTTTACCATTGATTATAAACCAGACTACCGCCAAACCATTGCCAACAGTTGGCCGCAAAGCATTGATGATAGTATTGCGCAAAAAGACTGGCACTGGAAGCCGGAATATGATTTGGAAAAAATGACAAAAGATATGCTGGAGAATGTTCAAAAAGCATATGCAAAAAGCCATTAGATTGTAATAACTGCGATCTATAAATCCCGGGCTTTAAGCAAAAAAATAGAAGTTTAAACTTTATTTCCCCGTAGGCAAAGACACATAAGAAATGTCGGCTACCGTTTTGTTTTCAAGAATGGCCAGGTTAGCATCGCGCACCTGGCACATAATGTCGCGCAGTCCACAATTATTTTCATCGCAGTGCCCGCATCGCTGGTAAAAGTGCAGACTTACACAGGGCAGCAAGGCTATGGGTCCATCTATCAGTCGCAATACTTCGGCTAAAAAAACTTTCTCCGGCGGCTTAGCCAGATAATAGCCGCCGCCCTTGCCTTTTTTGCTATCCAGTATGCCCTGCTTTTTTAGTTCGAGCAATATGTTTTCCAAAAACTTAAGTGGAATATTTTGCTTCTGCGAAATTTCGGCAATGAGCACCGGCTCGCCGCCGCGCTGCTGCGCCAGGTACATCAAAGCCTTAAAAGCATACTGTGTTTTTTTAGAAAGCATACCCTTGTTTTATCAATCGCATCAACCTACAAAAATAGGACTTATAGTTGTTAATTCTACATTAATAGTCCGAAGGAGATCTGTTGGATAAAAGAGATTTAAAAAGGTGCGTTTTAATTATTTAAAAATCCAGCAACTGCAACATACTGGCCTAAGTAGAGTTATTAATTACAATATATTTTCAGCGGCAGTTAATTGGCTCCAGCCTGTCTTTTTGATACTATCCATCACATACCAGGTAGCAATGGCAGCCAGTATGGCTAAAATAATAATGACCGGTGTTACAGGATACAGCAGATAATGTATTACGCCCAGTACAATTAATATCACCATCCTGAACAGGTTTTTTATAAAGCTGCCCGATTGCTGGCTGGTGTTTTGCGGTCTGGAGAATGGCAACGCTTTAAAACTAAGATAAGCCGACATTGCACTAACAAAAATAACATTTAAAACTGCCAATAATAAATTGGGCAAAAACGGAACACCGATCAGTGCAAAGCCCGTGCACGCAATTATCAAAATCACCGGCATATAAAACTTTAAAATAACACTCTTTACCGCTCCGCTGATAACGGCTCCAGGTTCGGCAACGGGTGCTGTATAAAATATCCATACTGCTTTGAATTTTTCCGAATAAATCATCTGGTTAAGCGCCATCAATACCAGCAGGCTGGTCATGTACAATGCAAGCACAATAATGCCTCTGCTTTGTGATGAATCGCTTTGCAAACTTTGTAATGAAAAATGGTGCATATTAAAAAACATCAAAAAAACATACACCACCAGATAACCTGCCGATGGATATACTTTTATTTTAAAATCTTTGCTGCGGGCAGTCATTTTCCACGTAAACAAAAAGCCGGTCCGCTCTGCACTGCTTTTGGTAAAAAGGTTTGCCAGCCATTGCGAATAAGTAGCAGCAGGTTGCTTTGTTATCTTTTTAGCAACAGGTGTGCTGCCTGCATCGGAACTGGAAATGAGTGCCAATTTTTTATTAAAGCTCGGCGCAAAATATTTTACTACTACTATCATACACAACACGGGAATTAAAAAGCTGCATACGGTTAATGCAACCGTAACCGCATTGCCCGATAAAGTATATAAAGTATGCCACGCCACCGCAAACCAATAAGGTGGCGCCAGCAGCATAGCCGGGTAGTTGGAAAAATTAATGTTTATATTTTCCATTGAACCCATTACTCTTGGTATGAACTGATAGCTGGCATACAATACAATAGCAAATACTATCTGAAAATAAGAGATAACATTCTGAAACTTTTGGGGTGTGGTAATACGAAGAATAAGAATATAAATGGCATTGATTAAAAACAACGTAAACAGCACTGCAAACAAGGATAGTATAAACAGGAGCAATCCTGCTGTAACACCTCGCTCAACAAACATAAAGATGACGCCCGGCAATACCATCGGCAATACAATCTTACATATATGTATAAAAATGTGCAGTAATCTTGCAACAACAACTGTTTTATCATTCACCGGTTTGGGCAGTATAATGTAGTTATCACGCACGTCTATCAGTACCGAAGTAAAATCGGAAATAAGCGTAGCAGCCAGCATAAAAATGAACATGGAAAAAAACAGCGTAAGCTGTGTTGTAATATTGTTTCCTACGGAAAAGGAAAACATAAACATAGCCCCTAGTATTACACTCACCAACATAGTGCCTAAAGTAGCTTTGGTGGCTGCCTGCTTTTTGCGCTTGCCGCCTGCCTGCTGAAACGTATTCGGTCGCCGGTCGTCTATCAGCAGTTTGGCAGATACAATAGTTTGAAGTTGCGCGGTATCTATGCCCAACTTTTTGTATAGTTTCCTCGGCAGCAGCACCAGCCTGAGTAAGATTGTATTGATAATGTTCATAAAGATTACGACTGTTCAATAGCATTAAATAATTCATCGGCTACGCCGCTGAGCGAGTTGTTGGCAGTAAGATTAGAGAAAATCTGCTCCAGGCTTTTGTTGCCTTGTTGTAGTTTCAGTTCTTCAAAAGAACCATCGGCTATTATGGTTCCATCGCTGATGAGCACAATGCGGTCGCTTACTTTTTCTACAATATCCATCATGTGGCTGCAATAAAAAATGGTCTTGCCTTCTTTTGCCAGCCGGCTGATTAATTCCTTAATAATAATCACACTATTTGCATCCAATCCGCTTAGCGGTTCATCGAGGATAATAATGTTTGGATTGTGCAGCAATCCTGAAATAATCAGCACTTTTTGCCGCATGCCTTTGCTAAAACTATCCATCCGCTGATGAATATTTTGCTCCATTCCAAATGCAGTCATCATGCGTTGTATGCGCTCGCTTATAACTTCTGCTCTCATCCCATACAAACTGCCGGTAAATTGCAGGAACTCCGATGGCGTGAGCATATCATACAGTTCTGCCATTTCGGGTACATAACCAATGCTGCCCTTTACCGACAACACATCTTCTTTCAGGTTGATGTCATTAACATATACTTCGCCTTCATAATCGCTTATCAGCCCGCACAAAATTTTAACGGTAGTGCTCTTGCCAGCGCCATTCGAGCCAATATAACCGATTACCTGACCGGGATAAATGTCCAGCGAAATGTCTTTGAGCACCTGCTTGCTGCCATAACTTTTGCGCAGGTGACGCATACTGATGATGGGTTTCATTGATTGAATTAAATAGCCAAATGTAACAGGAATACCGTTGCTAAAGCAACAGTTATTTTTATGATGTTACGAACTGCAGTGCTACTATTGAGGTATTGGTGTGTCACTCACGTCAACACCTCTACATGCCTGAGCTTTTAAGCAAGTACGTTTTTCATCGCAGAGGAACATGAGTTTAAGCGCTGAGGCACGCAAAGCAATAAGGATATTCCTGTAGCTTTCAAAAGTATATCACAAGCCGCGAAGTAATTAAGCAACCTTTCTTCATCCTGCTCATCTTGTCAATCTCCCCAAATCTACGTCAATTTCTGACCGGCTTGCCTGTTTTTAATACACTTTGCAACCGCTCCAATGTTTTGCGCTCGCCGCAAAGTGAAAGAAAAGCTTCACGTTCTAAGTCGAGCAGATATTGTTCACTTACCAGGCTTTGCTCGCTCAAATCGCCACCGCACATAACGTACGCTAATTTACGTGCTACCAGCGCATCATGTGCGGTGGCATAACCGGCACGCTGCATTCCATTAACGCCCACCAGCAGCGCACCCAATGCACTTTTCCCCAATACTTTGATGTCCTTACGCGGTACAGGCATCACATAGCCGCTATCATACATTTCCAGCACACTTCTTTTTGCTTCGGTAATGCGACGGTTTTGATTCATTACTACTTCATCCAACCCTTTGCGTAAGATGCCCAGGCTATATGCTTCCAATGCTGATGTAGCTACTTTAGCAGTGGCAATGGTGAGAAAACGGTTTTTCAGCGTAATGGTTTCCGGCTCGTCTTCATGCATTTCATCAGCAGCGCGCAGCACAAATTCTTTGGTGCCACCACCACCGGGTATTAGCCCCACGCCAAGCTCTACCAAACCAATATATGTTTCCGCAGCAGCGCACACTTTATCGGCATGCAAATTCATTTCGCAACCGCCGCCCAGGGTTAAGCCATGCGGTGCAATCACCACCGGAACAGAAGAATATCTTACCCGCATTACGGTATTTTGAAACATACGGATAGCAAGGTCTAATTCGTCGTATTCCTGTTCCACTGCAAACATGAAAATCATACCTACATTGGCACCTGCACTAAAGTTGGCGCCATCATTGGCAATCACCAAACCTTTGTACTTTTCTTCGGCTATGGCAATGCTTTTGTTTGCAGCGTCCAACACTTCGCTGCCAATGGAGTTCATTTTGGTATTCCATTGCAACGCCACTACTTCATCGCCAATATCATACAAAGCTGCATGGCTGTTTTTCCAAACAACCTTATCGGTATAATTACTCAAAACAATAAACACCCCGGTACCAGGAATGAGTTGATATGTTTTAGAAGGAATATCATAATACAACCGTTTACCTTTTTCTGTTTTATAAAAAGAAGTATTACCGGCAGCCAGCATTTCATCTACCCACGAAGCATACGTAAAACCTGCCGCTTTCATCATTTCCGCAGTTTTTGCTACACCCAGCAAATCCCAGGTTTCAAACGCACCTATCTCCCATCCAAAGCCAGCTTTCATGGCGTCATCTATGCGGTAGCTTTCATCACTTATTTCGGGTATGCGGTAAGAAATATAAGAAAACAGTGCATAAAACAGTTGCCCGTAAAACTCCCCTGCCTTATCAGTACCAGCGAACAACACAGGAATGCGCTGCCGCACGTCTTCTATTGGCTTAACCGCATCAAGTGTTGCAAATTTTGGTTTATTGCGGGGCGCATATTCAAAAGTATCTAAGTTCAACGTTTGTATCTCCGTATCGCGCTTTTGTTCTTCGGGGCTGCCTTCGGCAAGTGGTAGTTTTATTTTCTTAAAAAAACCTCCTCCAGTTTTATCGCCCAGCCAATTATTGGTAACAATCTTTTCCAGCCATGCCGGGATAACAAACATCTCTTTAGCTTCATCATCCGGCAGGTTGTTCCTCAAATCCTTCGCTACCTTTACCATTGTATCAATGCCCACCACATCTGCGGTTCGAAAAGTAGCCGATTTGGGGCGACCAATAACAGGACCTGTCAACGCATCCACTTCATCAATATTCAATCCTAGTTTTTGCATTACATGAAAGATATTCATGATGCCAAACACGCCTACACGGTTAGCAATAAACGCGGGTGTATCTTTTGCCAGCACCGTTGTTTTGCCCAAATACAAATCGCCATAGTGCAGGAGGAAATTTGTAACTGATTGGTCGGTGTCTTTTGTAGGAATAATCTCGAGCAGGCGCAAATAGCGTGGCGGATTGAAGAAGTGCGTGCCGCAAAAATGTTTTTTAAAATCTTCACTCCTACCCTCTGCCAACAGGTGAATGGGAATGCCGGAAGTGTTGGAGGTAACAAGCGTGCCTTTTTTGCGATATTGTTCTACTTTCTCGTATAATGAGCGTTTTATATCCAATCGTTCCACCACTACTTCTATCACCCAATCGCAGGCAGCAATGTCTTTCAGGTTATCATCAAAGTTGCCGGTGGTAATACGCTTTACTACATCGGGCGTATATACCGGCGAAGGATTGCTTTTGATGGCAGCCTGCAACGCATCATTTACCACCTTATTCCTTGCTAAAACATTGGTACTTTCTGTAGCTTCTTTTGGCACTATATCCAACAATAATACCTGTACACCAATACCTGCAAACAAACAGGCAATGCGCGAGCCCATGATGCCACTGCCTAACACAGCTACTTTTTTTATAGTACGTTTCATATAGTTCGTTTATAAGATTTCCGGGCAACAATAAAGTGATAAAACGAAGATAAGGGAAATACAAGGCGTCAAAGCGTTATCAATGCGAGGTATTTATACAATAAGTATGTGTACAATCAACTAAGACTGAAGCCCTGGGTTATCTCTCGTTTGTGCCTGTATGTCAAATAAATTTTGCCACATACTTACAGAAAAGTATGGCAGTTATATAAGCTATTGGTTTTTAAGCAAGAATATCCATTGCAAAAACGACTTTTGCATGACGATAATTTTTACCTTATGTTTGTTGCATAGCTAAAGCAAACTGAACTTATGCCGTTGATAAAAAGTATTTCGGGAATTAGAGGCACCATTGGCGGGAAGCCTGGCGAAACCCTTAGCCCTATTGATATTGTGAAATTTACAGCCGCTTACGGCACCTGGATTTTGCAACAGGAACATCCCAACAAAAATATTGTGGTAGGCAGAGATGGAAGAGTAAGCGGCGCCATGGTGCAGCAGTTGGTAGTAAGTACTTTGAATGCTGTAGGCCTGAACGTAATTGATGCCGGATTGAGCACCACGCCAACGATTGAAATGGCGGTTTTGTTTGAAGCGGCAGCGGGTGGTATTATTCTCACCGCGAGTCACAACCCAAAGGAATGGAATGCACTAAAACTGCTGAACAACAAAGGCGAATTTTTGAGTAGCGAGGACGGGCAAAGAATATTGGAAATTGCAGCTAATGATGAGTACAATTTTGTACCGGTAGATAAATTGGGAACCACTACCGTAAACGATACTTTCCTTGATAAACATATAGAAACCGTATTGAATTATGAACTGGTGGATATAGCGGCCATCAAAGCACGCAATTTTAAGATTGTGGTAGATGCTATTAACAGTACGGGTGCATTGGCAGTGCCACCATTGCTTAAGAAATTGGGTGTGGAAAACGTAATTGTACTCAATGGAGAAGTCAATGGCAAATTTGCCCACAACCCCGAGCCCTTACCACAACACCTTACCGGCTTATCAACCGAAGTAAACAAAGAAAAAGCAGACCTTGGCATTGCCATTGACCCCGATGTGGACCGGCTTTGTTTTGTATGCGAAGACGGTTCTTTTTTTGGCGAAGAATATACATTAGTTGCCGTGGCAGATTATATACTGCAACACCGCAAAGGCAACACCGTAAGCAACATGAGTTCTACCCGCGCGTTGAAAGATATTACACTAAAAAATGGTGGTGAATACTACCCCAGTGCTGTTGGCGAAGTGAATGTGGTGAATAAAATGAAAGCTGTAGATGCAGTAATTGGCGGTGAGGGTAACGGCGGCATTATTGTTCCCGATTTGCATTATGGCAGAGATGCTTTGATTGGTATCGCTCTGTTTTTAAGTCTGTTGGCAAAAAGTAAAAAAAGCATCAAACAATTAAGACGCAATTACCCGGATTATTTTATCAGCAAAAACAAAATTGATTTAGGCAAAAGCGTGAATGTGCAGGATATTTTTGACCGCATTCAACAGAAATACAAAAACAATCCTTCCAATACTGATGATGGATTGAAGATAGAATTTGATAAAGACTGGGTGCATCTCCGTACCAGCAATACCGAACCAATCATCCGTATTTATGCAGAAAGTAGTTTTGAAACAACCGCCGATAATATTGCGAGAAAATTGATGCAGGATATCAAGGAGAATATTTAATTTTTTGTTGAACGTTTTTTGAGACACAGAGGTCTACCAAGGTCTATATTATACAGGCTCCGAAATTTTTACAGTTTCGGAGCCTTTTTTATAGCATATGGATAAACAATTTTAAACATGAATTTTTGATATAACGCTGACAGGGTTCTAAACCCTGTCAGCGTTTGTAGTAGTTAAGCCGTATTATAGCCCTGTAAGGACTATAAGTTAGCAGTAGGAATAACAACATAACGATCACAAACCCTTTAGAAGCGATATGTTTGATGCCGCTATTGTAAAGGTATCACTTCTACGGAGCTGATGATTTTATTAGCGTGTTTTTCTGCTAACATATCGCTCCTGCGGAGCTCAGTAACAGCATATAAAATTAAAACGTGTATGCCCCGTATCCGGTAAGAAATAAAACAATTAGAGTTAAATTACACAATACCGAATTAAAACGTGCATTAATTCAATACATTTTCACCATCAACTCTTTCTTCACCCTGCTAAACCACTCCTCTTTTAAAATACTCAACACAATAGAATTCCTGCGTGTGCCATCATACATGGGCAGGTTACTTCTCAACACCCCTTCCACTGTGCAGCCAATGGCTTTCATGGCGGCAATACTTTTGGCATTGTTATGATCTGCCCTGAACTCCACCCGTTCCATACCTATGTCTTCAAAAGCAAAAGACAGCATCAGGTATTTGCAATGACGGTTTAAGCCGGTGCGTTGAAATGCTTTTCCGTACCAGGTATATCCCAATTGCAACGTTTTATGCTGCGGTTGAATATCATAAAAACGGGTGCTGCCGGCATATTGTTCCGTCTTTTTATCATATACGACAAACGGATATTCCCTGCATTCGGCGCGGGCTCTTAATGCCTGCAAAATATACGATTGCATACCTGCTTCGCCGGCAGGACTTACCAGCGAATAGGTCCACAAATCCGGCTCCTGCAAGGCAAAAGGTAATAGTAATTCATAATCGTCTTCTTCCAAAGGACGCAGAAGTACGCGTTCATCTTCTAAAATATAGTCGTTGTTGCAGTTGAAGTCAATAGTCATATTTTTGTTTGCGCATGATGATGCGATAAAATTATTATTCTTACATCAAACCTAAACTATTATGTGTGGAATTATTGGTTACACAGGCTGGCGGGAAGCCTATCCTGTTATCTTAAAAGGATTGAAAAGACTGGAATATCGTGGCTACGACAGTGCCGGTGTGGCGCTGCAAAACGGCAATTTAAAAGTGTATAAAAAAGCCGGAAAAGTAGCCGAGTTGGAAAACAATGTGATTGGCAAAGATGTTCACAGTTATATTGGCATTGGTCATACCCGCTGGGCTACACATGGCGAGCCTTGCGACCGCAATGCCCATCCGCACCTTTCGCAAAGCGGCGAGTTGGCAATGATACACAATGGCATCATTGAAAATTATGTACAGCTAAAACAAGAGTTGGTAAAGAAAGGCTATACTTTTAAAAGTGATACAGACACTGAAGTGTTGCTCAACTTTATTGAAGAAGTAAAAAAAGAGAGCGGCTGCCTATTGGAAGAAGCCGTGCGTATTGCATTGCGAAGAGTGGTGGGCGCTTATTGTATCTTGCTCATTCACAGAGATGATCCCGAAACCATTATTGCTGCCAGAAAAGGAAGTCCTCTGGTGATTGGTATTGGCAAGGGCGAACATTTTCTTGCCTCTGATGCTTCACCGATAATTGAATACACGAAAGAAGTGGTGTATGTAAATGATTATGAAATAGCCATTGTAAAACCCGATGAACTGGTGTTGAAGAATTTGGGTAATGATAAACAAACACCATTCATTACCAAACTCAACATGGAGTTGGCAGCCATAGAAAAAGGTGGTTACGAACACTTCATGTTAAAAGAAATTTTTGAACAACCTAATACGATATATGATTGCCTGCGCGGAAGGTTAGATGCCAATGTACCTAACATCGTTATGAGTGGCATTGATAAATATGCGCAACAAATTATGAATGCGCCACGCATTATTATTGTTGCCTGCGGCACCAGCTGGCATGCCGGTTTAATAGCCGAATACATTATTGAAGAAACCTGTCGCATACCAGTGGAGGTGGAATATGCTTCTGAATTTCGCTACCGCAACCCGGTGGTGAATAAAGGCGATGTGATCATTGCTGTTTCGCAAAGTGGCGAAACAGCAGATACGTTGGTTGCTATTGAAAATGCAAAAGAAAAAGGTGCCATTATTTTGGGTATTGTAAACGTAGTTGGTTCTTCCATTGCGCGGGTTTCCCACGCCGGCGCTTACACGCATGCAGGTCCGGAGATCGGTGTTGCCAGTACCAAAGCCTTTACCGCTCAACTTGCCGTGCTCACGATGGTAGCCTTAAAGATTGGACATGCAAAAGGCTCATTGTCTATCGAACGCTTTCAGGCATTGTGCAAAGAATTAGCCGACATACCTGAAAAGGTAGAACTGGTGCTGCAGCAAAATGAGGCAATAAAAGCATTAGCAAAAAAATATAAAGACGCGCGCGACTTTTTATATCTCGGTCGTGGATATAACTTCCCGGTTGCATTGGAAGGTGCATTAAAACTGAAAGAAATTACTTACATCCATGCCGAAGGGTATGCTGCTGCCGAAATGAAACACGGACCAATAGCGTTGGTAGATGAAAACCTGCCTGTAGTATTTGTTGCTACAAAAGACGCATATCACGAAAAGATTGTAAGCAACATGCAGGAAATAAAAGCACGTAAGGGAAAAATAATCGCCATTATCACTGAAGGTGATGCCGTTATCCCTACACTGGCAGATGATGTAATAGCTGTACCTGCGGCAGACGAAATTGTTGCACCCATGCTGAGTGTAATTCCGTTGCAATTATTAGCTTATTACATTGGCATTGCAAAAGATTTGGATGTAGATAAACCGAGAAACTTAGCAAAGAGTGTAACAGTGGAATAATGATACAGTACACGGATGACACGGATTTACCTTGGATAATGATTATACTGGTGAGAACTGCTGATTAAACTGATTCATTCACTTAATAAATCCCTTATCCGCGCCGCAGCTATCTTATCTGTGTATCAAAAGAGTTCGTGCAATCCGTGTATTAAATAATCTTTTCCAATCAGTGTTTCGATCCGTATCATCTGTGTGCAATTAAGATTTGTTTACCAAAAAAGAGCAACTTTGCGCTCCGGCTTTTAGTCGGATTATTTATTTTATTTTATCCCATGAACTATTACAGTCTCAACAGGCAGTCACCATCTGTAACTTTTGAAGAAGCTACCATACGCGGACAGGCTCCTGATAAAGGACTTTATTTTCCCGAAAGAATTCCTACGTTATCGCACAATTTTATAAAAAACATCAGCAGGCACACCAAAGAAGAAATTGGTGTAGAAGTGATGAAACCTTATGTAGCGGGCAGCCTCGATGATAATGAACTGGAACGCATTGTAAGCGAAACAGTTAGTTTCGATTTTCCTCTGGTAAAAATCAATGATAACATTTATTCGCTGGAATTGTTTCATGGTCCCACGCTCGCTTTTAAAGATGTAGGTGCGCGGTTTATGAGCCGTTGCCTGGGTTTTTTTAATAGAAATAAAGATCAAAAAACAACCGTACTTGTAGCCACTTCCGGCGATACCGGCGGCGCAGTTGCCAATGGTTTTTTGGGTGTAGAAGGTGTGGATGTGGTGATCTTGTACCCTTCGGGAAAAGTAAGCACGGTGCAGGAACTGCAGCTTACCACCTGCGGACAAAACATTACCGCACTGGAAATCAACGGCACTTTTGATGATTGCCAGGCAATGGTAAAGCAGGCTTTTGCCGATAAAGATTTAAACAATACACTCATTCTTACTTCTGCCAACTCTATAAATGTAGCGCGCTGGCTGCCACAACAGTTGTACTATTTCTTTGCCTTACAGCAATGGCACGACAACGGGTTGCCCGTAATTTGCGTACCAAGCGGCAACTTTGGCAATATTTGCGCCGGTATTTTAGCCCACATTTCCGGCTTGCCGGTACAGCATTTTATTGCAGCCTGCAACGCTAATGATGTAGTACCACAATTTTTACAAACCGGCAATTATCAGCCTAAACCATCCGTTGCCACCATTTCTAATGCAATGGATGTAGGCAATCCCAGCAATTTCATTAGAATACTGGAATTGTTTCAGCACCAGCTTCCACAACTAAAGGAGAAAGTAAGCAGCGTAACAGTGAGCGATGAGGAAACGAAAAGAATACTTAGTGATGTGTATAAAAAATATCAATACACCTTAGACCCGCATGGTGCGGTTGCTTATAAAGCTTTAAACGAGTACTTACAGGAACACAATGATTGGTATGGCATTTTACTGGAAACAGCGCATCCGGTTAAATTTCCTGATGTAGTAGAAGCAGTAACCGGCAGTCCGGTTGCCGTGCCGGAAAGTGCTGCCCACTTACTAAAGCTGGAGAAAAAAAGCATTCGAATGAATGCAGATTTTAATGATTTGAAAGAGTGGTTGTTGAATAAATAAATAAGTTGCTCACAGAAGTACAGATGCTTTTTGCGAGGTGTGAATGGTGAGGTGTGAGTGAGGTGAAACATATATTTTACCATCCAGTATCTGTAATCTTTAATTTGCCAGGTTTTTGAACCGGACAGGTGAGGCAATCGAACATCTGTGAGCAAACATAAAATCGTAGTTTCGCCCCAACATCATGAATGTTGCTACTTTCATCGCCCAACGCATTGCTTTTAACAGGCAAAAATCTTTTTCCCGCTTCATTATCAGGCTGGCAACTGCGGCTACCGCTTTGAGTATCGCCGCCATGATTATTACCATCGCTTTTGTTACCGGCTTTCAGCAAACGGTAGCCAATAAAGTGTACAGCTTTTGGGGGCACCTGCGCGTGCAGCAGTTTGAACAGGACAAAGCTATAACAGCAGAAGAAACGCCGCTGCAAAAAAACGATACAGTATTACGCGTACTTCGTAAGGTACCCGAAATAAAAACGATACAGGCTTTTGCTACCAAAAGCGCGGTTATCAGTTATAAATCGGAAATTGAAGGTCTGCTGATAAAAGGGGTGGAAAGTGATTACGACTTCAGCAACCTGCAACAGTTTTTAAAAGCAGGAAGATGGATTAATTTTAATGATAGTTTGTACTCCAAAGACATTGTGATTTCACAACAGATAGCATTGGAGTTAGGGATAAAAGTAAATGATACCGTGCAGGTGTATTTTATAACAGCATCGGAAGGCAAGAGTACCGTGCGCAAAATGAATGTATGCGGCATTTATAAAACCGGTATTGAAGAATATGATAAACTATTTGCATTAACCGATTTGCGATTGTTGCGGAGGATAAACAACTGGAGCAATGATGAGATTGGTGGCTATGAAGTTTTTTTGAAAGACTATCACAAAGCAGATACAGTAAATGAAATGCTGTACGACAAATATCAACTGCCTGGTGCATGGATAAGCCGGCCGATTAAAGATGTATATCCTAATATTTTTGATTGGTTAAGCATTCAGGATGTAAACAGGGATGTAATATTCATAGTAATGTCGGTAGTGGCGATTATCAATTTAATAACCTGTTTATTAATACTGGTGCTGGAACGCACGCGAATGGTAGGCATCCTAAAAGCCGTAGGCAGTACTGACTGGACGATACAAAAGATATTTTTATACTATGCTACTTTAATAGCTGGCAGTGGTATTATCATTGGCTTGGTGGGCGGCGTTGGCTTGTGTTTATTACAGCAATACACCGGCTTCATTAAACTCGATGAAAGTGCCTATTATGTAAGCGAAGCACCGGTGGTGATTATCTGGTGGCAGGTGGCAGTGGTATGTGCGGCTACGCTGGTGGTGTGTTATATTGCTTTACTCCTGCCAACGCTGTTTGTAAAAGCCATCAAGCCGGTAAAGGCAATACAGTTTAAGTAGGCAAAACTTTATCAAATTAAATTATAGTAATTGTACGCATCATTCTGCAAATGCCACCCATGCGTACTTACACAAATTTGAAACCAGCGGTCACTTTGTGCAGAACCTATAAGTAGAACATAAATCAAGATTAAAATTGTATTACATTTAAATATCTCTAAATATTACAACGCCTGCAACAGCTTTGGATTAAATCCATTGCAAATGCAAATGGGTTATCTTAAATGCTTTACGCAAAACAAACCTGCCCGCTTAAAGGATTAATGATACCCATATTGAAAAACTGCTTTAACTGCTCTTTTACTTTGCTCCTTAAGCAGTTGCTTGTTTTCATCTTGTGAGGATGATTTTATTACAAGTAACTGCTTCTGTTTTATTTTACTCCCTTGTCTGAACCTCTTTTGCAAATTCCCTAATGCTCTCAATCAGCCTTTATTCTCCAATTAAGTTGATGCCTGTGCCGTATTAACGGGAGATAAAAGCCTTTTAATTTTGGAATTGAACTGGCAGAAGGAACAATGTACCATGTTTCGGATACCTTTATGGAGCCTTTATTCCTAATATCGTGGTGAAAATGCGAAGTAGAACGGGAACAGGCAATAGTAAAAGCCTGCTTATGCATTGCTGGTATATCTGCTGTTCAATTCCGTTTTTCTGGAGAAAATAGTTCCCGACAAACCTATCACACCAAGAACGATGGAGGCAATGCCAAAAATGTCTTCTACAAAAGAATTGCAGGCAATGCATATTTTTAAAATATGCCCGTCACTGGTAAAGATAAACATCAATCCGCCTGCGATAACGGAAAATACATACACCAAAATCTGAAATGATTTGTTCATACAATAGGTTTTTAGCTGCCTACTCTCAAAAAATCCCTTTTCGGCTACCGGGATGTGTATTTGCCGGGCTGAACCCGCTTGTGCAATACGTATTATGTATCGGATAAAACAGGAAGATGGAAACAGGAGAAACCAACTATGGTAAGTTGTACTTTATAAGCCTTAGTTATAACTATGGATAACTGTGCAGTGTAGTATATACCGGGTACACCTGCTTGTCTTTGGGGAGATGGCAGTAACGATTATTGTTTTTATTTTCAAACATAGAGTCCTTATTTCAAACCCCTATTCTATGCAACTTATTATATTTGCCGCTGCAAATACCTTTTATGAATAACGGATTAAGAAACGATTGGACGGTACAGGAAATACAAGACATTTACAATATGCCCCTGCTTAAGCTGGTGTACCGTGCGGCTACCATCCACCGCGAGTACAACGATATTGCCGAAGTGCAGGTGTGTACACTGCTGAGCATAAAGACCGGCGGCTGTACCGAAGATTGTGCGTATTGCCCGCAGGCAGCCCGTTATCATACAGGTGTAAAGGTGCATGCACTGATGCAAAAAAGCGAAGTATTGTCTTATGCACAGAAAGCTAAAGAAGCCGGCAGTACCCGGTTTTGTATGGGCGCAGCCTGGCGCGAAGTGCGTGATAACCGCGACTTTGATCGGGTGCTGGATATGGTAAAAGGCGTAAACGAAATGGGGATGGAAGTGTGCTGTACACTGGGTATGCTCACCGAAACACAGGCACAAAAATTGGCCGATGCCGGCTTGTATGCGTACAACCATAATTTGGATACTTCCTCGGGTTATTACGAAGCTATTATTACCACCCGCACGTACGACGAACGGTTGCAAACATTGGATAATGTACGCAAGGCAGGCGTATCGGTTTGTTGTGGTGGAATAATAGGTTTGGGCGAAACGCATGAAGATAGAATTGGCATGTTGCACACGCTGAGCACAATGCCGCAGCACCCCGAAAGTGTGCCGGTAAACGCACTGGTGCGGGTAAAAGGTACACCACTGGAAAACAACCCAAAAGTGGACATTTGGGATATGGTACGCATGATTGCTACTGCCCGTATTTTAATGCCCAAAAGTATGGTACGCCTGAGCGCTGGCCGTGCGGAGATGAGTGTGGCAGAACAGGCATGGTGCTTTATGGCTGGTGCTAATTCTATTTTTGCAGGTGATAAATTGCTTACTACGCCCAACCCTGCTTTTGACGAAGACAACGCCATGTTTCAAATGCTGGGACTGAAGCCTCGTGTGGCTTTTAAGGAAGAGAAAAAAGTAGCAGAAGAAGAGATAATGTCAATTGTTAATAGTTAATCCAAATATTGAATAAGTTGATGGAATATTGAATGTTTTAATTACCGTTTGGTGGTATCATTTACCGAATGCGATCGTTATTTTCTTACATTTGACCTTTCTTCCTGTAAGCAATTACATAACCTTAAGCTTTAAACATTAAACTTTCTTGCAAACTAAGGCACACCCAAATAAATCCTACTTTTGCTAAAGCTATTAAAAATAAATAGCAATACTTACCTACAATTTTCTGTTTTCTGATAAAAACAAATCGTATATCTGTAATCTTAAATAAGCATTGGAATGGCCGTATTAAAATTTAGAATTTACTTAGAAGAGGATGATGCGGTGTACAGGGATGTAATGATAAAACATACGCAGTCATTTAAAGAGCTACACAATGGTATTTTAAAAGCCTTTGAGTTTGATAATAAACACGGAGCTACCTTTTTTCGCAGCAACGATAACTGGCAAAGAGGACGTGAGATAACGCTTGAAAAATACAACAAGCCTTATCAGGCAGAGCCATTGCTAATGGACAAAACAACGATTGGCAGCGAAATACGCGATACCAACCAAAAGTTTATTTACGTGTATGACTTTGCTAAAAACTGGACTTTTTTGATAGAGTTGATTCATGTAAGTAAAGAAGAAAACAGTAAAATTACGTATCCGGCTACGGTGCGCGTAGAAGGTATTGGTCCACAACAATATGGTACTAAAAGCCTGCTCGGCAACAAGTTCATGGATATAGAAGAAAAGTACGACCTGCAAAACGGCACCGAAGGTTTTGGGCTGGAAGGAGAAGATGTTGCAACCAACGATTCAGAGGATTAAGAAAGATACTCCTTTAGAGGATTAATGCCGTTTATTGTTCCGGTTGTCTGCACCACTTTAAACCGCACAAACAGTTCTTCGCTGTACCATTTTTCTTTTCTTGTTTTAGCAATAACCGTTGCATGTTGCATGGTGCCGTAGGCATATTGCTTCATCAGCTGTTTGTTTTGCCAGATGCTAAATGTTGCCTGCTTTATCCACGGCACTTCTCCTATACCAACAGACATAATAAATCCTTCTGCCTCTTGCAAATGAGCCCCCGCAGTTGATACGTTTTGCCAAAATGCTTTGAGCCTGGATGGTCGTATAGTTGCTCTTGTAAGCACGGCTGTTATTCCGTCTTCACTGGTTTGCTTTGGCAAATTACCAAATGGCATTTTACCATCCCATAAGCCATGTCCCTCGGTTGGTTGCAGCACCACAGTAAACAGTTCGCAGTGAAAGCGTTTCCACCAGGCCGCAATAAATCTTCCGTATAAGGATTGGTAATTAGTAAATAGTTCATTAGTAGTTATTAAAACTGCCCATTGTTGCACATCGGGGCGAATATCGAAAGTGCCGTTTTTACCACAGCCCATTAATTTATAAAAAGGAATAGTTTTATTCTTTAATAAAAATATTCTGAAAAAAGCCATAGATAAAAAGCCGAAAAAAGCTGTTGACTTTTTATAACGGGCTATGGTAATAATGCAGTACATGTATATTGATACGAAGAAAATAATTTGTAACAGGAAAGTTATAAGAAATACATAAGCAAACACAATAATAAAGCAATAATGAATACTATCACTATCTTATACCGTTGCCAAAAAGCTTCTTCTTTTTTATGCTGATAAAAAGTTTGTATCTCTTTTATCACCACTTCATTTTTTGCTGCTAATTTTTGTAATGGTGTACGAAAAGATTGTATGTTTTTGGAAGGAAGTGGTTGCAGGCAAATGAGTATCTGCTGAATAAATTGATGAATAAGCGATGTATTATTTTCCAGTAATAAGACATTCAGATGATAGTCGGATAATAATATTTGTACTTTATGAAATACCATATCCTGATTGATGTTAAACGCATTTGAGCTTTCAACAAACTGCTTGAGCTTAATTGCATTTTGCAGAATGGTTTGGGGAGTAACGGGCGCTTGTCGCTTATAATAAGGTGTATTTACCGCAATAGAAGCATTGTAAAATTTTCTTTTTTCTGGATTGGATAAAACGCTGTATGCTTCGTTAATTTCTTTTAGAACTGCCTCGGTAAGTCCATCGCCCTTATTTCTGTCGGGATGGTATTTAAAAGCCAGTTTGCGGTAAGCCGCCTTTATTTCCTGTGCGGTAGCCTGTGGATGTACATGTAAAAGCTGATAATAATTTTTTTGCGCCATGCTTTGTTTTCATAAGAATGCAACGGCAATTGTAATGCACTTTTTTCACCATAGAGCACAGAGATAAAAGAGTCCCCCGCAGAGTAATATAGTAGAATAACTATTTGTTTTATACTCCGGTATTTCTTTAAAAGAAAAAAAATGGTTCTCTCTGCAAAAGCGCTGTTTACTTCTTTTTCTGTGGTGAAAGAAAAAACTAAGACGCCAGCGCCGCTTTTTCTTCCAGCCATTTATTGCGCCCGTAGCCTTCTATTACATGTCTTTCACTGTGGTACGAAGACCTTACCAATGGCCCGCTTTCTACATAATCAAAGCCAAGGCTATAGCCAATTTCGCGCAGCTCTGCAAACTCATCGGGATGCACAAAACGCTGAACGGGCAAATGCTTTTTAGTAGGCTGCAGGTATTGTCCAAGTGTTATCACATCTACGTTTGCGGCAGCCAAATCTTCCAGTGTTTGCACTACTTCTTCCTTTGTTTCGCCCAAGCCCAGCATAATACCGGTTTTGGTGCGCATGCCGCCTTCTTTCAGCAACCGCAATACTTCTATACTGCGGCGGTATTTTGCCTGTATGCGTACCTGCCTGGTAAGCCTTTCTACTGTTTCTACATTATGACTTACTACTTCCGGTGCAGCATCAATTACACGTTGTATATTTTCTGTCTGACCTTTAAAATCGGGTATTAATGTTTCTAACGTCGTACCCGGATTAAGCGTTTTTACTGCTTTGATGGTATTGTTCCAGATAATAGAACCACCATCTTTCAGTTCGTCCCTGTCCACGCTGGTAATAACCGCATGTTTTACTTTCATCAGATAAATAGCTTCTGCCACACGCTGCGGCTCATCCCAGTCTACTGCATCAGGACGCCCGGTAGCAACCGCACAAAAGCCGCAACTGCGCGTGCACACATTACCCAAAATCATAAAGGTAGCTGTACCTGCCCCCCAGCATTCGCCCATATTGGGACAATTGCCACTTTCGCAAATAGTATGTAATTTATGCGTATCCACCAGGCTGCGCACATGCTTATAGTTCTCACCGATTGGTAACTTTACGCGAAGCCAGCTGGGTTTTTTTATAACCGTTTCTGTTGTATTATTTTGTGCTTGTATAATAGGTAATTCCTGCATTGTAAATGCTGTTTAAAATATTTGCTCAGATACGATAAGATTGCCGAATGAAGACGTCTCATTCAATTGTCTTTATCAAAAAGCTCCGCAAAGGTAGCTTACTTTCGCTTGCCGAGCACAATGGCTACATACGCGTTAAAAAAGAATTTCTTTCCCGGTATGTTGTACATCATATCCATGTTTTTGGTGTAATAAGATGCATTAACACCGGTTTCTATTGCCGATAATAAATCGTTGAAGTGTCCATAATCAAAGCGTAATGCAGCACGCGCATGAATGCCTGGTACAAACTTTACTTCGTTAAAGCCTTTGGTGAAGCTAACGCCGCTGATAGGATTGAGAAAAGTATAAGCTGTTTCGGGTGAATACTTCACTCTTTGCAGTTGGTCGGCAGTATCCCGCCCATCCACATAATAAGGCTTCAAAAAACCGGCACTGATGCCGCCGCCATAAATAGCCGAAACTGCCACCCCGTTCTTTACATCTTTGCCACCTATCAGGCGCTGCTGCCCAAAGCCCAGCTTGAGGTAATACAAGTTATTGATTTTGCCAAAGATATATGGGTTGCCTATCTGAAAGCCGGCGCCATCACCGGTTACACTTCTGCTTTCTTTGGGGTCTTTGCGCTCGCCCAGTTCTATCCACCAAAGGTTGGTAATAGCAATAGTTTTGTATTTGCCATGCTCATAAAAAATGCCGTAGCCATCGGTATTGAGTTTGCCGCCAAAAGCATTTTGCTTATTAAATACCAATGCGCCTTCCTCTTCCTCTTTCATCATCTCGTTGATGCGCGCATTTCTTTCCCGTCTTTTTTGTTCTCTTGTTTTATCCTGAGCAAATGAAAAAACAGTTAATGCAATAAAAAACAATAGGAGCGATAACTTCTTCACGTTGATAGATTTGATACTTTTGTTACTTATAAAGATATTGTAAAAATAGAGTAATGACTTCACAAATAATATACAAAGGAAACTTAAGGACCGAAGCTACACACCTGCAAAGTCAAACAGTAATTGAAACCGATGCGCCAGTAGATAATCATGGTAATGGAGAACGTTTTTCACCTACCGATATTGTGGCAACAGCCCTGGGAAGTTGTATGTTGACCATCATGGGCATTAAAGCGCGCGATATGCAGGTAAATCTCGAGGATACCACCATTGGCATTACCAAAATAATGGCAGACAATCCAAGGCGCATCAGCGGCATAGAAGTGCGCTTCACTTTTCCGGACAGCGTGCAGGCCGATGAAAAACAACGCGCCATTTTGGAGCGTGCGGCACTTACATGCCCGGTTGCCAAAAGTATCCACCCCGATATACAGATGAATGTGCAGTTTGGCTGGCCGGCTTTGGTCATGCAGGCATAATACTGTTTTTAATTACATAGCATTTATGCTTTCCACTTACAGTCCATAGCTCCATGCTCGCGGCTTGTAGCTTATAGGTAATTTATTTGGAAATACTAAACACACTTCAGCATTTCACTATTTCATACAGCATCGCATGTTTATGCGGTTTTAAAGGGGTTTACTGCTTTTTAAATTTGCACTGTTTCTAAGCAAGAAGAAAAAGAAGTAAACCCCGATATTATGAAAAAGCTGAAATGGATGATGTTGTGTATGCTGGCGCTGCCGCTCGTTACTAATATCAGAGCAAGCAATTGCGCTGCCATGCAAAAGCCTGCTGTGGTTGTAAAAACACAACAGGCCAATACACCTGCCACTTTAATTGAGCAGATCCTATTTCCACGCGGAATGTAGAATGGGTTAAGCGCTGTTATTCATTTTTAGAGGATGGATAAGTAGCAAATGTTGGCTCCCATTTTTCAATGATAGCTCCAATTTCCTGTAGTGTAAACGGTTTCTTCAGGAAGTCGTCCACTGTGCCGGGGTGCGATAGATAATAATCATTTATCAGCAAGTTGGAAGTCATTAAAATTACTACTGGCTTTGGCTTACGGTTTATATCTTTAATATTTTTTGCAGCTTCCACGCCATCTGTTCCTGGCATCTGATAATCCATAAATATTATATCATAAGGTTGAGAACGGCAGGCTTCCAATGCCTTCATGCCGTTATCTGTCACATCTGCGTTTATACCCAATACGGAAAGCATTTTGGTAAGTAAAATTTGATTAATAACATTGTCGTCGGCTACAAGTACGCGGATGCAGTTTGGGTTTTGCATTATGGGGTTAATTTTGATATTTTATATGCTGATGTTTAACAAAACAGTGTTTTACTTTCTCTATATGATATTTTGCAAGAAAAGATGTATTAATTCCTTTTAAGAAAATAAATATATAGATAAAATTGATTAATACCAATGTAAAGAAAGAAAATAATTTAATGATCTGGTTTAATGCCTCGAAACCGGGAGTATATAACAGCCCTGTAAGCGCTTATTTTAGCGGCGCTGGCTTTAGCTTTAGAGTTATAAATTAATCTTTATATGTTTTTTTAAATAATGAAAGCTATGACACTCAGCGCTGTTTTACTGCAAATAAATTTGGTATAAATACTGGTAGCTCAAAACTATATCAGTTGCCTGTTAACATCCCAGCTTTCCAACTCGTTGGCTACGGCCGTTAAAAAAGATGCACCAGTACTGCCATCAATAATGCGGTGATCGTAGCTGAGTGAGAGATACATCATGTGGCGTATGCCAATGGTATCACCAGCGGGATTTTCTATGACTACCGGTCTCTTTTTGATAGCGCCGGCTGCTAAAATAGCTACCTGCGGTTGGTTGATAATGGGTGTGCCCATGAGGCTGCCAAAAGTACCCACGTTGGTAAAAGTAAAGGTGCCGCCCTGCGTATCATCAGGTTTTAATTTGCCATTACGGGCATTGTAGGCAAGCTGGCTCACCATTTTGCTTAATCCCACCAAATTGAGATAATCGGCATTTTTTATTATAGGAACAATCAGGTTGCCCGTTGGCATAGCTGCAGCCATACCAATATTAATATCTTTTTTTATAATAATCCGGTCGCCATCTACCGAACTGTTGATAATCGGAAAACGTTTGATAATGCGCGCAATGCAATCAATGATCAGCGGTGTAAAAGTGATTTTAGCATTCTCCCTTTTTTCAAAATCCGTCTTTACTTTTTCGCGCCACAGCACCATGTTGGTTACATCGGCTTCTGAAAAAGAAGTTACATGCGGGCTGGTATGCTTGCTGTCAACCATGTGCTTGGCTATCAGCCTGCGCATGCGGTCCATCTCTATTATTTCCACATTGCCGCCATAATTTTGTTCGTCCTGCTGCGGCGCCTGCGCTGGTGCTTCTTCTTTTACTTTCGGCTGTTCTGTAGGTGTAGCAGGCACTGATTGCTGCGGTGATTGTTGCACCTGTTGTTGCGGTGCTTTACCTGCTTTCTTTCGCTCTACATAAGCCAGCATATCTTTTTTAGTAACGCGGCTTTCGTTGCCGGTGCCGGGAATATTTTCTAATTCCTGCATTGAAATGCCTTCACTATTAGCGATATTTAAAACCAATGGTGAATAAAAACGGTTAGCGGCTGCAGCGGGTTTATTAATAACAGGCGTTGGCTGCGGCACATATGGCACGGCTGCAGCCAATGCTTCTTCGTCTTGCTGGTGTTGTTGTGACTGCTGTATGTAAGGGGTGGGGCTTGCTGCCTGATTATCATCTGCCTGTTGCGTATTATTAGTATCAATGCGGGCAATCACCGCACCAATGGGCACCACATCGTTTTCTTTGTACAACAACTCGGTAATAGTACCGGCAGCGGTAGAAGGTACTTCGCTATCCACTTTATCTGTAGCAATATCCAGCACGGTTTCATCATTTTCTATCGTATCCCCGGCTTTCTTATGCCACTTTAAAATAGTGGCTTCCATGATGCTCTCACCCAGCTTAGGCATTACTAAATCTACTACAGCCATAAAGTAGTTTTTATAAACGAAATAAATAATAATTGTTGAAAGAAAATAACCTGTAACCACACAAAGTGCAGCAAGCTGTTTACTGCTTCAAAAGTAAAGTTTATGAATGAGAATACCGGCTATTGGTTATTGAGAATAAATAACCGCATTTTATTCATAGCAGTAATAGCAGTCATTTCTATATTCCTTCTTCTGTCGTACCGGAAATGAAACTCCTGCGCCTCTACTTTTTCTTTATTGCCAACGCCTATCCATACTGTGCCAACGGGCTTGTCTTCGCCGCCATTATCTGGCCCCATGAGACCAGTAACGGCAATGGCATAATCGCTGTTGACCAGCTCAATTACGCCTTTTACCAACTGCTCTGCTACTTCTTTGCAAACCGTACCTTTTTCTTCCAAAACCTGCTTATCTACTTTCAGCACCGTTTCTTTTACTTTTTTATCGTAGCACACCACGCTGCCGGTAAAAAAAGAAGACGAGTTGGGATTGGCAGTGAGCAAGTGCGATATGTAACCACCGGTGCAGCTTTCGGCAGTAGCTACGGTTTTTTTCTGGTCGTTTAATAAAGTGCCAAGTACTGTTTCCATGCTCACATCCTGTGCTGCAACCAGTACATCCTGTATTAATGGTTTTAGTTGTGCCTGCAGGTTATCCAACTGTTTTTCAATGGCAGTTGCATCTTCTCCTTTTGCGGTAAGGCGCAGGCGCACCAAACCATAATGCGGCAAATAGGCAAGCCTGACATGCGCCGGTAAGTTGTTTTCAAAATTTTTTATTCTTTCTGCTAAAAACGACTCGCCAATGCCCGCCACCAAAGAAGTTCGATGCGCAATATGTTGCAGTGTAAAATGTTCCTTTAGTTTTGGCAATACATAGTTCGTCATCATGCCTTGCATTTCGTACGGCACGCCCGGCATACTTACTACTACTTTGCCCTCTTTTTCAAACCACATACCTGGTGCGGTACCATTGGCATTTTGAATAACAGTACAGGTGTCCGGCACTTCGGCTTGCTTCAGGTTTGCTTCCAGCATCGGGCGCTTAAGTATGTTTTTAAAAATATTGTTTACGTTGGCAAGTGCTTTTTCATCGGTTATCATTGTACCTCCAAAATACTTTGCCAGCAAGGGTTTGGTAATGTCATCGGCAGTGGGACCCAAGCCGCCGGTGATTAATACAATATCTGCATGGGTAAGTGTTTCGTCAAGTGCCTGCCATATTTCGTCCCACACGTCGCCTACTGCAGTCCGGCGAGCCACCCAAATGCCAGATTTGTTTAATTCCTGGGCAATCCAGGCACTATTGGTATCTATTACTTGTCCTATTAATAGTTCATCTCCAATGGTAAGAATGGCAGCGGTGGTTTCTTTCATAAGGTATTATTTACGACGGCAAAAATAAGTGGCAAAAGGAGAAGTGGTGATAGTGAATTATGAGTTGTGAATGGCTGGGGGTGAGTGATAGAACAATGTGAGAAATGAAATGTGGAAAATGGGAACAGCCTTCATTCGTTATTGACTATTCACCATTCACAAGCTCACCACTCACACCAGTCATTCTTGCAGTAACTTATCCAGCGAATCCTCTATGTGATGCAGCTTTTTTATAGTATCTTCCGTAGCTGCCACTGTATTGTTGCCAGGTTTTGTTTGCTCGGTGGCAAACCAAAGCAATACCATCGAAATATAATCCTGCGCATCTTTGCCGGCATATAATAATTTAAACTCTGCAATTTTATCGTTGATCAGTTTTACACTGCTGCGTACTACTTCTTCATCATCCGGACTAAGCCGCACACGATACGTGCGGTCGGCGATGGTTACATTTACCGGTATCAGGTCGTTCATATTATTCATTTAACAGTGCAATACATTTATCTATTTCCTTAAGGTAAGCATCTATACGCCTTACAAACAGCTTCTTTTGCTCCGGCTGCCAGCTTTGTATGCCCGACTTTAGGATAATTGTTTGCTGCCGAAGCTGTTGCAACTCTTCTTCTTTTTGCGCAATGATATTATTTAGTTTTTGCGCTTCGGCCTGCAGGCGCAGGTTTTCTTTTTTAAGGGCGCTGTATCGCCTGGTTACTTCCTTTAGTTTTTGCTCAATATTCTTAATGGGTTCTTCCAGTTCACTCATAACACGCTTGTTGTATGGAGCAATGAAAGTACGGAGTTTTTTGTTTTCGTGAATCCAGGCAGCACTTAACCACACGGAGGAGCATAGAGAAAGTGCGCTATTGCAAACAGAGTGAAGCAATTTGTGGATAGCTATGAATTATTACAGACAACTTGATTTAAACTTTATAATAAAACGCTCCATTAACGGACAAATTAATAGTGGTGGCATATTTTGATTTTACAAATAACCACAGAATGCTTCGCTATGCTCGCATTGACGAAAACCTGTTGGCTATGGCGAGTTATTTATTACCAATTCAATATTGAAAAAATATCTCCGTAGCGCCGTAGCCAAAGCGCGGATCGTATTGGTTTACGAAATATTTTACTTCTTTTTTAGTCTTTAAGTTATCATGTATTTCTTCTTTCAGCCTGCCACTACCCACACCATGAATTACTATCAAACTAGGCTGATGATGTGCTATTGCCAACTCGTACCATTTCTCAAACTCATTCAACTGCATTCCCAATATTTCAAGGTTGCTCATGTTCTTCCAGTTATCACTTAACTTTTCCATGTGCAGGTCTATCACGCTGCGTGCCGGCGGCAGGTTTTGCCGCACCTTAGATACATCATATACCTTAATGCCTTTAGCTGCCAATGAACTTAATTCTATCTTATTCTCTTCTGCTTTATTGGGATAGATAGTAAACAGCGGATAGGAAATAGTAGGCTCATTTTTTTCTTTTATTTCCTCAATCTTTTGAAACATTTGCTTTGCCTTTACTTTTACATGCGTTTCAAAATAATCGGCTTTATTTTTATCCGGATGCAGCAGCGAAAACTCGAAAATAAACGATGGGTTATCGTTGAGGCTTTCAAAAGAAATATCGTGCAGGTAAAAATCTTTTTGCGCCAGCACTTCGTTTTTCAATTCAAAATCGGTGCGGCCAAAAAACTGTTGCTTGTATATAAAATGATAACCGCTGTTGGTGCGGTTTATCAGATACAATTTGAACAATTCTACCACTTCATCTCCAAACTCATCCATTGCAAACTTAGGCACAAACGACAGCCACACGCCTTCGGCTGCCTTGATGTTGGTTTGTGGTTGTTTTTCTTTTGGCAACTGGTCTATGTACTGCTTCTGTGGTTTCTTTTTTTCCTGCACTACGGGCTTTTTGGTAAAGCGATGGAAATAAGGAAAGTCAATCTGGTCGGTATAAGCCGGAAACTTAACGCCACGCACCTCTATCATCACCATTTTATCGTTCATGATTTCAATTACTTTGCCTTCCTCATTGCTGTGCAGCACAATAATTTCGTCTCCCACCTGGTATTTCATGCTGCAAAGTTAAGGAGGATGATTGCTAATCTTATGGGTTGATGAATTAGTTTGATTTGAAACCAAATAAGCTTGTGCCTTTGCTGGTGAAAAGCACCAGCGATGTTGTAAAAAATGCTACAACAGCATTACCTGTTCGAGTAACATCATTGCGAACGAAATGAAGTAATCTGTGAGTAGCTTAAGATCACTGCTGATGGCATATGTTGATTGTACTACCATCTACAGATTGCTTCACTTCGTTTGCTATGACGCCTTTAATTTGTATTCCCAATACCTGTGTTAAAAAACACCAGAGGCGATTTGCGTTAATTAGTCTGATTTTCTAAACATAATATTGTTATTACATATGGACTTCTTTCCATTAGTCAATGTTTCATCATAAAGGGTTTAAAATATCCGTCAGTTTTTAGGGTGGTTTATAACTTTATTTTACAATTATATATCAAAGGATAAAAAATACATTTACACACTATATTATTATACCAACACTTGCACAGTAGCAATAAGGCTGTTCTTAATAAGCTGGTATAATAAAACCTAAGGCTGCATTATTCAATCTAAACCAATAAACCATGACTAGGAAAACAATTACCATTTTGCTAACACTGCTTGCTTGTATTACCATAGTTAAGGGACAAATAACCAACAACTCAGTATTGCTGGGCGGACAGATTTCTTATCAAAATTCCAATTACGATTATGCCGGAACTCAAGCTACTCAAAAGTATAAAGCCGGTGTATTTAATGTTTCAATTGGAAAAGCAGTAAAAGACAATTCTGTGTTTGGTTTTAATGTGTCGTATGCACCTTCCACTTCAGAAAATACATATAACGGCTCATCTTTCTTTGATGTAGATACTAAACAATATAGTGTAGGTATATTCAACAGGCAATATAAAAAATTGGCAAAAGACTTTTATTTCTTTGCAGAAAGCGGAGTAGCTTATAATAACACGAAACAAGTATATGACGATACTAATAATGTTAATATAGGAACAGTAAAACAGTGGGGTGGACAATTAAACTTAGCGCCTGGTATTTCCTACAGAATATTAAACAAATTGCACATAGAAATAACTATTCCGAATATTGTTTTAATCCAGTATTTGAAAACCTCAGACAGACCTGCATTTGTACCTGTTACAGATAAAAGCTTTACTTTCAGTACAAGTTTAAATTCATCAGCGTTATCATCATTAGGCGTGGGTTTCCACTTTATACTGTAGCGCTATTATTCTCTCATTGTTAGCGAAACGCATTCTGAAGAAAAAGATTGAAACATGATCTCATATATACTTCTGTCTATCTACTATTAACACACAAGTAAAGGAACAATTTACTTTTTTATTGCAGAAACTTAATGTGTGGACAATTAACGGAAGCGGTGCGCCGCAAACCATACAGTGTAGTACTGTTGGATGAGATAGAAAAAGCACATCCGCATGTGTTCAACGTATTGCTGCAGGTGCTGGATGATGGTCGCCTTACCGACAATAAAGGTCGCGTGGTAAACTTTAAAAACACCATTATCGTTATGACCAGCAACGTGGGCAGCCAGGTAATTCAGGATGCCTTTGAAGATATAGATGAAAAGAATATGGAGGAAGTAGTAGAGCGTACCAAAGATGCTGTGATTGATATGCTGCGACAAACTATACGTCCTGAGTTCTTCAACCGTATTGATGAAGTGATTATGTTCCGCCCATTGTCGCGCAAGGAAATAAAACAAACATTACCACCAATTACCTTACTTTCGCGGTAATCGTGGGGTGCCTTGTCCCGATTTAATCGGAACTGAAACACAGGCTGAGATTATACCCGTTGAAAGATTTGCGTACACATTATCACGCAGCTTTCATACACCTGAACCGGGTAATGCCGGCGTAGGAAAAGAGCATATCATGGTATCTTCTTTATTTGTGCAATCATCCCGCGGTACTAAGAATTTTTTTCATTCTTAATTCTGCAGTATGAATATCTCAGAATGGTTTCGTTTGTTTATTGTACAGCTTAAAGAAACTTCTATTATAGAATGGCTCGGGGTAGCTTTCGGCGTGGCAGAAGTGCTGTTTGCAAAAGCCAATAAAATCTGGCTATATCCGTGTGGCATTATCTCCGTTGTATTATCATCTTATATATTTATTGTTTCGGGATTATATGCCGAAAGTGCATTAAATGGCTACTATTTAGTCATGAGTATTTATGGCTGGTGGTTTTGGATAAAAAAGAAAAATGAGCCGCCACTGCCAGTGAGTTGGTCTTCCAAAAGAGACTGGATGGTTACTTTAAGCATTGTCTTTATCGGCTTTGCATTACTTTATTTTTTATTATCCCGTTTCACCAATTCAACTGTGCCTTTTTGGGATGCGTGGGTAAGCGCTACTGCATGGGCAGGCATGTGGTTGCTGGCAAAAAGAAAAATTGAAAACTGGATACTGCTCAACATCAGCAATGCTTTTGCTATTCCATTGCTTTTTCACAAGCATCTGCCATTGTATGCGCTGCTTACATTATTCTTATTTATCATAGCGGTACAAGGGTTTCTTAAATGGAAAAAGGTTATTGCTGTTTCACACAAAAACCGTTCAAAAGCTGCGGTTGCTTTTCAATAAAACAAGCTCAGCAGGCTGCTTTTCATTAATTGCTTAGCTATTTCACAGAACAAATTTTACTAAACTTTTTCTTAATGATTATTAATCAGGATACAATAAATGAGCTTCGTAGGGAAGCTGCCATTGCAGAATGTATGGGCACGTTAATTACGGAACAGCTGGATGTTATTTATAAAGAAAAATGGTTCAAACTATTTGTTCCGGAAGCGTATGGGGGGTTAGCATTATCGCTGCCTGAAGGTTTAAAAATTGAAGAGACATTAGCTACTATTGACGGTAGTCTTGGATGGATAGTTACTTTATGCAGCGGTGCTACCATGTTTGTTGGGTATCTGCAACCCAATGTTGCGCGTGAAATTTTTGCAGATGAAAAAGTGTGCTTTGGTGGCAGTGGGCGTGCTTCCGGAATTGCCAAACTAAATGATTATGGTTATGAAGTAACCGGCCGCTGGCACTACGCTACCGGTGCACCACACAATACCATCTTTACAGCTAATTGTGTTATAGAAAAAGATGGAATCACTTTACAAAATGAGGATGGTAACCCGCTTATTCAATCCTTCTTTTTTACAAGGAAAGAAGTTACCATTCACGAAGACTGGAATACTATGGGATTAATAGCGACTGCCGGCCATTCTTTTGAAGTAAAAAATGTACAGGTAGCGCCAATCAGAAGTTTCACTATAGACAGTGAGCACGCAACCTTACCCAATCCTGTTTACCATTACCCTTTTTTGCAATTTGCCGAGACCACAATCGCCGTAAACACACTGGGCATGGCGCAACATTTTTTAGATGAATGTGAAATTATATTTAAACAAAAAGAAAATAAGGCTTCCGCATTACTAATTAAAAAATTGCAAGAAGCAATTACAGACTTGAACAGTTTTCGCCAGCAGTTTTATACTGCGGTAGAAATATCCTGGAATATTTTTGCAGCCACTCAAAAAGAAGACCTGAAAACCTTGCAAAACGTAAGCATTGCAAGCCGCCAAATGGTAAACAAAGCAAGAGTATTAGTGCAGGAACTATACCCTTTTTGCGGAATGATAGCTGCTGATCAATCATCTACCATCAACCGCATCTGGCGCGATATTTTTACGGCAAGCCAACACAGCTTATTAAATTTCCCTGGTTGAAAAATAATCATATCCGCTAAGGCGTAAAAATGCAAAAACCTAAAAAAGTATTAGTATTCAAGCTTTTGATATTTTTTGCGTCTCTGTGCCTTATCAGTTCAAACGCTCATCCCTCACAAAAGGGTTATGTTTTTTCTCATATCCAATGGTTGTTGGCTCGCCGTGGCCGGGATAAACAATAGTTTCATCCGGCAGCGTATATAATTGTGTGCGAATACTTTGTGCCAAATGATCTGCATTGGCGCCGGGCAAATCGGTTCGTCCAACACTTTCTCTGAAAAGCACATCGCCACCAATCACAAAATGTTGCGCTTCGCAATACAAACTAATGCTGCCGGGTGAGTGACCTGGCGTAAACAACACTTTTAATTCATTATCCCCAAACTGTATAATATCTCCGGCATTTAAATAATGCAATTTGCCGTTGTAATTGGTAAAGTTCAGCCCAAATTGAGTTACATAAGCAGGAGCAAGCTGAAGCAACATTTCTTCGTTTGGATGAATCATTAATTCCAAACCATATTTCTTATTTATGAAATCATTCCCAAAAACATGATCGAAATGGCAATGCGTATTGATGAGTTGTACCGGTGTGTAATGGTTTCCCTCTAAATATTTTTCTAAAGTTGCTTCCTCTGCTGTAAAGTAACAACCGGGATCAATAATAAGCGCTTGCCCTTTTTCGTTGGTGAGTACGTATGTATTTTCTTGTATAGGATTAAAAGTAAAAGTGGCTACTTGAATCATAAACTTATTTTTACAACCTTAATTGAATTGTGCTAATTTTAAACACTATAATGACCGGATATGCAAGTTAATCGCTTATTGATTGGCGTTTTTATTTTTCTAACTGCTTGCCTGCCTTTTCTGGCTTCATCGCAGGTGAATACCGTGGACTACGGAAAAAACCGTATCCAGTATAAAAAATTCAAATGGAAATTTTATCAAACACAAAACTTCAATACTTATTTCAACCAAGATGGTTTGGAGTTGGGCAAGTTTGTAGCACAGGTAGCCGAAGACGAACTAAGAAGTATTGAAGAAGCTACGGAGTACTCGCTGCAACGCCGTGCCAACCTGATTGTTTATAATTCGTATGATGACTATAAAACCAGCAACATTGGACTGGGCATAGACTGGCAAAATGCCGGCGGGCTGACCAAGCTGGTAAATAACAAAGTAGTACTATACTACGATGGCAACCACGACCACCTGAAAGAGCAGGTGCGCGAAGGCATTGCCCGCATACTCACCGATAATATTCTGTTTGGGGATGATATTGGCGAAGTGGCAAGCAATGCGGCCTTGCTCGACCTGCCCAAATGGCTTACCGATGGTTATGTGGCATACACAGCCGAAAACTGGAGCACTGCATTGGACGATCAACTGAAAAGTGCGATGCTGAGTGGCACTTACCGCAATTTTTACCAGTTTGCCTTCGAACAGCCGCTGCTGGCGGGTCATGCATTTTGGTATTATATAGGTGAAAAGTATAAAAAGGAGAACGTTACTTACTTTTTATACTTGGCTCGTTTATACAAAAATCTGAATACTGCTTCGCAGCGCATTGCCAAAAAGAAATTTAAAGATGTACTGGCCGATTTTATGGAATATGAATCCAATAAATATTACCAGGATATCCGCAAACGCCGTAATGCGCCTAAAGGCAAGCTGAGCGTAGTGGAAGAGGTATCAAAAGATCATGATTATTACCGTTTTGTGGGCAATCCTAATGCTAAAAACAACTCGTATGCGGTGGTGGAATTTACCAAGGGTGTGTACCAGGTAAAATATGTAGATAACCTGTACGAAAATCACATACTGCTGAAATATGGTGTAAAAACACAGCAAGGCGACATAAACCCCAACTATCCAATTCTGGCGTGGGATGGCAAAGGCACGCGCCTACTGGTAATGTATTGGAAAGACGGCAAAATAAACATGTTTGTGTACGATGCGATTGCCGGCATCAAACGCTTTAAACAAACTATCGAAGGCTTCAGCCAGATACTGGATGCAGGCTTTATGTTTGATGCCAACACGCTGCTGCTAAGTGCAGTAAAAAACGGGCATAGTGATTTATTTACTTTTAAAATAGATAATGGCAGAACAAAGCAACTGACCAATGACGTATATGATGACATTAACCCATCTATTGTTGCTTTCCCCAACCGCTCGGGCATTATATTCGCATCAAACCGTCCTGGTCCAAATGCCCCCGGCAGCGATACAGCTTTACCCAGCAGATACCCTTTCAATATTTTCTTAATTGATCTAAATAACACCAACGATATAAAGCAAATAAGTCAGTTGACCGATGTAAAGCATGGCAACGCTATGTATCCATCGCAATACAACACCAACCACTTTACTTTTGTGAGCGATGAAAACGGTATTGGCAATCGCTGGGCAGGCTTCTTTTCTACCCAAAGAACCGGGTTAGATACGCTGCTGTACATTGGCGATGAAGTGCTCCGCAACCCCGAACCGCAGGAATTGGACTCTACCTTACAGGCCTGGCAAAAAGATCAGCCGGATAGTGTAAGTTATTTCCAAACGTATAAAGATTCGACTTACACTTTCCCCATTACCAACTATCAAAGCAGTTTACTCGAAACCCGTACTGCCGGCAACAACGGACAGGTGAGCGAAGTACGCCGGGAAGGTGACTATAAATTTTTATACAAACTGAGAGTGGATTCTGTTGCACTCCGCCGCCGCAATGTAAATGCACGCCCTACCGATTACATGAAGAAAATATTGCAGCAGGAAAGGCTTGGGCAACCTGCCACGGTTACCGTTCAGGATACCACAGCACAGCAGCCGGCAGATAAAAACAGCGGGTTTCAAACTGAGTTTGAAAACGAACCGGCAAATAACAAAGATTCAACATTACAATCGCTGCAAGAGCCCACAGCACCGGCATCCAAGCCAGGTGTACTGGCAACAGCGGGACTGTTTAATTATGGCTTGAAGTTTAGTGCCGATTATGTATTGGCAGGTTTTACAAACAATGTGCTTATCAACCGTTACCAGCCTTATACCGGTGGCAACCTGCCGGTACGTTTAAATAATGGCAACGATGTAAGCTGGACTTTCCGCGTGGGCGTAAGTGATATAATGGAAGACATTAAACTGATAGGTGGCTTCCGTTTTGGTACCAGCATTGCCGATAAAGATGTATTTCTGTCTTTGCAAAACCTGCGCAAGCGCATAGACTGGGGCATTACGTATTACCGCAGTAATATTCATGATTATGAGGGTTTTTACGGGTCTTATTTCAATTCAGCTCCAGGCAGCAAGGCTACTTATGGAAATAATGTAATTACTAATCTTTATCAGGCTAATGCTTCCTTTCCGTTTGATGAAGTAAGAAGCATCCGGCTAATAGCCGGCTTGCGCACCGACAAAGGAGTAATACGTCCATACGACTTATATAACCAAACTCCGGATGCGAATGCCTTCGGGTTAAAAGATTCTGTTGCTAAAACACTGATTACACGCCTCGAATATGTGTACGACAATACCATTAATCCCGCCCAGAATATCTGGAACGGCTTGCGCTGGAAAATTTATGCTGACTTCCAGGTGCCAATGGGGCAGTCTTCGTTAAAAGGAAAACATATTTTGAATGTAGGAGTAGATGCCCGTAATTATGTACGTATTTATCGCAACTTTATATGGGCTACCCGTGCTGCTGCCGATTTTTCGTTGGGGGAAGCCAAAATGATTTACTACCTCGGTGGCATGGACGGATGGGTGATCCCCAAATATTATGGCGATAATCCACCAAAGAGCAATTATCACTATGCATATCAAACGCTGGCGGTAAATATGCGTGGCTTTAAGCAAAATATTGCCAATGGCAACAACAATATTGTGCTTAACAGCGAACTGCGGTTGCCGGTATTTACCACCTTATTCAACAAACCTATTAATAATGCCTTTATCCGTAATTTTCAACTGATTCAGTTCATTGATTTAGGCACAGCCTGGGAAGGTAGTTTTACCAATATCAAACGTCCTACAAGGGTGTATTCGCCCGACCCGAACACCGATCTGAATGCCAATAATAACCCTATACAAGTAAGACTGAAAGCCGGCGGTTTAGGACCTTTGGCAGGGGGCTACGGCTTTGGTGCACGCAGCACCTTGCTCGGCTACTTCTTAAAATTTGATGTAGGCTATCCGATGCGCGGCTTGTTTAGAGAGCCGGTGTATTATTTCTCATTAGGACTTGACTTTTAAGAACTATATTTTTGAGCGGGGAGGTTGCTGCAACAGCAACCTCCTTTTTTATTCTGGCAAGTTAGTTATATATTGCAGCTCTTTCTTGATTTGTATATCTATTGTAATAGTGAGCCATATGGATATATTTTATTGAAATTCATAGTAGAAAAAAGGAATGATTTTGTTGTTTTGCTAAAGCCGGAAAATAAATGCTAAAAACACACTTATTGCTCACCTGCCGGTGCCGGATTGTGTTAACAGGGCGACAAAATCACTGCATTTACAGCTTAAAAAAAGATATAAATTAAACATTGGTTACTGAAGCCTATCGAATAGATGGGTTTTTTAATTTTTCAGTATTAAAAATTCCCCTGCATGCATTTAGATGATCAGGAACTCTTGCAACAATTCAGGCAAGCGGCAACAAAGGAAAAGGCGTTTACAGCTATTATAAAAAAGTACCAGGAAAAACTATACTGGCACATACGGCGCATGGTAGTGGACCATGACGATGCGAATGATGTGCTGCAAAATATGTTCATCAAAGTATGGAATGCACTGGACAACTTTAGAGAAGACAGCCAGTTATATACCTGGCTGTACCGCATAGCTACCAACGAATCGCTTACTTTTTTGCAGCAGCAAAAGCGCAGGTCGGCAGTAAGCCTGAGTGATGTGGAAAGCGGTTTATCCAACAAAGTGAAAGCTGACACCGGCTTTGATGCAAATAAATTAGAATGGAAGCTGCAACTGGCTATTCAGCAACTGCCTGAAAAGCAACGCGCGGTATTTAACCTTCGCTATTATGATGAGATGCCTTACGAAGAAATGAGCCGGGTGCTGGAAACCAGCGAAGGCGCATTAAAAGCAAGCTACCATCATGCAGTAAAAAAAATAGAGGAGTTTATCAAAAATCGTTAAACTATAAAACAGACTATAAGTCGTAATTTGTTGATAGTAAATTTTTAATTACATTATGAGGAACGAAATAAGAGATGAGTTGAAGGAAATAGCGGCTTCGCTTGCCAATATTGGCAACGAAAACTGCTATCGTGTTCCGGATAATTATTTTGAAGATGTTGCCGGTGAAGTAATGAGCAAAATACAGTTGCCCTTTACACAATTGCCGCTTACCCCACCTGCTCCCGACTATTTTGACGGACTTGCGGGCACTATACTAAACAAAATAAAAAGCAATGGTACTATTGTTGAGGCAAATAACGAAGTAACCAGCGAATTAACCGAGCTCTCGCCTTTAGTGGCAGGGATAAAAAAAGAAAACGTTTATACCGTACCGGCAGATTATTTTGCTAACTTTAAAGTAAACGTACCGGCAACAGCAGAAAAAACAAAAGTAGTGGCTATGCGGCCAACGACCCATTGGGCGCGGTACGCAGCAGCAGCAGTGATTGTGGGCGTAATAGCAATAAGTGGAATGTTCTTGCTTAAAAATGATACTGCAATAAATGATACTGCTGTTACTATAACAAAATACATTCCGTCCTTATCTTCGGTAAGCGATAATGCAATTGCCAGCTATCTTAAGGAATCGCCGGCAAATATGGATATAGTACTGCCAGTTTATGACGATAGTAAAATAAACGCCGGCAGCCTTACAGAACAATTGTTACAGGATGTAAGCGACTCCGATATTCAGGAATATTTACAGGAAAATCAGCAACCGGGTGAAAAAGACATTAAAGGCATTTAAATCTCGATTAAATATGAGGAAAATTTTATTAATATTATTTTTGTGTATTAGCACTGCTTACTTTTGTAATGCGCAGAAGGGAAAGGACGATATAAATACTGTAAAGATTGCGTATATAACTAATCAGCTCAATTTAACCCCCGCAGAAGCTCAAAAGTTTTGGCCTATTTACAACCGTTATTTTAGCGAGGTAAAGAAAGCGCAACAGCAAAGCCCCAACGATATTGTAGCATTTCAGGAAAAATTGGTGAATATTCGTAAAAAGTACAAGCCGGAATTTAAAGATGTGTTAGGCTCAGACGAGCGGGTAAATAAAGCTTATACAGCAGAGGCAAAATTTATTGCACTGCTTAAGAACGAACTAAAGAACCGGCGTAAAGATGATCAATAGGAGTAATTTTTCTAAAACTATTACTGGTGGTCTCCAAAAAATAGAAGATTATTATTTATAATATAAACTTGGTGTTTTTCATAGGTTAGCAACGGCCAGCTCTTTTTAGGGCGGGCCTCATTTGTAAGGTGTCTCACAATTTTTATTTCCGTTATCTTTATTATGTACATAAATGGTATAATACCATTTTCAATTAAGTAGCGTGAATGTATGCTTAATTCAAAGTTCCAAGCTTATAGTTTACAGCTTGCAGCTTTTATAGTTTGTCTGAATCCAGCATTATTACCTTTAATAGCGCAGTTTAATGCCCTGTACTTTCCGGCAGCCTTATATTTTCTTGTTTTTCCACCTGCCGCTACGCATATATAAAAATGAAGGGGTAAAAATAGAAATCCAGTATAGCCACTCGCTCATCCAGCCCACCACAATAGATAAATGCAGTACCTCAAATACAAGCCATACATAAATGCAGTACAATGTGATAGCCAGCATTTCGGTATATAAATTTATCCGGCTATTGCCAGTACCTACCACAGCATTCAGCCAAACGGCAGCTACAGGCTGCATGACCAGTGCTGCTGAAACTACGTGCATAACTGGTATAGCGCCTTCAATAAAGCTTTCACTTTGCCCGTAAATAGAAAAAAATAAGTGTGGTATCATATTCAAAATGGTACAAACTGTTAAAGCTACCAGTACGCCAAGCTTTACAATTCTTCTTATCAAAGGCAGTACTTCCTCTTGCCGCCCTTGCCCTATCACATTGCTCACCATGGCGTTGCCCGCTGCGGCAAACGACCATCCGAAACACCCAAAAAGCCCAAATACATTGCGCATACTGTTGGATATAGCCAGATCGGTAACGGTATGGTTGCGCTCAATAAGAATATAAAAAAACTCCCAGCTTGTAAGGCTGATAGCAAATTGCAGAGCGAGTGGCGCCGATTGCGTAAGGACGAGTTTTATTTCCTGCTTGTTGATATGCAGTCCTGTAAATAGGTGCAACTGTCGGCTGATGCCGCGGTTTTTCATTAGTGCATATATTACTGCCAAACCTGTAAACTCTGCAATGATAGAAGCAAGCGCTGCACCATTAAAGCCCATCTTAGGAAGCAGGAAAGCGCCGGTTATCAGGCTGTAATCGAAAAAAACATTCGCAACTGTTTCGGCTAAGGTGCCAATTACCAAAAAACGGCTGTTATTGGTGCCTACCAGCAGTGCATTGCGCATTTGATATAAATACAAAAAAGGCAAGCCCCACATACGGATATACAGAAAGCTCAGTGCTTTTTGAGCATGGTCGGGATTGTGTAGTACATAACGTAATACAACCGGTGCAACAGTATAAGTAATAATAATATTAACGGCACTTATTACAAGAGAAATCAGTACCCCATTTTGAAACAAACTGCCAATAGCTGCAATCCGGTTTTCGCCGGCACGCCTTGCGATAAGCGCCTGCAAACCATTGTTTAACCCGAGGCCAATGCAGGAGAATATTAAATAATACACGCCGGTAATAGCCGCAATGCCCAGGTATTCGGTTGGTAAAAAATGCCCGATGAAAATATTGTTGGTAATAAAGTTGAGCTGCGGCACCAGCATAGAAGCAGCTATAGGCATAGCTAATTTAAGGATATGCCGGTAACTGGTAGAAACCTGTAATTGTAACGAGGCTGCCATGCTGCTCATGCGCACAAAACTAATGGTAGCAGTTAATAGTACACCAACCGGCATGTACCGGTTGATTATTTTTTGGATGAATGGTGTATTTCAGCAGCAAGATTGCAGGCTGATGCAAAAGATAATTAAATTACAACACGAACTAACGTAACGATTTGGTGAAGCCCAGCTTTATACCATAATCCAGCAAATGTTCGCGAATAGGATAGCCGCCGCCATAAGTAGGCAAGTGCTGATAGCGAAACTGCGGGCCGATTTGCCAGCGAAATGCACCCAGTTTATAACTAATGTAGGCTTCTACACTGGAGTTGATATTCCAGTTGCGCATCAGCAGTGAGCCATCGGCATAGTTTTTATAATCGGTGGTAATAACAAAGGGCTCTTTATCAAAAGTATATGTAGGCTGTACCGTAGCAGCTACATTGATGGTAACTGTACCGTTTGTGCCGGCAAACACTTTGTAATCCATTCCTATTGGTGCAGCTATCTCATAATACCGGTTGCGCAATACAATAGGATCTGCATTGTTTTGTGTATAATGTGCCGATGTAGCAAGCGCATCTGTAGTTGCACTGCTGCCTTCCTGAATATCGTTGGGTGCAGGCGGCCAGGCAGCCGGATACGCTGCTATATTATATTGCCTTACATTAAACTGCAAACCCGATTTTACCGTAAAACGGTTATTCAACTGGTAGCCCAATGCAAAACCCACTTCAGCACCAATAGAAGGTGTATGCTTTACTATATTATTGATGTCAATTTTGTAATTGGCAGATAAAGGTATAGCGGTATAAGCTCTTGCTGCCTTACCTTTTGCATCGGTAAGCTGGCGGTAGCTAACAGAAGGAGTAATGTAAAACTGGAAATTGAATTTAGAGAGCTTTTTAAGAATAATATCATTGGCATTCAGCAGCGGGTAGCTTCTCCATATTTCTTCATTATCAATATTTGCCAACGAATATTGCATCAGGCTACCAGATTTTAACCCTGGAAAATTCATCAAGCCTAAGGTGCTGAAATACATAGAGGCCGGCTTACCTGCATTAGGAACAGTTGCAACTTCCTCGTTGCTGTTTCTGGCTGCTGCAATTTCCAGAGCCGTTAATGCCGGTGCTTTTACAACGGCAGTCGCTATACTGGCAGGGTTTATAGCCGCTTTAGCCTGAATTAAAGCGACATCACCTTTACCTGCGTAATTTTCTATACCGTGTTTGCTGATAATGCTAAGCTGTTCTTTATTCACTTTATCATTTACAGCCTCAATGGTATTTTGTGTTATTTTATCGGTATAAGCGTGTTGTACAGGCGAATTTTCGGCAGCATTGGTACGGTTGGCGAGTGCAGTTTCGGTATTAGCAATAGTTGAGGCAGTAGTATAAACAGCTACATTTTTTTTCATGCGTTCTTCCGGCTTCATCAGCAGTGTACTTGCCACAAGCGAGGCGATAATGAAAATAGAAATGTAAGTGAGTGCCGGCCACCGGGTTTCGCCATGTAGCGTAAGCTGTATGTTTCGCCACAGTTTATCCGATGGATACATCCGATGGTCATCTGCCTGCTTCCGCAGAAAATCTTCCAGTTCATCATTGTACAATGGGGTCCTCATCTCAGTTCAGTTTGTAGTGGCGCCAAGGGATGCAATAAAACCAGCATCCATATTGGGCTTCTCAATAATTCTTTTCTTAATCAGTATAGCTTCAAGCATGTTTCTCGACCGCGTATATTGGCTACGGCTGGTGCTCTCTTCTATATCCAGCATTTCTGCTATTTCTTTGTGGCTGTATCCTTCTATAGCATACAGATTTAATACAGTGCGATAACCAATTGGCAGTAGTCTTATACATTCTACTACCTGTTTTGCCTGCATAATAGAAGGCAGGGTTTCTTCTTTTACATGCAGGGCGCTGGCATGCTCCAGATCAAGGCTTTCATTAAAGCGTTTGTTCTTCTTTAAAAGATTAATGCAAGTGTGTACAATAATGCGTCTTACCCAGCCTTCAAATGCACCTTTGTTTTCAAAAGTATGTATTTGCATAAATACCTTGATAAAGCCCTCCTGCAACATATCTTCGGCATCTTCCCTGCTTTGTGCAAAGCGGTAGCATACGGGCAGCATTTTGGGGCTGAACCTGTTGTATAGCTCACGTTGTGCAGCAGGGTCGTTTTGTATGCAACCCAAAATCAGTGCATCAATATTCATTCGTAGGCAAATTATTTACCACATAAAATTAGACAAGTTTAACAACATATTGCTGCATTGGTTACGAATAATTTTTTATAGCAGAAAGAATAAACAATAAAACAAAAACAATAAGTATCAAGAAAAATGTAAATCGGGCATGTGGAATACACCTTAAACAACATTGGTGAACTTATTGTTACAACTTTCCTAATACAATTTTTGCCTTTTGTGTTTCACCTTACATTTGCCCATCTCTTATGAAAGGCTTTTTATATTTTTTTCTCTTTTTCAATATCGCTGTAGCTACCGTTAGCTGCACTTCTCAGGCTGAAAAAACGAACGAACTTAATCACCGTAAAAGGCTGACCTCGGCCGGTGATTTTCACTTTAGAAAACTGGCACCTGCAGAAGAACATTACTATGCACAGGCAACTAAAGATTATTACGATTCGCACCTGGGGAAAACCGGTTTTAATGGTGCCATACTGTTAGCAAAGAACGGACAGATAGTGTTTGAAGATTACCGTGGTGTTGCCGACTTCAAAAAGCTTACGCCAGTTACATCCAATACGCCGTTTCATTTAGCTTCTATATCCAAAACATTTACCGGCATGGAAGTGCTAAAACTATGGGAACAAGGCAGACTGTCGCTTAACGATTCGCTGCAACAATATTTTCCGCAGTTTCCTTATCATGGCATCAATATCCGCATGTTGCTCGACCACCGGAGCGGGCTGCCCAATTACCTGTACTTCATGGATTCGGTTTGGGATAAAAAGAAAAAAGCTACCAACGAAGATGTGTTAAACTTCATGATTGCGCACCAGCCCAAAGCCGACGCTCCGCCCAATCGCGTATATCACTATTGCAACACCAATTTTGTATTGCTGGCGCTGATAATAGAAAAAGTAACGCACCAGCCTTTTCCGCAATTTATGAAAGACAGTGTATTTACCCCCTTGGGTATGAACAATACGTTTGTCTTTTCCATACAGGATACGCTTAGTTATGTTCCTACTTATGCAGGCAGCCGCCCTTATCCCATGGACCATTTAGATTGCACATACGGCGATAAAAATGTGTACAGCACCGTACGTGACTTGCTGCAATGGGATAAAGCCTTGTATCAGCACACTTTTGTAACTAAAACAGCTTTAGACTCCGCCTTTCTGCCACGCAGCAACGAACGAAAGTCTATGCACAACTACGGACTTGGCTGGCATTTATATTTTAATAATGGCGACACGCTGGTGTATCACAATGGGAAATGGCATGGCAGCAACACCGTATTTACAAGATTTATGCAGGATACCGCTACCATTATTGTTTTAGGCAATAAGTTAAACCGTGCTATTTATCAATCCAAAGACATGGGCGTTATCTTTACCGGGCACAAGGATACCGCCGAACTGGAATAAGCAGGCGGAGATTTGGAGGTGATTGTTGGGCCATTGAAAAAATTATAGGAATTGTCTGATTTATAAACGGTTCCCAAACTTCATAAAGGTTCGGAACTGTTTGTTTTTTATCTATGTGCGGCGCTGTGTTCTTCCCCAACTCCACAGCTAAAAAGGTGTTTCTTTGTTTAAAATAAAAGCAAGTAATACTATTTTTAAGAGCATAACATAGGATGTATTTTGCTCAAAGCTTATCACAGTATAAGTAATTACAAACCTGTGTTACGGACGAATGATATACGGCTGTCCGTATTGCCATTTGATGATGGATGATGGTGCGCACAATGCTGCTTCATCGCGGCGATACTGCACTACATAATCTACTCCATTAATAATGTCCACACTTATTTCAGAGAAATTTGCCGGTGAGGCATCACCCGAAATATTTGCCGATGTACTTACCAGCGGCTTGTGCAAACGCTTGATCAAATGCCTGCAAAACTCATCTTTACAAATACGTATAGCTATCGAGCCATCGGCAGCTATCACATTATCTGCAAGCCCAAGCGCATGCTCGTAAATAACAGTAGTGGGCTTTGTTGCCTGCTGCAGGTAATCAAACACGGCAAGGTCGGGCGAGGCGGCATATTGCAGTACTTCTTTTTCATCAGCCACCAACACCACAAAACTTTTATAATCGGGGCGTTGTTTTAAACCAACAATTTTCTCAACTGCATTAGCGTCTGTAGCATCGCAACCAATACCCCAAATGGTATCGGTAGGATACAAAATAGTACCGCCGCTTTTAAGTACAGTAAGACATTGCTCTATATCGTTCTCAAATACTGACATAACTTAGTTTATAAGGGTAATTTCATCTGTTTCCGGTAATGCCGGATATCAGCAATATTATTCAAAAACAGCCATTCATCTTTCAGTGCATCGCGTATGTAATTGCTGCGGTAAGCAGCCGCTTTCCGCCGCAAAGAGAAATACTTCCATAAAGCCTGCAAATAAGCAGCAGCAAAGCTTTTACGAATATCCGTTGCGGTATAACGTACAATGGTTTTAATTTTGCGTAGCAACTCCCTTTGTTTATCTGCCTGTTGATTTCTATCGTGTATCACATAACTACCCGGGCAAATGCCGACCTTAAAACCATGGTACTGCACGCGTGAGCTGTAATTGTTATCTTCTCCATAATGAAAAAAAAGCGGATGAAAATAACCCACTTTTCGCACCACTTCTGCGTGCATCAGCCATGCCGCCGCATTTACAAACCGCACCGGTATTATCTTTTTACCGGCATATATTTTTTTTTCAATTGCTTTTACTTCATCGCCCGTACATAGACGTTCAAGGTATTTTTTAAAACTGTTATCCAGCATTTTGCCATTACCGCTTTGCTGTACCGGACTTACAATACCATATTCCTTATACTGTTGTATTACACTCAGCAATTGCTCAATGCTGTCTTGGTAAACATATACATCCTGGTTAAGTAGTAGCACAAAGTGTGCCTCTCGCCGGAGCGCAATTTCTATAGCTATATTATTGGCAGCGCCAAAGCCGAGGTTGGTTTTATTTTGTATTAATTCGATATATGGAAATTCCGTTTTTATAATCTTTACCGTATCATCTTCAGAAGCATTATCTACTACAATCGTAAACTCGTGTACAGAGCTATGCGCCAGTGCCGATAAACATTTTCGTATCCACTGCGCACCATTGTAGGTAACAATAATTGTATAAATAACCGGCGATGAAGTATTGTACATTTGCAAATGAATAGCTGCAAAATAAGTGCTTCTTTACTTTTATTGTTTATAATCCTGTATTAGCCAATGGAATTATCTGTTATAATTACTACTTACAATGCTGCCGAATGGCTCGAAAAAGTAATGTGGGGCTATCAGGCGCAAGTATTTCGCAATTTTGAATTGGTGATTGCCGATGATGGCTCTAACGATGTTACAAAACAATTGATAGCGCGTATGAGCAAAGACGTGTTTTATCCGGTAAAGCACGTATGGCATGAGGACGAAGGATTTCGCAAATGCACTATTTTAAATAAAGCTATCAGCGAAGCATCTGCCGATTATCTTATAATATCGGATGGCGACTGCATACCACGCAACGACTTTTTGCAGGTGCATGCTACCAGAAGAAAAAAGGGTTATTTTTTATCGGGCGGATACAGCAAGCTGCCCATGCAATTATCAAAGCAGATAACGAAAGAGGATATTTTAACGCAACGGTGTTTTGATGTTAACTGGTTAAAAAGGAATGGCTTACCCGATAGTTTTAAGAATAGCAAGTTTACTGCATCGGGCTGGAAGGCCAATTTACTTAATCTTATTACTCCTACTAATGCTTCCTGGAACGGACACAACTCATCGGCATGGAAGCAGGATATACTGAATGTAAATGGCTTTGATGAACGGATGCGTTACGGCGCGCTTGACCGCGAGATGGGTGAGCGCCTGATGAATAATGGTATTAAAGGATTGCAAATAAGATACAGCGCTATTTGCATACACCTCGACCATTCGCGTGGCTACAAAAACGATAAAGACCTTGCCAGCAATCAGGCGATTCGCGATGCTACCAAAAAAGACAAGCGCACCTGGACTGACTTTGGTATAGTGAAAAGCTAAGAAAGAATAGAGCAGAAGATTGGTTAACTATCACGATTTATTACCAATTTTTTGTGCTATGAAAGCCAAAATATTATTTGCAAGAATATCCCAGCTAAAAGCTTCTATTTTCCTGCGTCCATTCTCGCCAAGCTTTATACGCAACGCTTTATCGTTAATCAATTTTTCCAAAGCCTTTCTTACAAAGTAAGCATACCGTTTTACTACAATACCTGTTTCATTGGGTATTAAAAAATCTTTCGTACCTATGTCTGTTCCTATTACTGGTATGCCAGAAGCCATAGCTTCGGCGGCTGTATTGGTCCAGCCTGCTTTTCTTTCTACAGCTACAAATACAGAAGCCCTTTTAAAAAGTTCATCATTTTTATCCACCGGGTGATTAAGTACAAATTCAAAAGGCGCTTTGGGATGAAAGTTATTTATCAGTTGTTTTGATTTTTCATCAATAGGCGTATCATATAGGAGCAGCTTAACTGGGTAGCCTAACCGGTGGAGCTTTTCGGCGGCTTTTACCACTATCCGTGTCCCTTTCTTTTTGCGGCTAAGACGGCCATAACACATAATAGTAAACACGTCTTCGGGCTGGTGTAAGTCTTTTGTTTGCGCAGGTAAATTAATCCCGCCTATTTGTTTTATTAGCTCAATTCCATACCTCTTTTTCACATATTCAAAAGAACTGGTCGAATTTACAAAGATTGTAATTTCCTTATGTTGCAATATCTTATCAATCTTTGCAGTAGGTATCACATGATAAAATATTTTTAGAAGTGCATTAGCCAACAGCAGTTCGTTTATAAAAACCGTTTCTGTTATAAATAACGCCGTAAAATGGTGCTGCTGCATATTCTCCAGCCTATCCATCTTCCCCGAAAAATGGAACCACTCTGGTGGTAATCCTTCAGGTGTAAGAATAATCATTTGATGACCTTGCTGTATAAATCGCTCTCCCAGCTCAAAAAAGCGGCGTACACCGCCAAATAATTTTGTGTGTGGTAGAATTGCTCCTATTACATACATGCAGCAAATCAACATAGAAATAACCAGATACCCAAACTAAACTATCTGTTCGCCAAGTTTACAGATACATGCCTAAATCAAAATCAATTGTTCGTTTACAATATAATTGCACGATGTTAATTGCATGCACATGAAATAAATCTTTACTTTACCACAGATATGAGTACAATAAAAAAAATTATAAAAAATTATGGGCTAAACGGGCTGATAGTTTATTTAAAACTTAAAACCGGCAGCACAAAAAATATACAGGTAGCAGGTTTAAAAAATGAGATTGCATTACGCAATACCAGGGCAGATAAACTTCTCTTCAAGCAAATATTCGTTCATGAAGAGTATAATTTTAATACCCCTGTACAGCCGCAGTTTATTATAGATGCAGGCGCTAATATTGGATTATCGGCGCTTTATTTTGCCAATCGGTTTCCCGGAGCTGTTATTGTTGCCGTGGAAGTAGAAAAGGAAAATTTCGAAATGCTTAGCCGGAATACAAAAAACTATCCCAACATAAAGCCTATTAATGCAGGACTTTGGCCAAAGCCAGCAGTACTGGAGGTGGTGGATTCCGGCTCAGGATCTACAGGTTTTATGGTAAAAGAGACCAGCGCAGATAACCCTAACAGCTTTAAGGCTATTTCCATAACTGATATTATACGAATGTATCAGATCTCCATAATTGATATAGTAAAAATAGATATTGAAGGCGCAGAAAAAGAACTGTTTTCTGATAATATTGAATGGATAGCCAAAAGCAAAATAATTATACTTGAGCTTCATGACAGAAAAAAAGAAGGCTGTAGCCTGTCATTCTTTACAGCATTTAGTCAGTTCAACTTTGAATGTCATCCTTTTGAACAAAACTTTTTACTTATCAACAGAGATTTGGTAAAATCGTAAACCTTATTAAATATTGTACATAAAAAGAGCAAGAACTGTATTAATATATTTACGCTTTATGAGAAGCTTTAAACTGCACTCTTAATTTTAATTTAGACAAGATAATTCAAAACTACTTTACATCCATTACACACCTGAACCCAAGGTTGTTGGCAGCGCTGTTGGTTTCACCTTTGCCGCGGCTACCTGCTTTGTAACGAATGCAATAATCATCGCTGCAAAGGAAAGAACCGCCGCGCTGCACGTGTTTTTCCAAATCGGGCTCATCGGGGTCGTAGCTGTCTTTCGGGCCCTGCGGGTTATTGGCAGCACTTTGTGCATAATAATCCGGGCGGTACAAATCGCTGCACCATTCCCACACATTGCCTTCCATATCGTACAAATGGAACGCATTGGGTGGAAAAGACTTTACTGGTGCAACACCTGTATAACCATCTTCTTTTGTATTCTTCCAGGGGAAAGAACCTTCAAAAATATTAGCTACCAATTTGCCGTTGGGCTTAAACTCCTTTCCCCAATAATATTTATCAAAATGCTTCCCGGCGCGCGCTGCATATTCCCATTCTGCCTCGGTGGGTAAGCGCTTGCCTGCCCATTTTGCATAAGCTGCAGCATCGGTATAACATACTTGTACTACCGGGTCGCTATCTTTTCCGGCAATACTGCTATTAGGACCTTGCGGATGTTTCCAATTGGCGCCTGCCTGATACGTCCACCATTGCATAGGATTATTCAATGATACAGCGTAAGAAGGTGGGGTAAAAACTGCCGAACCAGGCACCAGTTTATCTGCAGGCACGCCGGGAAAATCGGCAGGATTGAGCGGCTGTTCTGCAACGGTTACATAGCCGGTAGCTTTTACAAATTGTGCAAATTGTGCATTGGTTACTTCATGTTCGTCCATGTAAAAACTATTGACTGATACAGTATGGATGGGCTTGCTGTCTGCAAAATCATCGGAGCCCATCCGGAAAGTGCCCCCTTTAATAAAGACCATTCCGGTAGTATCTGCCTTAACTACAGCAGTATGTTGATGCGAGGCGGCTTTGATGAGTGCGGCTCTTGAAGAAGGTGCTTTGCAGGCAGTACAGTCGGCTTTGGAAACATTGGCCTTATCGGTATTTCCTTTACAGCCCAACAGTATTAACAGCAATATAATAACAGAAGGAAATTTCATTAAATACATCACTTAAAGAATACAAATTTAAACAGTACAATAATAAACAATAAAACATTAAATCTTATTTAATTCAACGGTATAAAACATACAAGAATGTCCAGATACTATTATTCTAAGCTTTTTTTATTCCCCCTCCGCTTGGCACTTGTGCAAAAATTCTGTCTATTTGCAAACCAAACATTATATTATACATGCTTCCTAAATACAAGCGCATTCTTTTAAAATTATCAGGTGAATCTTTCTTAGGCAACAAATCAAACGGCTTCGATCCTTTTTCTCCCGAGATTATTGAACAATATGCAAATGACATTAAAACCGTAACCGACCTTGGCGTACAGGTAGCCATTGTAATTGGCGGGGGCAATATTTATCGCGGTATGAATGAAGCCGAAAGTGGCATTGAGCGTGCCCACGGCGATTACATGGGTATGCTGGCAACGATGATTAATGGTATGGCCATGCAGGCAATGCTCGAAAAAATTGGCGTTTATACGCGGCTGCAAAGTGCCATTAAAATGGAGCAGATTGCCGAACCGTATATTCGTCGCAAAGCTATCCGCCACCTGGAAAAAGGCCGGGTAGTGATATTCGGGGCCGGCACAGGCAATCCTTATTTTACTACCGACACAGCCGGTTCTTTGCGCGCGATTGAAATAAAAGCCGATGTGATTTTGAAAGGCACGCGCGTAGATGGTATTTATACTGCCGATCCGGAAAAAGATTTAACAGCTACCCGCTACGAAAAAATTACTTACCACGAGTGTATTGGCCGCAACCTGAAAGTAATGGACATGACTGCCTTCACGCTGTGTATGGAAAACAATTTGCCTATTATTGTATTTGACATGAACAAACCCGGCAACCTGCTGGAAGTAGTATTAGGTATGAATGTAGGCACGCTGGTATCGTAATATTTTTGCTTACTTTTAATTAATTGAAAAGCACCAAAAGGTGCTTTTTTTTGGGTCAAGCATTTGTGATACTATAAAGCTCCGGTGGCAGCCTGTGGCGCTACAAGCGCCGTCGCACACTGCAACTAAAGACTATCTGTCGGGCTTTTAAGCGAGTATGTGAGTTGAACCACAGAGAGCACCCGGCGGAGTATAGAGAAGGGCTTCATTACAGATATAGCGAAGCATAACAAAGAGCGCAGACGGAGTTCAGAACCATAGGTGTTAGAAATCTTTTAGCTATCCCGAAGGGATGAAATGATTATAGAAAATGGTTGCTTTTTCAAAGAAAAACTCCGGAGAAGTGATATAATTTTCTGCTATCGTTTGGGATTTACATTCCAGCCTGCCTGTTTTTACTATAATAATGTCAGCCTCTCAGGCTTATTTATTAGCAATCTCAGGTTTAAAACATCTATGGTTTAGAATACTGTCAGCGTTTAACAAATAAAAGGTCCCGAACTTTTAAAAAGTTCGGGACCTCTATATATATAGAAACCAAATTATATCTTTATTCTATCAGGTTAATCAGTACCAACATCAGGCAACATCAAAATCTAAGAGCACTACACTCTAAAGTGCGAGAATGCTTTGTTAGCTTCAGCCATACGGTGGGTATCTTCTTTCTTTTTGAAGGCGGCACCTTCCCCTTTGCTGGCTGCAACAATTTCATTCGCTAGTTTATCTGCCATGGTACGACCATTTCTTTCGCGGCTGTAGCGGATGAGCCATTTAATACTTAAAGAAACTTTACGGTCGGCACGTACCTCGGTAGGAATCTGGAAGGTAGCACCACCAATACGACGGCTGCGTACTTCTACGGCAGGCGTTACATTGGCTAAAGCTCTTTTCCATATTTCGTAGCCATCTTCGCCGGTATTTTTACCTACTTTATCTACTGCATCGTAGAAGATGTTGATAGCAGTGCTTTTTTTGCCATCCCACATCAGGTTATTAATGAAACGTGTAACCAGCTTATCATTGAAACGCGAATCCGGTGCTAACGGAAGTTTCTTGGCTTGAGATTTTCTCATTGTGTATATACAATTATAATAGCTTACTTAAATTTATTTTTTACCTTTTGCAGGTGCGGCGGCTGCGCCGGCTTTTGCCTTTTTAGTACCATATTTACTACGGCTTTGCTTACGGTCTTTTACACCGGCAGTATCCAGGCTACCGCGTACAATATGATAGCGCACACCCGGCAAGTCCTTCACACGACCACCGCGTATCAATACGATAGAGTGCTCCTGTAAGTTGTGACCTTCACCAGGAATATAAGCAATCACTTCCACTTTGTTTGTCAAACGCACTTTTGCTACTTTACGAAGCGCTGAATTTGGCTTTTTTGGAGTAGTAGTATATACCCTGGTGCAAACACCACGGCGCTGCGGGCAAGCATCCAAAGCTCTCGATTTGCTCTTTGCCCTTATTATTTCACGACCTTTTCTTACTAACTGCTGTATTGTTGGCATTATAAACCAATTAAAATTTTTAGGACGGCAAAGGTAACAGCCTTTGTTTTAACTTCCAAAAACAAAAAGTAAAAATTTAGTGATAGCACACAGATGACACGGATTAAAGCACGGATTAGGAAAAATGAGGACAGAACTGATGAGGAAATCTGATAAAACCGATTTATTCCTGCTTTAATTTACCTCTAAAAAACTCCAAACAATCCGTACAATTCGCGTAATTGGCGTTTGAACCATTCGAGCTGAAGGTAAATCCATGCTTTAATCCGGGCGCTATAAATCAAACCGGGAGCATCCAACCATAAGTGTCTTCTGCCCTGCCCTCGCGGATGTCGGTTAATCTTTGCTTTAATTCTTTAGCAATATTGTATTTCTCCAAATCAAAATACATAGAGAAATCCTGATACCGCAATTCTTTAACGCGCGAAATAGTTGCCGCTGTACCGGTGCCAAATATTTCGGTAAAAGTGCCTGCCTTATACGCATCTATCAGTTCATCAATATTGATTTTTCTTTCTTCTACGTGTATGCCCATCTCGTGCAATACTTTAATGGCACTGTCACGCGTTACGCCATTCAATATAGTTCCTTCTTCCAGCGATGGTGTGATAGCTACATTATTAATGATAAAAAACACGTTCATGGTACCTACCTCCTGTAGCCATTTGTGTTCAAATGCATCGGTCCACAACACCTGATCATAGCCTTGTTCTTTTGCTTTTTGTGCTGCCAGCAGGCTACCGCCATAGTTGCCGGCATTCTTGGCAAAGCCTACGCCACCAGGCGCTGCACGGGTGTAGGTTTCTTCTACATAAATCTTCATTGGTGCGTCATAATATGCTCCTGCCGGACTTAACAGGATCAAAAATTTATATTTTTTAGAAGCATGTACACCCAGGCTTTCGTCGGTGGCAAACATTACCGGGCGGATGTATAATGAATGATCGGGCTTGGTAGGAATCCAGTCTTCATCCACCGCAACTAACTGCTTCATACCTTCAATAAATATTTCTTCGGGTACTTCGGGCATTTGCATGCGCTGTGCTGAAATATTAAAGCGTTTCCAGTTGTCGTACGGACGAAAAATAAACGCTTCACCGTCTGCGTTCTTATAGGCCTTAATGCCTTCAAAAATAGCCTGCCCATAATGCAATGCCGCCATCGAAGGCATAAATTGTATAGGTCCAAAAGGGTTGATTTCTACATTTTTCCATTCGCCGTTTTCATAATCGGCTTCCAGCATGTGGTCGGTAAAATCTTTACCAAATACCAGCTTTTCAAAAGAGGTGCTTTTTAGTTTGCTTTCTGTAGCTTTTGTGATCGCTATATCCATAGCTGCTGTCATAGTAGTACATTTGTTTGCAAATAAACAAAAAAAAGAAAAGCTAACTGTTGTTAACATTTATTAACATGAAAATCAAGCTGCCCGATTTTATAATTGCTGACCTGTACAAAGATTCGCTGGTAGTGCTGAATGAAGGGGCAATACAACCAGCCGAAGAAGTAATTGCAGCAGCAGTTACGGAAGAAAAGCCGTTCTACTTTGGCAATAATGCACAACATATTTGCATTGTACTCAACAATGCTACGCATGTTTTTACCGATGATGAAAGTCTGCAATTATTGAGTAATTTATTAGCTGCATTAAATTTTACGCTGGCAGATGCTGCTATCATCAATCATTATCGTACGCCGGTGGTGTATTCGCAAATAAATGAAATGTTACAGCCGCGTGTTTGCCTTTTATTTGGCATCAGCACGCAGGCATTGCAACTGCCTTTTATTATACCCAATTATCAATTGCAGCGTTACGAAGATTGCACCTTTATACAAGCGTGTTCCATTGATGATATGAAAGCCAATGATGATAAAGCAAAAGCAGAAAAAAGGAAGTTGTGGACTTGCTTGAAAGCGGTTTTTAATAAATAAAATAAAGATCAAAGCTCAGATAAAATAAATGTATGTCCATCACTATCATTTTTGCTACCAATAATTTGCATAAAATAGAAGAAATAAAAAAAATTGTTCCTCCCGATTTCCATATTATTACGCTCAAAGAAGCCGGCATCAACCAGGATATTCCTGAGCCATATAATACGCTGGAAGAAAATGCAAGCGCAAAATCATCTGTCATTCATCAGCTTACGCAACAAAACTGTTTTAGCGAAGACACCGGACTGGAAGTAACCGCGCTCAATGGTGCGCCCGGTGTAAAGAGTGCCCGTTATGCCGGCGAAGACAGGAACTTTGAAGAGAATATACAAAAATTGTTACATAATCTGCAAGGCAAAACAGACCGGAGCGCACGTTTCAGAACCGTTGTTTCGTTGATTTGGAATAAGGAAGAACATTATTTTGAAGGCATTTGCGAAGGTAATATTATTGGTGCGCCCAGAGGGGAACAAGGTTTTGGCTACGACCCGGTTTTTGTGCCCGATGGCAGCAATAAAACCTTTGCAGAAATGAGCCTGAAAGAAAAAAACCTATTCAGCCACCGCCGCAAAGCAACGGATAAATTAATAGCTTTTTTAAAAGAAAAGGTAGTTACTGAAGTATAAGAACAATTTATCAATCTTTTACTTCCAGCTTTTTCACCAACTCAGCTAAAAAGGGCAATTGCCCCGTGTTCATTTTTTCACTTGCTTCTTCAATGGTAAAATAAGCGGCATTATCGGTTTCGTAAAATAGCTGTTGCCTGCCCGATTTTGGCGGCCACTCCATAGAGAATAAGTTGCTGCTGATAAACGGTTGCTCAAAATAACTGGCAGCAGCCCATACACTTATTACTTTGCCACTTTTAATTTTTACAGGTGTTAACGCAATAAAGTTATCATTCATTACCACATTGCCGGTTTCTTCTTCCAGTTCGCGCTTTGCTACTGTTAACGGGTCTTCTCCATCTTCATATTCGCCTTTTGGTATAGACCATACACCAGCATCTTTCTTTATAAAAAATGGTCCGCCGGGATGCACCAGCAATACCTTTAATACCTCATTAAAATAATGATAAACAAGCAAGCCAGCGCTCTTTTTTGCCATACTTAATAGGTTGTATAAATAATAATCAGTCCAACAAAAAACATAATAATCATGCCGGCATAATAAAAGATGTCTGCCCATTTCTCCAATCGTTTGTTTTCATCTTTTCGTAATACGGCATACGATAAAATAGAAGCAATAATAAACAGCGAAACATCAAAGGCTAATATTTCATCGGCATACGTTTGAATGCCAGTTTTCATAACACGAAAAAGCGTAATAACGGTGATGCAAACTCCCACCATGGTATTGGCGCCGGAGAAAACATAAGAGGCTATTTTCCTGTTATCTTCTGAGTTATTGTCCATGTATTGCAAGCTAAATAGCAAAAAGTAAAAAGATGTTTAAAGCTGGCTGTTGCAATTGTTTACGAAAGTATATAGTTTTTTAATTAACTTAAGGTAAATGATACATAATGCTTTTTGGGTAAAAAGCAACATCATAATCAACATTCGCTGCTGCTACGGCAAGTTGTTCGTTGTTGCTAAATGGCAGTACTAACAACAGCTTGCAACAAGCTAATGAAACCTGAGTAACAAAAATAAAACTGACTGTATTATTTTGCTCTATGCTATTCTTTGAATGTCAGCCCCCAAATTATTAAGCCTTGTATCAATGTATTGATACCCTCGGTCTATCTGCTCTATATTTTGAATGGTACTGTAGCCATCGGCACTTAAAGCGGCAATCAGCAAGGCAACACCGGCACGTATGTCGGGGCTGCTCATCGTAATGCCGTGCAGTGCATATTTGCGGCCAATGCCTATTACAGTGGCGCGGTGCGGATCGCAAAGGATAATTTGTGCGCCCATATCCACCAGTTTATCTACAAAAAATAACCGGCTTTCAAACATTTTTTGGTGTATTAAAACAGAGCCAATGGCTTGTGTGGCAGTTACCAAAATAATACTTAATAGATCGGGAGTTAAGCCTGGCCAAGGATGATCGGAAACAGTAAGAATACTGCCATCTAAAAAGGTTTGGATCTGGTACACTTCCTGTGCCGGTATAAAAATGTCATCACCTTTAAACTCCATTTGAATACCCAATTGCATGAACTTCTCTGGTATGATGCCTAAACAGGACAAGCCCACATTTTTAATAGTCAGCTCACTTTGTGTCATGGCCGCCAGGCCAATAAAACTGCCTACTTCAATCATATCGGGCAGCATGGCATGGTCTGTTCCGCTTAATTTCTGTACACCTTCTATCGTTAGCAGATTACTGCCAATACCGCTTATCTTGGCACCCATTCGGTTGAGCATATTGCAAAGCTGCTGCAGGTAAGGCTCGCAGGCTGCATTGTAAATGGTGGTAATACCTTCGGCCATTACAGCCGCCATTACAATATTGGCTGTGCCTGTTACCGAAGGTTCGTCCAGCAACATGTATGCTCCTCTCAGTTTTGATGCAGTGAGCTGCATTAAACTATTAGTGTCTTCGTAGTTAAATCGCGCACCCAGTTTTTGAAAGCCAATAATATGTGTGTCCAACCGCCGGCGACCAATTTTGTCACCGCCCGGTTTGGGCACATACGCTTTTCCAAAACGCGCGAGCATTGGTCCGGCAATCATCACACTGCCACGCAAGCGTGCGCTTTTTTTACGAAAAGCTTCAGAACCTAAATAGTCGGGATCGATATTATCTGCCTGAAAGGTGCAGGTATGGCGTGTAATACGCTCTACTTTTACACCAATTTCTGCCATCAACTCTATCTGCAAATTTACATCCACTATATCCGGTATATTGGTAATTGTTACCTTATCTTTCGTAAGCAATACCGCCGAAATAATCTGCAAGGCTTCATTCTTAGCACCTTGCGGAACAATTTCTCCTTTCAGTTCTACACCACCTTTTACATAAAATGAAGCCATACAAAACAGTTTGGGGCGAAAGTAAAAAAAGCGAGCCTACTACTGACTTTTAAAAATATTTTTCAGGGTTGCTTTAACTTCGAAGGCGCTAAGATGCAATCGAAGAATCTGCCTGTTGGTAGATGAGACAATACAAAGAAGATAGAGATCAATAAAAATGGTTCCGTACTATTGATGTACGGAACCATTTCTATTCTCTTTATAAATCTCTGCGTCTTAGCAGTTCAAACAACTAAAAGCGCTTTTTAAAGCCACCACCGTTGGAGTTACGGTTGTTTTTATTACCATTCATGCCGCCACTGTTGCGGTTACCATTACCACCATTGCGCTGCATATTATTGCTGCCGCGGTTATCGCGGTTGCCAGTCATACGGTTGCTACCACCGCCGCGACCTGCAAAATTTCTGTTGCGGGTAGCCGGTCGGTAATCATCGCGCTCAAAGTTTTGAGCCCTATGTTTGATGTAAGGTGTATTGCTAAATTCCAGTTCACCTTTAGTAATATTGTTCAGCTCGCTACGAATGGCATCATCGTGTACCAGTTCTTTGTGCCAGTTGCTATACGATAGCTTCATGTAGTAGGCAATTGCGTTGGCAAATCCGGCTTTCTTTTCCGGATTTTCTTCGTGTAATGCCTTATCTATTACCAATTCCAGGTTTTTGCCCAGATGTGAATATTTTGGATAACGCTTAGGATAACCCATTGGCTCCGACTTTGCTTTATATGTCTCTTTTTGCGGAATGGGATACGGGCTATCTACATCCAGCTTAAAATCGGAAATAAAAAACAGATGATCCCAAAGCATGTGTCGGAAATCTTCTACATTTTTAAGGTGCGGATTTAAAAAGCCCATCAGTTCTATCACTGCACGGGTTTGTTGCTGCCGCTTGGTGCGGTCTTCAATCGTTAAGAGGTACTCTACCATTTTTTGAATATGCCTGCCATACTCGCGCATACTCAGGTAGTTTCTTTCAGTATTATATTCCATGTAGTTTGTAAAAGTGGCAAATCTATCGTAAGTATTTCGGTTTGCCTGTTGAGTGAAGGTTAAAATAATTACTTATACAACACAAAATAAAAACATATTTTTTAAATAGAAAAACATGAATTTTGGCTGATAATTTAGTGATTGATGAAGTTTACAGTTGAAAGATGAGGGATAGCAGCGAATAATGCTGCTTGCATCCTTTCACCTAAACTCACAAAATTCATTCAAAAATCTGTTCTCATCCAAACCGTATAAAAAATATAACTTCAAAATCTGTGCATGAACATCCATGTCATTCGTGCGTCATTCTATACCATACACTACACCGCTTTGCTCACTGGTGTTTTTATATCATGATAAAACAAAAACGTCCAGTTTTCTCCTTTACCCTCCTCCCACCACTGCTGACGCAGTTGCATACATTTTTTACCGTCGTAGTCATATTTCGCTACAAACCTGCTTTTCATCTGTTGTAATTGCGGCGCATCATCGCCACCAAAGAAAACGATTTCTCCACCTTCCTTTATCCAAAACACCTGATGGTAGCGGCTATGGCCGGCAGTTACTTCGTAGTCTATATATTTGTCTATAATGCCGTTTCCATTAAGCAAAACCACTTGCGAACTGTTTTGCAACATAGACAATTCTTCGGGCATATAAGAAGGAAAGCCAGTTTCTAACGCAAATGCCAGTTCTTGCTCTTGTATATAATAGACAGCATTGGGGAAAGATAAGTAATAATGTCCCAAATTATCTTTTTTACTTACGCCACCGGCATGATCTTTATGCAAATGGCTCATTAATACTTTGGTTATTTGTTCCGGTTGTATGCCAGCGGCCCTAAGGTTTTGATGCAGTTGCAGCTCGCCGTTTTTGTAAAAACCTAAACCGGCATCCAATAATAAGATATCTTTTTCGGTTTTTATAACAAACGGCTGTATTTCTACCAACAAACTACCGGAGGAGCGGCTTTGCAATTGATCATCTTCTACATCAAACGGTAAAAACACTTTTGTTTTATCTACTGTGAATGCGCCCTCGGAAAGTGGAATAATCTGCATGTAATTGAAAAATATAATAAGCTGCAAAAATACTACCCATCTGTAATAGCATCCCATTTTCATTGCTATATAAATACTTGTATCTGTGGCAAAGACCGGCACTCCTTAAAAAATCCTTTATTATTCCTATGCAATCAGCTAATTTTGCGGTGCTTTTCAAAAAATAAACACTAATTAATATGAGCACAGTAAAAGTTGCCATTAACGGTTTCGGACGTATCGGCCGTTTGGTATTTCGTCAGATTTACAACATGGAAGGTATTGATGTAGTAGCAATAAACGATCTCACCAGCCCCAAAGTACTTGCCCACTTACTGAAGTACGACAGTGCACAGGGACGTTTTGAAGGAGATGTTACCTTCACTGATACTTCCATTTCGGTAAATGGCGAAGAAGTGAGAATCTATGCGCAAAGAGATCCGTCACAAATTCCCTGGGGCGAACACGATGTGGATGTGGTAATTGAAAGCACCGGCTTCTTTGCCGATAAGACTAAAGCTGAAGCGCACCTGAAAGCCGGCGCAAAACGCGTAGTGATTTCTGCACCTGCTACCGGCGATCTTAAAACCGTTGTATTTAATGTAAACCACAATATTCTGGATGGCAGCGAAACCATTATCAGCTGCGCATCTTGTACTACCAACTGCCTTGCACCAATGGCAAAAGCATTGAACGATGCCCTAACTATTGAAGTAGGCAGTATGACTACCATTCACGCTTATACCAACGACCAGAATACATTGGATGCGCCACATGCCAAAGGCGACCTTCGCCGCGCACGTGCAGCAGCAGCCAACATTGTGCCCAACAGCACCGGCGCTGCCAAAGCCATTGGTTTGGTATTACCCGAACTAAAAGGTAAGTTGGATGGCGGCGCTCAACGTGTACCGGTAATTACGGGTTCCGTAACCGAACTGGTGGCTGTTTGCAGCAAAAAAACAACTTACGAAGAAGTAAATGCTATAATGAAAGCTGCCAGTAACGAAAGCTTTGGTTATAACGAAGATGAAATTGTGAGCTCCGACGTAATTGGTATGCACTACGGTTCTTTGTTTGATGCTACGCAAACAAAAGTGGTTTCTGCCGGTGATAAGCAAGTAGTGAAAGTAGTAAGCTGGTACGATAACGAAATGAGTTATGTAAGCCAGTTAGTGCGCACCGTAAAATACATGGCGCAACTGATTAACAAACAACAATAGTATTTAACTGTTTTACGCAACCGCAGCATTAGTGCTGCGGTTTTTTTATTTTTGTAGGTAAATGCAATTGTATGCAAACAGAATTGCTAAAAAGAATTACGATCGTTCCCGGACTGATGGGCAGCAAACCAACCATCAGAGGAATGCGGTTTGGGTATCAGATATTCCTGAACTGCTTGCGAGTGGAATGACGAATGAGGAAGTTCTGGAAGATTTTTACCCGGAAAAGGAGATAATCAAGCCTCTTTGCTGTATGCATCTCTCAGATTAAAAGATATAATTATTAATGCTGCCTGACTGGTAAATCTGGTTAGACCATAACATTGCTCCCACTATTGGTAAATAGTTGAAAGACGACCTTGATTTGAGCGGCAAATTAGCTTATAGTTTACAAATGCAAACTTTATCTGATTTTCAACTTTACCAGAAAGCAAAAGAAGCTGGCAGGATTATTACTGCTTTAAGAGATTCAGACATAAAAGAGATTATCAACAAAATGGTGCCCGGCCTGAATTGATTAACATTAAAATTGGAAATTGCACCAATCGCTTTCTTTATACCATTCTTCCAAAGAATATAGAAAAAGCCTTGCATTTATTGATTGATTTTAATAACAACATTATACAAATAGAACTACCAACACCATGAGCAAATTCTCCGACTTTAATTTTCAAGGCAAAACTGCCCTCATCCGCGTTGACTTCAATGTACCGCTAAACGACAAGTTTGAAATCACCGACGATACCCGTATGCGTGCAGCCGTGCCTACCATCAAAAAGATTCTCAGCGATGGCGGCAGCGTAGTATTAATGAGCCATTTGGGACGACCAAAAGAAGGTCCAGCCAATAAATATTCGTTAAAGCATTTGGTAAATCACCTGTCCGAGCTGCTGGGCAATGTGCCGGTAAAGTTTGCCGAAGATTGCATTAGTGAGCAGGCGGTACAAATGGCAAAATCACTGCAGCCCGGCGAAGTATTACTATTAGAAAACCTCCGCTTTTATAAAGAAGAAGAGAAGGGCGATAAAACGTTTGCTGAAAAACTTGCCCGCCTTGGCGATGTGTATATAAATGATGCTTTTGGTACCGCACACCGCGCCCATGCTTCTACTGCGGTGATCGCCCAGTTTTTTCCACCCGAAAGAAGAATGTTTGGTTTGCTGATGGAAAGTGAAGTAGCCAGCGCCGAAAAAGTGCTGCACAAAGCAGAAAAACCTTTCCTTGCCATTATTGGCGGCGCAAAGGTTTCTGATAAAATTCTTATTATCGAAAATCTTCTGGAAAGGGCAACCGACATTATCATTGGCGGCGGCATGGCTTATACTTTTTTCAAAGCCGAAGGTGGTCACATTGGTAATTCGCTTTGCGAAGAAGACCGTGTGCAAACCGCATTAGACCTTATGAAAAAGGCAGAAGAAAAAGGCGTAAACATTCACCTGCCGGCCGACTCGGTGATTGCCGATAAATTTGCCAACGATGCTAATATTTCCAGCTCTTTAAGCACCAATATCCCTGATGGCTGGATGGGCCTTGATATTGGAACAATGGCGTGCGACACTTTTACCAAAGTCATTCACAATGCTAAGACCATTTTGTGGAATGGACCGATGGGCGTGTTTGAAATGGAATGTTTTCAACACGGCACCAAAGCCATTGCAACAGCAGTAGCGGAGGCAACGCAAAATGGGGCGTTCTCCCTTGTGGGTGGCGGGGATAGTGTGGCAGCCGTCAATCAGTTTGGCTATGCCGATAAAGTAAGTTATGTGTCCACCGGCGGCGGTGCTATGCTCGAGTATTTTGAAGGTAAAGAATTGCCGGGTATTGCTGCCATTAAATAAGCTCGTTTGTAAAACGCGGATAACACGGACTAAAGCACGGATTGTTTTGAATAAGGATAAAACTGATTATGCGGATAAGGCCGATTTATTTACTTAATAATCAAATCTTTATTCTTGAGTTAAAATAATTCGTGCAATTCGTGTAATTAGATATGAATAATTCATGTTTAAATACCCCTTTTCAATCCCTGCAGGAGTATTCATGTCATCCGTGTTACATTCAGCAATAATGTCAGCCTATTAATTTGGATTACAATTTGTTTATTTATCGCAAACAATCATAAAACATGAAAACAAGAAACTTAGCGCTTATTGTTATTCTTGCTTTGGTAGTGCTGGTGGGTGGATGTGTAGGTTGCGGTGCAGTCTCCTTTCAGAAAAGAGGCGTAGCCCTGGACGAAAATGTGAAAGCCAAGTTTGCCAATGTACAAAGCGAATATCAGCGCCGCAGCGACCTGATACCCAACCTGGTAAGCACCGTAAAAGGCGAAGCTAACTTTGAACAAAGTACGCTGGAAAATGTGATTAAAGCGAGAGCTTCGGCTACGCAGGTAAGAGTAGATCCCAATGATCTTACTCCCGAAAAATTAGAGCAGTTTCAGCAGGCGCAAGGGCAGTTGTCGCAAGCTTTGGGCAGATTGCTGGTAGTAACAGAAAATTATCCCAACCTGCGCGCCAATGATGCCTTCCGCGGTTTGCAAGCGCAGTTGGAAGGTACCGAAAACCGGATAAAGGTAGCACGCAACGATTTTAATACAGCCGTGCAGGAGTACAATACTGCTATCCGTACTTTTCCTAACAATTTTTACGCTGGCTGGTTTGGCTTTACGCCCAAGCAACCTTTCCAGGCCGATCCGGGTGCAGAGCGGGCTCCTACCGTAAACTTCGATACCAATAACAGCAAATAAATTGTTATAATCATGCTGTTTCCATGGCAAAAGCCGAAAACATTTTTTACCGAAGAGCAAAAGCAACGAATTGTGCAGGCTGTGCAGCAAGCCGAGCGGCAAACCAGCGGCGAGGTACGCGTGTATGTAGAAAGCAAGTGCCGCTTTGTAGATGCCCTGGATCGGGCAGCGGAAATATTTTTCCAGTTGCAAATGGATAAAACAACCTTGCATAATGGCGTGCTGGTGTACGTTGCGGTAGATGACAAGCAAGTAGCAGTGTATGCCGATGAAGGTATTCATGCCAAAGCCGGGAGGCAATATTGGCTTGGTACTGTAGCTGCCATGCTACAACACTTCAGGCAAGAGCATGTTGCAGAGGGAATTTGCAGTGCGGTATTAAAGATTGGTGAAGCGTTAGTACATCATTTTCCTTACGATGCAACAACCGATAAAAATGAGCTGCCCGATAATATCGTTTTTGGCAAATGATTTTCTCACCGCGGAGAGCAGAGGAGATGAGGTTCCGTAGAGAAGATGCAAATAGAATACTCATTCCAGGAAGAATGAACCTCTACATAAAAATTTCCGAAACCTCCATTTACTCCTGTTCTTTGCGGTAAAAAGAGGTGAAAAATCACTCCATAATATAAAACCACTCGCTACGTTGAAAAGCAGCAACAGCATAAAATATCTTTTTCTCCTTTCCGCCATGCTCGTCATGAGTATTGCGGTATTTAGTCAGAATATTCCTATACCACCAAGGCCAAATCCGCCACGGCTGGTAAACGATCTTGCGGGCACGTTGCTACCGGAGCAGGAAGATGCACTGGAAAGAAAACTGGTAGCACTGGACGACAGCACCAGCAACCAGATAGCCATTGTACTGATAAAAACATTAAACGATTACCCCATAGAAGATTATGCAGTAAAGCTGTTTAGAAGCTGGGGCATTGGCAATAAAACAACCAATAACGGCGTGCTCATTGTAGCGGCTATCGAAGACCATAAAGTGCGCATAGAAGTTGGCTATGGGCTGGAAGGTGCTATTCCGGATATAACAGCTAATAGTATTATTGAAAACGATATTATACCCAATTTTAGAGAGGGCAATTATTTCCGCGGGCTGAACGTTGCCACGGACGATTTAAGCAAAGCGGCTGCGGGTGAATACCATACGGCAAGAGAAAGAAAGAGTAACGATAATGGCGGCGGAGGCGGCGGCTCCATTTTAGGAGTCATTATTATTATCGTTATTGTGCTATTCTTAATACGCGGCGGAGGTCGTGGCGGCCGCGGTGGAGGAATGATCAGCCGCAGAGGATATGGTGGTTTGGGGCCACTGTTCTGGGCAAGCATGCTGGGTAGCAGCAACCGCGGTTGGGGCGGTGGCGGCGGTGGTTTTGGAGGAGGCGGCGGCTTCGGCGGTGGCGGTGGAGGATTTGGTGGTTTTGGTGGTGGCAGCAGTGGTGGCGGTGGCGCGAGTGGTAGTTGGTAAAATTATCTTAGTAAAGCGGCTTATAAATTATTAAGCCGCTTTTTTATTGTGATACATAAAAAACAGAACATTGTAATTGCCTGTGCTTCAATTGCTGTGATGCCAACGGCGGCACAGCTACACTTTTGGCCCCGTGTTTGTTTTTATAAAGTAAAAATGAAAAAGGTAGGCTATGAATTCAGATAATTATTCCTTTCAAAACTTGTTTGTAGATGTATTGGTAATTGCAACACTGCTGATGGCTTTCATGTAAAACAAAACGTTTTAATACCATACGTAACCCGATGCATTTTTATCATTGCTCCCCACAATGCTGCGGCTACCCTTTCCACTCCACATCAATAAAGAAGTTGTAACATACATTTGAGAAAGTTGTATTGCTTCTTTGTAGGTCAAATTGCTGCCAGCGCAAAGCACAAGTGCATTTTCCTGAGCAGGAACTGTAATTTCCCTTACATCATTCACCAAACGTATAGCAGTTTCCGGGTGATTTTTCTTAATAATTTTTATTGCCGTTTCAGTTTGTAAAGTACTTCCTGTGAGATAGACTTTTTGAAAAACAATAGGATTGTTTTTAGTACTTTTTTTATAAAATGGCAAAGCTAAAGCTGCTACCATTTGTCGCAATAAAATGCCGGTGTACAAGCCTTTATTTACCAGCCATGCGCCTGCTCCACCATGATGTTTCTTTACAAATAAGCGCATGGCTTCGTAAAACATACGCACATAACGCAGGCTGCCCTTTTTTGTACTTTCTCCCTTGAAATGTACAACGGTAATATCACCCAAATAATAATTTTTGTAGCCTCCCTTTTGAATGCGATAGCTTAAATCAATATCTTCGGCATACATAAAAAATTGGTCATCAAAGCCACCAACAGTATACAATACACTTTCTCTTACCATCATAAAAGCGCCGGCTAATACATCCACTTCATGTACCGCATTCTGAGGTAAAAAGCCCAGAGCATATCTATTGAATATTTTTGATTTTGGGAATAAAGCAGCTAACCCGGTAAGCTTATAAAAAGATACCCAGGGTGAAGGAAATGCACGTTTGCTTTCCGGTAAAAATGTACCAGAACCATCAATCATGCGCACGCCCACGGCACCGGCATTTGTATGCTTTGCAAAGAAATGAATACATTGCTGCAATGTATCTTCAGCCAGTATAGTGTCTGGATTTAGAAATAAAATGAACTCGCCTTTTGCAAGTTTTAGTGCTTTATTGTTCGCTTTGGCAAAGCCTTCGTTTAGCTTATTTTGGATGAATATAACACGAGGAAAATAAGGTTGCAAATATTCAATGCTGCCATCTGCAGAGCAATTATCAACTACTATTATTTCTGCTTCCATATTTGCAAGAGCAGCCTGCACCGAACAAAGACACTGCTCCAAAAAATACTTTACATTGTAGTTGACAATAATGACAGATAGCAGCACAGTATGGCATTAAATATTTAATCCGCCGCAAACACTGAGTACCTGCCCGGTAATATAACTGCTCATGTTTGATGCAAGAAACAACGTAGCGTCTGCAATTTCTTCTGCTCTGCCAAACCTGCCCAGTGGTATTTTTTTCAGAAATTCATCTGCGCCGCTACCTTCTTTTAAATAATGCGTCATATCGGTTTCTACAAAACCGGGCGCAATAGCATTGCAGCGGATGTTGCGGCTGCCTAGCTCTAATGCAATGGATTTTGTAAAGCCAATAATCCCCGCTTTACTGGCAGCATAACTGCTTTGCCCTGCATTGCCGCGAACGCCAACAATAGAACTCATGTTAATAATGCTGCCGGCTTTGGCTTTCATCATCGGGCGAATGACCTGCTTAGTCATATTAAATACACTTTTGAGATTGGTATTCATCACATCATCCCACTGCTCGGGTGAGAGGCGCAGTAAGAGATTGTCTTTGCTGATGCCTGCATTGTTTACACATACATCTACCGTTCCAAAGGTTTTTACCACATCGCCCACAAAGGCTTCACAGGCAGCAAAATCGCCGGCGTTGCTCTGATAGCTTTTGGCCTGTACGCCCATGCCGGTTAGCTTTTGCTCCAAAGCAGCAGCTTTTTCTGCACTGCTGTTGCTAACATAGGTAAATGCAATGTGCGCACCGTTTTCGGCAAGTTTAATTGCAATTGCTTCGCCAATGCCACGGGCTGCGCCGGTAACAATACAAACTTTATCTTTTAATAGCATAGACAATCTATTTTGGTGATATGTTGAATATGGAATGTATGAATTAAAATATAACGCTGTGAACTAATGTATGTGGAACCTGTCATAACGCTGACAAGGTTTGAAACCTGTCAGCGTTATGACAGGTTAGCCTTAAACTTGCAATCTAACCTGCCAGGTCATCAACCTCATAGCAGTACAGCACCCCACGCTGTAAAAAGAGATAATTACGCTTCTATTGCGGTAGTAGCACTATCCAGCACCTTGCCACGCTCGGTAGTGAGTGTGCGCGAAGGATAATTTTTAATAACCATAAAATCGTGCGTTGCCATAATGATGGACGTACCGTAATCTTTAACAATGCGGAACAGCAGTTGCATAATTTCGTCACTGGTTTCGGGGTCCAGATTGCCGGTTGGTTCATCTGCCAAAATAAGTTTGGGCGAATTGAGCAAAGCACGCGCAATATCCACACGTTGCTGCTCGCCACCGCTTATTTCAAAAGGCATTTTAAAGCCTTTGCTTTTAAGCCCCACTTTATCCAGTACATCATTTATTTTTTCTTCCATCAGGCGCTTGTCAGTCCAGCCGGTTGCCTGCAGTACAAACTTCAGGTTTTCATATATATTCCGGTCAGTAAGCAGTTGAAAATCCTGAAACACCACGCCTAAATTGCGGCGCAAAAAGGGTACTTTTTTCCAGTTCATTCCCTTCAGGTCAAAACCTACCACATTACCCGTACCTTCTTTAAGAGGCAACTCGCCATATAACGTTTTCAGCAGGCTGCTCTTGCCCGAACCGGTTTTTCCAATAAGATACACAAACTCACCGCGGGATATAGTAAAATTAACATTCTCCAGTACGAGGTTTTCGCCCTGATATATATTGGCATTATTAATAGCAACTACAGTTTCGGACATAACAAAAAATCCAGTTTCGGCGAAGGTAAAGAATTGAAATTTTTATCCATTATAAAAATAGCTATTACACAACTTTAGAAAATATTTAGAGTACGCACGCCGTCATTGCGAGCGGTAGCGAGGTAATCTGTAAATAGCAATAAACCATAATCAATAGTTTAATAGGAACATTATAAAAAGTGTTCAATATCGCTGGCATATTTTGATTTTACTACAATTCATAGGTTGCCTTATTGTGTTCGCAACCGCAGATAACGTTGGCAGGGTTTAAACCCCAATCAGCGTTAATGCCCCGAATGCAATATTTTTGCACACTTCATCAGCTATATTAAGAGCATGAAAGCAACACAGGCGAGTTTAGATAGATTATCGGCTATTGTGCACGAGGCAGATTATTTGATGCGCTACGAGCGTGGCACTTTCCAAAGCGGCTGGTGCCTGCTGGAGCAAAAACGTATTATTGTGCTTAATAAGTTTTTGGATACCGAAGGGCGCGTTAATACTTTGCTGGAACTAATACCGCAGTTGCCCATTAATGTTGATAAACTCACGCACGAATCGCAAAAGCTGTATGAAGAAGTAAAGAAAGAAGCAGCACATAAAGCATAGTGCATTATTTTACATCCTTAAAATTGATAGTTTAAATTTTTTGTTTCCACCACTTACTATAACATTTCTCGGCACCGGCACCAGCACCGGCATTCCTATGATTGGCTGCCACTGCGAAGTGTGCACATCTAAAGATGAAAAAGATAAACGCCTGCGCAGCAGCATTTTAATACAATCGCCAACTACTACCATTGTGGTGGATACTACGCCCGATTTCAGGCAACAAATGCTGCGCATTGGCAACAACAAATTAGATGCGGTGTTGTTTACGCATCCGCACAAAGACCATATTGCAGGACTGGATGATGTGCGACCTTACAATTTTTTTTCGGGTCTTGCGATAGATGTATATGCCAATGCATTAACTGCCGAAGCATTGAAGAAAGAGTTTGCATATGTGTTTGCTGAGTATAAATACCCGGGTATTCCCGATATTCATTTGCATATTATTAATGAGCAACCATTTACGATTGGCGATATACCGGTAACACCTATTACTGTGTGGCATCACAAAATGATTGTATATGGATTTCGCTTTGGCAATTTTACCTACATCACCGATGCCAATAAAATAGAAAGCGACCAAAAAGAATTGATAAAAGGATCTGAAATATTGGTAGTAAATGCGTTGCGCAACGAAGAACATATTTCGCACTTTACCCTGAGCGAAGCTATTGCATTGGTAGAAGAATTGAATATTCCCCGCGCTTATTTTACACATATCAGTCATCAATTAGGAAAACATGAAGAAGTGAGTGATATATTACCAAAAAACATATCTTTAGCATACGATAACCTGGTTATTCAGGCCTGAACTCAAAACCAAAACTGCTATGCGCACAGACTGGAAAGCTTACCTGGCTTTCTCTAAAAGAGATAGAAATGTCGCTATTATACTGTTACTTCTGATTGTATTAATTATTATTAGTGTTTTCTACTATCATCCTTCCGGCAATCAGCCGTTGGTTATAATTACTACATTAGATCAGGAGTTGGCAAAGCAAAAAATAGATACAACATCTAATGCTGATGAACAAATAGCTTACGTTCCTTCAGAAGGAAGCGAAGTAATAAACATCAGAGCCGGTGAACTTTTTCAATTTGACCCCAACACTTTGACAGCAGCAGGCTTTAAGCAACTTGGTTTGCAGGATAAAATCATTCATACTATCATCAATTACCGCGGTAAAGGCGGGCATTTTTGGAAGCCGGAGGATGTAAGAAAAATATATGGCTTGCAAAAAGAAGACGCAGACCGCCTGATTCCATACATACATATTGCCGGCTTGCAACCAACATTTACCCAAAAAGATAAAGCGCAAACAAACTATCCTAATCCTAAGCCGGCTGTTATAGAAATAAATACCGCTCCAATAGAACAGTGGAAAGCGTTGCCTGCTATTGGCGATGCACTGGCAAACCGCATTGTAAAATTTAGGGATAAAATAGGCGGCTTTACATCTGTTGCACAAGTAAAGCAAACCTATGGTTTGTCAGATTCTGCCTTTCGGGTAATCGAGCCGTATTTACAGATGGCCTCTGCTCCGCAAAAGAATATTCCGCCCGAAAAGATTAATATTAATACCGCTTCTCTTAATCAGTTTAAAAGCAATTCACACATCCCGGAGGAAATAGCACAGGCGATTATTATTTACCGCTCGCAACACGGCAATTTCTCTTCAATAGAAGATATCAAAAAGATTGTATTTATTAATGATGAAATATACACACAAGTAGCGCCTTATTTAACTATTGAATAATTAAAGTCATTTACCAAAAGATTTTTATAAAATGATTTATATATTTTTAATACATACAAAACTTCCATTAATTTTGCAAACTAACATTAGTTAGTATGAATTTCGTTACCGAAGAAATAACACAGCAGATAGGAGAAGCTACCCGCGAATTTACTGAGCGATACATTAAGCCGCATGTAATGGAATGGGATGAAAGTCAGACCTTTCCAAAAGAAGTGCTGCAAGAGATGGGCAGGTTGGGCATCATGGGCGTGCTGGTGCCCGAAGAATATGGCGGCGCCGGACTGAGCTATTTTGAGTACAAAGTAGTAATAGAAGAAATAGCCAAAGTGTGTGGCTCTATAGGCTTGAGCGTGGCAGCACATAATTCTCTTTGTACCAATCATGTTCTCACCTTTGGTAATGAAGAACAGAAATACAGATACCTGCCCCGGCTGGCATCCGGCGAATGGATTGGTGCCTGGGGCTTAACAGAACCCAATACCGGCAGTGATGCCGGCAACATGAAATGTACCGCTGTGCAGGACGGCGATGAATGGATTATCAACGGTACTAAAAATTGGATTACGCATGGCAAAAGCGGTGATGTAGCAGTAGTCATCACCCGCACCGGCGAGCCGCGCACCAAAAATAACAGCACAGCCTTTATTGTAGAGCGGGGTACGCCAGGTTTTTATGGTGGAAAAAAAGAAAATAAACTGGGTATGCGCGCCAGCGAAACTGCCGAGATGATCTTTGATAACTGCCGCATACCTGCCGAAAATATGCTGGGCGAAGTAGGCGACGGCTTTCACCAGGCAATGAAAATACTGGATGGTGGCAGAATATCTATTGCTTCCTTGTCGCTGGGTATTGCCAAGGGTGCATATGAAGCAGCATTGCAATACGCCAAAGAACGCCACCAGTTTGATAAACCAATTGCTTCTTTCCAGGGCATCAGTTTTAAGCTGGCTGATATGGCCACAGAGATAGAAGCTGCAGATTTGCTTACGCAAAAAGCTTGTCATCTCAAAGTGATGGGTGAAAATGTAACGCAACAGGCAGCTATGGCAAAATACTATGCAAGTGAAGTGGCGGTAAAAGTAGCTAATGATGCAGTACAGATTTTTGGCGGTTATGGCTATACCAAAGATTTTCCGGTAGAAAAATATTATAGAGATGCCAAGCTGTGCACGATTGGCGAAGGCACTTCGGAGATACAAAAAATTGTAATTGCCCGCGAGGCTCTACGCGAATAAAGGCCTCTAACGATTGAGTGGATTTTGATTGCTTGCTTACCCGCCCGCTTTTTTATAAGAGCGGGCTTTTGCTTTTGCCATAAAGGCACAAAGAGGCTTAAGAATATACTTCGTAATTTCGTGCCTTAGTGGCAAAATTACTTCACTTCAAACGCTTTCATGTCTTCTGCTATTTTCCTGTCGTTACTCAACCTTGGCAGTTTGTTTTGTCCGCCAAGCTTGCCAATGGATTTCATGTAATTAATAAAACCAGACTTTTGTACAGGTCTTATTTGTAAGCGTTGCAAAATATTACCGGCAATCAAATCATCGTAATACACATTCTTTGCGCGTAGGTTATTATCTACTTTTTCTGCAAAAGCCTGCAAATCTTCAGGTTCATTTTCAAATTCAATAAACCACTCGTGGTAGCTTTTTCCTTCGCCCTGCTGTATCATTGGCGCTACGGTAAATTCAATAATAGAAATATTTTCTTCCCCTGCCGCTTTCATCAATGCCTGTTCCACTTCTTCGGCTATTACATGCTCACCAAAAGCCGAGATAAAGTGTTTGGTGCGCCCCGTAACTACTAACCGGTATGGATTGATGCTGACAAATTTTACCGTATCGCCAATATTATATGCCCATAAGCCGGCATTATTGCTAATAATCAGCGCATAGTTTTCATCCACTTTTACGTCTTTCAGGCTAAGGCGTGTTTGGGTATCGTTCCAAATTTCACCGGCGGGCACAAACTCATAAAAAATACCGGAATTAGTGTTTAATAATAAACCCTGGTGTTCGGGCGTATCCTGAAAAGCAAAAAATCCTTCGGAAGCAGGAAAAGTTTCAATAGAATCCACTTTTTTACCAATACTATCAAACAGTTTTGCCTTGTAGGGTTCAAAGTTTACGCCGCCATATACCATCACCGAAAAGTTGGGGAACAAATCTTTTATCTTTTTGCCACTTACTGCTGTAAGCCGGTCAAAATACATTTGCATCCACGGCGGAATACCGCTGATGAGCGTCATATCCTGGTTAATAGTTTCTTTTACAATCGCGTCCAGCTTAGTTTCCCAGTCTTCAATACAATTCGTTTCGTAAGAAGGTAATTGGTTAGACCGCAAATACCGGGGTACATGGTGGTTTACAATGCCGCTCAACCTTCCCGTAGGCACGCCTCCTACCCTATCGAGCACCGGCGAACCGCTGAGAAAAATCAATTTACCGTTGGTAAAAGCCGCATTGCCCGATTGTGCTATATAACAAAGCAATGCATTGCGTGCAGTATCTATGTGGTTATCAATAGAATCTTTAGAAATAGGAATGTATTTTATACCACTGGTAGTGCCGCTGGTTTTGGCAAAATAAATTGGCTTGCCTCTCCATAAAATATTGTGTTTACCTTCTTTTACCAGCACTATATACCGCTTCAGTTGTTCATAATCGCGTATGGGCACCTGCCGCTTAAAATCTTCGTAAGTGCGTATTGAATCAAATCCATGATCTTTACCAAATACGGTGTCTTTTGCACTTTTTACCAGGTTAGTGAGTATTTGCTCCTGATCTTGCACTGCCGTGTACATTTCTTTTTTAGTCTTATTATAAATGTAGTTGGCAAATGGCTTTGCAAGTGTGGATTTTATATTCATATAGCAACAAAAGTAATAGACAAAAATAATGGAATGTACTATTCTGTTTGGTACAGAATAGTAATGCTTTTGTAAATTAAAGCTAATTACGACAAAGCACATGTAACTATCACCTTCACACCACACATCTTACATCGTATATAAACATCATTTGGGTGCTATTCTATTAAATAAGAAAAGTTTTAGCATAATAATTACTTCCATTTATCTAAAATCCTTACCTTTGCCACCCTAATTTTAGAAAAGTTATGTTTGCAGTTGTAAAAATAGCAGGTCAGCAATTCAGAGTACAGGAAGGTGATAGCCTGTATGTACCACACTTGTCTGGCAAAAGTGGCGATACGGTTGAGTTTAGCGATGTATTGCTGGTGGATAACAATGGTGGTCTCACCACCGGTGCTGATGTAAAAACTACCGTAAAAGCCGAAATACTCAACGACCTTATCAAGGGCGATAAAGTAATTGCTTTTAAAATGAAGCGTCGTAAAGGCTTCCGTAAAAAGCATGGTCACCGTACGCAGTACACGCAAATCAAAATCAGCAGTATTGCTTAATTCTCTTAAATAATTTCATCAACATTATTAAATAGATTTTTATGGCTCATAAAAAAGGGGAAGGCAGTGTTAAGAACGGTCGTGACTCTAATAGTAAACGCCTGGGTGTAAAGATATATGGCGGCCAGCCTGCTATTGCCGGCAACATCATCGTTCGTCAGCGTGGCACGCAATATCATCCGGGTAAAAATGTAGGCGTTGGTAAAGATTTTACCTTATTTGCTTTGGCAGATGGTGTGGTAACTTTTAGAAAAACAAAAGATAACAAAACCACAATCTCTGTAAACGCTGCTGAAGCAACTGCATAGTGTGGAAAATTTTTTGTAGTTGGCATAAGTTATGTACTTTTATGGAATATTTACTAACCACTAAATTGTACAAACATGGCAACTGCAAAAAAAGCTGCTACTTCTAAAGCGGCAACTGCAAAGAAAGCGGCGCCAAAAACATCTGCCGCCACTGCTACAAAAAAAACCGCTGCTCCTAAAAAGGCGGCTGGCACATCGAAAGCGGCTACAGCCACCAAAAAAGCAATGCCTGTGAAAAAGGCAAGTGCTAAAAAAGCTACCACCGCTTCCACAAAAAAAGCAGCTACTAAAAAAACGGCATCAGCCTCAAAGACAACATCAAAAGCTTCGTCCAAAGGAGCAACAAAGTAAGCTGATGTTTTTTGTAAAGAAAGTAAATTCAAATCCTGGCATAACGCCGGGATTTTTTTATACTCTATATCCTTTTGTAGCGGCACAATATTCGCGCTTCTTTCTACATTCGTGGCATGAACAACAGTGCCATTGCCAATAACTTTTCGCTGCTTGCCAAACTGATGGATATACATGGCGAAAACAGTTTTAAATCAAAGTCGTACGCTAATGCTGCTTTTACCATAGATAAACTGCCGGCTGAGTTAAGTCAGTTGCCTGAAGAAAAAATTGAATCCATTAAAGGCATTGGTGAAGCTATTTGTAAAAAAATACTACAGCAACTACACACCGGTGAATTGCCCTTGCTGAATGAATATATACAAAAAACACCGATAGGCGTTTTAGAAATGCTGAAGATAAAAGGTTTGGGTGCAAAAAAGATCAGTACAATTTGGAAAGAATTAGAAATAGAAACAATTGGTGAATTGCTGTATGCCTGCAACGAAAACAGGCTGATGTTGTATAAAGGTTTTGGTGAAAAAACGCAGCAAAACATTAAGGAAGCCATTGAATTCTATCTGCAAAATCAGGGCAGTTATTTATATGCTGAAATAAGTGGTTATGCCGATGCACTAACACAGCAACTGCAGGCTGCACTGCCTCAAAACACTTTTTTACTTACCGGCGCAGTAAGAAGGCACCTGGAAATAGTAGAACAAATAGAATGGATAACAACAGCTGCTGTAACCGAATTACAAGATTTTTTTACCAACCAACAATTCGAAACGCTTTCTATCAATAGCAGTACAGTTACATTTAAAAGCCCGCATAATGTAGAGGTGCAATTTCATTTGGCAAATACATCCAATCAATTTACAAAACTGTTCATCACAAGTTGCAGCGAAGCATTTTTGCAAGCATGGCAACAGCAATTTCCACTTAAAGAATCTTACAACAGCGAAGAGATCATATTTACTGAAGCCGGTATAGCATTCATCCCTCCTTATTTGCGCGAAAGTCCTGCTATTATTAGCAAGGCAAAAGATAATAATTTACCTGAAGTTATACAACCAAAAGATATTACTGCTATTATTCACTCGCACAGTACCTGGAGCGATGGCTCTTTTACCATTGCAGCAATGGCAAAAGCTGCTATAGAAAAAGGCTTTCAATATCTGGTTATTAGCGACCATTCCAAAACAGCTACTTATGCCGGTGGTTTATACGAAGAAAAAGTGAGCGCCCAACATCAGGAAATTAATGAACTGAATGCAAAACTGGCACCTTTCAAAATTTTTAAAAGTATAGAAAGTGATATTCTGAGTGATGGTAGTTTGGATTATGCATCTGATGTATTAACCACATTCGATTTGGTGATTGCTTCTGTTCACAGTAACTTAAAGATGAGCGAAGACAGAGCCATGAAGCGTTTGCTTATTGCTATTGAGAATCCATACACCAGTATTTTAGGTCACATGACGGGCAGGCTGTTGCTTAGCCGCAGCGGTTTTCCGGTAAATCATAAAACCATTATAGACGCCTGTGCTGCTAATAATGTTGTTATTGAATTGAATGCCAATCCGCGCCGCCTTGATATGGATTGGCGCTATATTGACTATGCACTGGAAAAAGGTGTACTTATTTCTATTGACCCCGATGCACACTCCATTAATGGATTTAATGATATTTATTATGGTGTATTGGTGGCACAAAAAGCAGGGCTCACCAAACAGCAGAATCTCAGCAGTTTCAGCCTGCAACAGTTTGAAACATTTATAGCGGGGCAAAAAGCAAAACGCCCCATGTAACTTTCGTTTATACCTTTGCATTGGTAAACGAATGCAGCTTATAAGGCTGCATTTTTATTTTTCCAACTATTCTAAAAAACCTATGAGTAAATTATTCTCGCCGCTAATTATCAGAAATACCACACTTAAAAACCGCATTACGATTTCGCCCATGTGTCAGTATTCTTCTGTTGATGGTTTTGCCAACTACTGGCATCTCGTACATTTGGGTAGCCGCGCAGTAGGCGGTGCCGCATTGGTAATGCAGGAAGCGACTGCCGTTTCGCCCGAAGGGCGTATTACTTACGCCGATATGGGTTTGTGGAAAGAGGAGCAGATAGAAAAGCTGAAGCAAATAGTAGATTTTATTCATGCACAAGGCACACTTGCAGGCATTCAGCTGGCACATGCCGGGCGCAAGGCTAGTCGTCAAAAACCGTGGGATGGTGGCAAATTCATTCCTGCTGATGAGCCCTATGGCTGGCAAACAGTAGCACCCAGCCCTATACCTTTTGCCGAAGGCGACGGATTGCCGGCAGCACTGGATAAAACAGGCATTCAAAAAGTAATTGATGACTATGTAGCAGCGGCCAAAAGGGCAATAAAAGCAGGCTTTGATGTAGTAGAAATTCATGCGGCACACGGCTATTTGTTTCATGAATTTTATTCGCCATTAAGTAATAAACGCACCGATGAATATGGCGGCACTTTTAAAAATCGCGCTCGTTTATTACTTGAAGTAACCGAAGCCGTGCGGAATACCTGGGGGAATGATAAGCCTTTATTTATTCGTATATCGGCAACCGACTGGACCGATGGTGGCTGGGATATTGAAGATTCAGTAATACTATCTGCCATGCTAAAGGAAAAAGGTGCAGACCTGATTGATACTTCTTCGGGCGGTAATGTACATGCTAAAATTCCGCTCAAGCCTGGCTATCAGGTGGAGTTTGCAGAACGCATTAAAGCCGAAGCTGGTATTCTTACAGGTGCAGTAGGTTTAATCACCAATGCGCAACAAGCCGATATGATTCTGGAAAAAGAGCAATCCGATATTATACTTATAGCCCGCGAAAGCTTACGCGATCCGTATTTTCCGCTGCACGCTGCACAAACGCTCGGTGATGAGATACCTTGGCCGGTACAGTACGAAAGAGCAAAACCAAGAAAATAATTTCCCATCATTGTTTTGCTACACTCGCAACACGATGTACCCACGGGTATTGAAGGGAGTACTGGTGCTCTTGGCATTACGAGCTACCCCAAAAACTAAGTGCTTGCATACAAGCTCATCCTGAAAAAGAAAAGAGGCAAATGGCTAAGCCATTTGCCTCTTTTTATATAGTATTTTAAAACTAATTAAGCACTTCATTGCTTTTTTCAGTTTCAATCTTTTGTTCATTTTTAATAGCAGTATAACCTCCATTAACGTTGCGCAGGTTATGAATGCCCTGGCGTTTAAGCAGGGATGCGGCTATCACACTGCGATAGCCACTGCCACAATGCAGATACAGGTTATCAGTATCATTGATGCTGGCCATACTTCCCGGATCGGTGAGATTGCTGAGGGGAATGTTTATGGCATCCTTGACATGACCATCAGCAAATTCCACTTCTTTGCGTACATCCATAATCACCAAATTTTCATCAAAGGGAATATCCATTGCCAATTCATCAGCATCAACGTTAATAATCATATCTACCGGTTCACCGGCTTCCTTCCATGCTTCATAGCCACCTTCCAAATAACCTTTAAACTTCTCAAAACCTACACGTGCCAACCGTACAATCGTTTCTTTTTCTTTGCCATTCTCGGTTATCAGCACTAAGCTTTTGTCAAACGGCAACAAACTGCCTGCCCACTCGGCAAAGCGGCCTTCGAGCCCGATATTAATAGCACCGGGAACAAATCCTTGTGTAAATAAACCAGTAGGCCGGGTATCGAGCAAAATATTATCCTCCTGCCGGATAATGGTCTTAAAATCAGCAACATTCAGCGGAGTCAGTCCTTTTTCAAGTAAAGCATCCAACGCCTCATAGCCTTCTTTGTTAATTTGAGCATTTAACGGAAAATATTGCGGTGGCACAGCAAGTCCTTCGGTTATTGCTTTAATAAACTCCTCTTTGGTTTGCGGCTGCAAAGCATAATTGCTCTTTTTTTCCTCGCCAATAGTACTGTAGTTATGGGGGCCAAGATGTTTACCGCAACTGCTGCCTTCTCCGTGTGCAGGATAAACAATAATATCATCTGCCAGCGGCATAATTTTTTGCTGCAGGCTGTTGTACAACATGCCGGCCAAATCTTCGGTAGTAAGTGTTTCCCCTTTTTGAGCCAGATCGGGTCTGCCTACATCGCCTACAAATAAGGTATCACCGGTAAAAATAGCGTAGGGCTTTCCACCTTCATTCTTTACCAGATAACAAGTACTTTCAAGTGTATGCCCGGGTGTATGCAGTACTTGTATGGTAATGTTTCCCAAAGTAAATTCCTGGTTGTCTGCAGCTACAATTACATCAAAATTTGCTTGTGTATCGGGGCCATAAACAATAGGCGCACCGGTAGCCTTACACAGGTCGAGGTGGCCACTTATAAAATCTGCATGAAAATGCGTTTCAAAAATATACCGTATAGTAGTATTGCGCTCTTTAGCCAGTAATAGGTAGGGGTCAATGTCGCGCAGCGGATCTACAATTGCTGCTTCGCCGTTACTTTCTATATAATAAGCTGCCTCGCTGATGCAGCCGGTGTATAATTGCTGTATATACATGTGCTTATTTTTAGCAAAGATAACGCACATACAGCGGCGGCACAGCCACGTAAAACTTTTTGTAACAGGACTTTAGGCAATGAGATTCTCCACAAACTGGTTAATCTCGGCTACTCTCGGGTAGTTGATAGCGTAATAAATAAACTTGCCATCACGCTTGGTAACTACAACGCCGGCACGGCGCAAAATAGCTAAGTGCTGAGAAGCCACCGACTGCTCCAGACGCAGTTTGATGTATAATTCGGTTACTGTTAGTCGTCCGTTCTCATCAAGCAATTTTATCATTTGCTGCCGCAGCTTATGATTCATGGCTCTGAGAATAAGGGCTGATTTCTTAATATGTAAAAAATCAACCTTAATTTGTTCCTTCGATTCTGGATTCGTGAGGTTTACATAGGGAGTGTGTGCGGTTGTGATCATTTGTTGGTATGTTAGGATATTGAGTATGAATAATTAGGTAAGTTTTACAAATAAACAACTTATTATAATAAAGTTAGAATTATCTTTATAAAGTATAAAAATTTTTTAAATAATAAGGCTCACTATAAGCTAAATCTGCAAACTTTTTATTATTAAAAGCCTGTTGTGCTAACATATTTATCTGCTGTATAGTATGCGCAACCTGGGAAAATATGGCATTTTGGTGATTGATAATGGATTCCACCTTTTTTTGTCCACTACCCGAAAATACAACTTTTTGGAATTGCAAAAAAGTATTAAAACTATTTGCTGATAAAATTATCGGCTGTGGCGGTAACAATGCCTGCAAATGCCGGTTGTAAACAGCTGCGAACACTTCCATACGGCGGGCATCAATCATTGGGCAATGCAATGTATTTTCATCAGGAAACGCAGTAACAGAAGCCAATGCCATTACTTCCAGGGTATTCAATAAAATTAAGGGCTTGTTAAGTGCAAAACATAATCCTTTCGCCGAAGCAAGCCCCACACGCAGGCCGGTATAACTACCGGGCCCATTTACTACGGCCACAGCATCTATATTTTGCAGTACCAGTTGATGCCATTGCATTAACTGGTGAATAGCACTTTGCACAAAAGCAGCATGGTTCTTTTGGTCTTCGCTTGTTTGCACAGCTATAATACCATTTTCATTGGCAAAACCAACAGCAGCCACATTGGTAGATGTATCTATATTTAAAATAAGAGCCATTGAAAGAGATCTGGTTGATAACTAAAAGCTGTTTAAAATAATATTTGAACTATAAAAACAAAGAACATAAATTACTCAAAGAAGTGTAAAAAAGACTTTGTTGTAACTTCACATTCTGCGACTTAGTGATTGCCATTCGCATTTCTCAACGAGCCGCAAAAATAAGGCGTGCAGGTTTGCAGAAATAACTGCAACTTGCCAGTGTGTAACTTTAACTTTCTTACTTATGCCAAAGCAAATTATCAAAACAGACAAAGCACCTATGCCTATTGGCCCGTACAGCCAGGCTGTAAAGGTGGACAATCTATTATTTCTTAGTGGGCAGGTTGCCATCCATCCCGAAAGTAATGAGTTGATAACCGGCGATATAACCGCAGAAGCCAAACAGATTATGGAAAATCTGAAAGCAGTGTTGAGTGAAGCCAAACTTACATTTGAACATGTGGTAAAAACAACTATTTTTCTGGCAGATATGCACTTGTTTGGCGCAGTAAATGACGTGTATGGCAGCTATTTCAACGGCGATTACCCTGCACGTGAAACAGTAGCTGTAAAAGCTCTGCCCAAAGGCGTAGAAGTGGAAATCAGTATGATTGCAGTGGTGAATTTGTAAACGTTTGGTGTGAATTGTCAATTGGGGAAAGGTGAATAAGGTACTTACGTTTAATTTCATCTGCAATCACTCCTTCACATCAAAAGCTTACAACTAACAACTTACCATTCACAATTGACAATTCACCACTCACACTTACCAGTTAGCTACAATTTTAAAATTTACTAAACGCGGTGTAAGGCGGTTGGGTAAAGCAAATGTATTGCTCTGAAAATCTTTAATGAGTAAATAACTGATTGTATTGGGATGATCAATTAAATTGAACACTTCCAGGCTTGCCCAGATATTTTTAAAAGAGCGGAATGGAGAATGGCTCCTGCGCTGTTTTTCTGCATCTAACAACAGTGCACTAAACCCAATATCCACGCGGATGTAAGAAGGAATTTCCAGTGCGTTGCGATAGCGTGTGCTGCCCGGAATATTATAGGGCAAATTGCTGCCGTACAAGGCATTCAGATACACTTTGATGTTTTTATTGGTACTCAAATAATCCTGGAAAAACATCCCAAAAGTTATGAGTTTGTCTGTCGGGCGGCGCAGCCAGCCTATGTCATTCACACTGCTATCTGCTACCACTTTATCTTTTGATGCGGAAGTAATCGTTTCACCTGCTTTATTGTAGTAAGTAGTATAAGTGTCGTTATCAATGTTTTCGCGCGTGCGCATAAAGCCAAGGCTCAGCCAGCTTTCTGCTCCTTTCACTACTTCTCCAAAGAATCTGCCCTCTATACCATATGCATAAGCTGTTGCGCTGTTGGCACCAAAGTACCGGATGCGTACATTGTCTATATCATACGGATCCACATCGGTCATATATTTATAATAAGCTTCGGTGGTAAAGCGTGCCGGCCGGTCAAATAATGCAAAGCTGTAATCCATGCCTGTCACTGCCTGCCAGCTTTTTTGTGCTTTTAAACTGGTGTTGATGCTGCCATCGTAGCGGCGCAATTCGCGATAAAAAGGCGGCTGATCGTAAATGCCAGCAGAACCCTTAAATACAATATCCTTTTCCCAGCGCACCGGCTTGAACGAAAAGCCAATACGCGGAGAAATAAGCAATTCTTTGGTAAATGTATTGTAGTTGTAACGTACACCTGCCTGCAATACAAAACTGGCAGAATCTTTAAAGCGTATGTTATCCTGCAAATAACCGCTAAAACGTGTGATGTTAATGGCTGCATTGCTTTTAACCACATCACTCAACTCCAGATTACCGTCCGGCGTATAAGGCAGAGAATAGCCAGCCGAATCATTGTATCGCCATTCATTGATGTGGTCGCGTATAGTTTGTTGTTCTACGGAATTTCCCCATTGCAAATAATGCTTACCGGCATCCAGCGAGCCTTTGTGCTGCGCATTCAGCAAGCGGATATAGAGTTGGTTGCGGGAGAAGTTTTGATATACGCCTTTACCTAAAGGATTGATTATATTATCAAATGAGGAGCTGTTTTCATCCATCTCCCGCTCGCCAAAAATGTACAAAGAAGTGATGTCTACATTCTCCCGTTCATTGTCTTCAAAATAACTCAGCATCCATTTAAGGCGAAGGTTTTTATTCACCTCATGAATAGCGGACAAGCCTACAAAACCGGTGCTGTATTTATCTTTTTCGCGCCCTGCAAAATCAATATTCACCTCCAAGTTTTGCGGATATAAAGGCGAAAAGGAACTGGCAGATAATTTATTTTCTTCGGGGTATAATGTAAAACGTGTTTGGGAATAATTACCCAATGCTTCCAGTCGCAAGTGGTTACTCACCTGCCAGGTAAGCAAACCTTGTACATCAGCAGAAGAGGGAATATAATTGCCTTGCGTAGATTGGCTGCTGAGCAAATTTTTATTGCTGCGGTTGCGCACGCCAATGAGGTAAGTTACTTTTTGCTTATGCGCAACACCTTCCAAATGCAAGCCTTGCTCTAACAAACCTACGTAAGCCGAGCCGCCGTTTTTTGTAGGTTTTTTATAGGTAATATCCAAAACCGAACTCATTTTATCACCATACTTTGCCTGATAGCCGCCGTTGTAAAATTTTACACCACTTGTCAGATCAGGGTTAATAAAGCTTAAGCCTTCCTGCTGCCCACTACGCACTAAATACGGGCGAAACACTTCAAAATCATTTACATACACTAAATTTTCGTCGTAGTTGCCGCCGCGCACGCTGTATTGCGAAGTGAGTTCGTTATTGCTGCCAACAAATATTTTTATCAGGCTTTCTATATTGTTCAAAGGCGAAGGATTAACCAACGCCCGGGAAGGATCCACATTAATCAATCCGGTCTGCTCGCGTGCTGTACTGTTGGTTACAGTTACCTCTTTTAATTGTGAAACAACGCGCTTCAGTGTAACCATTACTTTTTCTTCCTCTCCCTTATTCAATAAAAAGTTTTTCTGTACCGGTTGATAGCCACTAAAGGAGAACACCAATGCAAAAGGCCTGCCTGCCTCTACCTGTATCACAAAGTAGCCGGAATCGTTGGTAGCAATGCCTTTATTGCTATTGAGCATCTGCACTGATGTGCCTGCAACAGGTTTGTTATCTTCATTAAGCACGCGACCGCTTACGGTTGCATTTTTTTGGGCAAAGAGAGATAGGCAGATAAGACAGCAGATAATTATAGTTGCAACTTTTCTCAATGTAGTTGAAGTTAGTTTTTAGCAGGAAAGATACACATTCGTACAATTCAAAATGAATATGGGAATAGAACGGCTGATGAAAATGAATATCTTATTTTTATGAAAAGAAAGATATGGAAACATCACTTATTCCCCGGTACACGTATGCCGATTATGCACAATGGAAAGAAGATTGGGAATTGATCAAAGGTTATCCTTATCAATTGTTGCCTTCAGCAAGATGGCAACATAATAGTGTGCAGGTAAGATTATCAAAACAGGCAATGGATAGTTTTATAAAAATAGCAACTGCAACTGCATGGTATTTACAGGATTGGATTGGAAAATAAGTAATGAGACAGTTGTAAGACCTGATGTAATGATTGTGTGTGGTAAAATAGAAACCGATTATTTAGAGTTTCCGCCGGCTTTAATTGTAGAAATATTATCATCAACAAGCTTGGTAAAAAATAGAAATATAAAGTTTGAATTGTACCGGGAAAATGGTGTAAAATATTACATCATGGCTGATTATACCAAAGAAACTGTGGAAGTATTTGAGTTGATAGACAATTAATACAAAAGTGTTGAAAGGAATAAATTTGTCTTGAATAAAAGTTGTTCTGTTGAATTTGATTTCGATGGAATTTTTAAAAAGTAGTTTTTATTACTTTATTTTAAAAATACAAATGCCCTTTTCGCCAGCAAGCGAAAAGGGCATTTGTATATAAAGAAATGCTATCCTTCAAACGTGCTATAAAAATAAGGTGTTTTTGCTTCAAACTCCGCACTGCAGGTATCTACCATTTTATATACGCGGGTAATGCCTAAGGCTTTTCTCTTTTCATATACCTCGTCATCGGTGCAATGATATTTGAGAATGCGTGCAACCTGCTCATCGCTAAAGCCGTTCTTCTTTGCTTCTTTCAGCAGGTCAGCAGGCAAATCCTGAATGGAATAATGGCTGAGTTCTTTTTCTATGTTGCAGAGATTTTGTATCTGATAAATAAACCAGCGGTCAATGCCGGTTGCCTGTACAATGGTCTTTATTGTTACCCCCTGCATCAGCGCATCTTTAATGCGGAAAATCCTATCCCACTTTGGCGTTTTGATATACTCAATTATTTCCTCACTTTTCATCAGGCTTTTACCATAATAGCCCAGGCCAACCGCTTCATTTTCCAGGCTCTGACAAGCTTTTTGGATCGCTTCGGTAAAGCTGCGGCCAATGCCCATTACTTCACCCACACTTTTCATTTGCAAGCCCAGTGTGTCATTGGCACCTTTAAATTTATCAAAATTCCAGCGCGGCATTTTTACAATTACATAATCCAGTGCCGGTTCAAAATATGCCGAGGTAGTTCTCGTGATCTGATTTTTCAATTCATCCAGTGAATATCCAATTGCCAGCTTGGCAGCAATCTTGGCAATTGGATAACCGGTCGCCTTGCTTGCCAATGCCGAAGAACGGCTCACACGCGGATTGATTTCTACAGCAATCAGCTCTTCCGTTTCCGGATTTTGAGCAAACTGCACATTACAACCACCGGCAAAGTTGCCAATACTGCGCATCATTTTCATAGCCTGGTTGCGCATGTCCTGAAATGCTGTATCGCTTAAGGTCATTGCCGGCGCCACCGTAATGGAATCGCCGGTATGAACCCCCATCGGGTCCACATTTTCTACAGTACAAATAATAACTACATTATCATTTTTATCACGCAGCAATTCCAGTTCAAATTCTTTCCACCCAAGTACTGCCTTCTCTACCAGCACTTCATGCATGGGTGATGCCTCCAAACCACGTTTCAACGCTTCATCCAACTCACTTTTATCGTGCACAAAACTGCCGCCGGTACCACCGAGCGTAAATGAAGGACGGATTACCAGCGGAAAACCAATTTCCTGTGCATATTCTTTTCCTTCCAGAAAGCTGTTGGCTACATGGCTGGGCGCCACTTTTATTCCAATATCAACCATCAGCTGGCGAAATTTTTCACGGTCTTCGGCAGTATCAATTGCTGCTACATCTACGCCAATCATGCGCACACCATATTTTTTCCAAACGCCCAGTTCATCCGCTTCTTTACAGAGGTTCAAAGCGGTTTGTCCGCCCATGGTTGGCAGCACGGCATCAATCTGGGTTTCTTCCAGAATCTGCTCAATACTTTCTACCGTTAAAGGCAGCAAATACACTTTATCCGCCATCATCGGGTCGGTCATGATGGTTGCGGGATTACTGTTTATTAATATCACTTTTATCCCTTCTTCGCGCAGGCTACGGGCTGCCTGTGAACCGGAATAATCAAACTCGCAAGCCTGACCAATAATGATGGGACCAGAACCTACAATAAGCACAGATTGAATAGAAGTATCTTTTGGCATAGTAAAAACAAATTGTGCAAATGTAAGTGCGGGAAAATAAAAGAGGATATAAAATTTGAATTGATGTGTTGGCAGCGGGTTAACTGGAATAACATTCACTTTCACTTAAAACAGATAAAAACACCCCAGGTGTTTTTTATTTTTACAGAACGAACTGTAGTACTGCTATCAAGCTTTTGGTATAGTCTGTGGCGCTACAAGTGCCATCACTCACTTCAACACCAGTACACAGATTGAGCTTTTAAGCGAGTACCTGCGTTTTGAACCACAGAGAGGAACGTCATTGCGAGCAAAGCGAAGCAATCTGTGAGTTGTAGTACAATCAACATAAGCCTTCAGTAGTGATGATTAATTAATGCCAAACTTTTCCATAAACATCAAACTAAGCCATCTATAATGATTTACAGCATAGCACAGATTGCTTCGCTTTGCTCGCAATAACAAAAAGCGCTGACAGGGTTTTGAACCCTGTCAGCGCTTTATATAAAATACTTTTAATTAATCCCGGTTATACATCGTAAGCAGGAAAATAGATTCTTCTTTAGCAGCAATATAGTACTGTAATTGCTCGTGAAAGTTTACTATTTGATGGCGCTTGATCGTAAAGGTTTGCCCTTCTATTTCAACAGTTAATTCACCACTCAATACCTGAATAACAGCAATGCCCACCGATGGCGATGGTGGTTGCAACTGAGCGGTTTCGTGCAAGGCAATAAGCACCACCGTTATATTATCACTTTTAAATAAAGTAATAGCATTGCGGTCGTTTTTAAACCACGCATCTTCTTCGGTTATCTGCCTGATGTAGGCTTCCAGATCGGCTATCACAAACGGTGCATCCAACAGCCTTTCGCCTTCAGGACGGTTAATGGTTGATTCGTTGAACTTTTCTTCCATAAATATTTATTATACAATGGCTGACGTATATAGTACATCGGTCATTAGTAAACATTTTATACTTCTAATAGTTAGTTATTCATCTTATCCTTCTCAGGTTTTGTATTTGCCCTTTCTGTATTTTTATTAGCTTCTTCCTGATTTGCGTCTATCTCCGATTGGTCAATACGGTCCGTTTCTTCCGGTGTGCGCTGAAAATCTCTGTCAGTAGGATTGTAACCTTTCATGGCATCGGTAGTAGGTTTATCATTTTTTTGATTGTTTTCCATAGTTGTACATTTTATATACTAAAGAAACAATTTTCAGACCATTATGCTTTATGTGCATGATTGTGAATAGAAAACGCCGATTTTGGTTATTGCGCAATGAATATTTTACAGTTGCAGTGAGTGATGGCGCTTGTAGCGCCACAGGCTATACCAACAGCTTGATAGTAGTACTACAGTTCGTTTTACAAAAAATAAAAAGCGCCACGCGATGCGTGGCGCTGTATGCAATTTATGAATTCCATTTTACTTATAATCATCCTCATTAAAATCGTCGTCTTCCAAATTAAGCTGCCCCAGATTCATCATACTGCCAATAAGGTCTTTAAACTCAATCTTGCCTTCAATCGTCTTTTTGCTGATGAGCGAGTACGCCGATAAACCATGCAGCACAAACTCCATGAGCAGTGCATTTTCTTTTTCGTTGGCGTGCGGGAAATATTTCTTTACAAAACTATACAAGCCATCCACTTTATAAAGCGCATTCACTTTATCAGCATCTTTCATATCTACAAAAAGATCCAAATGATTGCCGGCATCAAACCAACGCGTGATGTTTTTGTACGGATTTTCATCTTCGGCGCGGCTCTGCTGCGAAGCTTTGCCGGTATTACGCTTTTTCTTCAATGCATCGGGGTTAGGAAAATAAGAAATGAATTGTGTACGGATTGCCTTATCCAATAAATTAACTGCTACCTGGTAAGGACCTTCTTGCTCCCCTTCGTACACCAATTCTATTTTACCGGTAATTGCGGGGATAATGCCGGTGAGGTCACTTACCCAAACCTGTGTACTTTTTTCGTTGTGAATAATGGCTCGGCGCTCAGCGCTGCTTACGGCATTTTCATAAGCAGCAATAGTAAGCCTTGCACTTACACCACTTTTTTTGTCCACATATTCATTGCCACGTGCTTCAAAAGCCACCTGCTCTATGAGGCGTTTTATGAGGTCACTTACCGTTACCTTTTGCAACTGTTCTTCCAGCACATCCGCTTCCTGCTCGGTAATAGCAAGCGAGGTTTCGATATCTTTTGGATAATGCGTTAATATCTGGCTTTCAATGCGGTCTTTGAGTGGCGTAACAATACTGCCGCGGTTGGTGTAATCTTCGGGATTGGCGGTAAAAACAAACAAAATATCGAGCGGCATACGCAGTTTAAAACCACGGATTTGTATATCGCCTTCCTGTAAAATGTTGAATAAAGCCACCTGAATGCGCGCCTGCAAATCGGGCAATTCATTAATCACAAAAATGCCCCGGTTGCTGCGTGGAATAATGCCGTAGTGAATCACACGTTCATCAGCAAAACTTAAACGCAGATTAGCTGCTTTAATGGGGTCAATATCACCAATCAAGTCAGCTACGCTTACATCGGGTGTTGCCAGTTTTTCGCCGTAGCGCTCGCTGCGGTGCATCCAGCGGATGGGTGTTTCATCGGCATATTCGGCTATCTGATCTTTTGCAAATTTGCTTAATGGATTCAGCGGGTCGTCATTTACTTCGCTGCCGGCAATTACGGGAATGTATTCATCCAGCAGGTCGGTCATTTGCCTTGCCATACGTGTTTTTGCTTGTCCGCGCAAGCCGAGAAACAGGATATTATGCCGGCTTAGCAAAGCTCTTTCGGTATCAGGAATTACGGTGTCTTCGTAACCGATAATGCCGGTAAAAGGATTCTCTTTGCTGCGTATTTTAGTAATAAGATTGCTGCGTATTTCTTCTTTTATTGATTTGGGCTTGTAACCACTTCTTTTTAGTTCGCCTAACGTTTTTATGTCGTGTATGTTCATTCTGAATGTTTAAAAATGTATTTATTGCGCAGGCTTGTACAAAACAAGCCCGTCAATAAAATTGTAATCCTGAATATTATCTGTATATAACGGCAGATCACTTACAATTGCTGTAGCAGCAATCAGCATATCCGCTACACCAATAGTATGTAGCATACCATACCTTCTTGAAAGTACTAAAGCTGTTTTACTTATCATTGGACTTGCTTCTATCAGCTCATATGCTTTTAGGGTTTTAGCAACTTTATATTGCTTTTTTATTGTTTTTGCACCAGCCATTAATTCAATAGCCATGATAAAGGAAATAGCCAGATGATCCTGTATCGGAGCAATTACTTTTTGCTTTTCCTTATCGCCGCGATAAATCTTAATCAATCTATCGGTATCCACTATTCTAACTCTGGTGCTTTTCGCCATAATTGCTTCCGGTATATTTTGGGGTCAAGATCAATATCTGACCATGTACCAAAAAAGTCAAGTGGCTTATATTTCCTAACCTGCACCCTTTTACTCTCCTTCTTCTCTTTCGCCTTTGTTTCTACACTTCCTCCAATCCGCTCCACAAACTTCTCTACAAAATCAACTGAATCATCCGGCACCTGAATAGTCATTATTTTCATACCTGCATTTCTTTTTATCAAAATTAATACACCGTTTTCCTTTTACCACTTTCAAAATCCTTGAAAATAAAAGCACCCAACTTGTCCAGCGATGCAAAGAATGCCTTACCATTATTGGTCTCGGTAAACTCCGTTACAAACCGTTGCAGGTAAGGGTCCGATGCAATCATAAAGGTAGTAATTGGTATCTTTAGCTTTTTGCATTGTGCAGCAAGGTTAATACAGCGATTCACTACTTTACGGTCTAAGCCAAAACTATTTTTGTAATAACGCTTACCAATTTTTAAACACGTGGGTTTACCATCGGTAATCATAAAAATTTGCTTGTTGGCGTTTTTACGGCGGCGCAATATATCCATTGCCAGCTCCAGCCCCGCAACGGTATTGGTATGGTAAGGGCCAACCTGCAAATAAGGCAAATCCTTCACTTCTATTGGCCAGGCATCATTGCCAAATACCACAATATCCAGTGTGTCTTTAGGGTATTTTGTTTGAATAAGTTCGCTTAATGCCATGGCTACTTTTTTTGCAGGCGTTATGCGGTCTTCGCCATACAAAATCATAGAGTGCGAAATGTCAATCATCAGCACCGTAGAAGTCTGCGCTTTAAAATCGGTTTCGCGTATCTGCAGGTCATCTTCCTGCATGTTAAAACTTTCTATACCATGATTGATTTGTGCATTGCGAATACTCTCCGTAAAATCTATCTGCTCCAGCATATCACCAAACTGAAAGGGCCGGTAATCGGGGCTGATTTCATCACCTTGTCCCGGTTTAGTAGTAGAATGGTCACCTTGCTTCGTCTTTTTTAGCTTGCCAAAAATCTCTTCGAGGCTGCGCTTGCGGATGGTTTGCTCACTTTTAGCAGTGATTTCAATAGTACCCTTCTCGTTATTTTCGGTGAGGTAGCCTTTTTCTTTCAGTTCATCAATAAAATCACCCATACCATATTCATCATCGGTCAGTTGATACTGCTTATCCAACTGATTCATCCACTGCATGGCTTCAGCTACATCGCCACTGGTATAAGTGAGCAGTTGCATAAACAAATCGAGCAGCTGCTCAAACTTTGATTTGCCCTGCTCGTTGGGATCAAATTGTATAAATCGGTGTCCTATCATAATAGGTGTAAGTTACACGAAAGCGGATAAATAAATTGCATAAAAGAAAGTTAACAGCACAGGTTTTATGCCAGTTATATGCTTTCACTGAACCACGGATACACGAATAACACAAAGGAACACCAGGATTTTAGCGTATATTTTGCGAGGTTTTAAGACTCCATAAATCAAGCATCATAAACATAGATGGCTGATTTATTGTAGCTTAATTATTGCTTTCATTAGCCAATCAACATATTCTATATGATCCATGCAGATATACTTATCGTTGGTGCCGGAGCCAGCGGACTGATGGCAGCTAAAGAACTATCCGCCAGGGGTAAAAAAGTGATTATTCTGGAAGCCCGCAACCGTGCCGGCGGACGCATTGATACATTACCGCAAAAGCACTTCAGCCAACCTGTAGAAGCAGGCGCCGAATTTATACATGGCAACCTGTCTCTTACACTGCAACTCCTAAAAGAAAATAATATTCCATATACAAAAGCAACTGGCAGTACGCTGCGTAAAAAAGATGGTCAATGGCAGGATACAGATGATGAAATAGAAGGTTGGGATGAAATGATGCAACAAATGGATGCGCTAAATGAAGACATTACTTTGAGCGACTTTTTAAATACCTTTTTCAACGGAGAAAAATATACAAAACTCAGGCAATCAGCCATTCAGTTTGCACAAGGTTTTGATGTAGCAGATGAAAATAAAGCCGGTGTAATAGCATTGCGCAACGAATGGCAGCATGAAGAAGAGGTGCAATACCGGATAGGGGGTGGTTACATGCAATTAATAGATGCATTAACAATGATTTGCCTGCGGCAGCATTGCGAAATCCACTTTTGGGAGGTAGTGAATAAAGTAGTTTGGAATAAAAATAAAGTAATAGCAACTACAGCAAATAATGAACAATTTAGTGCAGAAAAGATAATCATTACAGTACCCATCAGCATGTTGCAAACCGAAGGAGCTATTGCATTTGTACCTGCTATTTCAGAGAAAATAAACGCTGTAAAAGAAATTGGTTTTGGCGCGGTCATCAAAGTTTTAATCCAGTTTGAAGAAGCCTTCTGGCAGGATGTACATCAAGATGCGCTATTCTTTTTTTGCGAAGAAAAAATACCTACCTGGTGGACGCAATATCCCGCAAAAAACAACCTGCTCACCGGCTGGCTGGGCGGCCCCAAAGCCTTTGCTATGCAGGATTATTCGCCAGAGCAAATATTGGATATAGCATTACAATCACTTGCTTCCATGTTCAGCAAAAAGCTACCACCCGTTACTGCATGGCATGTAGCCAACTGGCAAAAACAACCTTATACTTTTGGTGCTTATTCTTACAATACCACCCAATCGGCACAGGCCAAAGCCATTTTGAAAGAACCAGTTGAAAACACCATTTATTTTGCCGGCGAAGCAATTTATACCGGCGATGCGCAAGGCACCGTGGAAGCAGCGTTGATAAGCGGCAGAGAAACAGCGGAACGATTATTGAAGGATATTGAATAGTTTAACTTTTACAATATTATACAAACCAAAGCGCCCCCGTTTTACCGGAGGCGCCTCGTCTTATTAACACAACTTATGAAGGCGTATGCTGATGATAATGATGCTTACCGATTAAAACAAATAATTGCTGATGTTGTTATTCAAACTATATATTTAAATACAATTCTTACTTTGTTGTTCCTGGCAGCACCTGTTCTACCTTTACGCGAGCCAGACCTCTGTTTATAAAGCCTAACTGCTGTGCAGCCGATATAGTTACATCTGCTACGCGCCCTAATGCCTGCATTCCTTTGCTCATACGATCGTTGATGCGCACGATTACCGATTTATTATTGCGCATATTGGTAATGCGCACCCAACTATTCAGTTCAAAACTGTTGCTTGCTGCCACCATTTGGTCGTGGTGAAAAATTTCACCGGTGGCTGTCTTACTTCCTTCCAGGTGTTTGCTGTAAAAGCTGGCAACGCCATACACTACTTTAGCTCTTTGTATAGTAGTACCCTGCTGGCAAAAAACAGCTATATGCAGCAATAAACAAGCTATAATTACACCTACCCTTCTCAACAATCGCACGCCGAAAAAACCTGCACAATGAGGGCTATAAACATGCAGAACATGATTAATTTTTCGCTTCATACTATAACTATGAAGTTTTTAATTTAAAAATGTTTGCATAGCATATTTTCAAATCAATTGTGGGAATTAGCAAGCAATTACAAATGCAATTTTTAAATAAATAGGCCAATGAAAAATTAAAGATAACGATTACAATAAAATATAAAACTGAAATTTATCAACAATACATATTGTTAAGTCTCATTGAGTTGGATAAACGTGCAGCACACAGCAACTAAATAACACCAACTAAAATTTTAGGAGAGAACGATAACTGGTTTTGCAAAGGAATATATAACCTTGTCATGCATCACTCTCTATATAAATAATTGCCTTTGCAAATAAAATTGCGTTTATCTGCAAAGGCAATGCAAAAAATTAACTATTAACCTACCAGTTTGTTATACGCCTCTGCATCAAGCAGGTTGTTTACATCTCCGGCATTGGAAAGCTTGATTTTTACCATCCAGCCTTCGCCGTAAGGATCGCTGTTTATCAACTCAGGTTGTTTGTTCAGCACGGGGTTTACTTCTTCTACCGTGCCGGCCACAGGCAGGTACAGGTCGCTAACGGTTTTTACTGCTTCTACAGTACCAAACACGGTTTCAGCTTCCAGCGTTTGTCCTTCAGTAGCAATGTCAACAAACACAATATCGCCCAGTTCGCTTTGGGCAAAATCGGTGATACCAATGTAGGCATGTTCATCATCAATCATTTTTATCCACTCATGGTCTTTGGTGTATCTAAGCTCCTGCGGAATGTTCATAAGGTTTTTTATTTAATGGTCTGACTTAATATATAAAGATGAAAATTTTTATTTATAAAATAAAGCTTTCGTTATCATACTTTCAATCCGTTATCTCAACATACGAATGCTCATGCGCACGTTTTGCAGCGGACGGTCATTAGTATCGCGCGGCAGCGCTGCTATTTTATCTATCACCTCCAGCCCTTTTATTACTTCGCCAAATACAGTATAATTCTGGTCTAAGAAGGGCGTGCCACCAACTGTGTTATATACTTTTCGCTGCTCTTCGGTAAAGCTGAAACCCGGATTTTCGTTACGTATCTGGCACTCCATCATATTGAGAGATGTATCGTTGTACTGCTTGCCTTGCACAATATAAAACTGGCAGTTGCTGCTCGCCTTTTCAGGATTATCGTCGCGCGCAGCAGCCAATGCTCCCTTTTTATGGAAATAATTGCTGTTAAACTCCGCCGGAATGCGGCTGCCGGGCGCCTCACCAGCACCCAGTTGTACCGAATCGGGTGCATTTTTACTCTCCGGATCGCCACCTTGTATCATGAAACTATCAATTACCCGATGAAATAAAAGACTGTCGTAAAAACCTTCTTTCACCAGCTTTATAAAATTGTTCCTATGCAATGGTGTACTGTCGTATAGCTTTACCACCATATTTCCATAATTAGTAGATATTTCTGCAAGCTGCGGTGCTACGGTTCTATTTTTAGCAGTTTTGGTGCTTGCACAACTTATTGCAAACAGACATACGGCAAACATTGCAATCGAAACTTTATTCATTATTCCTAAACGCTGAACTTTTATAATCATTCCTTCAATCAGATTTTCTTTTCCTTACATTCCCTTAAAAACCTATCTGGTCAAAATAGAGCAAGATATGGTCTTTCAAAAAATTTTCCTGTTCGTGCAAAGAAAAGTTGGGTAATTCTTTCAATTGCGCAAAATGCGGCCACCCTTCCGCATCATGCCCCTGTAACTGGTAATAACCACTGGAGCTAAGCACGGTACACACTGCTACATGCATCAAATCCTGCTTTTGTTCTTTGGTTATTTTTTCTTTTACAAAGCCGGTTTCCTGCATACCTATCAAAAAAAGAATGGCTTCCATATCGGGCTTTTTGTCAAAGCGCTCTACCAGTTTGGCTTCGAGCGTCCACCAGCGCTGCTGCAAATCATCACGTACATTCATAGGTCGCAAAGGTAAGGTTTGGCGGCAAAGGTTATATTTGTCGCCAAAACGCATTTACATGCTGCAAGTAACAGTAATAAAACAAAAGCCGGACTGGGTAAAAGAAAGATTAGCGATACGAAATTTTAAGAATCCTGAACTGGTAGATGAAATTATTGCACTGGACGATGAGCGCCGGGCTACGCAAACTGCCTTCGATACGATGCAAGCCAGCATCAACAGTGCCTCCAAAAATATTGGACAATACATGGCGCAGGGCAATAAAGAAGAAGCCGAAAGACTGAAAGCCAGCATTGCCGGCAACAAAGCCGAAGCCACAAGGCTCAACGAGCAATTGGCTACAATAGAAAAAAACCTGCAAGGCAAGCTCATTATGCTGCCTAACTTGCCTGCCGACAGAGTACCGGCGGGCAAAGGTGCTGAAGACAACGTGGTGGTACGCGAAGGGGGCAAAAAACCACAACTACCCGAGAATGCGTTGCCGCATTGGGAACTGATAAAAGAATATAATTTAGTAGATTTTGAAACCGGTGCTAAAATTACCGGCAGCGGATTCCCATTGTATAGAGGTAATGGTGCTAAGCTGCAACGTTCGCTGGTACAATATTTTTTAGATTATAATACCTCTAAAGGCTACACCGAATACTTGCCGCCCTTTATGGTAAACGAAGCCTCAGCTTACGCTACCGGGCAACTGCCCGATAAAGAAGGACAGATGTATCACGTAACCGAAGACAATTTGTATCTTATTCCAACTGCAGAAGTACCGGTAACCAATATTTACCGCGATGTAATTTTAAAAGAAAATGAGTTGCCCATCAGGATGACTGCTTATTCGCCGTGCTTTAGGCGTGAGGCGGGCAGCTTTGGCAAAGATGTACGTGGATTGAACCGCGTGCACCAGTTTGAAAAAGTGGAAATTATTCAATTGGTGCTTCCCAAATACAGCTACAATGTGCTGGACGAAATGGTACATCATGTAGAAGGATTGGTGCAAAGCCTCGCTTTACCTTATCGTATTTTAAAACTCTGCGGTGGCGATATGGGCTTTACCAGTGCGCTTACTTATGACTTTGAAGTATATAGTGCAGCACAGCAGCGCTGGCTGGAAGTGAGCAGTGTGAGCAATTTTGAAAGCTATCAAACTAACCGTATGAAGTGCCGCTACAAAGATGCGGATGGCAAGATGCAGTTGGTGCATAGCCTGAATGGCAGTTCGCTGGCATTGCCGCGCATCATGGCTTGTTTGCTGGAGAATAACCAAACGGAGAAGTGCATTCGCATACCGGAAGTATTGCAAAAGTATTACGGTAGTGCTATGATTATGTAATGTACGTATTTGCTTAAGGTTTAATGCGTAAAGTTTAAAGTTGCCCAAACGCAAAGTGGTAAGATAGACGGTTTGCTTGCCATGTATATTACTTTATGGCAAAGCTTTTTATATCATAAGCTTAAAAAATGTATTTGCAGTTATTGGCAGCAGATATGCCCATTTGCACCTTGCAATGTTGATATAATTTAACTCACAACTGACAACCCACTACTCACATCATTGACTATCCGTAATATACCAAAGAAAAAGCTGTTCCTCATCATCAATCGGCTCGCATTAGCCGGCGGCTCGATGGATGCGCTGTCAATGGCCTTTTACTTAAAAGATAAATACGACATTACGGTTGTGTATGGCGAAAAAGAAAGAGACGAAAAAGAAGCTCCGCTCCTACTGAATAGTGAAAATATTCAGTTTATAAAAATAAAAACGCTGCACCGCGCTATCCTGCCTTTTAAAGACATACAGAGCTATAAACAAATACGTACACTTATTCGTAAGCACCAGCCGGATATTGTACATACGCACGGTTTTAAAAGCGGTTTATTGGGTAGAATAGCAGCGTACAACACAAAAGTTCCGGTGATTATTCATACCTATCATGGGCACTTATTTCATTCTTATTATAATAAAGCTATTTCCCGGTTTATTGCTTTTATAGAAAGGAAACTGGCAGCGATTTCTACCCGCATTATTGCCATCAGCCCACATCAGGCTTATGAGTTAGCAACGGTTTACCGCATTGCACCGCTATTAAAAATCTGTACAATTTTCATTGGTATTGATGAGGAAAGATATTCACTGCAATCTGCTGATAGCAACACTTTCAGGCAACGATACAACATTCCTGAACATACCATTATCATAGCCATCATCGGCAGGTTAGTAAGTATAAAAAATCTTTCTCTTTTTATTCCTATTATTCAGCAAATACAGCAGCAACACGAAGATGTTTGTTTCTTTATTATTGGCGATGGCAACTGCAAAACAACCATGCAGCAGGAAATGCAGCAAAAAGGAATAAATTGGTACGAAGGCAGTGCTGCACCAGCAACACCAGCAAATGTTATTTTCACTTCTTGGATTACAAATATTTCCGAAGCGCTGCAAAGTATAGATATTGTGGTGCTAACCTCTTATAACGAAGGCACGCCGGTATCTTTGATAGAAGCACAACTGTTTCAAAAACCAGTTGTTGCTACCAATGTAGGTGGCGTAAGGGATACGATTATTGATGGTGAAACGGGTTTTTTAGTAGCTAATTTTAGTATAGAAGACTTTGTAAAAAAGCTACAATTGCTCATCCATGATAAAACATTACGGATGCGTATGGGCAGCAAAGGAAAAGCATTTGTGCTAAACCGTTTTTCAAAAGAAAAAGAAACAGACGCAATGGATAAGTTGTATATACAATGCCTTCAGGCTGAAGGCATTGTATGATGACTATTTTTTGATAACTCATGCCACTGCTTCCTCCGTATCAAACCGTTCTACGTTTTGAATACCATTTAATCTTTTCAACCGGTCAACCAGTTCTTCCAGTTCTTCCTTATCGTGCACAAACACTTTTACTGTACCTTCAAAGAGTCCTTCGCCCGACTCGATAGTAAGCGCAGCAATATTAATTTTCATATCGCCGCTAATAACATTGGTAATTTTGTTGATAACGCCCACATCATCAAGCCCTACTATTTTCAAACCGGTAAGGAAGGAAATCTCCTTATTTTTCGCCCATTTTGTCTTCACAATGCGATGCCCGTAATTCGCCATCATTTGAGCGGCATTGGGGCAGTTGGTACGGTGAATAATCAAGCCTTTGCCGGTACTTACAAAGCCAAACACATTATCGCCCGGTATGGGGTTGCAACATTTGGCAAGTGTGTACATAATGCGGTCGCTGCTTTCCCCAAAAATAATAAGCTCCGACTCTTTTTTGTTAGCAGCATGTTTGTGTTCAACGCTTTCGGGCTTTACTTCCACTACCGGCTTCACAGGCTTGGGCATCTCCAGCCGGTCGCCCAGCACATGAAACTCTTTAAGCTCCTTTAAATCAATCTGCTTTATCGCTACTTTATAAAACAGATCAAGTTGCGACGGCACTTTATAAAAGCTTACCAATTCATCAATATTCCCCTGGTTAAAAGCTGCACCCATGCCTTCCAGCTTGCGTTGAGTGTAAGCCTTACCATCTTCGGCAATGGTGCGTTTTTCTTCTTTTAAAGCATCCTTTATTTTGCTTTTGGCTTTGGTGGTCACCACCATATTCAGCCAGTCTTCGGTAGGCTTCTGTTTATTGCTGGTAATGATTTCCACCTGGTCGCCGCTGCGCAGCTTATAGCTGAGCGGCACCAACTTATGATTCACCTTGGCACCAATACACTTTGTACCAATAGCCGAGTGAATAGAAAAAGCAAAGTCTAGCGTAGTGGAACCAACCGGCAACATTTTTACATCGCCGCGTGGCGTATATACATATATTTCTTCGGCAAGAAAACTGGTTTTAAAATCCTGCAAAAAGTCCACACCATCAGTATCCTGGCTGCTGATGACTTCGCGTATTTGCCCAAACCATTTATCAAAGCGGTCTTCATCGCTGTTGCCCTCTTTGTATTTGTAGTGGGCAGCCAGGCCTTTCTCTGCAATTTCGTTCATACGGCGGGTGCGTATCTGTACTTCCACCCATTTGCCCTGTGGTCCCATCACGGTGGTATGCAACGCCTCGTAGCCATTGCTTTTAGGATTGCTTAGCCAATCGCGCAGGCGTTCCGGAGCGGGCGTGTATTCGTCTGTAATCATCGAGTACACCTTCCAGCAATCTTCTTTTTCCCGCTCAGGCGGCGAGTTGAGAATAACGCGAATGGCAAACAAATCGTACACTTCTTCAAAATCAACGGCTTTCTTTTTTATTTTATTCCAGATAGAATGAATGCTTTTTGGACGGCCATAAATCTCAAAGTCAAAGCCTCCTTTTTGTAGCTTTTCTCTTAGTGGTTTAATAAACTCGTTGATATAACGGGTGCGCTCTCTTTTTGTTTCTGCTAATTTGCGGGCAATGTCTTTGTATTCCTGCGGCTCAAGGTATTTCATGCTCAAGTCCTCAAGCTCGGTTTTTACATTGTACAAACCCATACGATGTGCTAAGGGCGCATACACCCATACGGTTTCGCTCGCAATTTTTAGCTGCTTTTCACGCTTCATGTAATCGAGCGTGCGCATATTGTGCAGTCGGTCGGCAAGCTTAATGAGTATCACGCGCGGATCATCGGTAAGTGTGAGCAATATCTTTTTAAAATTCTCTGCCTGCTGGCTGCTGCTCGTGTCAATAATGCCCGATATTTTGGTCAATCCATCTACAATACGGGCTATTTCGCCGCCAAAGTCGTGCTCTATTTCTTCCAGTGTAAGGTCGGTATCTTCTACGGTATCGTGCAGCAGCGAACAGATAGTGCTGCGCACGCCCAGCCCAATTTCTTCCACGCATATCATAGCTACTGCCAGTGGGTGCAAAATGTACGGCTCGCCGCTCTTGCGCCGCATGGTCTGGTGGGCTTCGGCAGCCATTTCAAAAGCGTGGCGCACCAGCTCTTTATCACCTTTTTTTAGTTTGGGGCGAAGACTGCGCAGTAAAGCGCGATAATGGCGTAAAATCAGTTTACGCTCCTGCTCTTCGGTAAGTGTATATTTAGGTAATTGTACTTCGGTAGTTATTACTTGCTCGTTCTGCATCGGATAACGAATTTACTAAATAAGTGTAATAAAGAAACGTGATAATTGTGCTGAAAGTAGACTTGTTGCCACGAAGGCACGAAATTTATAAAGAAAAAACTGTGCAACATAAATTAAGCAGGTTTCCTGATGCCTTTATGGCAGTAAGCGTGCTATCTTTATCTTTCATCATACAAAAACCTGAACAAAAAATACATGCGCAGAGAAATCACTTCGTGGTATAGCCCCAGCACCAACCGGGAAATGCCTATCGTTACCTATGGTCATTATGGTTTTGCTTTACTAATGATACCTACTGCCGGCGCCGATTTTCTGGAGTATGAGCGCTTCAATCTTATTAATGCTATTGCACCTTTTATTGACGCGGGCAAAGTAAAAGTGTTTAGTATCAACAGCATGAATAAGGAAAGCTGGCTGAACTACGACATGTGGGGTGAACATAAAGCCATTAACCACAACAACTTCAACCACTATGTCATCAACGAAGTAATTCCGTTTATACGTAACAATGTGGGCAACGATACTTTTGTTTACACCTGCGGTGCATCTTTTGGCGCATTGCACAGCATGAATTTATTTTTGAAACACCCCGATATTATCAATGGTGTGATAGCTATGAGTGGCGTGTACGACCTTACCGAATATACGCGCGGCTACTGGGACGAGCAGGTGTATTACAACAGTCCGGTGCATTACATGCCCAACCTGCACGACAAATGGTACCTGGATAAAATACGGGCGAGCCAACACATACATATCCTTTCTGGCAGCGGCGACTATGAAGCGCCTGGAGAAAACAAGCGTTTTTCAGACATACTGTGGAGCAAAGGCATCTGGCACAACCTGGAGATTTGGGGAACGGACATGAAGCATGAATGGCCTACCTGGTACAAAATGTTGCCGTATGTGCTGGGCAGTAAATTTTAGACTTTTAACTGCAGTGGCGCAAAGAAGCCAGAAATACTACCTTGTAAAAACATACTGCGAAACCGCGCATCATAAAAATCTCCCAAAAAACTAATGCAAGCATTCCCGCTGAAACTTGGCGGGATTTTTTCATTAATACCCATCACCAAATAGCAGCATTGTTTTTTATGTAAAATCAATACAAACAATTAGCTATAGAAAATAAAATAGCATTAAATAAAAAATTACTTTATAAACAACAAACTTTAATAGCTCATTGAATATGCGCGAAAAGCAAAAGAAGATTCTGGAAAAAATATTATGGGTGTTAGGCGCTTTGGCGATAGTGCTTGCTGTGGCGCTCATGATTTTTCAGGTGTATATCAACCATCATAAGCAGGCTTTTGTAACACTGGTTAATAATAAACTGAACGAGGCGGTGGCAGGGACTGCAACCATTAAGGATGTAACCATTAATGTGTGGCGGTATTTTCCCAACGTAGATGTTGCGGTGAATGATATTGTCATCAAAGATTCGGTATATAACAAAGCTTTGCTGCAGGCAAAGTATGTTTCCACGCGCATCAATATGATAATGCTCATCAGTAAAAATGTGAATGTTCACAATCTGTTTGTAGAAGATGGTATCATTCATTTATTTACCGATAAAAATGGCTACAGCAATACTTACCTTTTCAAGAAAAAAAACAAAAAGAGTGCAACCGGAAAAGCGCCGGTAATAGATGAAGTAGAGCTAAAAAACGTAGGCTTTGTAACCGAAAATGCCATAAAAGATAAATGGTTTGGCGTTAGCTTCCGGTATGTTCATGCCGGTTTGGACTATGCCGATTCTATCATCAACATTTCATTAGAAACAAACGCATTAATAAAAGGCCTGGGCTTCAACCTGCAAAAAGGGTATTTTTTAAAAGATAAAACCGTAAAAGCAGACTGGGCATTAACATTCAATAATCATTCAAAGCAATTGTCGTTTAAGGAAACACCGGTAAAAATAGGTCCTTCCAACTTTATCCTAAAAGGTGATTTCTTTTTGACCGATACACTTACCGCACACTTCAGGCTGCTGGCAAAAGCCAGTAACATCAACTATAAAGATGCAGCTTCTTTATTGACACCGAATATTTCGAAAAAGGTAAATTTAGTAGAACTGACCCGCCCTTTAAACCTCACCGCCACTATAGAAGGCCCCATGTCTTTCCGCACCATTCCGCTGATAAATGTAGAATGGGTGGTGGCGCGAAACCAGTTGGTTACGCCTGTGCTTACACTTGATGAATGCAGCTTTACCGGCACATTTACCAACGAACGCAATAAGCAATACCCGCGTACCGATGATAATTCGGAGATAGCGTTGAACAAGCTCTCTGCAAAATGGGGCGGCTTGCTGCTGGCAGCCAATACCCCAACTGTTGTTACCAACCTGGTACATCCTGTACTGCAGTTCGATTTTTCCTCTGCAACAACCCTTACTGCGCTGGATGAAAAATTAAACCTTGCCACCCTTCATTTTACTAAGGGCACAGCGGAGCTTAATGTACAGTACAATGGTCCGTTGGGAACTGACCCAGCCTTGCTGGAATATCTCAGCGGCAATCTGAAAATTAAAAATGGAGCAGTAGTGTACGAGCCGCGCAATCTTACCTTCAATAACTGCAATGGCGAAGTAGTCTTTTCGCAAAGCGACCTGCTGGTGCATAATCTGCAATGCGACCTCAATACTAACCATTTTAAGGTGGATATTGCGGGACAAAATGTAAATATACTGGCGAGTAGTACCAAACTGCCGGGAGCAGCTTCTATTATTTGCACGGTTTATACGCCCGACCTCGACTTAGCCGATTTTAAAACGCTTTTTGCTGCACGCCGGGCCGTTGTGCGGCGGAAGAGCAAAAACGGTGTGGCAAAGCCAGCAGTACAAATAGATAATATATTGGAAAACGGCACACTCAATCTGGTGCTGCAGGCAGATGCTGTACACCTTAAACACTTTACAGCCAGCAATGTACAGGCAAGAATTGCTTTTGAAAAAAACGACATGGATATACAAAAGGTATCGCTGCAACATGCCGGCGGCAGCGTGAAGATGGATGCTACAGTGCACCAGACAAGCAATAATTATAATACTGCTACTGCCAACCTAAACTTAAGTAATATCAATGTTGAAAAGCTGTTTTATGCCTTTGACGATTTTGGAATGAAGAGCCTTAACGCTACCAACTTACGCGGTGTTTTAAATACTACTGCTAATTTAAAGCTGGGCATAGATGAAAAAGGTAACTTAATTAAAAACAGCATGCTTGGTAATCTTCAGTTCTCGTTGAAAAAAGGTGCGCTGGTAGGCTTTAAACCGCTGGAAGACATTCAGAAATTTATTTTTAAAAACCGCGACTTTTCGCATATTGAGTTTGCCGAGCTAAAGGATAATCTGCAGATAAAAGGCGATGAAGTATATATCCCGCGCATGGAGGTAGAAACTAATGTGCTCACGCTTTTTATAGAAGGCATTTACAGCTTTGGTAACAATACCGACATCAGCATACAGGTGCCGCTAAGCAACCTTAAATCGCGTGGCGACGATTATGTGGTAAAGAACCGGGGTGCCAATCGCAAAGTGGGCGCCAGCATTTACCTGCGGGCAAAAGGCAAAGATGATGGCAATGTAAAAATTGGATTGGATTTGTTTAACAAGATGCGCGGTAATAACTATAAAAAACAGTTTAAAGATGATACCGGAGAAAAGTAGTGTTTGCCCTGCATGCACAACTATACTTTGCTAATGGATATTAATGCTGCATTATAAACTGTTCAATTACTTCGGGGTAATGTTTATGCTCCAGTGCATGTATGCGTTGCGCAAGCGTGGCAGCCGTATCGCCGGGCAGCACCGGGCATTGAGCCTGAAAAACCATTTGCCCATGATCGTACAACTCATCTACCAAATGAACCGTAATGCCGCTTTCAAGCTCGCGTGCAGCTAACACTGCTTCGTGTACAAATTGACCATACATGCCTTTACCACCATATTTTGGCAACAAGGCAGGATGAATATTGATGATTTTATTAGGATAGGCCTGAATGAGTGCAGAAGGTATTTTCCATAAAAAACCAGCAAGAATAATAAAGTCAATATGTGCAGCTTTCAATTCATCTACATACGCATTGCCGCGAAAAAACTGTTCTTTCTCTATTAATAAAGTAGGTATGCCGTAATGGGTAGCTACAGACAATACACCGGCACCGGGTTTATTGCATACAATCAACGCCACTTGTATGGCAGCATGATGAGTAAAGTATTCAATAATTTTTTTGGCATTGCTGCCTGCCCCCGATGCAAAAATGGCTATGCGTTTCATGTAAATTATACTTGTGTGCAAAAGTAGGCGGATGAATAGAGTGGTTGCAAAAAGTTTTTACACAGCATAATCTTTAAAGCAGATTAGAATAATTATAAAAGGAATAGTTTTATTACCTGAAATAAGGTTAAAAATAAAGCTTATTTTAGCTTCAATTCCTTCAGCCGTACGAAAGTATTTAATATACAATAGCTATACTTATGAGCAAAACAATGCCATTTTTATTCATTCTTTTATTCCTCTTCAACAAAGCCATGACGCAGAACTACGATGAATCTAAAGTGCCGGACTATACATTGCCGGAGGTATTAAAAACAGAAAGCGGAAATGTTGTTAATAATAAGTCTGCCTGGGAGAAAGTGCGAAGACCAGAGCTATTAACGCTTTTTGCAGAAAACATATATGGGCAAATGCCCAAGGATTTTGATAGTATTCGATTTACAATTACCAACGAGGTTGCCGATGCAATGGATGGACGAGCCCAGTTAAAGCAGGTCACTATTTCGGTGTGGCGGATGGGCAAGTCGGTAGATATTCATCTTGTTTTGTTTACGCCCAACAATCGCAAAAAACCAGTGCCTGCATTTCTGTTAATCAATAATCGGGAAGACAGTACTATGGATGCTACCAGAAAGATTAAAAGTGAATTTTGGCCCGCAGAAATGGTGATTGACAGCGGCTATGCCATTGCAGCTTTTCAGGTGGCTGATGCAGCACCCGATGATAAAGACACGTATCAAAACGGCGTATTGCAGTTGTATCCCAAACAACTGCAAGCTGATAATGGCATGAAAGCCATTGGCGCATGGGCATGGGCTGCCAGCCGGGTAATGGATTATTTTGAAAAAGATAAAGCTATAGATGCAAAAAAGGTGGCGCTTGTAGGGCATTCGCGCGGTGGAAAAACAGCGTTGTGGGCGGGTGCCAACGATCGGCGGTTTGCCATAGTGATTTCCAATTGTTCCGGTAATAGTGGTGCAGCTTTATCCAGAAGAAAGTTTGGTGAAACTATCAAATTAATCAATAACCAATTTCCACATTGGTTTAATGATAACTATAAAAAGTTTAATGATAAAGAAGATGCTTTACCCGTAGATCAGCATGAATTGCTGGCGCTTATTGCGCCGCGGCCTTTGTATGTAACGAGTGCATCCGAGGATCTCTGGGCTGATCCGAAAGGCATGTATCTCTCATTGTGGAATGCACAGCCAGCGTATGGTTTATATGGCAAACATGCTGCACTACCCACTGAAATGCCGGCTGTTAATTCGCCCATTATTCATTCCGTTTTAGGCTATCACGAGCGGGAAGGCATTCATGATTTAACAAAGTACGACTGGAATAATTTTATACAGTTTGCGAATTATCAGTATTATGGTAAATGAAGAACCGACAATATGCGTTTTATAGCATTAATGATTGCTTTGACTTGTTTTGCAGCATCCTCATCAAATCAAAGCGAAAAACTTTTAAACGTTGGGAATACTAAGCACAAGGATACTTTATCAATGGATTCATGTTTTGCAAAGCTTTGTATTGATAAAATTTCCAGTGAAACAAATGGCTTTAGAAGATTTTGGGATACAGCACAAAAAATGGGTTACACCTTTGCTGATGACACCACTGTTCCATTTGTAAAAGTTATCTTTCAGCCTAAGTCAGTAAAATTTTATACAGATACTTTAAGAATTAGCAATTGTAAAATATTCGACAGCATAAATGTTCACGAAATAGAAATACGTAGCCCAACTCATGCTGGAAAATACAGGTATTCTAATTTGAATGTTGAAGAATGGGAGTTCAAAGACTCTATTGCTGCACTACAGTTTGCTAACGCAATGGGTAATTATTTAAACAAAGGTTATGGAGTTAAAAGTCCTACAAGCGTTTTGCTATTGAACCATTTAGTTTACATTTTTCAAACAGCAGCTTATACTTTTATTGATGAAATGGAAAGAATGGAAAAGGTGCTAAGCGCAAAGCCAAATATATTAGGAACAAGCTATTAATATGCTTAGCAACTTATTACTCATACTATTCACAATTGACAAATCACCATTCATCAATCATCAGTCTTCCCACACCGTTAAGCCTTCACTGCAATTGGCACAAATGTCAATGTTTTTACGGCTGGTCATCAGTTCCCGGCGAAACTGCTTGTAGTTGTCGTTGTTCCAGATTTCTTTGAACGATTGCGTTTGCAAATTGCCTAAACGATGCATGGCATCTTTATCAAAACAGCAGGGCACTACCAAGCCATCCCAGGTAATTACATTCGCATGCCAAAGCTTCCAGCAATGGTTGCCAAGGCCGCTCTTGCTTTTCATTTTGCCATCTTTGCCCATGCGGTATCGGCTGTATTTATCTATGGTAGGAATAAGGTTGTGCGGGTCGTTTTCATAATCATATACCTGCGCGGTTTTAAACCGTATCTGATCTACACCAATTTCTTTTGCCAATTGCTTAATATCTTCAATCTGGTGCTCATTGGGCTTTACCACCAAAAACTGGAAAAATACAAATGGCGTTTTACTCTTCAGTTCTTTTTTCCATTTTACAATATTGCGTGCGCCTTGCAGCACTTTTTCTAAGTTGCCGCCTACGCGATATTGTTTATAAACATCCTGCGTAGTGCCATCAATTGAAATAATCAATCTGTCCAGTCCACTCTCTACCGTACGTTTTGCTTTTTCGTCGGTAAGGTAATGTGCGTTGGTAGAAGTAGCGGTGTAAATGCCTTTATCATGCGCATACTTTACCATATCTAAAAAATCAGGATTCAGGAAAGGCTCGCCCTGAAAATAAAAAATAAGATAGAGCAGGTCTTTATAAATATCATCTATCGTTTGCCTGAAGAAATCTTTCTTTAGCATACCGGTCGGGCGCGTAAAAGCACGCAATCCGCTGGGACATTCAGGGCAGCGCAAATTGCAGGAAGTAGTAGGCTCAAACGACACCGAAATGGGATAACCCCACTGCACCGGCTTTTTTGTAATACGGGTTATTTGAAAAGAAGTAACCACCTTGGCTGCATTCCACAGGCGGCGCAACGTAAACTTGCTCGCCAGGTTGAGCGTATCATTTAAATTGAAGTACATGATACCTGCAAAGATAGACGGAGTTTATTGCTAATTCAATGTTGTTTTTGCTGCGAAGACGGAAAAGAAAACTAATGTTAATCTAATTATCTCCTGGCAAGCCAAACGAATAGAATGATTATTTCACCATATTAAACCCTGCGCATTAAATAGTGTATTCTTCTGTCAGACAAGATACAACAGTATTTATTTATGGCATAATAATTTATTCATATATAAGCCTTGCAAAACAATGTCGTCAAAACCTTTTTGCACTTGTTTTTAATCGCAATAGATTTGAGTAACATTTGTACGTTTTCTAAACCTTAGGAAGAACATTACGAAAACACGGCGCCGGAATTCCACCTCATTCCTTTATCCTTTGATTACGTTATTTATTTTTCATTTAAACTGTATTTCATAAATACAGAAATACTACTTCCCCTGCTACAATAACGTCTTTCTCACTTTCAAAAACAATACATCATAAAAACAAAGCTGTTAATAGTCTTCCAGCTTTGTTTAGTACAACAAACATTCAAAACTACATTTGAATGTTTGTTGTACTAAATATTTATGCTGTTTTGGATGTTTGTGTCGCATTCAAAGAAGATAGTGCTAATTGCATGATGGCTTTATACTCATAAATATGCTTACCAGGCTCTCGCCTGTTTGCAGCAGCAATCATGGCTTTGGCAATGTCTTCGGCATAAATGGGTTTATACTTTTGTAAGGAGCCTAACATAACAGGAGCAAGCGGCTTCACAATGGTTTGAAAAATGCCTTCGCCAAAACGCCTTTCTTCCCTTTCGCCCAACAATAATGATGGGCGAAAAATATGTGTGCTGCGATAGTTTTCTGCGAGAATATCTTTCTCCACAATTCCTTTTAGTTGCAGATAAAAATTAGTGGTGTTTGCATTTGCTCCTACCGAAGATACGAGCAAAAAAGTATGAAAGCCGGCAGCTTTACCCAAAGTAGCTACATGCACAGGTATATCGTGGTCTATTTTCCAATACAATGCCTCATCATTTTGCACAGCCTTTTGCGTAGTGCCAATACAACTAAAAATACAGTCGCCGGTTCCTAATTTACTTTGAATATCGTTTGTGCTGTCAAAGTCTGTCAGTTGCACTTCCAGGCGCGGGTGCTCATAAGAAAAAGGTCTTCTTACCAGCACCCGCACTTTGCTAAAACCGGGATCTTTTAATAATCGCTGCGTTAGCAGATTGCCTATCATACCCGTTGCGCCCAGCACAACGGCTACCTGTTGTTGTAACATGTATAGGTTAGTTATACTGTAAACAAAGCAATTATATGACCAAATTATTAGTCATGAATCTGTTGCAGATAATTATTCAGGCGATCGATAGCATCGGCAGCTAATTGTATTTGCGCCTGCGCTTCTGTCCAGTTGCGCTGCTCAACAGCTTCGCGAATGCCAGGTAATGTTTTTACGCCATAACCGGTATAAAAACCCGGTGCATACACCGCATGTTTATACCATCCGCGCCGTGGCAATCCTTCTGGCAGAAGTAGTTGCTGCTCAGCCTGGTATAATGTTTTGTTGAGCACATCGGAGGTATTGGCGTCATTCATTTTTACCAATACCTGGTGCAGGCTGTCTGTTGTTTTTTGCAAATGAGCTACTGCATTTTGCAGGGGTGCAAAATCAAAATAAGGCACGGCTGTTTTGGGTTGCGGCGGCAACAAATGTTTAGCAGTATCTGCGGCTAAAGTATAAATGCTGTCTTTTAATAGTTCTGTTTCCAACGCCGTACTTTCGCGCATATCATTTGCCAGTGTTATCAACTGATTGGTATATTCATTTACATCTTTATAAAAATCCTGGTAATAAAAGGGCAACTGTTGTGCATCTGCCTGGCGCAAAGCAACACGACCAATAGTTTGCGCCAATGCTACACCATACTGAAATGAAGGATCTTTGAAGCGGCGGTAATTATCGTACGAATCGTAAATAGAATGATAGTCGCCACCGGCGTCTTCGCCACCATACTCAATATTTAAGGAGGGAATACCGGCAAATTGCAAAAAGGGAGAAAAGTCGGAACCCGAACCTAAAGCGCCCAGCTCCATTTCTTTTTTGGCCAGTGCTTCTTCTTTTGCTTTTGTGGTAGTTGCATCCGCCGTTTCTTTTGCCAGCCGGCGCTTTAATACACTTACACCGGTTTGCGGGTCGGTTACAGTAGCAGCAACTTCGTTTACCATTTGCTGCAAAGCGGGTGATCCACCGGCATTTAAAAAGCCTCTGGCATTACCATCCGAATTGATATACACTACTGCTTTTTGCTGTAACTCTTTCAAATGGTCTTCCACCCATTCGGTAGAGCCAAGCAAAGCAGGCTCTTCACCATCCCAGGCACAATATACAAGTGTGCGTTTGGGCCGCCAGCCGCTTTTCAACATATCACCAATAGACTTCGCTTCTTCCAGCATCGCGGCTATGCCGCTAATGGGGTCGTTGGCGCCATTTACCCACGCATCGTGGTGGTTGCCGCGTACAATCCATTCATCAGGGTACTGACTGCCTTTGATGGCAGCAATTACGTTGTAGCAAGGAACAATGTCCCAGTTGAAAGCCAATTTTAAATGAACCTGCGTAGTGCCACCGCCAATGTGATACGCAAAAGGCAACCCGCCATGCCAGGCTGCAGGTGCCACAGGCCCTTCCAAAGCCTTTAGCAAAGGCTGCGCATCGTGATAAGAAATGGGCAAAACCGGTATTTTTAGCAGGTTTGCAGCCTCACTGCGTTCAATTCTTTGCGCATTGGCAGTAGCCCCCACATTGGGTGTAAGCGGGTCGCCGGGATATACGGGCATGTCCATTACGCTGCCGCGCTGCACACCATATTCGTTTTTGAAAGCACCTTTGGGATATACGTCGCCGGCAAAGTAGCCGTCATCTGCCGGATCGGAATAAATAATGCAGCCCAAAGCTCCGTGTTCCTGTGCTACTTTGGGCTTGATGCCGCGCCAGCTATGCCCGTATTTGGCAATCACAATTTTACCTTTTACACTCACGCCCATTCTGTCCAGCATATCATAGTCTTCGGGCAGGCCATAGTTTACAAATATCAATCCGGCTGTTACATCACCATCGGCACTCCAGGCATTGTAAGTTGGCAATTGATCTTGCTGGCCGCTGGTAGCATCTTCTTTTAATGCAGGCTCTTTCAGCAAAGCTTTATAGGTGGTTGGCGCCGTCATTTGGAGCAGGCGCGTTTTGGGTGTGGGAAATAATACATGATACGTATCTATCCGCACTTCCCAGCCGTACGATTTAAAACGGTTGTAAATAGAGTCAGCTACGGCTTTGCCACCAGCCGAACCAATGTGGTGTGGATGTGATGATAATTGTTTTATTGTGTTGCCGATATTGGCGGCGTTCAGGTTTTGGTCAAACTGTTTTTCAATGGATAACTGTGCTTGTGCATCAGCATTGCTAAAGCCACTGATGGTGGTGGACTGTGCATTGGATGCAGTATGAACAACAAAGCAGCAACACAAAAACAGTACATGATTTTTCATAAGTATATCATTATTTGAAACAGGTTGTAAAGTAGTGCAGGAATGTGAAAGGGGAATGATTTACGTTATAAAATCTAATGTTTTCTAATCATAGAAGCTGATAAATATTGTTAGCTGTGTTTTGAAAATTATCATTCTGAAAATAAACAGAGGTACGCGTTTTTTAAATCTTTCTATAACTGCATAATAGTAAGAGCGGTATGTTTAAAATTTCATCCAGCTAAAAAAGCATCAATTTTCAACCTTGTTCTCCATTCAATAGCACAACCATAACACCATTCACCTGAGCATTTGTTTACCTTGCAGTTTTTCAAAAGACGCAGCTATGGAATATATCATAAAAAATGCAGCTATTGTAAACGAAGGCACCATTACGCATGGTGATGTATGGATTAGAAATCATCGCATTGAAAAAATAGATGGACAAATCAACGTACCTAATGCAGCTACTGAAATCAATGCCTCGGGGCTGTACCTGCTGCCGGGTGCTATTGATGATCAGGTACATTTTAGAGAGCCGGGGCTAACGCATAAAGCTACTATTTACACCGAAGCTAAAGCAGCTGTAGCAGGCGGCGTAACTTCTTTTATGGAAATGCCCAACACCGTGCCGCCGGCATTCACACAGGATTTATTAGAAGATAAATATAAAACTGCCTCCCAGTTTTCGCTGGCAAATTATTCGTTTTATATGGGCACTTCCAACGATAATACAGAGGAGGTTTTGAAAACAAATGATAAGAAGAAAGATGTATGTGGCATTAAAATTTTTATGGGTTCTTCTACCGGCAATTTATTGGTGAATAACCCCCTGGTGCTGGATAAAATATTTAAAGACAGCGAACTGCTGATTGCCACGCACTGCGAAGATGAAGCGATCATCAAGGCAAATTATGAATGGCTGAAAAGTCAGAAAGAAACGTTTGTAGCCGCCGACCACCCGGTAATACGCAACGAGGAAGCTTGTTTTGCAAGCAGCTTCAGAGCTATACAATTTGCCAAAAAATACAACAGCCGGCTGCATATTTTACACATCACTACTACCAAAGAATTACAACTGTTTACCAACATGGTGCCACTGGAAGAAAAGCGCATCACTGCCGAAGTATGCGTGCATCACCTGCACTTTACAGCCGATGATTATGCGCTGCTGGGCAACTTAATTAAATGCAACCCGGCTATCAAAGCGCCCAACCACAAAGTAGCTTTGTGGGAAGCTTTGCTGGATGATAGACTGGATGTAATAGCCACCGACCATGCGCCGCATACCTGGCACGAGAAGAATGAGCCGTATGAAAAGGCACATGCGGGTTTGCCATTGGTGCAACACGCCTTGCCGCTGATGCTGCATTATGTGCAACAAGGAAAAACAAGCATTGAAAAAGTAGTGGAAAAGATGAGCCATGCGGTAGCTAAATGCTTTGATATAAAAGATCGCGGCTATATACGCGAGGGCTACTTTGCCGATGTGGTGCTGGTGAACAGGAACCAGCCTTTTACAATAGACACGGATAACATTTTATATAAATGTGCCTGGAGTCCGTTGCAAAAAATGGTAATGCCGGCAAGCATTACGCATACGTTTGTAAATGGCAACCTGGTGTACGAAGGCGGCAATTTTAATGAATCCAACACAGGTATGCGGCTACAGTTTGCACGTTAGCCATAGATAATTGCTAATAAATTAATGGCATGATATTTAAAGAGTTATTCATATACTGATAACAATTTATAAAAGTAACCTTCAAAATTTCAGTTATGAGAATATTAGGTATCATACTAATTGTAGTGGGCGTATTGATGCTCATTTTCACCAACATCAGCTTTACCAAAGAAGAAAAAGTAGTAGATGTTGGACCATTGGAAGTAAATAAAAAAGAGAAGCATACCATTGATTGGCCCAACTATGCGGGTGCTATTGCCGTAATTGGTGGCATAGCATTAGTAGTGTTGGATAAAAGAAGGGCTTAAGCAATTGTGAGGTTAAAGGAATGTGTGATAGCCGGTAAAGCATCGCGCCAATGGTGTGATGCTTTTTTGTTGTAAAAAGATCATATCAGTTATTTGAGTTTGCAGAATGCTTTTCTTTATTGTTACACGCGTATTTACCTTTTTGCTGGCATTATTAATAGCTTTCTATACCAAAAAACAATCAGAAAATAAAGCAATATAAACGCGGTAATATTTATTGTAATAAGCCACTAAACACAAAAGAGCGCCGCGCATTAGCGCGGCGCTCTTTTGTGTTTAATAAACTATACTATCAAAAATGCCACCGCACAAATGCTTCCATCGCTGCATATCTGGTCATACCCAGTTCGGCATACAATTCAGCGGTATTACTGTTGCGGGCTTCGGCGCGTTGCCAAAACTCGCGGTTATCTGTTCCCTGAAAAGGCACCGTATCTTTCTGGCTTTGATGGATAAAAATACCGTTACGTTTTTTTACCACCTGGTCCGGACTCATAGGAATTGCCATTTCTATATCAGCAATATCCCACTCCTGCCACGCACCTTTGTACAGCCAAACCCAGCAATCAGGTATCCAGCTTTCGCCCGCTTTCTTGAGGCGGCGCAGGCTTTCAAACACAATATCCAAACATACTTTGTGCGTGCCATGCGGGTCGGCAAGGTCGCCGGCACAATACACCTGTTGCGGCTTTAGTTGTTGCAGCAAATCCATCGTTATCTTTATATCCTCCTCACCCATTGGCTTCTTTTCTATAGTTCCGGTTTCATAAAAAGGCAGATTTAAAAAATGGATCTGGTCATCATTCAAGCCCACGTACTTACTGGTAGCCTTTGCCTCACTACGGCGAATCAATCCTTTTATCTGGCGAATAGTAAGTGTATCACTTTGGTTTTTTGTTTTAGCAGAAATAAAGGCTTCTGCTTCCGATAATATTTGCCTGCTTTTAGCGGTATCGTTACCAATCAGTTCTTCAAAGTTGACGGCAAAATCTATAAAGCGCGTCACAAACTCATCTGTCACGGCTATATTGCCACTGGTTTGATACGCCACATGCACATCATGTCCCTGATCGTGCAGGCGCATAAAAGTGCCGCCCATGCTAATGATATCATCATCAGGGTGCGGCGAAAAGATCAGGCAGCGCTTTGGATACGGCACGCTACGCTCGGGATGCGCTGGAATGAAAGCATTAGGTTTACCACCAGGCCATCCGGTAATACTATCGCGCAGCATATAAAACACCTGCAGGTTTATTTCGTAAGCATCACCTTTTTCTACCAGTAATTCACCCAACCCATTTTCATTATAATCATAATTGGTAAGACTCAGCACCGGCTTTTTTTGTTTTAATGCCAAATCCACTACCGCACGCTTCATCATTTGCTCTGTCCAATCTACCGCACCGGTAAGCCATGGATGTTTGAAACGGGTGAGCTCGGTAGCGGCGTTTTCATCTATTACAAATACACAATTGTTGTGTTGCTGCAAAATGCTGGCAGGCACCTGTTCGGTTACATTCCCCTCTACCGCACGTGCTACAATAGCAGCTTTATTGCCCCAGGCCATTAGTATAATGCGGCGTGCCTCCATTATAGTGGCAATGCCCATGGTAATGGCAAGGCGCGGAACGCGGGAGATATTCTGAAAGTCGCGTGCATTGGCAGAGCGCGTGTTATTATCAAGCACAACCATTCGTGAAGCAGAATGAATAGAAGCGCCCGGCTCATTAAACCCTATATGCCCATTGTTGCCAATGCCCAGTATCTGCAGGTCTATACCGCCGGCGTCTGCTATCATTTGCTCATATTCTACACAGTGTTGCTTTATTTGCTCTTTGGGCAACTCGCCGTTAAAGATGTGCACATTTTCCGGCTTAATATCAATATGAGCAAAGAGATGGCGGTGCATGAAACTGTAATAGCTTTGATACGCCTCCCGGTCTATAGGGTAATACTCATCGAGGTTAAAGGTGATCACATTTTTAAAGCTTAATCCTTCTTCGTGGTGCAACCGCACCAGCTCGGCATATAGGCTGATGGGCGAAGAGCCAGTAGCTAACCCCAGCACACACATAGCACCACTTTGCTCTTTTTGTCTGATGAGTGCGGCTATCTCGGCAGCTACACGCTGCGAGCCGCTCTTTGCAGTTGGAAATATTTCAACCGGAATTTTTTCAAAAGAATCAACAAGATTCATAGGAATGGTTTGATGTTGACAGATTGTTATTGAATGGATAATATAGCAATTATTAACTGTGTAAGGCTGTAAAAGCTATATTGTAGCAAAAGTAAAGTGTAATAATTAACGAATGTTCTTTTTTTGAGGCCGTTGCAAATGATTGTAAGAAGCGGATAATTTTGATGAGATGCAACAGACGAATTGTAAGAAATGAACTTATGAATGTACGGCGCAAGCTATGTAATGTTGCTGAAGGATGTAAGTGTTGCAAGGCTGCATATCCCAATTATTATTCTCTATAATCGAGAACATAGCGGCATAAACATTAAACGGTACAATGGTTGTATGAATAAATATTTTTAAAGCGCTTGCGCTTATTTATTAATTTTACGCATTAAGCAGCTACTCATGGTATCTAAAATTTCAGAAGGCATAGAGGTAAGTGTTGAAACCTTTTACCAGGCAGAATACAGCAATCCTGCCAACCATGAATTTATGTTTGCCTACCGCATTACTATCGAAAATCATAATCTTTTTGCTGTAAAACTGCTGCAACGCAAGTGGTATATACTGGACGGTGATGGGCAAAACCGCGAAGTGGAAGGCGATGGTGTGGTGGGCGTGCAGCCGGTAATAGAAAGTGGCAAACAGTTTCAGTATGTAAGCGGCTGCAACCTGCGCACCGAAATAGGACGTATGCACGGCCAGTATAAAATGGAAAACCTGCATAATAAAGCAATATTTTTTGTAAATATTCCTCCGTTTGAAATGATCGTACCGTTTAAGATGAATTAGTCTCTTATCTTTTGCAGTGCTTAACCAGCTTCTTTATTATTTAATATCTTTTTACTGCATAAACATGCCATTTACAGAGAGTAAAATTCTCTGTAAATTTTTATCTATGCCTGCATGTTGCACTATGTAGCGCAACAAAAAAGGCTGCCGCAAATGATTTGCAACAGCCTGAAGCAGCTTATTGAACGCTGTACTTTACTCTTGTGTTTCCGGCGCATTAACGTCGTTGCCCGGTGTAGAAGACTCCATTGGCGACTCATAAACCGGCATGTTTGCATTTTGTGCTGCCGTGTTGTTGTCCTGCGACGATGATGCGGCACCAGCCTTTTTGGAAGATGCTTTTTTGGTAGATGCTTTTTTAGTAGATGCTTTTTTAACAGATGCTTTTTGGGTGGATGCTTTTTTGGTAGCAGCCTTCTTAGTACCACCACCAGTTGCAGCCTTCTTAGTAGTTGCTTTTTTGGTGGCTGTAGCGCCTTTCTTTGCTGTTGCAGCCTTCTTTACAGCTACTTTTTTCGTTGCTGCTTTCTTAGGAGCGGCTGCTTTTTTTACCGATACTTTAGCGGCACCTTTCTTAGTGGCTACAGCTCCTTTTTTCGTTGCTGCTTTCTTGGTTGTCGCAGCCTTCTTTACAGCTCCTTTTTTCGTTGCGGCTTTCTTGGGTGTTGCGGCTTTTTTAGTAGCCGTTTTCTTAACTGTTGCGGTTTTAGCAGACGCTTTTTTTGTCGCTGCTTTCTTAGTTGACTTTGCCATGTGATGGGTGTTTAGTAAATAATAATTGAAAGTTATAACACATTTGCATATTCAAAAAACATTCCGGTAAATTTTTTGCGTATTTTTTTAAATAATAATTTGTGAACATCTTGCTTTCACAATACTTTTTAAAAACAAACTATGAAAAATACACCTAAAAAAACAGTAGTGCTTGGTGCCTCGGACAGCCCGATGCGATATAGCTTTTTAGCCGTGCGACGATTGAAATCTTACGACCATCCTGTTGTTGCTATCGGCAAAAAAAAGGGATCTGTTGATGATATACAAATTATAACTGAACATCCTTTGATGGATGATGTGGATACCATCACATTGTATCTTAATCCGACGCACCAAAAGCAATATTACGACTACATTTTATCGCTGCATCCAAAACGTATTATTTTTAATCCTGGTGCCGAAAACCCTGAGTTGGCAACACTTGCAAAACAGAACAACATTCAGCCAATGAATGCGTGTACACTGGTATTGCTAAGCACCGGACAGTATTAATACAGGAAGAATTTGGGAGGATGCTATGGATGATGTAAGATGTGATGAGCTATAATATATTTACTAAGGGTTAGTATTCATTAAAACTAAAGTTGCTTCATTCAATTGAATATTGCGCTTCATTATTTTAATTCATCAATCAGGCTTATACATTCAACCTGATCAACTACATAGTACACCACACATATATAACATCATTCATCTTTTTATCCACCAAATGTTTATAATATTTTATCACTACAATAAACAGGATATCTATAATACTGCGTAATTTTCATTTAAACTACATTATATGCGCTGGAGAAAATTTAATGGTGATCGCATCAACCTGCCGATAAAAGAGGCAGTGGAAGAGGCTATAAAAAAAGAACATGCAAAGGGAGTACGCCTAAAAGTATGTATTGGCACCGATAGCCAGGTAAAGGGTGAAGAAACAGAATTTGCAACTGTCATTGTTTTTTTGCGCGAACACAATGGCGGCTTTATGTACATTCATAACGATAAAACGTTGCAAAAATACCACATCAAAGAACGGATGCTGGTAGAAGTTGCAAGGAGTATTGAGATTGCTTATGAATTGTGCGATTTATTTATTCAGTATGGTGTAGAAATGGAGGTTCATGCCGACATCAACACTAATCCGCAATTTAAAAGCAACGATGCGCTGAAAGAAGCAATGGGCTACATCTTAGGTATGGGCTTCGCTTTTAAAGCCAAACCGGAAGCTTTTGCCAGCAGTTGCTGCGCCGATAAAGTAGTAAACTGATTACTGCTTTGCTTGATCTATTTAAATGTTTGCACTGTCTTAAAATAGTGCCTGTTAATGCTTACGCTCCTATTTTATTTCCACCGTTATCCAATAGCTGCTTTACTTTAGCGATTTATAAAAATTGCTGAACGTAAATAAAGTTACATGTTGAAAAAAAGTTTGCTCTCAACGCTTACCTGCAGCACTGTATTGCTATGTGCTGCGCAAAACAAAACTGCTGAAAATCTTGTACAGTATGTAAAGCCAATCATTGGCACACAGCGCATGGGACATACCTACCCCGGCGCTACAGTGCCTTTTGGTATGGTACAATTAAGCCCCGACACAGATACTATTCCTTATGAGATGAATGGCAAATACAACCCGGATGTATATAAATATTGTGCAGGCTACCAATACGACGATTCTACTATTGTAGGCTTTAGTCATACGCATTTCAGTGGTACAGGGCATAGCGATTTAGGAGACTTTTTGATCATGCCAACTGTTGGCGCTTTAAAATTAAATCCAGGCACCGAGGCAGATCCGGCAAGTGGTTATCGCTCGCTTTTTTCTCATGCAAATGAAGTAGCAGCAGCGGATTACTATAAAGTAAAATTGGATAGCTATAATATTCTTGCAGAGTTGACGGCTACCACGCGCGTAGGCTTTCATCAATATACCTTTCCTAAAAGCGATAGTGCGCACATTATACTCGATTTGATGCACGGTATTTACAACTATGATGAGAAAAATGTGTGGACTTATCTGCGTGTGGAAAATGACACCTTAATAACAGGTTACCGGGTTACTTCGGGCTGGGCAAGAACACGCACGGTATATTTTGCTATGACTTTCTCTAAACCTTTTTACCAATACGACAATACAAATTACTCAAAGAAAACAGTCTATCGCGGCTTCTGGGGCAAGTGGGACCAGAGTTATAATTTTCCTGAAATAGCTGGCAGGCAAATACGTGCGTATTTTGATTTTAAAACAGAGGAAGGCGAAAAGATAAAAATAAAATTTGCATTATCTCCGGTAAGCACAACAAATGCTTTGGCTAATCTACGCACAGAAACGCCAACATGGGATTTTGATGCAGTAAAAAGGCAAGGTCAAGCAATGTGGCAAAATGAATTAAGTAAAATTATTATCACTACAAACAGTTCTGCAGAAAAGCAAAATTTTTATACAGCGATGTATCATGCTTTCATTAGTCCAACTATTTATATGGATAATGATAGCACGTACAAAGGTTTAGATCAAAACATTCACACAGCAAAAGGTTTTACAAATTACACTACTTTCTCGCTCTGGGATACCTATCGTGCATTGCATCCGTTGTTCAATATTATTCAGCCAAAACGCAATGCCGATATGGTGCAAAGTATGCTGGCACATTACAACCAAAGTGCCGAGCACATGCTACCGGTATGGAGCAATTCTGCCAACGAAAACTGGTGCATGACGGGCTATCATGCTGTGTCGGTGGTGTGCGATGCAATTGTAAAAGGCAATGCACCCTTTGATGAAAACAAAGCGTTGGATGCCTGCATCGCAACTTCCAATCACCGCAGCTATGAAGGTATTGGTTATTATATAGATAACGGTTATGTGCCCGAAGACAAAAGTGGTTCCTCTGTATCCAAAACATTGGAATATGCGTATGATGACTGGTGTATAGCACAAGCCGCTAAAAAACTGGGCAGAAATGATGTGTATGAAGCATATCTAAAGCGTTCGGAAAATTATAAAAATGTATGGGATGCTTCTATTGGTTTTATGCGACCCAAGATGAGTGACAGACAATTCAGAAAAGAGTTTGATCCTATGCGCACCATTGATGAAGGCTTTATAGAAGGTAATGCATGGAATTATAGCTTGTATGTACCACAAGCACCTGATACTTTAATAGCCATGATGGGCGGCAAAAAAAAGTTTACCGCGCATCTGGATTCGCTATTTACTATGGAGCTGCCCGATAAATATTTTGCCGAAACAGAAGATATTACCCGCGATGGCATTATTGGCAATTATGTGCATGGTAACGAGCCTTCGCATCACATTGTTTACCTGTACAATTTTACGGATGAGCCTTGGAAAGCGCAGGCACGTGTGCGCCAGATATTGCCTATGCAATACAAAAACACACCGGATGGTTTGGGTGGCAACGATGATGCAGGGCAAATGAGTGCATGGTACATTTTCAGTACGCTGGGCTTCTATCCTATTGCACCGGCATCAGACCAATATTGGTTAGGAAGTCCGGCTATAGATGCCGCTACTTTAACGCTTGAAAATGGCAATATTTTTACTATAAAAGCTCTTAACCAAAATGATAGAAATGTGTATGTACAAAAGGTGTTATTAAACGGCAAACCACTCAACAGAAGATACATTACACATAACGAAATCATGAATGGTGGTGAGCTTACCTTTTATATGAGCAGCAAGCATGGCAAGTGATTTTTTGAACCACAAAGACACAAAAAACATAGAGGATCACAAAAGTTCTTAGACATTTATTGAACTACAAAAGGTTCCGAATTTTAAAAAATTCGGAACCTTTTGTATTCCCTCGAGACTGTTAGCACTTTCGTGTCTTCACGATTAAAAACTCCCTTTTAGAGGTTAGGGCTTCTTCTACATTTTCTTCAGTTTCTCCCACATCTCAGGTATGCGTTTTACCCATACCAATTCTTTTTTCTTCGTCATTGCATCTTCTACCGGAGTACCAAAATAAGTTTTGCCACCTTGCAGGGAAGAAGGTACACCACTTTGCGCCAGCACTATTGCATTGGCACCAATGGTAAGCGTTTTACTTACACCTACTTGCCCCCATAGTACCACGCCATCTTCTATCTCCACAGCGCCGGCAATGCCCACCTGTGCAGCAAACAAACAGTTCTCACCAATGTTGCTGTCGTGACCGATATGCACCATGTTATCCATTTTAGTGCCTTTGCCAATGCGCGTGGATGCAGTAACGCCGCGGTCAATGGTACAGCCTGCGCCAATTTCCACATCATCTTCTATTACTACATTACCACAACTTTGCATGCGTTTGTACCACACTTCGCGGCTTTTTTTGGTATTATAATAAAACGCATCACTGCCTATAACTGTTCCAGCTTGTATCACTACATTATTGCCAATTTCGGTGTAATCGTTAATTGTAACATTTGCATGAATAATACAGTTGTTTCCAATCTTTACGTCTTTACCGATAAACACATTCGGCATAACCACCGTTCCTTCTCCAATGACAGCAGAATCGCTGATGGATTTTGTTGCCGGTGTAAATGGGCGGAAGTGATTGACGAGGGTTAAATATGCTTCAAAAGGTTGTGTTGTTACCAGCAATGTTTTGCCTTCGGGCAGTAAAACATCTTTGGTGTTGATGATGATATGCGTAGCTGCACTTTGCAGGCAGGCATCATAATATTTAGGATGGTCAACAAACACCACATCGCCTTTTTCTACTTTGTGTATCTCATTGATGCCGGTTGCCAGCGCGGTTTCATCGCCAACTACTTCTGCATGTATCAAACCGGCAAGCCATTGTACTGTTACGGGTGCAGGAAATCTCATTCGCTTTTTATTTTACTTACACCAAAGATAGCAGCCATGCATAAGAAGCGCTTTGCAAAAATTATTTTTTACAACAACATTGTATGTATTACACTTACAGCATATGCAATGCGGCTTGCAATACCCTGAAAGCCTTACCAGCAAAGAACTTCAGCCTGCCACTAAATTGCGGGGCATACTTGCCGGGGCATCTCTCATGCAAAAGGATCATCGTAATGCACATACTGTTTTAAAATTTGTGTATAAAAAATATGCGATTTTTTTTTGCATTGGTGAAAAGTATATTTAATATTGTGTTGGGAATTTTATTCCCGGTACTTACTAACCCATCTATATAGTAAATCCCGCACTCGCTGCGGGATTTTTATTGGTATGAAACGCTACTTTATCATCTACAAACCATACCTTGTTTTATCGCAATTCACTTCGCAACAGGGGCAGCAAACATTGGCTGATTTCTTCCATGTTCCTAAGGATGTATATGCTGTTGGAAGATTGGATTACGATAGTGAAGGATTGCTGATTTTAACCAATGATTCCGCTTTAAATCATCGGTTGTTAAATCCTGCTTTTGAACACGAAAGAGCCTATTGGGTGCAGGTAGATGGCACGATTACAGAACAAGCTATACAACAGCTACAGCAAGGCGTTGAGATAAATATTGATGGCAAAATGTATAAAACGAAACCCTGCACAGCCAGGCTTTTGGGTAATGATTTATCAGTGCCTGAACGCAACCCGCCGGTACGCTTCAGAAAAGAGATTCCAGCCCCCTGGATAGAACTGATTTTGCGGGAAGGCAAGAACCGACAGGTAAGAAAAATGACTGCAAAGGCCGGCTTCCCCACCTTACGATTGATAAGGCAAAGAATAGTGCATATAGAATTAGGAACAATGCAGCCAGGCGATATGATTGAATTGTCTAAGAAGACAGCATATAAAAAGCTTGAATTGATATAGCCACAAAGGCAGTAAGAGACAAAATTTTAAAAAGCAGATGAAAAAGAATGCAATGGCTGTAAGGGAAATAGTTTAAGGCGTCAGTTTTGGATAAAGATAAATTCTGCGCACTAAATCACAAGTCTTCAATTCATTTTGCCCTGGTGTCTTTATGGCTATTCTTCCGTATTCCTTCGTCCCGCTTTACTTTATCCCAATATTTTCTTGCCACGAACAAAAAACCAAAACTTTCGCCATGCTCTTTATTGATGTGTTTGTGGTGCATTTTGTGCGCCCAGCGAATTACTTTTACATAGCGATTATTGCTGTGTGTAAACCATTTAAACCGCTGATGAATAATAATATCGTGTACTAAAAAGTAAGCTGCACCATACAATGCCAGGCCAACACCAATACACACCACCCAATAATGTGCGGACTGCATACCCAACATAATGCATAGCCAGCTTGGGATAGCAAAGATGAAAAAGAAAGCATCGTTTTTTTCAAAAAAGCCCGGATACTTTTTATGGTGGTCTTCGTGCAGGTACCACAGGAAACCGTGCATCACATATTTATGTATCAGCCAAGTAGCGCCTTCCATTAAAAAGAAGGTTGCCAGCACAATAGATATATACAACAGCCACATCATAAAAAAGTTCTCAGCAATAAAAAAAATAATAGTTGTATGATGAACAAATGTACTGCCAACGGATTGTTTTTTTCAAAAGGTAATAATTTGAATATTGCTAATAACAACATACTGATAACAAACCAGCAGGTATAATTGTAAAGCGGAATATCGCCATTACCCAGCCATTGCCAGTAGCCGAGCCTTACGGCTACCGGCTCCATTACAAAATCGAAAAGAGTAGCCAGCAAAGCACCATCTGTTATAAACGAAATAAATTGTACAGATGGTTTTACTTCCGCCTGCATAACCGCTAATTGTTTGGTGCTCCAGCTTTGCAGGCTTTGCGAAATAATGCCGGTGCAATACATAATGATAAACCAGTTTATACCTATTAAAAGAGGTACACCATCATATTGTATGCCCAACACTTTGCCGTATTGATAATTGCCAAATAAATGGCCGGTACCAACACCTATTAATTCAACAACAAATCCTGTTATACATGCAGTAGCAAAAAACAAAAAGAAAGAAATGTTCTTTTGCAATTGTGTAATAATGAGCAACACTGCCATAATCAGGAGGTTTAAAGGCGTATTTTGTACAAACCAATCTTTGTATGGCGTATATAAAATACCAATAGCACCACTTACATGAAACAGCAAAACAACGAATAATGCAATGTGCTGTAGTGTAAACAATCTTTTAGTGTGCATACTTCCAACCCCTTTTATCGTTCTTTACCATTTCACTCATAATTTTTGCACTACGCAGGCATAAAGGTATGCCGCCGCCGGGATGCACGCTGCCACCAACAAAGTACAAGCCTTTTAGTTGGTTACTAAAATTAGGATGACGTAGAAAAGCAGCCATCCTGCTGTTGGAACTGGTGCCATATAAAGCGCCCATATACGAAGCAGTATGCTCTTCAATCATCACCGGATTTAATGTTGCTTCTACTTCTATCAGCGGCTCAATAGCTGTTTGCAACAAGCTACTTAATTTAGAGAGAATATGCTTCTTTAATTGTTGCTGCATGGCAGATTCATACTGACCAACATTCGCGGGTGCATTCACCATTACAAACCAGTTTTCTTTGTCCGGCGGTGCTTGTAGGTCCGGCTCGCATTTACTCGTGATGTTGATGTACACCGTAGGGTCATTATACAGTTGCTTCAGCTTAAAAATATGGTCAAATTCTTCTTTGTAATTTTTACTGAAGAAAATATTGTGCAAGCCTAATTGAGGAAATGTTTTATTAATACCCCAATAGAAAATAAAAGCACTGCTGCTACGCTCCTGCCGTAAAATGTGCGCTGCTTTTTGCTCATTACGGAGGAGCCTTTTGTAAGTAAAATATACATCCATATTGCTTACTACTATATCAGCAAGGTATTTTTCATTATTAGCCATTACGCCTGTTACTTTATTTGCTTTATGAATGATCTGCTCTACCGGCATATTAAAATAAAATTGTACTCCTTTTTTTACAGCTAACCGGTATAGTGCATTGGCTATGCTTATCATCCCGCCTTTTGGATAAAACACACCTTCGTTGTATTCTAAATGCGGTATAACGCTTAACATACCCGGTGCCTGGTAGGGATTGCTGCCATTGTAAGTAGCATAACGATTGAACAACTGTATCGTATGTGCTTGTTTAAAGCTGTATTGATTAAACGCATTAAGAGATGCAAACAAATGAACAGGCTTTGTATTCATCAATGCTTTTGCAACAGGTGCTTTCCATAAAGTACTCATCTTATGCAGTGAATAATTCAGAAAAATGCTGCCTGTAGTTTCGTATAATTGCTTTGAACGTTGTAAGTATCTTTTTACAGCAGTTTTATCTTCACCTACCTTATTATAGAGTTCCTCCGCCAGCTTATCTGCATTGGTATAACCTTTTATCACTACCCCATCTTCATAAAAATACGTACACGCTATGGGCACCGGCTTATAATTAAAGTAGTGTTGTATTGGCTCGCCTGCCAGTGCAAATAATTCTTCTATTAATTGCGGCTGTGTAAACAAGCTTGGTCCGCCATCAAAGCAATAGCCTTCTTTTTCAAAGGAATTTATTTTACCGCCGGCATAACTGTTTTTCTCAAACACCTTTACTGCAAAGCCCTGTACTGCAAGCCGTATGGCACTTGCAATACCTGCAATGCCTGCGCCGATGATGATGGCTGTTGACTGGTGGTGATTCATAGAGGTAAAGTTGCGCAAAGATAAGCTGCGTTTAATGCTGGCAGGGTTTAGAATGCTACCAGCGTGTAAGGTGCAAACGTTGCAAACCTCTATAAAATCTGGAGATTTTGTATTTTTTATATTCCTGCGAGTCTCCACCGCTGCATAAAAAGTATAAAGTCAAACACTTCTGCACAGCTATATACTGCAATAATCATCCAACAATATTTACCTCAGCAAAATTCTCACACGCCCTTCTCCACCTCCGGCAACGTATCAGGAATTTTGTTCAGCATATCCACTACGCCTTCGCGTTTCAATATCAAATAGCCCAATCTATCGTTGCTGATACCTTCTTTTAAATGATAACTAAACAGCAACTGATCATCCTTTACCTCTGTTTCAAAATAGCGGAATTGAATATTATCATATTGCTTTAATGTATGTCCAATTTCATACAAATGCGTGGATAAAATAAACAGCGCGTTGTGCATTTTACGCAAGCCTTCTATCACTACCGTGCTGCACTTCATCGCATCCTGCACATTGGTACCTTTAAACAATTCATCAATCAATATCAGCCATTTTCTGCCATCACTTATTTGCTGTATGGTTTTGCGGATGCGCTGCACTTCATTAAAGAAATAACTTTCGCCCTGCACAATATTATCTACTACCTGAATATTACTCAGCAAGCCATCAAACAAGGATAACTGCATACTTTGCGCAGGCACACCCATGCCCACATGTGCGAGGTAAACCGATACGCCGATAGCTTTGATAAACGTGCTTTTGCCAGCCATATTGGCACCAGTCATAAACAAGAAATTCTGCTGTGGTGTAAGCTGAACATCATACGCTACCGGCGTGGTGAGCAATGGATGATATAACTGCACCGCCTGCATACAAGGCTGGCTGCTTTCTTTAAATCTTGGAATACAAAAGTGATATTGCTTGCAAGCTTTAGCCATGCTGCAATAGGCATCCAGCTTAGTGTAAATATTCACCAGTTCCAACGCTTCCGGTTTGTATTGGCGGCGCATAAAATTGCCAAAATGCAGTATCAACGGGTAAGGCAGTTTTTTTGTTTTATCCCATGCAACCATTTGCCGCACCACCGGCTTGGCAATGAGCGAAGCAATACGGGTGCTCATATTTATAAGGATGGAAGAGCCTGCATTGGCGCACAATTCTGCAACGCTGTTCAAACCCTTAAAAAAGTTAATAAAATGCTCAACAGAATAGCGTGTAAGCGAGAAATCGGCGGAGTGAAAAATTTTATATGAAATGCTATTCACCGTATTTGCATGGGCAGGCATTTCGTCGAGCGGCGTTTCATAAAAACGTTCTATCACCATGATGGTGCCATTGGAGATAGTAGTTGGAAAATTGTCTAACAAAGGCAGCAGGCTTTGCAACATTTGCTGTACATCCTCAATCTGTTTTAAATTATCATACGGCTTTGCCAGCAGTATCCTCAGCCAATCTTTACCACCAACAGTAGTTGTAAAATCCAGTCTGTGAAAAACCGAAAGCGTTTCATCTGCATTAAATATAGAAAGGTCATTAACCGTTGTTTTATCTACCTGCATGTACGTTGTGTGTTATCTGTAGCTGTATTATTAATAAATAACAAGACTTGTGATATTTATCATTCCGGCACAAGTTTCAATTACTAAATGACGCAACTTTTCGGAAATTCAATATCATTTTTTCAAATTTTCCTTTACTAAGTTATTAATGCATATCTGCACATGTTACCCGTGCCTTCTGATTTTATTAACCTATTCAAATCTCAGATTGAAAGATACACAACAAATGAGAATGCCTGCTAAATTTGTAATTCGCTTCACACATATGATTACGCCGCAAACTATACAGCAAATTACCAGCCGCATTGACATTATTGATGTGGTGGGCGAGTTTGTAAAGCTCAAGAAACGTGGCACCAATTATCTTGGACTTTGCCCGTTTCACAATGAGAAAACGCCCTCCTTTACTGTTTCGCCAGCCAAAGAAATTTATAAATGTTTTGGCTGCGGCAAAAGCGGCAATACCATCACCTTTTTGATGGAGCATGAGAAATATAGTTATGTAGAAGCGCTGCGCTGGCTGGCTGCCCGCTACAATGTAGAGATAGAAGAAACAGAGGTGAGCGATGCCCAACGTCAGCAGCAATTGGCTACCGACAGTCTGTATATCGTCAACGGTTTCGCCCAAAAGTTTTTTACCCAACAGCTTTTTGAAACCGAAGAAGGACAAGCATTTGCACTTACCTATTTGCAGGAAGAAAGAGGTTTTAATAAAGAGGTAATAGAAAAATTTAGCTTAGGCTATAATCCTTCAGCAAAAGACACGTTTGCAAAAGCAGCTTTGCAACATCAGTTTAGTGCAGAACTACTGCTTAAGACCGGATTAGTTACTACCCGCAACGAAGCGCTGCAGGATAACTACCGCAACCGCATTATCTTTCCCATACACAACAATACCGGAAAAATCATTGGTTTTGGTGCACGTGTAATTGGCAAAGCACCCGAAAAGGCCCCTAAATACATCAACACGCCGGAGAACGAATTGTATGTAAAAAGCCGCATTTTATACGGCGCTTATTTTGCCCGCCAAATGATTGACAGGCTGGATGAATGCCTGCTGGTAGAAGGCTATACCGATGTAATCAGTTTGCACCAGGCAGGCATAGAAAACGTGGTTGCCAGTGGTGGTACATCGTTAACCACAGAACAACTACGACTTGTAAAAAAATACACTAATAATCTTACGATAATTTATGATGGTGATGCGGCAGGCGTGAAAGCGGCACTGCGCGGGCTGGATATGGCGCTGGAAGAAAGTCTGAATGTAAAGCTGGTATTGATACCGGATAAGGAAGACCCCGATAGTTATGTAAAGAAAATTGGTGCGGCTGCCTTTCGCGAGTTTATTGCCGGCAACAAAAAAGATTTTGTTTTATTTCAGCTGGAAGTGTTGTTGCGCGAGGCTGGTAATGATGTAAATAAAAAGAATGAAGCTGTTAATCAGGTTGCCGAAACGCTAAGCAGGATAAATAAAGCGGAAGATTTTACCAAACAGCAGGAGTACATCAGGCAATGCGCGCAACTGCTGCGGATTGATGAAAGCGGGCTGATAACACTGGTAAATAAATACAAGCGCGAGCGCATTGCCAAAGAAGAAAAGAAGCTGCCTTTCGAAGCGGTAGAACCGTCTGCAATTCCTGCTGCGTTGGTGCAGGAAAATATAGATTTAATAATTAATGGCGATGACCTGCAGGAACGTGATGTATTGCGCGTGCTACTGGAATATGGCTTGCAACTCTGGGATGAGCAGCGCACCATGGCACAATATATCTTTGACGAACTGGAAGGCTATGCTTTTGAAAATCCAACGCTGGAAAAACTGTATAATATTTACGAAAGGCAGTATCAGCAAGGCTTAGAACCCAGTGCTAAAACGTTGCTCTATCATGAAGATGCTGAGATACGCGAGCTGATTGTTGGAATTACCATGTTTCCGTTTGAATTGAGTATGCGCTGGAATGAAAAAAGTGATAAAAAAAATATTGGCATGGTGGATAGCCACGAAGATGTATTTAAAAGCATTCACTACTTCAAGCTGCGCAAACTGAAGCACATGTTTGAGCAAAACCAGCGCGATATGGAAGAAAGCAAATCGCTGGAAGAGCAGATGCAACTCATCAAAGTGCATAAAGAACTAAAGATGATGCAGGAAGCAATCACTAAACAGTTTGGAACGGTGATTTTTAAGTAAAAGCCCTACTTCTTAAGGGGAGTTTGGATGCTGCATCCTACTCCAGATTTTAACCCGTGCTGAATGCTCTTCATTAACACGATAACCTGCAAGTTTTTGCTGGCGAAGAATACCTCAGAGGTGTTGGGAAGAAATGCTAGGAACTATATTCTTTTACTTATCAGTTAAAAGACAATGAGGTGTCCGACAACACTTTAGCAGTATCTGACACCTCAATGCAACTGTTTTAACTTTTCTTCCCAACACGTGTGGTGAAGAACACACCGGCATAGGCGGAAAACTCTTTTTTATTATTAAAGCAAAAATCAGTTCAACACCAAAGCACTGTTTTGGGCACCGGAGGTATAAAACCGTAAACTTTTGCGTAAAATAAAATCAGAGAAATTGCTGTAAGCCTGTAACGTAGTATGGGCAAGATTAAAGCTAAAAATAAGCTTTATCCTTTCGGATGGCATAATGTATTTCATGTGATATTGGATGTGATGCAAATTTAATATGTATTTTGTTGTTTACTAAATTAAAAAGCATTAAAATTTCCTTTAAAAACATTTAAATAACGGTGAAATTCTTAGCTAAATCACAACATTATATTGCCTACACAAATTGCACCACAAATAAATATTTACGAACTTCGCAGGCTTAAATTGATTGTAAGTAAGACTAATGAAGATATACCCCGAATCGGCAGTTGTACAACTGGAATTTGATAAAGTGAAAAGTCTGCTGGCAGCTCACTGCAAAACAGACTTTGCTAAAAACAAGGCGGAGAACCTGCGTATTCACACGCATAAAAATTATATAGAGCTGGAGCTGCAGCAAAGCCATGAATACAAGCTGGTAGAAATGCACAGCATGTATTTTCCCAACGATTTTACACTGAATATTCAGCGCGATATAAAGCTGCTGGGCATTACGGGCAGTATGCTCACCGGCGAGCAATTTATAAATCTGCGCAGGCTGGCAGAAAACATTGGCAGTATTTTCCGCTGGTTTGATGCAGAACGGCGCTTGGCTTATCCGGCATTGACCAAAGTAATTGAAAACACTTATTACGAAAAAGCCATTGCCGTACTCATAGATGAAGTGCTGGATGAAGGTGGTAATGTAAAGGATAATGCCTCAGAAAATTTACAACGCATACGCATGAGCTTGTACCGCAAGCGCAATGAGCAGCGCCGTGTATTTGAGCGCGTAATAGCGCGGCTTGCCAAGCAAGGCTATACTGCCGATATTGATGAAAGCTTTAGCAATGGGCGGCGCGTAGTGGCAGTATTCAGCGAGTATAAGCGGCAGGTGAAGGGCATTTTACATGGCGAAAGTGACAGCCGCAAAACCGCTTTTATAGAGCCGGAAGAAACAATAGAACTTAATAACGATATTTTTTCGTTAGAGAATGACGAGCGCAAAGAAGTGCTGCGCATTTTGCGTGAGTTGACCAACCGGCTTTCTATCTATGCTGCGCTTTTGCAAACCTATTTTGAAATTGCCGGCGAGTACGATTTTATACGTGCTAAAGCAAGGCTGGCAATAGATGTAAATGGCAACTTTCCTAATGTGCTGGACAAAGCACATGTGGAGTTGAAAGAAGCATATCACCCGCTGTTGTATTTATATAATAATAAATCGGGGAAACTTACCATTCCGGTAGATATTACATTGGACGATAAGCAACGCATTCTCATCATCAGCGGGCCGAATGCAGGCGGTAAAACCGTAACGATGAAAACCATCGGTTTGAATCAACTGATGCTGCAAAGTGGTTTGCTGGTGCCGGTACATCCTACTTCGCAAATGGGTATTTTCAAGCAATTGTTTATCCATATTGGCGATACGCAAAGCCTGGAGTTTGAATTAAGTACTTATTCTTCGCACCTGCTGCACATGAAGCATTTTATAGAAAATGCCAATGGCAAAACCTTATTTTTTATAGATGAATTGGGCAGCGGTAGCGATCCCAACTTAGGTGGTGCTTTTGCCGAAGTGATATTGGAAGAACTGGCACGAAGACATTCGATTGGCATTGTAACTACGCATTATCTCAACCTCAAAGTAATGGCAAACCATACGCAAGGTATTGTAAACGGTGCCATGGCTTTTGATGAAGTGAATCTTCGCCCGATGTATAAGCTGATTGTAGGCAAACCCGGCAGCAGTTACACGTTTTCTATTGCACAACGCATTGGCTTGCCGCAGCCATTAATTAATCGTGCTAAAAAACTGGTGGATGAAGACCATTTTCGTTTAGATAAATTATTAAACAGAACCGAACAGGATTTACAGCACATAGATAAAGAAAAGAAAGAACTAAGCCGCCTGCTGAAAGAAAATGAACGCCTGAAAAAAGAAATGGAAGTGGTAATGGATAAAGAACGCCACCGCCAGCAGGTAGAAATTTTAAACCAGCAAAACCGCATTACCGAAGAACGCATTGCCAACATGAAAGAAACCGAACGCAAGCTCAAGCAGATTGTGCTGGAATGGCGTAAGGCAGAAAATAAGGAAGAGGTGATGAAGCAGGTACAAAATCTCCTCTTTAAAAAGAATGAGCAACATGTAAATAATAAGCTGGCTAAAAAAGCAGATAAAAAATACAAAGAAACAGACGAGGAAATAAAGGCTGGCATGAAGGTGAAGATGAAAAAAAATCACCAGGTCGGGGAAGTAAAGGAAATACGTGGTCGCCGCGCTATTGTACAGATTGGTTTGTTGCCCATGAATGTAGAATTGACTGATTTGATAGCAGTAGAGGAAAAACAAGCGGCGGAGTAGGATTTCTCACAGATAGCACAGATATTTATTGAACCCCGAATACACAAAGTAAAGAACCTGCCTGCCGGCAAAGACAAGGTTACACAAAAAATACTTTTATCCTATAAATTTGTTTATGTTCCCCCGTGCTCTTTGTGCCTTTGCGGGCTCATAAAAACAAGAAAGCCGCCCCTCACGAAAGAGAGACAGCTCTTACCCAAAATCCAACAGCTGGCTAATGCGGAGCGGCTTACAAAAAAAAGCATTACTGCTGCCGCATTATATAAGTTTTCAGCCTATTTTTCCTTGCAAACAAAACAATACAGTAGCAATTCAGGTATAAAAGTAAATGCCTGATGATGTGCATTGCATGGCTTGCAAAGCGGCTATCTCCGGGTTAAAGAAATAGCCATTTTTTGCTGAATAATGTTTTTGGATTTTTGAGTGCCTGTTGGAATGATGACATTGGATTTGTGATTTGATATTGGATTTTAAAACCGGATTGTTGCTGTTGCATTAACGGTACAAAAATAGAGTGGCTTTACATACCTACATATTAAAATCAACTTTATTATTATTAAAAACTGCACAGTATTTTAGCCTTATGCTTAAGAATTTATTATCTCAAAATAGGAAGTGTTTACTAAAAAGAAAAGAACTAGCAAAAAGCATGAAAAACAGGCACTTATTGTTTATGAATATCCTGTAGCGGCGGCAATGCAGCTTTATTCAGGCCGGGTGGTGCAAAGCGCAAATCAGTAAGTAATGTGCTATCGGTAAGGGTATATAAAAAAGCAGTTAGCTGACCTATTTCGTAATTGGAGAGCTTCATATTTTTTATCAATGAATCGGTAGTTGAACTATTCACTATACCGTTGCGATAGTGGTTCATTACGTCCAACACACTATAAAACCTGCCATCGTGCCCATAAGGAAAAGTTACCATCACATTGCGTAAACTTGGCACTTTAAACTTCAGGGAATCACTTGCTAAACGGGTAATGCGCATTCGCCCACTATCATTCAAAAAACTATCTACCGGCAATCCTGCATTACGATAGCTGAAATCGGTAAACAATGGCTCGGTATGGCAGGCTGCACATTTTTGTTTGAAAATATCGTAGCCTAACCGTTGTGATAAAGTGAATGTAGCTTCTCCCCTTTTCACTTTATCATACAAACTGTTATTGCTTACAATCATTACCAAAAACTGGCTCAACGCTTTGGTAAGCCGTTGTGTGTTGATGAGGTCGCTGCCAAAAGCCGCTTTAAACAGGCGTTTATATGCTGTATCTGCACGCAATTTTATTAATACGCTATCTATCACTTCGTGCATTTCGTTGGGCGAAGTAATGGGTACTAATGGTTGTACATCCAAATGGTTTACGCCGCCATCGTACATAAATTCTTTTTGCCAGGCAAGATTAAATAAAGGGGATGCATTGCGGGTAGTAAACGAATTGTTGAAGCCATGACTTAGCGAATGATCGTAAGTGGCAAATGCCCCAAACTGCTGGTGACAGCTCGCACAAGGGAAGTTGCCGTCTTTGCTCAACCTGCCATCATAAAACAGTTTTCTGCCCAGTTCAAAGCCTTCTTTGGTTACAGGGTTTTGGCTGAAATCGTACACCGGTTTTGGCCAGCCTTGTGGTACTTCAAAAGGGATAGATGTAGCACGACTACCGGCATTGATAAAATGAATACCGGTAATAGCGAATATAACTAAACAAACAATAACTGTTGCGCGCTTCATGATGCACTACGAATGTAATACACGAATGTGTAGGGGAGAGCACCTTAGCTAAAAATTAGTATTTGGTAAGATGCGGCGCCATTTCATCAATGTATTGCAGAATGCCGCCTTGTAAATTGTATAAATTAGTAAAGCCAAATTCTTTTTCCAACAGTTGAATGGCTTGCAGGCTACGGCTGCCACTTTTGCAATGCAACACTACTTTTTTGGTGCGGTCAATTGTAGCAATATTGTTTGTTATAGTATTTAAGGGAATGAGTTGCGCACCCATATTTACAATCTCGTATTCATACGGTTCGCGCACATCAATGAGTTGTATTGCTTCGTGCTGTTGCCAATCTTTTAATTGTTGTGGTGTAATTTCTTTAATTGATTTCGCAGCAGCATTACAAAATGGCTCACAATCTATGAGTTGGGTAATAGTTGGATGTGTGCCATTTAAAGGATTATCAGCATTACGTTTTATTTTAAAAATATTGGTTTGAAAATAGAGTGTATCAAAAATAAAAAGACGTCCACTCAGCGTTTCACCAATACCTGTTATCACTTTAATAACTTCCAATGCCTGCATACTGCCAATGATGCCGGGCAATACGCCCAGCACGCCTGCTTCTCCACAATTCGGCACCGCCTCGGGGGCAGGTGGCAGAGGAAAAAGGTCGCGGTAATTGGGTCCTGTTTCACCATCATTATTTACACAATTGAATAAGGAAACCTGACCTTCAAACTGGTGAATAGCAGCATATACATAAGGCTTGTTCAGCAATACACAGGCATCATTTACAAGATAACGTGTTGTAAAATTATCGGTACCATCGGCTACTACATCATACTCTTTAATAATGTTCATTGCGTTGGCAGCAGTAAGCCGTTCGGCATAAACCCTTGTATTTATGTGTGGATTTAATGCTTTGATCTTATGCTGCGCTGCCACTGCTTTTTCTTCACCAATATCATGTATATCAAACAATACCTGCCGCTGTAAATTACTTTCATCTACCCTATCAAAATCTACCAAACCAATACTGCCCACGCCAGCCGCAGCCAAATACAGCAGTAATGGACTGCCTAAGCCGCCACAACCTACCACCAGCACATTGGCTGCTTTCAGCTTTTGCTGCGCTGCCACACCAAATTGCGGTAAAGCAATATGGCGGCTATAACGGGAAAGTTCTTCCGGTGAAAAGGTTATTTGATTAATAACATTCATTTGCTATAATTGTTTTTACAAAGTTGAATAATTACGAAATAAGTAACTGCATAGAATAGTATGCAAGAAAGTTTAACCGGCATAATTTTATATTACTCTATTTGTCACTTCCGTGATGCTTATTTCTTTTTTAAGTACCGGCATCAATCGCCTTTTTTAGAATAGACATTTTTCCCCTACCTTTGGGTAAAATGTCTATTATGGCATCAATAATTAGAAATAAAATATCTAATGCGCAGGCACCCGCTATTGCAGTTACGTTAAAAAGTTATCTCACAAAAGGTGCTTCCATCAATGCGCTGGCGTGGGCTATATTAGGCGGCAAGCAATTTATGTCCGCCGTACCTACCACCATTCTTGATTATATTACTGCTACCAACAAAGGCATTCCCAAACAAGCAGTACACAACCTTGCCGAAGTAATTGATGTACCCATGAAAGATATGGCAACACTGCTGAATGTATCGTACAAAACGCTGGGGCGAAAAAAGAAAACCGATACACTGGATAGCCTCTCTTCTTCTTTATCTATAGAAATTGCCAACACCGTTGCAAAAGGCTTAGCAGTTTTTGAAGACATGGATAAATTCAGTCGCTGGTTGCAAAAAGAAAACAGGGCATTACAGGGTAAAAAGCCTTTTGATTTGCTCAATACGCCTACGGGCATTAAAATGGTGAATAAATTACTTGGCAGAATTGAAGAAGGCGTTTATACTTAGTACCAATTTCAATTAGATGATCTCCTATGAGCGACAAGCAGGGAGGTTAAGGCCTATATAATATACTACTCATCTGAATTAGTGTAATATTTTATCCATGTTGGTTTACAGGATTGTAAAATCGGAAAAACGTACTGCTGATCTTACCGGAACGGGTGCTTATAATGAGGGCGGACGCTGGAACAGCGAAGGCGTTTACGCATTATATACCAGCGAACACAGTGCACTCGCCATGCTGGAAGTGTTGGTACATGTGGATGAAAGCGAGCTGCCGCCGGATATGTTTATTATGACTATTGCAGTAGCAGATAATGCTCCTGTCTTTTCTATACCAGATGATAGCCTGCCTGCGAACTGGCGCATACCCGAAAATATTCTTCTAAAAGAAATGGGTGATAAGATATTAATGGAAAAGAAATTTGTAGGAATAAAAGTTCGTTCGGCAGTGATGCAGGATAGTTATAATTATGTCCTGAATCCGCTTTTCCCAAACTATTATGATTTGGTAAAAGTAGTGGAGGTGAAGCCTTTAGCAGTAGATAAAAGATTGAAGTAAGGATAAATACTTTACTTTATTACCATGTATTGATCAACATTATTTTGGCATTTTTTTCTGTGAAGTATTCTGCACGATTCCTACTGTTCAATAAAGGGCTACCTGCATAAGCTATTCCGTTACCATTTTGTACAAAATCCTATAAAATCTACATTTCAGCTGTGCGCAACAAAAAATCCCAGCCTTTATCAGACCGGGACTTTGCAACTTAAAACCTTTTCCTTGGTAGAGCGTACGGGAATCGAACCCGTGATTCCTCCGTGAAAGGGAGGTGTCTTAACCCCTTGACCAACGCTCCGTTTTTGTTTTGGGAGTGCAAAAGTAACCGTCAAATACTTATCCTGCAAATTTTTTTGCATTTATCTATGCAGTTTCTGCAACTATCTCATTTAAACCGCATACTGCGTGCATTTCCGGAATAAGCACCTGCTCATATCCTTTCAGCATTAATTTCTTCTGAAAGTCCTGCTGTACGTCATATTCGCCATGCACCAAAAATACAGTTGTAACCGACGCAGCTTCCTGGCACGATAAATAACGAGCAAGGTCATCGGCATCACCATGCGCACTCATACTGCGCATCACGCCTATCTCAGCATGTACATTGTACTCCTGCCCGTTTATTTTTACCTGTTTATCACCGTGTATCAACTGTCCGCCCAGCGAAGAAGGACTGCAATAGCCTACCAACAAAATGGTATTACGTTCAAACTCCACATTGTTTTTTATATGATGCCGTATGCGTCCCGCATCAGCCATACCACTGGCCGCAATAATAATACAGGGATCATGAAAATGCTCCAACTGCATACTTTCTTCCACGTGCCGGGTAAAACGCATGCCCGGAAAACTAAACGGATCATCGTCTATCTCCAATACTTTTTGCAAGCGCTCATTGAACAGCGCAGGATATTTTTTTACCACTTGCGTCGTTTCGTAGCTTAAGGGACTATCCACAATTACCGGAATTTCGGGCAGCCGCTTTTCTAAACTTAGCTGGTTTAAAAAATATAGTAATTCCTGCGTGCGCCCTACACTGAAGGCAGGAATAATCAACTTACCCTGTTTTTCCACACACGTATGTTTTATCCATTTCATCAGTTGGTCGGTAGTACTAAACTGATTTTCATGCAGACTATTACCATAGGTACTTTCAATAATAATAAAGTCGGCCTTCGGAAAAGGTTGTGGCGGACATAACAACACATCTCTATACCTGCCCACATCGCCGCTAAAGTGCAGCGTTTTGGTTTGCCCTTCTTCCGTAACGCGAATGGTGATTGCCGCACTGCCAATGATATGTCCGGTGTTGGTATAATATACTTCTACCCCTTCTTGCAATTGTACCCATTCTTCAAAACAGATAACTTCGAACAGTTCGGCAGTTTTAGACACATCTTCCATGGTATATAATGGCTCCAATACTTCGTCCTGCTTTCCACGTTGTGTACGATGCTGCTGGTTTTCACTTCTTTGTATGTCAGCCGAATCCTGGAGCAGCAGCATTGCCAGGTCGCGTGTAGCGGCGGTGCAGATAATTTTTCCTTTAAAACCTTCTTTTACCAGTTTTGGAATCAGCCCCGAATGGTCTATGTGCGCATGGGAAAGCAATAAATAACTCACTTTATCCGCTTCAAAGCCAAAACTGCTGTTCAGGCTATCGGTCAGTTCATCGCTCAATCCCTGAAACATGCCGCAATCCAGCAGCAATTGAGTGTCATTTTGTAGGGTAATTAAGTGTTTAGAGCCGGTAACAGTGCGCGCTGCGCCATGAAAAGCTATCCTCATTAAAATATATTTATAGGTTACATTCTTATAATCATTTATCGTACCATTTACTGAACACATTAACCGCTCAAGGTGGTTGTTTAACCGTTTAAACAGCTATTATTTGGTAGTTTGTGCAAACGATTGTACATTTGCATTGCAATTCAAAAGGAACTTGAAACAAGTTAAACCGCGGTAACTCGATAACAACCCTAATCAATCTTCTGCAGAGATTTGATTTTCAACAATTGCATTTAACGCGCTTGCTGTGTGTTATTAGTTAACATTAAAATGTAAATTGTATGAACAACAATTCAAAACGTACCATTATTAATATGGGCGCAGCAGAACTGATAAACCTGACTACTGAAGTAAAAGAAACCGTAGCAAACCTTGCTACTCACAATAGAACTTTCAGTGCAGCTGATTTGTGGAACATTCAAAAAAGCCGCAAAACTCAGAACCTTTCCAAAAGGCCTATGCTGTCGAGAAGAAATAGTATCCTTTAAAAATTTTTGAGGTAAATTTTTAAAAGCTATCCAATGCCTGCACAACAATGCAGGCATTTTTCATTTTATAGAACGAGCTGCAGTGCTGCAATGAGACATTTGGTGTAGCCTGTGGCGCTACAAGCGCCATCACTCATTTTAACACCTGTGCCCGCACGAACAAGCTTTTCACCAGCAAATACTTGCAAAATCATTATTCTTTTCTAAACGCGAACAAGGTTTAAATTCCTGTTAGTATTGTTATGGGCTCTTCTTTTTTCCTGCAAATAAATCCGCGGGCCATATTTTTCTGTCCACCTCTCGTCGCCTGCCCTCTTGCAACTTGTTTCTTTACCTCCTGCCGCTTTCTTCTTGTACCTTCTTCCATGTATCTTCGCTCATTATGCAACAAAAAATACGCTGGGGCATCTTAGGCTGCGGACGCATTGCCCGCAAATTTGCCCTCGACCTCCAATTGGTAGATGATGCCGAGCTCATTGCCGTAGGCAGCCGCAGCATTGACAATGCCAATGCATTTGCCAAAGACTTCCCTGTTTTATATACACATGGCAGCTACGAAGCCTTAGTGCAAAATGAATATGTAGATGTTATTTACATAGCTACGCCACACAGCGAGCATTACCAAAATACCCTGCTTTGCCTGCAGCACAATAAAGCCGTATTGTGCGAGAAAGCCTTTGCCGTAAACAGCCGCCAGGCAAGGGAAATGATTAACCTGGCGATAGAGAGAAAGTTGTTTCTCATGGAAGCCGTTTGGACCAAGTTTTTACCGCAATATCAAAAGCTGCAAAGCATCTTGCACGATGGTTTATTAGGAGAAGTTAAAGCATTGCAAATCAACTTTGGCTTTCGGCCGCAGGAGCCGGTGCCTGCCCGCATGTTCCATCCGGCATTGGCCGGCGGCTCACTGCTGGACATTGGTATTTACAATGTGTTTATGGCATTGAGTATATTGGGAAAACCAAACCACATAGATGCCTGGATGACACCTGCACACACCGGCGTAGATGAACAATGCGCAGTATTATTCCGCTACAACAATGGCGCTATGGCGCAACTGTTTTCTTCTTTTGCTGCCAACATGCCCACCGAAGTAGAGATCTGCGGTACCAAAGGCCGCATCCGGCTCACACATCGTTTTTACTCGCCTGATACTATATTAGAATATTATAGTGGTCTTCCCGATAGCCTCGAGATCATTCAGGTGGAAAAAGAACCGGGTCACGGCTATCAGCACGAAGCAAGGCATGTATGTGAATGTCTGCAACAAGGCTTAACCGAAAGTCCCGTAATGACGCATGCCGACAGTCTATTACTAATGGAAATGCTGGACACCATCCGGCAAAAAGCAGGAATTAAATATAAGGAGGATGAATAGGTTTGCAAGCTCCATCGTTTACGACTTGTACATGTTTGTCTGTTTTGCGAACTTACAAACCTGCAAATTTTTCACTCAACATCAAACCAGAAATAAATGATACAACGCGTAGCGGTAATTGGCGCTGGTACCATGGGAAATGGCATTGCGCATGTATTTGCTCAACATAGTTTTACCGTAAACCTGATAGACGTACATGCAATACAGCTTGATAAAGCGGTAGCAACCATCACTAAAAATATGGAGCGGCAGATTGTTAAAGGAATTATTACTGAGAAGCAAAAGCAACAGGCAATCAGCAACATCCATACCTTTTCCAATGTAGAGCAAGGCGCACAAGATGCTCAATTGGTAATAGAAGCTGCTACCGAAAACACCGAACTGAAACTAAGAATATTCGGGCAATTGGATGAAGTTGCTCCGAAGGATTGTATTTTAGCTTCTAACACTTCGTCTATTTCCATCACCAGCATTGCAGCAGCCACCAAACGCCCGGAAAAAGTAATTGGTATGCACTTTATGAACCCCGTGCCGGTGATGAAACTGGTGGAAATCATCAATGGGTACGCAACCGATGCAGCAGTCTCCAATACCATCGTTGAACTCTCCAAACAACTCGACAAAGTTCCTTGCGTGGTGAATGATTATCCTGGTTTTATTGCCAATAAAATTTTGATGCCGATGATAAACGAAGCCATTTACAGCTTGTACGAAGGCATTGCCGGTGTGAAGGAAATTGATACCATTATGAAGTTGGGCATGGCACACCCGATGGGACCTTTACAATTGGCAGATTTTATTGGTTTGGATGTATGCTTAAGCATTTTGCAGGTATTGCAGCAAGGTTTCGGCAATCCTAAATATGCACCTTGCCCCTTACTCGTCAATATGGTAACTGCCGGAAAACTAGGTGTAAAAAGCGGCGAAGGATTTTATACTTACATACCCGGCAGTAAAGATTTGGTAGTGAGTGAAAGATTTAAGAAGTAAAATGTAGTTATTCCTTTAAAATAATGTTGCGAAGCAAGTTTTCACGCAAGGAGCACAATGCAAGAGGCGCAAAGCACGCAAACCATCTTTCGAACACCTTCGCGTTCTTTGCATGAACAATATACAAGTCTTCTCTGTGCTCCCCTGCATCTCTGTGGTTCAAAACCCCGTCAACAAAAACTTAAATTTCTGCTTTAGAAAATAATTACCGCGCTGCAACGTAGTACTTTGTGCTATGTATAAATTGTTAGTTGCCCTTTCATTGGTTATTACTTCTTCTGCTATGGCACAATCTGCTGCCGATTTGCAAAGCCTGCAGCAGCAGGAAGCAGTAATAGCGCCCTACGCAAAAGACATGATTTTTGCACCCCTGACAGAAGACCGGCTTGTTGCCGACAGCACCTTTACAAGACTGTTTGTAAAAGCATTACGCACCCCATATTCGTTCAATTATCCTTTCGATAGTATTATTACCGTATCCAAACTATATGCACCCGATAGCTCTTTCCGGATATTTACCTGGCAGTTTGAGCGGGATGAAAGCTATTTCAGACAGCGCGGCGCCATACAAATGAAAACCAAAGATGGCAGCCTCAAATTGTTTCCGCTGCTGGATGCTTCACAATTTACTACAAACCCCACCGACTCAGTGCGTAGCAATACTAACTGGATTGGTGCTATTTATTATAATATTATTGAAAAGCAATACCAGGGCAAAAAATATTACACACTCTTTGGCTATGATGATAACGACTTTGCCAGCACGCGCAAATGGGTGGATGTATTAACGTTTGATAATGCCGGTAACCCACATTTTGGCGGCAAGTATTTCAACTACCCCGAAGACAGCATCAAGCCGGCACAACCTGCTTACCGTTTTTGTTTGGAATATAAAAAAGATGCCCGGGCACGCATCAACTACGATCCTGAAATGGACATGATTATCTTTGACCACCTGATAAGCGAAAGCAATCATCAAAGCGAAAAATATACGCTGATACCCGATGGCGACTACGAAGGTTTTAAATGGAAAGATGGCAAATGGAATTATGTAGAAAAAGTGTTTGACTTTAAGCTGGAAGATGGGCAGGCGCCAATACCCGAACCGATAAAAGATGATGCCGGCAATACCAACGAAAAAATATTACAGGAACAATCGCAAAAGAACGAGCGTAGAAAGCCGTAATTATCCGAACAGGGATTGTATGCGATTATTAAGATTGGCAGGATAGAAGAAAGTAAATGTTCCGAATTCCTAACAAGTTCGGAACATTTACTTTTAATATATGTTGCTCCACATTTAACGGTGTTGCTGTATTAATCAGGTTAATCGTAATAATCGCGTACAATCCCGGTTCAGGCAAAAAGGGCACCACCATTGGATGATCTTTTTGCAATATTAAATCTCGTTAAAAATGTACATCAGCATTGCTCTATGGAATGGTATCTATTCATCCGGAATAAAATTGTAAATTTTGAGTATGTTTAGTTGCAACATTCTGATTCTTATTTTACAGTTTACTCCAGTAGCCTTTAAGACCGTAATGCTTCTTGCCTTTTCTTAGTTAAGTATTTCCTGACCGGCAGGTCATAAAGCACCATCGCCAAATAAGCAATACCAATCAGAAAGAAAATACCAATTATAATAACATAAGCAAGTTCAGTTGTTTCAGGCTTATAACTTTCATAATAATGCCCAAAAATCCATATTGCTGCATAATGGGTCATATACAGCGGATAAGATATATTTCCGGAAAATTCACAAATCTTCTTTAAAGCAGGAGTAAGAGTAGAACCGGCTCCTAACGAAACAAGTAATGGGAAATAAATACAAACAATTATCAATTCTGTAAGCCATTCCTGCTTGGTCCACGGCATAACAAAAGCAAAAAACAATAAAACAGCCAAGCCAATAAAACCAAGTTTATTTTTGATAATCCAATTGGACCGGTATATTAAAAGTCCTGCTGAAAAAGAGTAAGCAACACGAGCGCCACCATCCCAAAAATTGTCTCCTGCCCAACCGCCCAACAGGTTGCCTGCACGGTAGCTAACAAAACACAATACAGCCGCAGCAGCTATTGTTAATACAGCCAAAACACGGTGGCTTATCCGGCAAAGCACAAAAGCATACAATATGTTGGCAACATACTCCCAAAATAACGACCACGCCGGAGCATTGAAGCTGAACAGGTTAAACGCGCGCTCCTCCATTACAGGTAAAGGAATGAGCAAAACAGAACAGAGAAACAGTAAGGTAATTTTACCTGTACTGTACGATGCGGAAGGTATTAAAAAAGGGTCAAACAAAAAGGCTAATAAGCCCAGAACAGAACCCAGAATCACCAAAGGATGCAGCCTTATTAGCCGGGATATAAAAAAAGCCTTCACTCCTATTTTCCGGATGCGATTGTCATAAGCATACCCAATAACAAAACCAGATAAACAAAAGAAAAAATCAACCGCCAGGAAGCCACGTCCAAAAAAATTTTTACTGTTATCCGGAAAAATCCATTCCATAAAATGAAAGATCACAACAGCTAAGGCCGCTATTCCTCTTAATCCATCTAAAATTACGAAGTGTTGTTTAGGCCTTAAAAGGTTAGAACTTAAATTTTCTTTGTTCATTGATTTTGGTAAGTTAGTTAATAACAACAGACCGCTCACCTGCGCTTTAACAAATGCCGGTAAAAATACCAAACTCAACACCAAAATACTTATTGATCTTTGACACCGGTATCATTCAGGCTTTCGCGAATGGCGCATTTATTTCGGGAATAAAATATAAGCGCCTGTTGCAAATGCCAGGAAAAACAGGAAAACCTCGGGAAAGCACCTGTACATTCCGAAATAATTACATCTGCAGGTTTAAATAGCAGGCTTGGGCGAGAAGATAAAATACTAACCGTTCCTACATAAAAACGCTCAACTTACCGAATAAAAAAGAGACTGACCTAATGAGGCAGTCTCTTTTGCAACATTGAATCTTCGAAAGCATTACATCAGGATTTCAATCAAAGGATATTGCATTTAAAAACGGATGGATTCAATTGCTAAACAAATGTAAACGATTATCCACACATGCTTTACCTGCCCGGGATTAAAATTGAGATTAAAATTTTCGCTTAATTACAAATAGCTTATGCTTTATCCAACACATCTGGTTTATCCAACATATCTGGCCTTCGGTTGCGCGTTCTTTCCACTGATTGCTCATAGCGCCATTCATCAATTATTTTAGGATTGCCATTAAGCAATACTTCCGGTACTTTCAAGCCTCTAAAGTCTGCCGGCCGCGTATAGACCGGTGGCGCCAGCAAGTCGTCCTGAAAAGAATCAAACAAAGCAGAGGTTTCATCGTTTAGCACCCCGGGCAACAATCTGCCCACAGCATCCACCAGCACCGCAGCAGCAAGCTCGCCACCACTCAATACATAATCACCAATTGATATTTCCATCGTTACATATTGCTGCCGTATGCGCTCATCAATACCTTTGTAGTGCCCGCAAATAAGCAGCAGATTTTCTTTTAGCGAAAGCGCATTGGCAATCTTTTGATTAAATGTAATACCATCGGGCGTGAGGTAAATTATTTCATCGTATTTAGTGTCTTTTTGCAAGGTGTCTATGGCATTTGCCAGCGGCTCGCACATCATTACCATACCTGCACCGCCGCCGTACTGGTAATCATCTACCTGTCCATATTTATTAACTGCCCACTGGCGCAGGTTGTATGTCTTTACGTTTAATAAACCTTTGTCCTGTGCGCGCTTCATGATGCTGTGGTTCAAAGGGCTTTCCAGCAATTCGGGCAACACAGTTATAATATCAATCTTCATTTTTATCACACTTATTTTTCTAAATAATCATCCAAATCCCTGCGTTCTTTTTTTGTTGGCCGACCTATTTTGCTCAGGCGTTTGCCGGTGTGAAAAGAAGCGCTGGCAAAGGATGTTTTTTCTAAGTCTTCGGCTGGCGTTAGGTCTATATAATAATTTACTGCTTCGTTGTATTGCACACGCTGGCCGAGCAGCCCCGTAACTTTTATTATCCACTTGCGGGCCTCGGTTTTCACTTCATATTCATCGCCCACATTTACGGTTTTGGCAGCTTTTACCGAAGTACCGTTCTGCTTTACCTTACCTCTATCGCAGGCTTCTGCGGCCAGCGTGCGCGTTTTAAACAGGCGGATTGCCCATAAATATTTATCTATCCGCAGCTTTTCTTTTTTCTCGTTCATAATCCAAAATTAAAACATTACTGTGCAGCAAAAGTGACGTAAAAATTATTGACTAAGCATACAGATACACCATGTATGCGGCGCTTACAATACAGAAATTAAAATGATTGCATTGCTTTTTCTGTGCTTAGTTGTGCAGCCTGCAGGCAATTATTAATTTAAAGTAATTTGCTCCGTTATACGTCTTCTTCATTTTAACTTGAACAAACCAGTACAAATATTAATGCCCGACACCGCCGCCGATACCATCGTAAATACTATAAAAGCATATGGTAAACGGCTGTTTGGCTTTATACGCGGCAAGGTGCGCAACGATGAAGATGCCGAAGATATTTTACAGGATGTTTGGTTTCAGTTGAGCAATGCAGCAAACGTGGAAGAAATACAACAAATGAGCGGCTGGCTGCACCAGGTGGCGCGTAATAAAATAACAGACAAATACCGCAAAAAAACACCCGAACTATTGGATGATTACAGTTACGAAAATGAAGATGGCGAGTTCAATTTTAAAGACATTTTGCTTGCCGATGCGACCAATCCTGAAACAGAATACATTCGTGAATTGTTTTGGCAGGAATTATTTGCAGCACTGGACGAACTGCCCGAAAATCAACGCCAGGTATTTATCTGGAATGAACTGGAAGACAAAACACTCCAGCAGATTGCCGATGCAACGGGCGAAAACCTGAAGACGGTGATCTCGCGCAAAGGCTATGCAGTAAAGCATCTGCGCCAGCGACTGCAAACCCTGTATAATGAATTTTTAAACTATTAAGGTCAACGCTTATGTACAACAATCGTTTTGGCAAAAGAAGAGGACGCCCGCCGTTTTTTCTTTTATTCTTTATGGTAATGGTGTTGCTCTTAAGCGCCGTGGTGATGCTGTTGTGGAATGCTATTTTGCCTTCATTGTTGCAGGTAAATAAGATCAGTTATGGTCAATCTGTTGGCTTGCTTATTCTTTGCCGAATTTTATTTGGCGGTTTTAGGTTTGGGCCGCCTTCTCACAGGCGATTTGGGCCATCCAATAACCTTCGTGAAAAATGGATGAATATGAGTGATGAAGAAAAAGCACAGTTTAGAAGTGAATGGCAAAAACGTTGCCGCCCAAAGCAGCCGCCACCACCAGAAGAAAAGCAAGATGAATGATTTGAACCACAGAGCCAAAGCACTTACAGAAATGCAGAATGCTTAGGGTTTAAACATGAAGGCTTAAGGGTTTGCAAATGGAAAAACAGTTTGAAGTTTAATAAATTACTTTATTTTGGAAGATGATTTGTTCAGGAATAAAAAAATGATAAAACCGTTTTTTTGATAGACAACTTACCGCCGGTTAGTTTATTGTTTAATTTCCACACCTTGCGTTATGAAAGACATGCCATTATAATCTCCAACCATAACAGCTTCAATCAGTGGTTCTGTTTTATTGTTTTTTGCAGCCCAGCTTACAACAAAATTAGCCCCGGCTCCGCCTTTCGACTCGTCATGTTCTACAACAAATTCATACGAAGCCATAGGTTTCAACAATAAAGTAGAATCTATGTACTTCTTCAATTCTTCGCCTTTTGATCCGTAGTAAATAATTTTTTTAATATAGAAACTATCAGTATAGCTGATATTCCGGATACTCATCGTAGCTGTTAAGTTAAAAGCCCGGTTACCAGTATTCAGATAAATATGTGAATAAATAGGAACATAGATAGCCTTCTCAACTGTAAATTTTGCTGTATCCAATGCAACGTAGTGATACTCCTGACTTGGAAGGCGAATATTATTTTCTCCACTGTTCCGGCAAGAAAAAAGGAGGAGCGTTGATGCAAGCAGAAATAATTTGATGATTGCCATATACATCTTTTAAGGTGTAGTATTTTATAAGGTTATGGCGGGTATCCGCGCCCACCGCAATCTGAACCGATACAGATAACAGTGTCTTTGCTCAGAAGCTTAGTCTGTTTCCGTGTTATAATCAGTGATTATAACACCCCAACCGTGGGTTACTATTTTATTTTCATGGTTCAAACCTAACACATGTATAATTGGCTTTTGCATAGCATTTGAATAATTATTAATAACATTACTGTATGCTTTCCTTCTTTTTATCAAATTGCGCAAGAAAGCCTTTTATTCTCTTTTTGTTTGCTACAATAAACAAGTTATCATTTTCCTGAAGTATTGTTTCAGACTCAGGATTTAAAAGCCGCTCATTGTTTCTTTCGATGCCCACGACCAATGCATTTGCTTTTTCCCGAATCCCCGTTTCGCGGATGGTTTTGCCAATAAGTGCATTGTCTTCATTAAGCGTATAAGTATAAAGCTCTACATCAACAATATCGCTAAGCGGCTCTGTTATTTCGGGACGAATGAGCACTTTTAGCCGTTGTATCTGAAGGTCTGTTCCCAATACCAAAAGTTCATCATTGGGAAAAATCATTTGCTCTTTTCCGGGGGCTGCAATTTGATAATCGCCCCGCTTTATCGTAACGATATTTATACCGATTATCTCCCGCCATCTCAACTCCAGCAGGGTTTTACCCACACAGGCAGCTGTAGGCGGAACAATAATCGGGGTAATGTGTGCATTCCATGGCGCTAATTCGTTTCGGTTAAGCCTGGAGGTTTCAATTTCCCGTTCATTAAAATTACTAACAAACCGGGTTTCCAGCCTTGTGTAAAAAGCCTGTATTTTTTTAGAGAAAATAATAAGCACAGCAATAGTAACCGCAGTGAAGATAATACCGGTATAAATATTAAAGAAACGGTGCAGCAGGAAACCGATAAAAAAAGCAACTAAAGCAAGCCTCAATAATCTTATAGTATAATACACGCCTTTGTACTGGTAGGTATCAATTATTTTACGGTAAACTTCGGTCGGTGTTCGAATGGCTAGTGCCCATAAAAAAGGACTAAGGATAAAAAGGGTAAGCAAACAAGCTACAATCTTTAAGGCTAAAGAATTACCATTCGCAAATTTTTCAATCCATGGTTCGATATACAAAGAGGAGAAAATGGTAATAGCTATGATAATAATACTTAGCAATACAATATTAATAATGGCTGTGCGTATGAACGTCCGCCATTCATTTGTTTGCGAAGCCCTGTTTGTTTCGGTGCTGTATTTGTTTAAACGGTTAATGACCGCTTTTGGCAGTAGTTTTTCAAGCCATTGATAAACATAACCTGATGATTTAATAAGATAAGGTGTTGCAAATGTTGTAATAGCAGAAGCACCTACCGCAACAGGAAACAGGAATGCCGAAGTTACACCTAAAGACAACCCAAGTGTTGCCACTATAAAGGCAAATTCACCGATCTGCGCCATACTCATACCCACTTGAACCGACTGCCTGAGCGGCTGCCCCGAAAGCAATGCACCCAGCGTAGTGCTGAAAAGTTTACCAATTAATGTAAGCAGTGTAACCCACAAGATAGGCTGCGCATATTCAACCATTGCTTTCGGGTCAATCAACATACCCACCGATGTAAAGAATATAGCTCCGAATAAATCTTTAACCGGCTTTAAGAGGTGTTCCACCTTTTCTGCAGAAGTAGTTTCGGCAATGATAGACCCCATAACAAAAGCTCCCAACTCGGCTGAAAATCCGGCAACTGTAGCTAATACTACCATGCCGAGGCAAAGTGCAAGGGATAGAATGAGCAGGATTTCTTCGTTGACCAGTTTTGCAACTCTTTTTAGAAAAGTGGGTAGCAAAAAGATGCCCGCCAGAAACCATAGACTCAGGAAAAACAACAGCTTAAGCACGGTCAGCAACATAGCTGTGCCTTCGAACACCCTTGTTACTGCCAAAGTAGAGAGCAGTACCATCAGCAAAATGACCACTATATCTTCCACAATCAGCACCCCGAAGACAATGCTGGCGAATTTTTTTGTCTTTACGCCTAACTCATCAAAAGCACGGAGAATAATGGTAGTGGAGGAACTGGCCAACATACCACCTAAGAAGAGGCTATCCATCGTAGCCCATCCCATCATCTTACCTAAAAAATAACCGGCAACGGTAATAAAAACGATTTCAATTAAGGCAGTGATAGAAGCAGCGCCGCCAACCCTTATTAACTTTTTAAAACTAAACTCCAATCCGAGGCTGAAAAGAAGAAAAATCACACCTATTTCGGCTAAAGTCTCTACATTTTCTTTATCAGCAATAGTGGGTGTAAATGTGAAATAGGGACCTACAATAAAACCTGCAATAATATAGCCTAATACCAGCGGCTGTTTCAGCCATTTAAAAATTAATGTGCTAATGGCTGCAGCCCCCAATATCAAGGCAAGATCGGTGATAAGATGTGGTAAATGCCCCATAGCTTAAATTTTTTATTTTAATTGGTTAATGTTTTTATACTTTTTATTCAGTCATACCATAGCCAGCCTTTCTTTTCAGGTGTTGGCCATGTAGTAACTGTTTGATCTTAATAGTGTAAGAATTGCTCTGTCGCAGCTTGTTAATGCTTCATCACTACCTAATCTGCGCGGTAAAACGCACGTACTTTTTGACCTTTTGTTTGATGTGAACGCTTCCTCGCAACAGATAACTTTTATCCTCCAGATAGTATCAAGATAATATAAATCCTGCAAAAGCGTAGCACCTTTAATGATTAAACTCTCTGTTTTTTATCATTCACAACATCAATTGATGGACAAGGCTTTTATAAATAGAAATGCTTTTGCTTACCTGATGGCTTCATGCAGGTAAATAGAAAATTAATTCCGTACTTTCTCTTTCGGTTTTGCGTGAATGACTTTGGATGATTACGACAATCAATACAGCCCAATAGTGCTATTATCAATTGTAGCCCTATTAAATTGTTCAGGTAAATACGATAATATTAAGGTGGTCGTATTTATACCATTAAAAATGATTTATCTTATTCCAAAACAATAATTACCAGAAATAATGATTGGGAAATAGGAGTAGCCTGACTAAAGGTACACAGACTGGAAACTGGTTTATATTTGAATGTTTTTCCAATTGATCATGCAACCAGTTATTAGGGCTATCCTGGCTTGTTAAGTCGGGCAAAGCCTTCTGGTCTAACACCTTGAAAGCAATACAATTAAAGTGAAAGAGTTGTGTAACATTGGCAGGCTGATCCTGATGCAAGGGGAAAGGAAATATATTCGAACTTTCCTTACGGTATTCAGTTTTTGTAATAACAGCCGCCTTTGCCTGCGAAGAAATGTATCCTAAAAGGTACAGCAAAGGAACACATATAACAAAAACTTGCTTCATGCTACAAATTTAACTCTTATAAATAAATAGCCTTTCAAAATAAAGTTTAAAGTATCACCTTACAGATGAAGGGTAAGGTGATTAAAACACATAGCACTCAATGCTAAGAATGGGAAGAAGGCAAGAATATATGCGGGAAGGATGCAGGATAGTGTTTAAGATTCAAACGCATGAGTCACGCATATATAATTAATAGTTGAACACTTTATACAACCATATATCATACTGCTTAATCAGGAGTGTTATCATACTTCGCTATAAAACACACTTTCAATTACCTATTGTTTTTTTTTGAATACCCTGAGCCTGAAATTTGGTTTTCGCCGCTCTGAAAAATATTAATACCATTTAAAGTAATTCCTCCCATCGTTCGTCTTCCTTACAAAAACAAACAAATTATGAACATTATCAAACCTATTATCGCAGGCATACTCATAGGCGCAGCCTTATTTTTTATGCCATTCTTTTTTATACGGTTCATTTTATTTTTCCTCATTATCGGCGCCATTTTCCGCTTCTTTATCGGTGGGCGTTTTCGTGGTTACAGGCGCAGCTTCGACACAGGTTTCACCGATAATATCCGCAGTATGAGTGATGAAGAATACAGCCGTTTTAAACAAAATTTAAATCAAGGTTGTGGTTATCATAATTATAACAGAACACAATCCGCCACCAATCCACAATAATTAAAACATAGTAATCATGAAACGGGGTACGCGATTTTTTATAGGCTTTGCAGCAGCCATCATCACCTATGCAAGCCTTACTGCTTTTATAGGTCCGCGCTATCATTTTGGCTGGTACCACGATTATGGCAGAGGATATTACCATCGTTGGCATTCTCATCTCCCCTACTGGCAACAGCCACCTTATGGGCCACCACCAGATAGTTTTTATACTCAGCCACCACAACACAATTATTAATTTTAAAACAACAAGTATATGTATTCACAATGCAACACAGCAGGCAGCAGACCCGCATTCCACAAGTATGGGCATTTTACACGCCAGCGGTTTGGCAACCATCCGTGGGCAACAGGCTTCAGGCGGCCAAAGTACAATGTGCCTGTTAATATTGTTGACAATGCCGGTAGCTACGAAGTGCATGTATATGCAACAGGCTTTGCCAAAGAAAACATCAGGCTTTCGGTAGCCGATGGCGTATTGTACATCAGCGGTACGCGTGAAGTGGATGAAAACTATTTGCCCAACTTCAGCCTGCAGGAATATCCCATCAAATCATTCGAGCGTGTAATTGCTTTGAATGAACAGGTAGATACTGCTAATATTAGTGCAAAGCAGGAAAATGGTGTGCTTCTTATTACATTACCTAAAACACCCGAAGCACAAAAGCCGGCACAGGAAGTAAAGATTGAGTAAGCTCTTTTTGACAGGTAATATGGCAATTACGAATGTTTTAAAGAGGATAAATGATGATTGTTGAACAATTGTGCTCATCAAACAATTTGTATTCATATAAATATTATCAACATGAAACATTCATTTATTTGTCTTAGCGCATTATTTCTGTTGATGCTGATAACTGGTGTCTTTTGGGGAACCTGGTTTACACTTACCCGCTCTATTGAAGATTTTTCTGCAGCAGAATTCATCCATATAGGTAAAGTAATTATTGCAAATGTGGCAGTACCCATGCGCATAATTATGCCTGCAGGTATATTACTCATGCTGTTATCGCTATGGCAGTATAAGGATAAAAAGTCTGCAGGCTTTTATGCAGGACTGCTTTCGTTTGTTTTAATTATCATCGTACTGCTGGTTACCTTATTGATACTTGTGCCTGTTGATAACAGGATACAACAATGGACAACAGCCATCATACCACATAACTGGGAAGACATCCGTGATAAATGGGATACTTTCCATACGGTACGCACATTTGCTTCCCTGGCAAGTTTTGCACTCTTTTCATGGTCTGTGGTAACGGCCGGTAAATAACTCCCGCAATCTGCATTATCAATAATAATGTGCCAGACAGCCGGTATTTATATGTCAAAAGCTAAAAATGCAACTACACAATGTGGTTGCTTTTTTATTGCAACATTGCTGGAATAACTACTTTAGCGGCATGTTGCCGCACAGCCATGAGTTTTTTATGCAATATGCCTTACGCGAAGCACACAACGCTTACGAAAAAGATGAAGTGCCGGTGGGCGCTGTGATAGTCATTAATAATAAAATAATAGCGCGCGCCCACAACCAGGTAGAGCTTTTAAAAGATCCAACAGCACATGCCGAAATATTAGCCATTACTTCGGCCTGCAACGCTATTGGTGCCAAATACCTGCCCGGCGCTACCTTGTACGTAACGGTTGAGCCCTGCCTCATGTGTTGCGGTGCAGCGTACTGGAGCAAAATAGGTGGCATTGTATATGGCACCGGTGATGATAAAAATGGCTACAAACATATAACACAAGACCAATGGCCTTTTCACCCAAAAACTACATTGACCAACGGTGTTTTGGAACACGAATGTGCACAGTTGATGAAAGACTTTTTTAGGGCTAAACGCCGGTGAACGGAGAAAGGTACTGCTGAACAAAACAGGAAATCAAAAGTTGATGTGTTATTCTCTTATTGATAATCAATAATGTGTATTCAAAAAGGTTGTTAATTTCTTTTACCTGCGAAAATTGCTTTGCACACTTTGTTTATTCAGTTTATTTCGTACAATTTTGCAGCCTTATCAATCAGCATTTCAAAATTTTTTTATCCACTAATATAAATGGCACTCTTTAATTTATTTACGCAGGAAATAGCGATGGACTTGGGTACCGCAAATACCCTGATTATACATAACGAAGAAATTGTAGTAAACGAGCCTTCCATAGTTGCGCTCAACCGCAACAATCCTAAAGAAGTACTGGCAGTAGGCAAGCGCGCGCTGCTGATGCACGAAAAAACACACGAAAGCATTCGCACCGTTCGCCCGCTGAAAGATGGCGTAATTGCCGACTTTAACGCTGCCGAACTGATGATAAGGGAAATGATCAAAATGATTTATCCCAAAAAACCACTTTTTCCACCAAGCTGGCGCATGATGATTTGCATACCATCGAGCATTACCGAAGTGGAAAAACGTGCAGTGCGCGACAGTGCAGAACAGGCAGGCGCTAAAGAAGTGTATTTACTGCACGAACCTATGGCAGCCGCTATAGGTATTGGTATAGATGTAGAAGAGCCGGTGGGTAATATGATTATTGATATTGGCGGTGGTACAACCGGCATTACGGTGATTGCATTGGCAGGTATTGTGTGCGACCAGAGTATCCGTGTAGCGGGTGATGAGTTTACAATGGATATTATGGAAGCATTGCGCCGCTATCACAGCTTACTCATTGGTGAGCGTACTGCCGAGCAGATAAAAATACAGATTGGCGCTGCCATGAAAGATCTGGAAACACCGCCGGACGATTTGCCTGTAAATGGCCGGGATTTGGTAACCGGTATTCCTAAGCAAATTATGGTGAGTTACCAGGAAATAGCCGAAGCGCTGGATAAAAGCATCTTTAAAATTGAAGAAGCAGTTTTAAAAGCGCTGGAAACTACGCCGCCTGAACTTGCTGCCGATATTTACCGCAGGGGCTTGTATCTTACCGGCGGCGGCGCGTTGCTCCGTGGATTGGATAAACGTTTAAGCCAGAAAATAAAACTGCCGGTGCACATAGCCGAAGACCCGCTGAAAAGCGTAGTGCGCGGTACCGGTATCGCTTTAAAACATTATCAGCGTTATCCGTTTATCATGAGATAACATTATTAATAAACGAAAGACAAGATACAAGTATCAGCATTGAAGAAAAAACAAACAGTTACTCACGATAGATGGAATATATAACAGAAAAATGAATTGTTTAAAGCAAATACATTTATCAATATTCAGTTATGTTTTAAATCTTTCAAAAACGCACTAAACCTCGCGGCCTGTTCTCTGTCTCTTGTTTCTTGAATCTTAATTCTTGTGCCTCGTTTTTTGAACCTTGTACTTTGATTTTTGCTCGTTCATGCGTAATATTATTCTTTTCATCAGGCGCTTTTTTGTACTGTTTATATTCCTGCTGCTGCAGGTACTAAGCATTGCTATACTGGTAAAGTACAACCGCACTTACGAGGCAGCTTTTGCCAATAATGCTAACGAAATAATTGGCAGAATAGATAAGCAATATAACAAAGTGCATGAATATTTTACCCTAAAGAAAACAAACGAACAACTGGCACAGCAAAACAGGGAATTGCTTAACCTGCTCAAGAGCGAATATGGCGGTGCTGATACTGCTTCTTTCTTCAAAATAGATTCATTATTGCGCGATACTTTGGGACGTGTGCAGCGGTTTCATTTTTTAGAAGCACGCGTGGTCAACAACTCGGTTAACGAAGAGAATAATTACATTACCATCAGCCGCGGCGCCAAACAGGGCGTAAAGAAAGATATGGGTGTACTTGGGGCTAATGGCGTTGTAGGACGTGTGATTTTAGTGAGTGATAACTACAGTGTTATTATGAGTATGCTCAACCGTAATTCCAAGATAAGTGCCCGATTGAAAAATGATACTGCCAGTAATAGTTCGGTAGATTGGGATGGCAGAAATCCATCTTACGTAACGCTGCACAACGTATCGAAAAGTGCGAAAGTAAAGAAGGGCGATACGGCTGTTACCAGCAACTTTTCCACCACATTTCCGCAGGGGCTGATGGTAGGAACAGTGTATGATATTGCCACCGACCCGTCCAGCAATTTTTATGTGCTTCGCCTTAAAACTGCAGCCAATTTTTACAACCTGCAATACGTTTATTTAATAGAAAATACGCAATGGACAGAGCAACATGCCCTGGAAGCGCAAATACCTAAAAACGAAAGATGAGCAGCTTGCTGAAAAATATTATCCGTTTTGTATTATTTATATTGGTGCAGGCTTTTGTACTCAATAAAGTACCGGCATTGCACCACTTTGTAAAGCCGTGGCTGTATTTCTTATTTATCTTATGGCTCCCCTTTAGCTTGCCACGCTTAGCCGTACTGACAGTAGCTTTTATTTTTGGGCTTAGCATGGACTATTTTATGGGAACGCCTGGCTTGCATGCTGCACCATGTGTACTCATTGCTTACCTGCGGCCTTTTGTTTTAAACCTCTTATTACCACAGGAAAAAACAGAATTCAGCTATGCCGAACCAAGTATTAAAAGCTTGGGATTTACGCCGTACTTAGTGTATGTATTGCTGCTTACACTTATCCATAATGCATATCTTATTTTTATAGAGTGGATGCAATTTGGCGACTTTTTGTATTTTATTGGAAAAGTAGGGGGCACTACCGTAATAAGTGTGTTGCTGATCTTTATAACCGAGATGCTTTTTCCGCGCAAAGCACGTTATAGAACTAATGCGGCTTAGTGTGCTTGTGTTTGAACCATTTAGGCATAAAGAAGAATAAAAAAAACCTATATATTTCCATTTCTTCACTATAAAGCGTTCTACTTCTTAAGTAGAACAATCAGTTCCCTTATAAATATACTTTCTGAAACCTGTTGCTGTTTGGGTTAACGCTGTTGTATGCACAGAAAATTTGTATTTTTTCTGTTAGAAGATTACAAGCAATTAATGCATTCATTATGGCTATGTAATAATAGTAGGCTTTTTATTATAATATAAAATACCCTATCTTACAGGCAAATTACCAACCAACTCATGAGTAAGTTCTTAAAACTGTTCAGTATTGCCGCCATATTATTAACTGCCTGCAACAAGCAAATAACAGATAAGCCTGCGCTGCAAACTGCCGGCGAAACAACATCATTACAAAATGCAAACACACTCGCTGCAACCGCAACGCGGGCAACTTATTTCAACGACTTATTTACACGATATAAAGCCGGCGAATGGACGGGTGGTGATGTAGCTTTTTCGTTGTTACTGCCCGATGGCAGGTCTATGTGGCTGTGGGGCGATTCGTTTGTAGATACGGTGTATGCAGATCGTCATCGCCCTTTCGATCCTTTTATTCATAACTCTATTGTACTTACCGACCCGCAAGGTTTGTTTACTACGTTATACAAAGGAACAGCAAACAAGCCTAAGCCCTTCTTCAATGCGAAAGACCCCTATTTTTATTGGCCCAACTGTGCTTTTATAAATAAGCAAAAAACCAAAGTATATGTAATGATGGTGCGTGTAAAAGCGACCGGCGAAGGCGGCATATTTGGTTTTGAAACAACGGGTAATGCTGTTGCAGTATTAAGCCTGCCCGATATGACACTCCAAAGGATAACTGTAATGACAACCAGCAACAAAATAAACTGGTCTTCGGCTGCCTTTACCGAAGGTAATTACGTGTACATATACGGCGCCGAAGGCACCAGCACTTTTCCCAACACCAAGTACATGCATGTAATGCGCACGGCTGTTGGCAACCCTTTTAAAAAAGTAGAGTTTTATACCGGTAGCGGCTGGAGCACCGACATAACAGCAAGTGCAAGACTGCAGGGCGGTGTATCAGAACAATATTCTGTATTTAAATACAGCAATAAATATTACTTGCTATCACAGGAAGGCATATTGCTAAGCAGCAATATTTATATATGGGATGCAGCCAGTCCTGTTGGTCCGTTTACGCGTAAGCGCAAAGTATATACAACACCCGAAACACAAGGCAACATTATAACTTATAATGCTACTGCGCATACCCAATTTACACAAAACGGAGAATTGCTGGTTGGCTATTGCACCAACAGTTTAAGCGGAACTGATATTTGGACAAATGCCGATAATTACCGACCTTATTTTGTTTGGCTGAGCGGCTGGCAATAGCTGCGTTATAAATGAGGCTATAAGTGAACCAGCATAAATTGTGCAGGTTTCGTTAGTCCAGATATTGCTTATACATGGGTTTGTAACCGGTCATGTAAGCAAATGGCGTAAGCAGCATGAATATTATTTTTTGCATGGCATAAGCAGGTTTTGCTATCCTGAATACATTTGAGAAATTGCTGGCAGTAAGCGCTGTTTGCAATATGCCGGGTCTTCCGTTTGCATCGGTTTTATCATCAGCAGCCAGCCCCGACAGTGTTTCAAAAAAGTATTCAAAATTAAGTGCTGGTCTTATTTGCCAGTTCATCACTGCTTTTTCATCCGAATCATTCCACATTGCATGCACGGTGTTTGGAGCTATATGCAGTTGCTCGCCTGCCCGTAACACGCTTAGTTCGCCGTTTATTCTAACAGTTATTTGTCCTGCCAATACTTTAAAGTCTTCGTGCTGGCTGGGGTGATAGTGCGCTACAGGCTCTTTGGAGTTGGCACTAAAGATAGCTTCCATTTCGAGGAGCGCACCATTGGTATCTTTACTTGTTTGCAAAAAACAAATGTCTTGCCCTGTTTTTACATTACGGATAATCTTGTGTTTGTAAGCCATGTTTTTTAGGTTTAAGAATAGGGAAATAATTATTTTAAAAGATACAAAATTGCCTCATCCGTACGCATAACAAAACAATAAGTGAACACCGGAAAGATAAAAAAGTTTAGTGGCAAAAGACGGGTGAGAAAGGCTGTTCTACGCAAAAAGGTTCTAAACTTTTTAAACGGTTCAGAACCTTGTTTTTAAGGCATATCCACCACTTTGAACAGCTTATTATTCCACGCTTTTAAGCAGATCAACCGAGTTCCATTAAATATTGCTTGGCAAAACAACATAACCATTTTCGATGCTGAAGAAGTTATGGATGGCGTGTAAAATCTTTTTCATATTTAAGTGTTTTATTGGTTAATGAATCATTTGTATATAGGATGTTACACGCTGATTTTAATTTAATGACACTTATCTAAAACTGTGTTAAACAGATAACATTATCTATTATCGTGAAGTCGTTTAATTAACTCGCTATTATATAAACATTCTTAATAACAATACAATTAACCAGCATATCGCTTATGCCACAGGCGCCCTTCATACATGCTTCATTCAGTATTATTTTATTTATTGGTACTTACAAAAAACAAAAGATACCATTTAGCTAATGGCTCAAATGTTGTACAGATGTATGCTGCTAAATACATTATTATATGGCTACAGGCTTCAATAAACCATTGCAGGAAAAAGTAGTAGTGATTACCGGAGCTACCAGTGGTGCCGGCCGCGCTGCTGCACTCGAATTCGCAAAGCGTCAATGCACGCTTATACTGGCAGCCCGCAACGGAGCAGCATTAAACGATATTGCTGCCGAATGCGAAACATTTGGTGCCAGCGTTAAAACCGTTCCCACCGATGTAACAGATGCCAATGCTGTAAAAGCATTGGCTACCGAAGCTGCTGCATTTGGTGGTACATTAGATGTATGGGTTAATAATGCCGCGGTGCTTGCCGTAGGCGAGTTTACACATACGCCTGTAGAAGTACACAAGCGCGTGATAGAAACTAATTTATTAGGCTATTTATACGGCGCTTATGCTGCACTGCCTTATTTTAAGCAACAACAGCAAGGCATTCTTATCAACAACATATCTATTGGCGGTTATATGCCGGTGCCATATGGCATTGCCTACTCTGCCAGCAAGTATGGTGTGCGTGCTTTTACAGAGGCGTTGCGTGGCGAATTGTATGGCTATAAACATATTCATATATGCAATTTATATCCTGCTTTTCTGGATACGCCTGGCACACAACATGCGGCTAATTATACAGGTGTTATACTCAAGCCTGCACCGCCTGTTTTCGATCCGATGCGCATAGCAAAAGCTATGGTAAAACTGGCACAGCAGCCAAAGCCTTCTTCTATGGTAACGGGTTTGTCGCCTTTAATCAAACTGGGTTATCAACTGGCACCCGGACTTACAAGGCGCATTGCTGCTACCGTGCTTACCACTTACTTTAAAAATGCCGAACCGGCCTTGCCATCCAGCGGCAATGTGTTTGAACCCGTAGAATATGGCACCAGCATTTACGGTGGCTGGAACTCGCCGGCTGATGCGGAAGTGCGCAGAAAACGTATTACCACCGCAGCCATTCTGCTTACTGCTGCCGTAGGCGGATGGATGTTGCTGAGTAAAAGAAAAAGTCTCGGCTGATATCACCATGTTTTATTATAAGTGTCATAACAGGTAAAATCGTTTGCATTTTGCTATCTAAACAGCTTTTGCAAAACGTATTCGCCACCACCTACTTTTGCGTATTATTTTTAAATACGCCAATACTTATGAAGGATACCTATTTGTCACTTGCGAGCGAAAACTATGCAGGCGTTCATCCCGATATTTTAAATGCCATTATCCAATGTAACAGCGGGCATCAACGCTCGTATGGCAATGATAATTATACAGCCAAAGCAAGAGCGGTTATGAAAGCACAATTTGGTGAGGATGCCGAAATACATTTTGTGCTGAATGGCACTGGCGCCAATGTATTTGCATTAAGTACAATGACGCGCTCTTACAATGCCATCATCTGTTCCGATATGGCACATGTATTTGTAAGCGAATCCACAGCGGTAGAAGCTTTTACCGGGTGTCGTTTATTACTGGTAAAAACAAAAGACGGCAAAATTATTCCGCAGGAATTGGAGCAAGCTATTACGCGGATTGGCGATATACATTTTCCGCAGGCTAAAGTGCTAACCATTACGCAACCTACTGAATATGGTACTGTTTATACCTTAGAAGAAATGAAAGAACTGGTAGCTATTGCACGAAAAAGCAATTTATATGTACACATTGATGGCGCACGATTGTTTAATGCGGCGGTGGCACTGGACTGTAGCTTAAAAGAAGCGGTAGCAAGTGCAGATGCAGTGTCATTAGGCGGCACCAAAGCCGGTATGATGATAGGCGAAGCAGTTATTTTTTTAAATAAAGACTTATACAACGAAAGCGGCTATTTGCTGAAGCGCAGTATGCAGCTGGCTTCCAAAATGCGCTTTATTTCCTGCCAGTTTGAAGCAATGCTAAGCAATGATTTATGGAAAAAAATAGCCACGCATACCAATGCCATGGCAAAGCTGCTGGCGAAAGGCTTGCAACAATTTGAAGAAGTTCAAATTACGCAGCCGGTAGATACCAATGCCGTATTCGCCATTTTACCTAAACCCTGGTATGATGCTTTACAAAGTGTAATGCCATTTTATATTTGGGACGAAGCAATAAACGAAGCAAGACTGATATGTTCTTTTGATATACAGGAAGAAGACATTAATAGGTTTATTGAAGCAATAAGAGGATTGAAGAAGGAGGGGAGATAAGGCAGTTTAGGAATAAAGCCGTTTAAAGTTGTAGCTATGATGCTGCAAATGCTCGCCAAAAGCTGCATCAATCTATTCATAAAACAGCAGATAAAAAGCAGAAGCAATCTATATACTCTTTGAAGAAGAGTTAGCAACAGGCGGATGGGAATACACAGCAACTTTCTGGACTGAATTAGATAAACAATAGCAATACTATCAGGATGGTGGCAAGCTGGTAAATGCAGATGAAGAAAATGAACACATCAGAAAAATACTGTCATAAGCAACTAAAAAGCCCGCGTTAAAGCGGGCTTTTCTTTTATCAAAATTTACTTATTGCGGATAACTCAATCCCATATTGTACAACGTAAATGCCCATTTATCTGCCTGCTCCTGAATAATCATAGAAGTAGGTTTGCCCGCACCATGACCAGCCTTCGTCTCAATATTCATCAGCACCGGATTATCGCAGCTTTGTGCCGCTTGCAATGCTGCACCAAACTTAAAGGAATGTGCAGGCACTACACGGTCATCATGATCAGCAGTGCTTACCATCGTTGCCGGATAGCAAGTACCTTTTTTTACATTATGCACCGGTGAATAATGGTATAAATATTCAAACATTTCCTTACTGTCATCGGCTGTGCCATAGTCGTAAGCCCAACCGGCACCCGCCGTAAACTTGTGATAACGCAACATATCCAATACGCCCACTGCTGGCAGGCACACGCGGTACAAATCGGGGCGTTGCGTCATACAGGCGCCCACAAGCAAGCCGCCATTCGAGCCACCGGAAATAGCCAAATAATCTTTGGAAGTAATATTGTCTTTAATTAAAAATTCGGCGGCTGCAATAAAATCGTCAAATACATTTTGCTTGTGCAGTTTGGTACCGGCATTGTGCCACGCATCGCCGTATTCGCCACCACCACGAAGATTAGGTACAGCATATACGCCACCATTCTCCAAAAACACAATATTACTTACGCTAAAGGCTGGTGTAAGGCTGATGTTGAAACCACCATAACCATACAGCATGGTTGGATTTTTACCGTTGAGTTGCAGTCCCTTCTTATGCGTAATAATCATGGGTATTTTAGTACCATCTTTCGAGGTATAAAACACCTGTTTACTTTCATAATCATCAGGGTTGAAATTAACGCCTGACTTCTTATATAAAGTAGATTTTTCAGTAGGAATATCATATTTAAAAATGGTAGCCGGGTACACATACGAAGTAAAAGTGTAGTACACTTCTTTCTCCTCTTCCTTTCCGCTAAAACCACTTGCCGTGCCCAAACCCGGAAGCGTTATCGTGTTTTCTTTTTTACCATCCAAACTATATTGCTCTATTTCCGAAACCGCATCTTTAAGGTACTGTGCAAAAAACTTTCCGCCACCGGTAGAAATATCCAATGGAAATTTTGCTTCGGGTATCAGATCTTTCCAGTATTCGGGCGTAGGTGTTGCCGCATCTACAACTACCAGCTTGCGGTTGGGTGCGTTGCGATTGGTAGCAATGTATAATTTTCCATTGTGACTATACACCACGCCCTGCTCAAAATCGTAACCGGTAGCAATAGGAATAATAGGCGCAGCTGCTTTAGTTAAATCCTGCAAATACAATTCATTACCATACGTTGCATTCGCCGCAGAAATAATGAGCCAGTGCTGGTCTTCGGTTACATAGCCACCAATATAACGGCGCGGCGTAGCTTCGCCCCCAAAAATAAGTTTGTCTTCACTTTGTGGCGTGCCCAGCTTGTGATAATACAATTTATGTATCTGCGTTTTGCCCGATAATTGACTGCCTTCTTTTGGCTTATCGTAACTGCTATAGTAAAAGCCATCGTTTTTATTCCATGCAATTCCACTGAACTTTACATCCATCAAGGTATCGCCAATTTGCTGTTTGGTAACGGCATCCAGCACAATTACTTTGCGCCAGTCGGAGCCACCTTCCGATATTTGATAAGCCGCCAGCGAACCATCTTTTGTGAAGTCTATACCAGCCAACGAAGTAGTGCCATCAGCAGAAAACTGGTTAGGATCTAAAAACACTTCGGGCTCCCCTTCTCCTGTTTGTCTATATAAAACGGATTGGTTTTGCAAGCCGTCATTTTTATAAAAATAGGTGTATTTACCTTCTTTGAACGGGGCTGAAAACTTTTCGTAATTCCACAATGCTGTAAGGCGTTTTTTGATGGCATCTCTGAAGGGTATTTGCGATAAATAAGCCTTGGTATTAGCCACCTGTTCTTTCACCCAGGCTTTTGTATCTGCAGCAGTATCATTCTCCAGCCAGCGATAAGGATCGCTTACGGTGGTGCCAAAAAAATCATCGGTTTGTACTACTGTTTTTGTGGTTGGATAGGTGCCTGTAAAGGCGCCGGGCTTTTGTGCAAGTACATTCATGGTTGTGGTTAGTGCTAATAAGGATAATAAACGGTATTTCATATTTGCAAAATATTGAAACAATAATACAATAAAGTGGTGTACAAAAAGGAATCTTGGTTTCAAATAGTGATACTGCTTTATAAAAGGATGTATGTTTTTATACGGCGTTATACTTTCTTTTCTTAAATCAACAAACATATTATGGAGAAGCGGGCACATTAATATAAAATTACATTACAGCAATAAAGTTACATTACAGCATTTTGCTACGTTAAAAGGAGCAGGGCGGTACATAAGCCTCTGCAACCGGAGTCCAATAATTATGATGATGTATTCTCAATCATCGAAATAATACAGGCGAAAAATATATTCAACAATAAAAATGAGGCGGCTGAATTTGCTCTTGGGTTAAAACTATTTAGTGAAGTGATGCAAAAAAACAGAAAATATTCTTTATTTAAAGCGTTGGCTCCTGCCTTTGGTACGTTTATGAAAAAACTAAAATCAATGTAATCACCCAAATAAAAACACCCGGCATATTACCGGGTGTTTTTATTTATATCAGCAGTAAAACACTTATTCTGATATCCAGAAATTGTTGCTCCTGTTTACATCAGGATAACTTTTATCCGGGTCTATCACCACTTTGGTTATCGGGCTGGTTGAGTTATACTTAAACTTCCAGGTGCCGCCATGCTGCCATACCTCTACCGGCAACTGCACACGGTTGGTTTTGCCATTCGCCTCGGTCACTTCCACTGTAGCCGGCATTGGCAATTGCCCCAGGCTGGCAATGGTAATAATACTGCCATTAGCCGGATTTCTGCCTATATAATTTATGTCTTCTACAGCCAAATCTATTTTCCACTGGTTCATAAACCAGCCACGCCAAAACCAATCCAGTGTTTCGCCACTGTAGTTTTCTATACAATGGAAAAAGTCGTATGGCGTAGGGTGCTTAAATGCCCACTGATGCACATAGAAACTGAAGGCACTATCAAACCTGCCTCTGCCTAAAATACTTTCGCGCAGCAAGGTCAAACCCATGCCGGGCTTACTATACGCTACTGCCCCAAGGTTACGTGGTTGCGTTATATCGGGTACGGTAAAGATGCTTTCGCTGCTATCGTGGAAGAAATACCTTGCATAGCGCAGATGATTAGCAGCATTACTATCTAAATATTCGCCATTATTAAAAGCACTGTCCGCAAGGCTATTGATAAAGGTATTAAAGCCTTCATCCATCCACGGAAACTTGCGCTCGTTGCTGCCTACAATCATCGGGAACCAGTTGTGCCCAAATTCGTGGCTCGTTACGCCCCAAAGACCACCTTTTTTGGCCCTCCAGCCGCAAAACACAATACCGGGGTATTCCATGCCGCCTACAATACCCGCTACGTTGGTAGCTGTAGGATAGGTAAAAGGGTATAAATATTTGGAGTAAAATTCAATAGCACCTTTTACATATTCGGTGCTGCGGCTCCAGGCTGTGTCTTGTGCCACTTCTACCGGGTAAGCACTCATAGCCAATGCTGTTTTGCCGCCGGGCAAATTCATGCGTGCAGCATCCCACACAAAAGCAGCCGAAGAGGCCCAGGCTACATCGCGCGTGTTAGTGCATCTGAATTTCCAGGTAACGCGGCTCTTGCCGGTAGGGCGTGAAGATGGATCGGTTACTTCGGCAGCAGTGCGCAGCATTACCGTTTTATCGCTGTTTTCTGCTTGCTGCCATCTTTTTATTTGTTCGGGGGTGAGTACGTCTTTGGGGTTTAATAATTCGCCCGACCCAACAATGATCTGGTTTGCCGGTGCATCAATGCTATAGGTAACATCGCCATACTCCAGGTAAAATTCTCCTTGTCCAAGATATGGCAGGGTATTCCATCCATTTACATTATCATACACGCACATACGCGGGTACCACTGCGCTATTTCATTTATCCAGCCATTCTGCGTTTTTAATCTGCCCATGCGGTCGGTACCGTATTCGGGAATGTCAAAATTGTAGCTGATTCTCAATTGCAGGGTGCCGCCTTGCGCTTTAATGCTGTTTGCCAGCTTTACCTGCATACGTGTATCGCTGATGAGGTAATCGGCTTTCTGCGCTTTGCCGTTTTGGACCACTTCTACCGATTGAATGTTGTAACCACCGTTGAAGCTGTTGCGGTTTGCCCATCTGCCACCGCCAATAGCGGTTGCCGCCACCGCGCGCGACTGCTGGTTGTAAATGTTCTGATCCAATTGAAGCCATACATACGGCAGTGTTTGCGGACTGTTGTTGGTGTAAGTTATCTGCACTGTAGCACTGATAGATTGCAGCGAATCATCCAGCTTTGCGTCAATGTTGTAATCGGCGCGGTTTTGCCAGTATTTAGGTCCCGGCGTACCATCGGCAGCTCTTACTTCATCGCCATACATAGGATAAAACATCGGCGCAAATGCTTCGTGCTGGTCGTAACTGGAAGTTTGAGCATTGGAGTATAGTGCTGTCATTATACCCAAAAAAAATAAAAGTCCTTTCACTCGATTGGTTATCATGATAAAATTGATTGGTTATAAAAAAGTCAAATGTGTGTAGTGATAGCAAACAACAATCCACTTTGCCGGTGATAAGATTGCGCGGCGCAAATATAAACGCCAACTTGTTCCGTTTTTTGCAAATACGGCAATGCGGAATAATTATGCGGCGAAAGGGTGAAAATATTGTGAGTTGTGAATGGTGAATTGTCAATTGTGAATATTCAACTCACAGGAATTATGTCTTACCTGAAGGTATGAAAAGGTGCTGTTTAGTTTTGTGAAGTTGAATTTAGTAAGCACTGAATAATATTGAGGCTACTGATAAAACGCTGGCGTTAGAGAATCATTTTAATAATAAAGGCTAAGCTTGTTGAAAAGCTTAGCCTTTGTAGTTACTTCTATTCATTAAAAAATTATTCCCATTCTTTCTTCTCCTCCTCCTGGTCGCGCTTATACACGCGGGCAGATACAATGATGCTTAACTGATAAAGCAGGAAAAGAGGCGTAAATACAATGAGCTGGCTTATCCAGTCGGGACTGGGTGTAATAACTGCCGATACGATAAGAATAACTACAATGGCATACTTGCGCGAGCTGCGCAAAAGCATAGGGGTGATTAGCCCGATACGCGTAAGTACTGAAGCCAGCACCGGAAGTTCGAACGCTAAGCCGCAACCCAAAATAATATTGGTAAGATTATCTAAATAATCGTCTAAGGTAGGTTGCGTTACCAGCAAGCCCGATCCGCCGATATTAAACGATGCGAGAAAATTGAAAGTGAACGGACCTAAAACAAAATAGCCGAAGGCTGCGCCTAAAAAAAAGAAGAAAGACACCCAAAAAATGATGAATTGGGTATTACGCAACTCTTTAGGCTTTAAAGCCGGACGCACAAAGCGCCAGAACTCCCAGAATATATAGGGGAAAGCGCCAATAACGCCACCTACCAGCGCCATACTGATGCTACCCAAAAACTGGCCACCATAAGTAGTGGTCTGCATCTTTATGTTGATGCCATTGAGACAAAGTGCATCTGTATGTAGCCAGTGACTGAACTTGCAAAGTGCAGTATAACTTACAAAATCAGGGTTGATGGGGCCGGCAATAATATAATCGAACACCCACTCATGATAATAAAAAATAACACCTGCTACAATAACTATGGCAATAACCGAACGGATAATATGCCAGCGAAGCGCCTCCAGATGATCTATAAAAGACATTTCCGCGGAATCTGCATGTCCGCCGCGGTTTAATAAAGAGTTTGCCATTAGGTAAAAAACAGTCTTAAAGGTTGCAAAGGTATGGGTGCAGTTGTTAACGCAATACTTTCATTTTAATAGTTTCAATACGGGTATTGCCTACATTCAGCACATCAAACTCATAGCGCCCAATGATAATGCGTTCTTTTTGCCGCGGAATACTTTTGTACTGCTCTATAATATAGCCCGAAAGTGTTTCCGCCTCATTCTCAGGAAAATCAAAATCATACTTTTCATTCAGGTAATCCAGCTCCATTCTCCCCGAAAAAATGTATTCATTTTCGCTCAACTGCTTGTCCACCAGTTCTTCTGTATCGTATTCATCCTGTATATCGCCAAAAATTTCTTCCAGTACATCTTCCATTGTTACTATGCCGGCAGTGCCGCCAAACTCATCTACCACCCATGCTATACTTTTCCGTTCTCGCGAAAATTTATTGATGAGATCGGTGGCGCTCATACTCTCAGGCACCGCAGGTATGGGCAGCAACACCGATTGTATATCAATAGGTTTTTTAAATAAATCCAACTGATGCACGTAGCCCAGAATATTATCGAGGTTACCATTATATACGACCATTTTGCTCAACCTGGTTTCAATTAATTTTTCTTTTACTGCAGCAATGGACGTATGAATGTCCACCGCTTCAATTTCGGTACGCGGCACCAGGCACTGGCGCACTTTTACCATTGGCAGTGAGAGCGCATTTTCAAACAACTCTTTGTTGCGATCGGGATTTTCCTCATCCTGCTCTTTGCTTTGCTGGTAAAAATGCTCAATATCAGCTTTTGCAAAAGGGTCGTTGTCTTTTATTCTTACATTGAATAAAAACTTTAAAATGCCTTGTGCAATAGCAATAAAAATAGTAGCTACAGGATAAAAAATACGGTAAAAAAATTGGGCTACAGGGGCAAAGAAAGAAAGCAGCGTATCGCTTTTTGCCTTGAAAATGGCTTTGGCAATGTACTCTACAAAAAACAGTACAATGGAGATGGCTACCAATGCATCAATAAACAGCCGTAGGTATTCATTTTCTATACTCGCAAAAAAAGGCACTGTCCACAGGCTTATTTGCAATATCCAGGCTACCAACAACGAAAATATGGTGATAAAAATAACGGTTGCGGCAACAGAGGCGCTTATAAATTTTCCCGGCTCCTCTATAAAGTTGGATAGGATAATGCCGCTGCGGCGCCCTTGTTTTTTCTTTAGTTCAATACCCAGCCGGTTGGCATTGATGAAAGCCGTTTCTACACCTGCAAAAAGCATAATGAGCAGCAGTGCCGCCGATGCTGTAATCAATAAACTGGTAAGCGTCATGCAGTAAAGATAAGGTACAAATATAATAGCTTAGCGGCTGGTTTAAACCAATAACAAGCGGCTATTTCAATAAAAACATATGAGTAAGCTAAGATGTAAATGTGGACACACGCTTGCTGACCAAAAAGATAATATTCCGTTCAAGGGATACATCTTACCAGAGATAGAAATTTACAATGTGTCGGATGTCCATACCGATAATATTGACGCACTTATGGAAGCGGAAAAAACGGGAAAAAATCAGAATGGATAAAAGAAAATTTTTACCTGGTTATCCAACAGATTTAAATAAGTCACAAATGATACACGACCTCCTTACAAGTTATCTTGCTAACAAAACACAAACTATCTATGAGTGTGAAAATTGTGGAAGGATTTGGATTCAGGTAGGACAGACAAATCAGTTTAGATCTTTTTACCCTGATACTAAAGATACGAATGGAATATTTAGCAGTAAGAAGTAAAGAAATACCGCTATCACTTGTCTATCCTAATAGCAGATGGGCGAACTTCTATGAGGATAACGGATAAATTGTAAACTATATAGCTTCAATCAACTTTTGTGCTCCAATGCCACTCCTGCGTCAGGCAATGGAATGTTAGCAGTTATCTTTGTGTAGTTCATATTTATTTAAAAAAAATTCAATGAAGTATAAACTCTTAGGCACTTCGGGCTTAAAAGTATCCGAGCTATGCCTTGGTACCATGGGCTTCGGAACCGAAAACGGCTGGGGCGCGGATAAAGCAACGAGCTTTAGCATTATGGAAGCCTTTGCCAATGCTGGCGGCAACTTTTTGGATACTGCCAATTTTTATAAAGCAGGCACAAGCGAAAAAATTATTGGTGAATTTGTAACCCACCGCGACCGCGACCAATTTGTGATTGCTACCAAATACTCGTTGTTCGATAACCTGACGAATGTAAATGCCAGCGGCAATAACCGCAAAAACATGATGCGCAGTGTGGAAGCGAGCCTGAAGCGGTTGAATACTGGTTTTATTGATGTGCTCTATTTGCACACCTGGGATTTTTTGACGCCGGTAGATGAAGTATTGCGCGGATTAGATGATTTGGTGCGGCAAGGCAAAATAAACTATGCCGCCATCAGCGATACGCCGGCTTGGATTGTGGCAAAAGCCAACACTATGGCGGAACTGATGGGCTGGAGCAAATTCATTGCCCTGCAAATAGAATATAGTTTGCTGCAACGCACACCCGAAAGAGAGTTGCTGCCCATGGCAAAACATTTTGGAATAACCGTAACACCCTGGGCACCGCTGGCCGGCGGCGCGCTCACCGGCAAATACCTGCGCGGCGATCGTGGGCGATTGAAAGAAGGCAGCAACCGGCTGAATGAAAGGAGTGAACGCATCACCAGGGAGGTGATTGCTATAGCTGATGAACTGGGCGTGCAGCCATCACAGGTGGCATTGAAGTGGACGATGCAAAAAGATTTTCACTGCATACCCATTGTGGGTGCTACAAAGCTGAGCCAGTTGGAAGATAACCTGAAAGTTATTGATATAATCTTGCCAGTTGAAGCTATGGAACGATTGAATGCCATCAGTGCCATAGAACTTGGCTTTCCGCACGACTTCTTTAACGAAGAAGCGATGCAAAAAAACAACTTTGGTGGCTTTTACCACCAGATAGAAAAACGCTAAAATTATTGTATGTCTGCATTACAAAAATTTGAAGAAAGTCTTACACAAAACCAGCCGCCAAAAGATGCATCGGTTTATCTGCAAGCGTTGTGGTACGATGCCAAGGGCAACTGGAACAAAGCGCATAGTTTGGTAGATCATCTTTCGGATAAAACAGCCGCTCGTGTACATGCCTATTTGCATCGCGTAGAAGGCGACCAATGGAATGCAAATTATTGGTACAACAGAGCTGGTGAATCAATGCCTGATGTAAGTCTGCCGGAAGAATGGAAATTGCTGGTTGAACAGTTTACGGCACACGCCTGCCTGTCGGCAGACAGGGATGATACGGACTAAGCACGGATTTTTATACACGAATTGCTCAAATGTGAATTACAAGAATTGCACAAATCATTTGAGCATATAAATAGCACGGTTGCAGCGCGTGCAAGAAAGAATTTATTAAGTGGATGAATCAGTTTCACCGGCGCATTTTATCAGTCCAATCATTATTCAAATTTCATCCTATGCTATTGAGCGTACTGCATCATTCTTAAAATGAAGTCGGGGTCGGGGCAATTGTGCAGGTAAACTTCCCGTTCACTGTAGCGACATACGCCGGGGTAATCACCAATGTTATGTTGCATATCTTTTATTACCTGAATATGCAGGTGCGGCGGCCAGCTACCGTTTTCAAATGGCTGCCCGAAATGACCAATTACTTCACCCGCAGTTATGTGTTTACCAGCAGTTACATTGGTTAAATCAGCAAGGCTTAAATGTCCGTATAAAATATGAAACAGCTCGCCATTAAGCTGATGCTGCGTTATAATAGTAGCACCATAATCGCCAAAACGGTCGTTGAAGGCAACACTATGTATGGTGCCATTAAGCGGTGCAAACACAGGCGTACCCGCTTTACCCCAAATATCAATTCCCAGGTGTAGGCGGCGCGGCTCTTCGCTGCTACTGCCGGCATCAAATACATCACTGCGGCTGTAAATAGTGCGGTACTCATTGTAGCCGCCAATACCGTACGTGCAATTTTTTTGCTGTAATAAAGTATCTATGTAACTGCAAAACGTTTCGGTATTTAATAACCATTCTTCCTTGATATTTTTATTAGTTGCCGTAAAATCCATGCGCAATAATTTATCTTCTGCCGGATGAAAAGGCACTACCGGATGAAAAGTATTTGCAGATTGTTGTAGTATTGCTTCTAATGTATCTTGAGAAATTAACACAAGGTGAAGGTAACAGAAAGAAGATTACTGTAAGGCTCGTTAGTTAACCGGATTAGTGAATGTGGCAGGATTTGGTATTGAATGCGATAATGTTGTAAGAAAAGACTGAGCAGCAATTTACGCTTATTAGTCCTCACACAGCTCTGTAAGATGATAATAATTCCTCTTTGCAGGTTAAGGACAATCATTTGGCCGTTAAATTGATTATAAACAACCTGTACCCTGTTGTTTACATGACAGGTTGTTTTTATTTTGTCGCAATGAAAAAAATATTTCCTGTTATTGTAGTGCTGGTTGCGCTCTCGGTGCTGGGTATTATTGTTATCCAGATATCCTGGCTCAACAACCTGTTACGGGTACAGCAGGATAATTATGAAATCAAAATAACAAAGGCTATTTCTTCGGTTGCCAGTGAGCTAAGCAACCAGGGGCCAGTTCCGGCAATGCGGTTACCGCGTTCGGGCATGCACCTGTTTCCGTTTGATTTTAATTTTACCGTTCGTCCTGCGCTCATTTCCTCGCGCTATACAACGAATGAAATATATGTAAAGCTGCAAAAAGCACTCAGCAAAGAGGGTTTAAAAAACCTGCCCTTTGAGTTTGCCATTACTTCCAATGCCAGCGAAATGGAAGTGGAAATGCAGTCGAAGTATTTTTTTAGTGTGTATAACGATTCTATCAATAGCCGAACGTTTTATACACCGGTAATGTCGGAAGTAAATAATGATATTCCCCAACCAGCCTTTGAACATATTTATATTTCGGTACCCAATTTTAATAAAGAAGTACGTAACTCGCTGCTCTGGGTGTTGCTTAGCTCGGTAGCTTTTACCATTATTGTTATTGCTGCTTTTTTCCTTACCGTAAAAACCATTATCAACCAACGGAATTTAAGCAAAATAAAGAACGATTTTATCAACAATATGACGCATGAGCTGAAGACACCACTGGCAACCATATCGTTGGCGGTGGATGCGCTGCAAAACAGCAAAGTGCAAAGCAATCCCGAAAAAAGCAATTATTTCAGTGGCATTATACGCCAGGAAAACAAGCGTATGAACAAGCATGTAGAAACGATATTACAGGCTGCACTGATGGATAAAAATGAACTAAAACTCAACTTTGCGCCGCTCAATGCACATGCTGTCATCGAAAAAGTACTGAATGGTTTTAAGCTACAGTTAGAAGAAAAAGGTGGAACGGCAGAGCTGCATCTGAATGCTAAAAATGACCTCATCAGTGCCGATGAAGTGCATTTTACCAACCTTATTAATAACCTGATAGATAATGCAGTAAAATATAGCAAGGAAGATCTGCATCTGATAATTACTACACACTGTACTACACGCTATCTGGTTATTCAGGTGCAGGATAATGGTATTGGAATGAGTAAGGAAACCGTAAAGCGCATTTTTGAAAAATTCTACCGCGCCCACACCGGCAACGTACACAACGTAAAAGGTTTTGGTTTAGGTATGAGCTATGTGAAGCAGGTAGTGGATGCGCATCAGGGAAAAATAAAGGTAGAAAGTACATTGGGCAAGGGAAGTACTTTTATCTTAGATATTCCTTTGTATAAAGCAGAGGCTTAGCATATGGATGACCAGACTAAAGCACAGATTATTTTTACACGAATGATTGGTGAGAATTACTTAGATACGGAGGATACCGCAGCGGCATGGTGGATAAGAATGAGTTATAATGTGGATTAATCTGGTTACACATAAATTCCAATTCTTTGTCTAAAATCTGTGCTTTAGTCCGTGTCATCCTTGTCTGCCTGCAGGCTGGCATGTGTTATTTTCATCCGTCTTTCCTATTATTCTACCAAAGCTGCATTCCGGTATTCTTTATTCAGGCGGGCGATGTTGCTCAGCGAAATATCTTTTGGACAAGTTGCTTCACACGCGCCAATATTGGTGCAGGAACCAAAACCCTCTTTATCATGCTGTGCTATCATATCCAGCACGCGCGTTTTGCGCTCGGGATGACCTTGCGGAAGCAGCGCCAGATGCGATACTTTAGCCGCCGTAAACAACATAGCCGAAGTATTGGGGCAAGCTGCCACACATGCACCACATTGAATGCACATAGCTGCGCCAAATGCATTATCTGCCTTTTCCTTTTCTATAGGCGTGGCATTACCATCCACTGCATTGCCGGTGTTTACCGAAATATAACCGCCGGCTTGTACAATACGGTCAAATGCCGAGCGGTCGGTCATTAAATCTTTTATTACCGGAAATGCTTTTGCACGCCACGGCTCTACTACAATCGTATCGCCATCTTTGTAAGCACGCATGTGCAACTGGCACACAGTATTATGCCGCCAGGGACCATGTGGCTTTCCATCCACATACATAGAACACGAACCGCAAATACCTTCGCGGCAATCGTGGTCAAATGCAATCGGGTCTTTGCCTTCTATTACCAATTGTTCATTCAGTACATCAAACATTTCGAGGAAGCTCATCTCGCTGGAGATATTGCTTACCTGGTATGTTTCAAAGCGCCCTTGTGCTGTGCTATTTTCCTGCCTCCACACCTTGAGTGTGAGATTCATTGTATAATGTTCCATAAAAAGCCCCCATCCCTAAAAGGGTATTTTAAAGCTCTGTTTATTTCTTATTTAGTTAATTTCTTTAGTTTTTGCCCCGCCCCCTTCAGGGAAGGGCTTCTCTTATTTATAAGTACGTTGTGTTGGCTTAACCACTTCGTAGTTCAGTTCTTCTTTATGCAAATTCCATTTGCCATCACCTGCATATTCCCAGGCAGATACAAACATGTAATTTTCATCGTCGCGCAATGCCTCCCCTTCTTCGGTCTGGTATTCTTCTCTAAAGTGACCGCCGCAGCTTTCATTACGGTCAAGCGCATCAATACACATCAATTCGCCCAACTCCAGAAAATCAGCTACACGCCCTGCCTTATCCAACTCATTATTCACCCCTTTTATACTGCCCGGGATGCGTATATCCCTCCAAAATTCCTCCCTCAATGCTCGTATTTCCTGAATAGCTTCTTTTAAGCCTGCTGCATTACGCGCCATGCCGCACTTGTTCCACATGATTTTGCCGAGGCGCTTGTGCATACTTTCTACCGTTTGGGTACCCTTTATATTCATCAGCCTGTTCAAACGGTCTGCTACTTTTTGTTCTGCTTCCACAAACGCAGGATGGTCGGTGGGTATAGGCGCTGTGCGGATTTCATTGGCCAAATAATTACCAATGGTATAAGGAATTACAAAATAGCCATCTGCCAAGCCCTGCATCAGGGCACTTGCGCCGAGTCTGTTGGCACCGTGATCGCTAAAGTTGGCTTCGCCCAGCGCATACAAGCCCGGTACGGTAGTTTGCAGTTCATAATCTACCCACAAGCCGCCCATGGTATAATGTACAGCAGGGTAAATGCGCATTGGCACTTCATAAGGGTTTTCGCCGGTAATCTTTTCATACATGTCGAAGAGATTACCATATTTTTCCTTAATTACTTCCAATCCGTATGCGCGTTGCTGCTCGGCAGAAGGATTAGCAATACCATGCTTATTACATTCAATATGACCATAACGCATTACGGCGGCAGCAAAATCGAGATACACGGCTTGCTTGCTCGTACCTACACCATAGCCTTCATCGCACCTTTCTTTAGCAGCACGGCTGGCTACATCGCGCGGCACGAGGTTACCAAAGGCAGGATATCTTCTTTCTAAGTAATAATCCCTTTCATCTTCCGGTATTTCATTGGCGCGGCGGGTATCATTTTTCTTTTTAGGCACCCAAATACGCCCATCATTACGCAGCGATTCGCTCATCAGCGTCAGCTTCGATTGATGTTCGCCGCTTACCGGTATACACGTAGGGTGAATTTGCGTAAAGCAGGGATTGCCAAAGTAAGCGCCCTGTTTATGCGCTTTCCAGGCTGCAGTTGCATTGCTGCCCATAGCATTGGTGCTGAGGTAAAATACATTGCCATAACCACCGCTGCAAATGAGCACCGCATGACCAAAATACCTTTCTAACTCGCCGGTAATGAGGTTGCGTGCAATGATGCCGCGAGCCTTGCCATCTATTTTTACAATCTCCAGCATTTCATGACGGCTGTACATTGTTATATTGCCCAAAGCTACTTGTCTTTCCAATGCCTGGTAAGCGCCAATGAGTAGTTGCTGACCGGTTTGCCCGGCTGCATAAAAAGTACGTTGTACCTGCACACCACCGAAACTACGGTTGCTCAGCAAGCCGCCATATTCGCGGGCAAAAGGCACGCCTTGAGCAACGCATTGGTCTATGATGTTGCCACTTACTTCGGCGAGGCGATGCACATTTGATTCGCGCGAGCGGTAGTCGCCGCCTTTGATTGTATCATAAAATAGTCGGAAAATACTGTCACCATCATTCTGGTAATTTTTAGCAGCATTAATGCCACCTTGTGCCGCTATGGAATGTGCGCGGCGTGCCGAATCCTGAAAGCAAAATGCTTTTACCTGATACCCCAGCTCGGCAAGCGATGCGGCTGCACTGGCACCGGCAAGCCCGGTACCGATAACGATAATATCCAGTTTACGCTTATTAGAAGGGTTTACCAGCTTACAATGTCCTTTATAATCTGTCCATTTTTCTTCAAGCCTTCCCGGCGGTATTTTTGAATCCAACATACTAAACGCGGTTTATATTTTCAGGCATCGGGCTGCACCCTTTGCTTTATTATTTTATAATGTTACGAACTATTGTGTTGCCATCGGGTTTCCGGAACCGCCAGTGGCGGAACTCACTTCAACATCTGCTTATTATTCAGCGATTGTTTATAACGAAGCTTAAAATGTACGTAATGAGCAGACGCTTTAAACTTATTCTCAATGATCCATCTTTATCAGCATTTACTTACTATACCGGTAAGCAATTTTTTTCCCGATTTTCAACTAACAAATATTCAACATTTAACCTATTGATGCACCCAGCCGAAGTACATACTTACCGGCATAGATATAAAACCAATAGTAATGAGAATGGAGAACCAGTTGCCCAATACTACCAGCATACGCACATACTTTTTGTTGTGCACACCTAATGTACGGAAAGCACTTTGAAAGCCGTGCGCCAGGTGATACCCCAAAGAGATGCAACCCAGTACATACAGTATTACTACCCACAAGTGAGAAAACACCTGCTCCATGCGGAGGAAAAGGTTATGTACCATTGCGGTACCATTGCGCACCTGCACTTCTTCTAACTGTCCAAAGCGCGAAGGCACCCAAAACTGTGCAATATGTACAATAAGGAAAAGCAATATCAGTGTACCCAGCAAGCCCATACTACGGCTGTACCAGCGACTGCCACGGTTGCCATATTTTATCTGGTAAGGCGTACCGCGCCTGGTACTGTTGTTGGAGGCAATCATTAAACCTTGAATGATGTGAATGAAAAACAGGACGAACAGTCCAATTTCCATTACTCTGATCAAAAAGGTAGAACCCATAAAATAAGCAGCACGGTTGAAAGTATCGCCTTTATCGCCTGCATCAAATAAAGTATTGAAAATGCAGGCATTAATACTCACATGCACAATCAAAAAAAGAATAAGAAACAGACCGGTAAGACTCATAACAATTTTTCTACCAATAGAGGAGGTAAAAGCACGTTTCCACGTCATACAACAAGATTGGGATTTGAAATACTGCCTGCAAATGTAAGTTACAAAACTGTAAAATTGAATGCTGCACCAATAATATCCCTCTAAAGAAAAAGGCATAGAAGCAATTGCTGCTCTATGCCTTACTATAAATAACGCTGGCAGGGTTCGGAACCGGCTAAGCGTTTAGTTCGCTTCTCTTAAAATTACCTATACTACTACATTCACCATTTTATTTTTTACAAAAATGAACTTTTTGACCTGTTTGCCGACAGTCCATTTCTGCACTACCTCATTATTCATCACTGCTTCCACGGCTTGCTCCTGTTCTACATCGGCAGGCAGCACTACTGAAGTACGCATTTTACCATTGATGCTTACCGGATATTCTTTGGTAGATTCTATTAAATATTTTTCTTCCAGTTTTGGATAAGAAGCATCCAGCACGCTGCTTTGATTGCTTAATTGTTTCCACAACTCTTCTGCAATATGTGGTGCATACGGGGTAAGTAAAATGAGCAATGGCTCCAGTATTTCGCGCTTTTGGCATTTTAAATCGCTCAGTTCATTTACACATACCATAAAGGCACTCACGGCAGTGTTAAAGCTAAAGCGCTCGGTATCGGCTTCTATTTTTTGAATGGCTTTGTGTAATACTTTTAATTCCTGGGACGTAGCTTTTTCTTCATTCCAGACTTTGCCTTTTAGTTCATCAAAAAACAAACGCCACAATTTTTTCAAAAAGCGATGCACACCTTCAATGCCCTTGGTATCCCACGGTTTACTTTGCTCTACCGGACCTAAAAACATCTCGTACATGCGGAAGGTATCTGCGCCGTATTTGTTTACCAGGTCATCCGGATTGACGGTGTTGAATTTTGATTTAGACATTTTCTCTACTTCTATGCCGCAGATATATTTGCCGTCTTCTAATATAAACTCTGCATTTGCATATTCTCCATTACGCCATTTTTTAAACGCTTCAATGTCTAATTCAACACCATCAACAATATTTACATCTACATGAAGTTTAGAAATTAAAATTTTCGCTTTAGAATAATTTTCTTTATTACAGTAATTAGGGATTATTTCATTTAGTAAGTCAAGAATTGTGGGGGTTGATAAATTTCCTTCCTTCCATTGCTCATATAATCCATGTGAAATAAAGATTGGACTTGATGTGTTAACTGAGATTTCCAAAGGTTCAAACCTATACACAAACCGGCTGCTCCCTTGTATCATTCCCTGATTCAGCAATCTTCTATACGGTTCATCAAAACCTATGTAATCTAAATCGTACAGGAATTTTGTCCACATGCGGCTGTACAGTAAATGTCCAACTGCATGCTCTGTTCCGCCAATATATAAGTCCACCTGGTTCCAGTAATCGCTGGCTTCGCGGCTGCAAAAGATAGCATCATCGTGCGGGTCCATATAGCGCAAAAAGTACCAGGAAGAACCGGCATAACCAGGCATGGTGTTGGTTTCCCTCACCCCTTGCCCCTCTCCACGGGTGGAGAGGGGATTTGGGGCAACTTCTAAGTTAATGGCTTCTTTGATTATGTTTAAAGAAGCATCAAGATTGTGTAATATTTCTTCATTGGTAAAGCGAATAACAGTGAAGCCGATTTCATTCAAAACTTTTGTTCGATTCTCATCGTACAGCTTTTGTTCTTCTGTTTCATGATAACCACCGTCCACTTCTACAACCAATTTGTTTTGCAATGCAACAAAATCAACTATAAAAGCATCAATCGGATGCTGCCTTCTAAACTTTACACCTAACTGATTGTTGCGCAAAGCCTGCCACAAAATTTCTTCTGCTTCGGTATGCTCCTTGCGCATTTGTTTTGCCAATTCATATTGTGCAGGCGTATAAACGCTGTATTTAGGCACATTCGCTGCTCCCAACGCCCCCTTCTCCACCTGTGGAGAAGGGCTGGGGATGAGGGACCACTCCTTTACATTCGCCAACGGACCTTCCCCTTCCGGTCCCGGTCCATACTTTTCTACATAAGGCAATTCCAATGGTAATTCACTTTCATCCAGTGGATAAGCAATACCATCTTTCCAAATAATCGGGAATGGCTCACCCCAGTAGCGCTGGCGGCTAAATGCGGCATCGCGCATTTTATAGTTCACTTTACGCTTGCCCTTGCCATAACCTTCCAGATCATCCATCACCACTTTCATTGCATCGCGCATGAGCATACCATCCAAAAAGTCACTGTTGGTGAGCATGGCATCTTTGGTGGGATTGGCTTCCTCGCCATTAAAATGTTCGCCTATAATATTAGTAATGGGTATATCGAAATGCTTTGCAAATTTAAAATCGCGCTCATCGCCGCAAGGCACCGCCATAATAGCGCCGGTACCATAGCCAGCCAGCACATACTCCGAAATCCAAACCGGAATATGGCGGTTATTAAATGGGTTGATGGCATAGCCGCCGGTAAACACGCCGGTAATTTTTTTCTCTGCCATGCGTTCGCGCTCGCTGCGGCTTTTTACATACGCTAAATATTCATCCACCGCTTCGCGCTGTTCATCGGTAGTGAGCAAATCTATGAGTTCGTGCTCGGGTGCTACTACCATAAAGTCAACACCATAAATTGTATCCGGTCTCGTCGTATATACTTTCAATTTACGGCGCTGCTCATCTTCTATCGTAGCAAACTTATCGCTGCGAATGGCAAAGTCTATTTCTGCACCATAGCTTTTACCAATCCAGTTGCTTTGCATGTCTTTCATGGCATCGCTAAAATCTACATTATCCAGGCCACGCAACAGCCGGTCAGCATATTCAGTAATACGTAAGTACCATTGGCGTAGTTTCCTTTTTACCACGGGATAGCCACCGCGCTCACTCACACCATTTACTACTTCATCATTTGCCAGTACGGTACCCAATGCTTCGCACCAGTTCACCTCGCCATAGCCGCAATAGCAAAGACGATATTGCATCAGAATATCCTGCTGTTCTTTTTCAGAAAAAGTATTCCATTCATCAGCAGAAAATAATGCAGCATCGTAATAGTTTACAGACTGATTACCATCTTTTTCAAAAATGGCTACCAGCGTGTCGATAGACTCAGCCTTGTCGTTTTCGCGGTTATACCAGCTTTTGAATAATTGTAAAAAAATCCATTGCGTCCACTTGTAATATTGGGGATCGCTGGTGTTTACTTCGCGGCTCCAGTCGAAGCTAAAGCCTATTTTATCTAACTGCTTCCTGAAGTTTTCTATATTTTTTTTGGTGCTTTCTGCCGGGTGCACACCGTGCTCAATGGCATATTGTTCGGCGGGCAGCCCAAACGCATCGTAGCCCATCGGGTGCAGCACATTGTAGCCCTTCAATCTTTTAAAACGGGCAAAAATATCAGAGGCAATGTATCCTAACGGGTGACCTACATGCAGCCCGGCGCCACTTGGATAGGGAAACATATCCAGCACGTAATACTTTGGCCTGGGGCTGTTATTACTTACTTTATAGGCATTGGTTTCCCCCCAGTACTGTTGCCATTTTTGCTCTATTGTTCTAAAATTATATTCCATTGTTATTTTTTAATTTTTGCCACAAAGACTCAAAAACAAAAAGATTTTTGAGGAATGTGATGCTCGCCGCAACCTCTCTTATTCTTTAACTGAATAAATTTTTGTCTTCGTTTTCTTTTTATACACAAAAACAAAAAACAGCTGTATTCTTCGTGTCTTTGCTACTTTGTGGCTAACACCTGCATACTAAGCGCGTAAAAGCTGCGTTAAGAATGTGTGCAAATGTAGGTGAAACCCCTAAATTTGCCGACCTCTAAAACCGCTTTTACATATGGCGCAATTTGGCAAAGGTTCTTCTAAACGCAGCAAAGCAAGCTACATTTACAGTATTATCGGCGTATCGCTCATCCTCTTTTTGTTAGGTGTGATGGGCTGGATTTTTTTAAATTTCAGGCAGGTAGGTAATTCTTTTAAAGAAGACATTCGCATCAGCGCATACCTGCGCACAATGAATAAAGATACGATTGCACAGATACAGCAGTTTATTGCCACGAAGCCTTATGCTAAAAAGGTAGAATATATTGATAAGGAAAAAGCAAAAGCTTTGTGGAATAAAGATGGCAACGAAGACTGGGATAAAATCTTGGACTACAATCCGCTGCCTGAAAGCATTGATTTTTATGCCAATGCGGATTACCTTGACAAAGACAGCCTGCAAAAAATAAACAACCAGTTATTGGGCACTTATCCCGACCAGATAAGTGATATTACCTACCCGCAAACACTGGTGAATACTGTGAATGAAAAGACCAAAACTTTTGGAGTTGCCTTTTTGGTAGTAGCGATAATATTGTGCATTATTGTAATTGTAATCATTGATAATACCATTCGCCTTGCCATGTTCAGCAACCGGTTTTTGATTAAAACAATGCAGATGGTGGGCGCTACGCGGCAGTTCATTACCAAGCCCATGGATATAAGAGCGGTGATTAATGGATTAATTAGCTCTGGCATTGCTATACTGTTGCTGTTCTTATTAATTCAATGGGCAGAAAACTGGATTCCGCAACTGAAAGCCATTCACGATTTACAATTGAACTTAATGCTGTTTGGTGGTATGCTGGTAATTGGCGTTGGCATCTCACTGATAAGCACACACCGGAGTGTGGTAAAGTATTTGAAGCTAAAACTGGATGATTTGTATTAAGAAGCGCTTGCATCAGGAGCAATCTTGTGTATTTCAATCTTGTTAAATACCTGTATCTTGTGCATTGCGCCTTGTACCTTATCATTTTTATCTTAATCTTGCAAGCTTAATCGTAGAAAAATTATTATGGCAGAAATAAAAAGGGCTTATCAGCCTAATAAAAGGACAACTTCAACACCGAGAAACGTTGTGCCGAAGCAAGCCAAACAGCCTTTAACCTCGCTGTTTACTAAAGATAATTATAAGTGGATGGCACTGGGTGCTATTGTAGTAGCCATAGGCATGTTTTTGATGAGTGGTGGCAGAAATGAAAATCCAAACCAGTTTGATCCGAAGCTGGTGTATGGTACTATGCGCATTACCGTTGCTCCCATTATTATTTTATTAGGTTTGGTGATTGAAATATATGCCATTTTCAGAAAGCCGAAACAGGAAGCAGTAGAAGAGAAAACGGTATAACTGAAGTTTTGAAAATAGAAAAGCGGCGAAATACTTCGCCGCTTTTTGTTTTATTTTTACAGTAAATGAATTTTTTATGGCAGAAGAGCAGCAACAGATTGTACCGGAGCATATTCCGCCACCAACCAAGTTTACCAATATTTAGCATGAATTGTTAAGGCTTTACAGCCATAATGTATCTGATGAAGATTTATTAGCCATTAAGGATTTAATTGGCAGGTATTTTTTGGACAAGCTGCAGAAAAAAATTGATGCAGCAGTTGAGAAACTTGGTTATACACAGGAAGATTTTGATGCTATTTTAAACGATCGAAACCAGTAATCCTATGAGGGTTGTAGTAAATACGAATGTGCTTATAGCAATCGTTCCATCTAAATCTTAATACCACTTTGTATATCAATTAATAAAGAATAACAAGTTAGACTTGATGATTTCAAATGAAATCGCTTTGGAATACGAAGAACAACTGAAGTTTAGGTATAAATTGTTTTCGGTAGAGGATGAACTGACAAGTCTATTTCGGTTACCAAATGTCAGGCTTTATACGCCTGATTTCTCTTGAAATCTCATTACAGTTGATCCCGATGATAACAAATTGGTGGATTGTGCCATTGCTGCTAATGCCGGTTATATTATTACCAACGATGCTCACTTCAACATGTTGAAGAACATCACTTTTCCTAAAGTAAACACGCTTACGTTGCAGGCATTTATTTCGCTGCTTTCAAAATCAAATCTCTAATTTTCTTGCACTTTTTAGTACTATTAATTACTCCACTTTAGTAACCGAGCCCGAGCCGTTGATATGTGAATCAACATTAGCATTTCCTCTGTATTTAATGTGCCCGGAGCCATTTATTTTTAAGGTCAGTTGTTTAGAAGCCATTACTTCGGCATCACCACTGCCATTGATACCTACTTCAGCTTTTTGTGTATTTAAACCAAAACAATAAATATTGCCCGAACCGGATAGACCGGCAACCCATTTATCGGCACTGCCGCTCAGCTTTATGTTGCCGCTGCCATTCATGAGGCTTTTGAGTTCTGGCGTATTTACCTGCATATCAATATTGCCGGAGCCGCTCAACTTCAAAGTCATATCATCAGGGTTCACCAGCATACCTTGCGAAGTAATATTGCCGCTGCCATCTAAAACCACTTCATTAAACACCGGCGCTGCAACATACACCCTCATAGGATTATCAGAGTGAAGATTGTAGCCTTTCTTTGTTCTAATGTGTAAAGTTTTTCCATCCACATCAGTAAGAATATAAGGTAATAAATTCTGGTCGGCTTCCACTCTTACGCCAGCATTGGGGGCGTCTTGCAAAATAATATCCATTGGCCCCGAAGCTTCCACACTATTGAAAGAACTAACCTGCCTGTTTTCATTTGCATGCTGTCCATTCCCTTCCACCCTTTCACCCATCCAGTTGCAGGAAAATAAAACGGGCATCAGCATACATAAGAATAACCACTTTTGCATATGGATTGATTTAGAAGTTTAGTTTTTGGTGTTAGGAATTTTTTGAACCACAAAGTACAGAGAACACTAAGTTACACAAAGTATATCATCCTTATATTTCTTCGCGCTACTTTGTGATCTTCGTGTCTCTGTGGTTCAAATTAAAACTCATCCTTTCATTTCCGCATAATACTGATGAAAATAGGGAATGGTTTCAATGCCTTTGTAAAAATTAAACAACTCAAATTTTTCATTCGGACTATGCAGGTTATCGCTATCCAAACCAAAGCCCAGGAATACCGTTTTGCAATTCAATTCACTTTCAAACAAAGCTGTAATGGGAATGCTGCCGCCGCCGCGCACCGGAATGGGTGGCTTGCCAAAAGCAGTTTCCAGCGCCTTAGCAGCTGCTTTGTATTCTACACTGTCCATGGGCGTTAAATAAGGATCTCCACCATGGTGTTCTTCGGCTTTAACAGTCACCGAAGGCGGAGCTATTTTTTTTAAATGATCAATCACCAGTTTTGTAATTACCTGATGCTTTTGGTTGGGCACCAACCGGCAACTGATTTTTGCATGTGCCTTAGATGGCAATACCGTTTTAGCACCTTCGCCCGTGTACCCGCCCCAGATACCATTCACCTCCAGTGTAGGCCTTATGCCGGTTCGCTCGTTGGTAGTATAGCCTTTTTCGCCCCATAATTCCTTTACCCCCAAATCATTTTTATATTCTTCTTCATCATAGGGCGCTTTTGCCATTTCTGCCCTTTCTGCAGCAGACGATTCTACCACATCATCATAAAAATGCGGGATGGTAACATGATTGTTTTCATCGTGCAGCGAAGCAATCATTTTGGCTAAAATGGTGATAGGATTAGCAACAGCACCGCCATACACACCACTATGCAAGTCGCGGTTTGGACCGGTTACTTCTACTTCTATATAACTTAAGCCACGCACACCCACATCTATGCTTGGGTTCTGCATACTGAGCATAGCCGTATCGCTGATGAGTACTACATCGGCTTTCAACAATTCCTTATTTGCTTTTACAAAATCTTCCAGATGACTGCTGCCTATTTCTTCTTCGCCTTCAATCAGGAATTTGATATTAACCGGCAGCGAGGCGGTTTTGGTGAATATTTCCAGTGCTTTTACGTGCATATAAAACTGCCCTTTATCATCGGCAGAACCGCGGGCATATATTTTACCATCTTTTATTACCGGCTCAAATGGTCCGCTGTGCCACAATTCCAGTGGGTCGGGCGGCTGCACATCGTAGTGCCCGTAAACCAGCACGGTGGGTTTGGAGGCATCTGTTTTTTTCTCTGCAAATACTACCGGGTGACCTGCTGTTTGATAGATGGCTACGGTATCGGCACCTGCTTCTTCCAGCCGTTGCTTTACAGCATTGGCGCAGGCAATCATGTCTCCTTTATGCTCGCTGCGGGCACTTACGCTGGGTATGCGCAATAGTTGCAGCAGCTCCTCTAAAAACCGGTCTTTATGTTGATCCAAATAGTCTTTCCAGGCTTGCATGTTATATTATTTTTGCAATGCGAATGTAATGCTTTTGGGTGTTGAATAAGCGCAGTAAAAGAAGCAGCGGTGTCTTTTAATGTATGATTTTCAATTGAATTAAGCATCTATGATGAAAACAGCAAGTCTGTATTCCAAAGATCATCATATTTATATCATTATTCATGTACATCCTATATAAAGCGGCAAGACAATGTAAAAAGAGAATAATAGCCCGGCAGTTTGTTTGTAAAAAATTACATCCTTTACTAAACCGGTATGTTGCAAACAGATTACTGTTTTCTATATCGTTGCAAATACTTAACTTACCTCATTACTTTGCTTTGAAGTAGCAGAACTTGCTTCTGCATTGAAAAAATCATCATTCATGTCGAGGTCTTCCATTTCATCAAAATCTGTTATTAAAGTACATGGCACCACCACACGCCACGTTAATGATGTGCTTGCCGCAGAAGAGCCACTGGAGATACGGCTTTGCTTTGGCGCTTTTTTGCAAAGAAAGCAGCAAAATATTTCCGTAACCATGCGCACGCCGGGAAATGACTTTGAACTCGCCACCGGCTTTTTATTTACGGAAGGCATTATAAAAGAAGCTGCAGACATTCATAGCATTAAGCACTGTAATGGACTGCACGAGAATGTAGTGAAGGTAGAATTGAAAGAAGAAGTAACAGTGGACATAAGTAAGCTGGAAAGAAACTTTTATACCACTTCCAGTTGCGGAGTTTGTGGTAAATCTTCTATTGAAGCAGTAAGAACGGTATGCCGCCTCCCCGCCATTAAGAACAATGAACTTCAGTTTTCATCAGCAACTATTTATACGTTACCTGCCCTTTTGCGGAGCACACAAGCTATATTTGAAAATACCGGCGGCTTGCATGGCTGCGCACTTTTTGATACTTCAGGAAACTTAATTTTAGCAAGAGAAGATGTTGGGCGACACAATGCAGTAGATAAACTCATTGGCGCAACACTGGCGCAATCGCTGTTTCCGTTAGATCGCTATCTTTTGTTATTAAGCGGAAGAGCCTCTTTCGAATTAATTCAAAAGGCATGGATGGCAGGTATTAAAATAGTAGCTGCCGTGGGTGCGCCTTCCAGCCTTGCGGCTCAAATGGCAGAAGAAGTTGGAATGACACTGATTGGCTTCTTAAGAGAAAAAGTTTTTAATATTTATTCCGGTGAACATAGAATAATTATTTCTGATTATGAAAATTCGTATCAAGGGTAATTCGGTTCGTATAAGACTCTCCAAATCGGAAGTGGATGTATTTGCAGAAAAAGGGTATATAGAAGAAAGAACTGAATTTGTAAACAGCACTTTGATTTATGCAGTTAAAAGCACTAATACCGAAACACTGTCTGCCGACTTTACAGATGGAAACATCACCTTATATGTTCCGCTGCAGTTACTACAGCAATGGGCAGCTACTAATATGGTAGGGCTCGATTATAACATGCCTGTACATAATGGTGGCACATTATATCTTTTAATAGAAAAAGATTTCAAATGTATTGATGCCGATGTAAGTGAAGACCAGTCGGACTATTTTGAAAATCCTTTAAAAGCTTGCTGATATGAACAAGGAAGAAATGGAAACGCCCAATGCCGAAAACCCCGAAACATTTACCGGCGGTTTAAAGGTGGATGAACCAATGAAAGTTGCCGCCGGAGTTGAGGCAGTGTACCATGCTGCACAGCATGTATTTGGCGAGATGAATGTAGGGCGTGGAATGAAGGCATTATTAGCACTCAACCAAAAAGGGGGTTATGATTGTCCATCGTGTGCATGGCCCGACCCGGATGATGACCGCTCCGGCATTGCTGAGTATTGTGAAAATGGTGCCAAAGCTGTTGCTGATGAAGCCACCACCAAAGCGTTGCGACCCGATTTCTTTTCGCAACATTCAGTAAAGGCATTGTCCGGATTAGATGATTTTCACATTGGTAAAAACGGGCGCATTGCACAACCCATGTATTTGCCGGAAGGTGCCACCCATTATCAGCCGATAAGCTGGGAGGATGCCTTTAATAAAATAGCGCACCATTTAAACAAGCTTGCAAACCCTAATGAAGCCATCTTTTATACATCGGGCCGCACCAGCAACGAGGCAGCTTTTCTGTATCAGCTGTTCACCAAAGAATATGGTACTAATAATTTGCCCGATTGTTCCAACATGTGCCACGAATCAACTTCGTTTGCGTTAGCGCAGGCAATCGGCATCGGTAAAGGCTCGGTAAAACTGGAAGATTTTTATGAAGCAGAAGTGATTATGATTATCGGGCAAAACCCCGGCACCAACCACCCGCGTATGTTGACAGCTTTGCAAAAGGGCAGGTCCAATGGCGCTACCATTATCTCGGTAAACCCGTTACACGAAACGGGGTTGCTTGGCTTCAGCAATCCGCAAAAACTAAAAGGGGTGTTTGGTATTAATTCAAAGCTGACCGATATTTTTTTACAGGTCAAAATAAACGGTGATCAGGCTTTACTAAAAGCCATTGAGTATTTGCTGCTGGAAGAAGAAGAACGGGCGCCCGGCACTGTATTCGACACTACCTTTATAAAAGAACATACTGCCGGCTACGAGGCGTTTATTGCGCAGGTTAAGAAATACAGCCTGGACTATCTTGCTACTGCTTCTGGAGTTCCTTTGGAACAAATAAAAAAAGTGGCGGATGTTTTAAAAGGTAAAAGCAAAATCATTATTTGCTGGGCGATGGGCATTACCCAGCACAAGAACGCGGTAGATACCATTCGCGAAATTGTAAATTTATTATTGCTGAAGGGATGTATTGGCAAGCCCGGCGCAGGCACCTGCCCTGTACGCGGGCACAGCAATGTACAGGGCGACCGTACCGTAGGCATTCTTGACAAACCGCACGAGGCTTTGCTGAACCAGATACAAAAAGTATTTGGCTTTGAGCCACCAAGAACACATGGCTACGACGTTGTAAAATCTATCCGCGCTATGCACGAAGGCAAAGCAAAAGTATTCTTTGCAATGGGCGGCAATTTCCTGTCTGCAACTCCCGATACCACTTACACGGCAGAAGCATTAAGAAACTGCGATCTTACTGTTCAGGTTTCTACAAAGCTCAACCGCAGCCATCTGGTGCATGGCAAAGAGGCGCTTATTCTACCTTGTCTCGGTCGTACCGATAAAGATGAGCATGATGGCATCGTTCAGTTTGTTTCCTGCGAAAACTCAACAGGTGTTGTACAAATGTCAAAGGGAATTTTAAAGCCTATATCAGATGATTTATTGAGTGAGCCGGTAATTGTTTGCAGGCTGGCAAAAGCCACTCTCGGCACCAAATCAGTAATAAACTGGGATAAGTATGAAAAAAATTACGACGCTATTCGCGACGATATTGAAAAAGTAGTAAACGGCTTTAATAATTACAACGAACGGGTACGGCAAAAAGGCGGATTTTATTTGCCTAATGGCAGCCGTATAAGAGCATGGGATACTCCAAATGGCAAAGCAAATTTCACCGTTACCAACTTGCAGCTCCCTGAAATTAAGGACGATGAATTGATAATGATGACCATTCGCAGCCATGACCAGTTTAATACCACTATTTATGGATATGAAGACCGGTATCGTGGTATTCATAACGAAAGACGTGTTGTGTTTATGAATATCGTTGACATGGCTACATTAAAACTGTATAACGGTGATGTGGTGGATATATGCAGTACGTATGATGGTGTTGAAAGAATAGCCCATCAATTTATTGTTATACAATACGACATACCAGAAAAGTGTGTTGCCACTTATTATCCCGAAACAAACGTATTAGTTCCGATAAGCTGCGTAGCTGATGTGAGCAATCAGCCAACTTCTAAATCGGTTATAGTAAAGATTAAGAAGCATGAAGAGGTTTTAGAACCATAGGTGTTCGAAAGCTGCTGAAGTGCAATCTTGTGCTGCGTCATTGCGAGCGGAGTGAGGCAATCTGTGGATGATAGTACAATCAGGCTAAGCCATCAGTATTAATGCACTAATCAATGATAAACTTTATTATAAACATCAATTAACCTGTTAAGAATGATTTACGGCTATGCACAGACTGCTTTACTTAATCTCGCAGTGACGAAGTTGCTTTACTCTCAAACATGCAATGCAGGTTTCAAACACTGGTGGTCTTAGCACCTCAATATTAATATTGTATTATAAGGTAAAGCAGGTTTCCTTGAACGCTGACATCCTTGAACCGTGATGTTTTGCATGTAATTGTTTTAACTTTTATAAAATCCTGTATCCTCCCGCCAACAAACAGTTAAGCACATTTCTGCATAAATATACCTGCTAATTAAAGGCTGTTTGCCATTTTCTGTTTTATATTCGGGCATTAGCATTTTTCCCAGCTCTATGGATAAACAGTTAATGCGTGACATAGTACAATGGGACATTCAATCCTGGAGTAAGGCCATTCTTTTTTGGGATAAAAAAATAGATTGGTCTTCTGTTAATACCTGCCTTGAACTCGGCGCAAGAGAAGGCGGTTTATCCCTGTGGCTGGCATTGAAAAACAAGCAGGTGATTTGCTCGGATATTGTTATTTCAAAAGAAGCAGAACAGCTACACCTAAAGTACAAAGTGGCAGATAAAATAGAATACGAAACTATTGACGCCGCCGGCATCCCGTATGAAGATTATTTTGATGTAATTGTTTTTAAATCAGTGCTGGGCGGTATAGGGAAAAATAACAATTACAGGTTACAGGAGCAAGCCGTGAATGAAATGTACAAAGCATTAAAGCCCGGTGGCAAGTTGTTGTTTGCAGAAAACTTAAGGTCATCGGTATTGCATGATGTTATAAGAAAAATATTCCGGCAATGGGGCAGCAAATGGCGGTATGTATCCCTGCAGGAAATCAACACCCTGATGAAAAAATTTTCGACGGTTGACATAGCAACTACCGGCTTTTTATCTGTCTTTGGCAAGAACGAACCACAACGGGAAATATTGGCTGCGGTTGATGAACAATTGTTTAATAAATTGGTACCACAACGCTGGCATTGCATTGCCTACGGTATTGCAGAGAAGTAGTTAGTAAGTGGTGAAGAATAGTTGACAATTATTAGCTAATAGGTGATAGCTAACAACTTTGCATTTACCCGCTTGTACTTTTATGTCTTTTTCTGAATCTTCACCGTTGCAGCTTTTATGCTTGTTGCTTATTCTTTACCGCGTGTTTCTCCCGTTCTTGTATTTTGCTTCTTATTCTTCATTTCATTCAACTGTGCAGTTTCCAATGTATGTTTTTCATTCAGGAGAACATTGGCAAGTGTCCACTCAAGTCGTTTTTCCAGTACGTGCTGCCGAACAGGGCAATCACTTTTTATGCAAATGGCACAGCCTGCAGGTGGTATGCAACCGTCTGTGTGTACAAACATTTCGAAAGCGTCTCCAAACTCACTGGTGATCAGTGTTCTCAGTTTATCTATTTCATCGTGCGCTTCATTTATGTTTAAATACCAGGGCACTGTAAGGTGAAAATCGGCGTGCAACAAACTACCATATTTTATTACCCGCAGGTTATGAATATCTACCCAGTTTTCGCGGCGGTTAGCATTGAGTAATTGCACCATCCGGGTCAGCAGTTTCATATCTGCCTCATCCATAATGCCAGCCAATGAGGTACGGATGATACGATAGCCATTGTATAAGATAATCCCACTCAAAGTAATGGCAATTGCTTTATCCAGCCAATATTGCCCGGTGTATAAAATGATAATTAAACCGGCAATCACCGCCAGAGTTGAATAGGTATCTATCTGCAAATGTTTACCGCTCGACTCTAAGGCAACTGATTTATTACGCCTGCCAATTTTAATACAGATATAACCGGCAACATAATTAACTATTCCGGTTATTCCTACTAAAATTAACCCTTTATCCAATGAGCCTACTGGCCTATCTTCAAAAAAGTTCTGTACGGTTTGATACAGTACTAAAATACCTGCAGCCACAATTAGCGAACCCTCTACCGCTGCAGAAACAAATTCTGCTTTGCCATGCCCGTAAGGATGCCCTTCATCGCGTGGCTTTGCAGCGATGTATAAACTATACAAACCAATAAAACCCGCAATTACATTTACAATACTTTCCAGCGCATCAGTCAAAATCGCTAACGAATGCGTGAGGTAATACGCAATGATTTTTGCAATGAATAATACCACCGATAACAGTGTTATCCATTTTTGAACCCTGAAATTTTGTTTAGCTGACTGCAAAAGAGAATTTTTAGAAAAAAGGGCACAAATGTAAGAAGAAACCTTCAGTCGTGCCTTGCGACTGTATCGGGATAGGTATTCTCCAGTGGTGGAGATGAAACATCAAAAGCTTACATCATACATAATATATTTAAAATTCAGGTACACGAATAAGACAACAATTGTGAATTAATTTAGGTAAGTAAATATAGTGAAAATAGATTATTTTAACTGGTAATCATCCCATTGCAGATGGCAATATCCAACGAAAATATTACGCACGTTTTAACTGTAATAAATCTTAACTTTGCAACCCCGAATAAAAAACCGGGATTTTATTTTTATGGAAGAAAACAATATTGTTAACCCAAACGCTGAACAGCAGGAGCAAACGCCGGTGGCACAACAGCCACAGGAGCAGGCTACAGCGACAACAAATGAACCTGCACAGGAGGGTGCTGACGGTAACAACGGACAAGCACAACCCGATGCTGCACAAGAGCAGCCAGTACAAAATGATGTGAAAGTACAGGAACCGGTAGCTGAAACTGTTGCAGCTCACGACGACTTCGACTGGAGCATTGACAAGCGTAATGTAGCCCATTACAGCAAAGAAGACCAGCAAAAATATGACAAAGTATATGAAGATACTTTTGTGCAGATTGAAGATGGTGAAATTGTAAATGGTACCGTGGTAGCACTCACCAAAACCGATGCGGTTATCAATATTGGTTTTAAGAGTGACGGCTTGATTTCGCTGAACGAATTCCGCGACCTGGCAGATCTTCAGATCGGGGATGTAGTGGAAGTGATGGTAGTAGAAAAAGAAGACCGTCAGGGACACCTGCACCTGAGCCGTAAGAGTGCCCGCATCTTCCGTGCATGGGAGCGCATTGTAGAAGTACACAAAACCGGTGAAGTGGTAACGGGACATGTAACCAGCAAAACCAAAGGCGGCCTGATCGTGGACGTATTTGGTATGGAAACATTCTTACCAGGCTCACAAATTGACGTGAAGCCCGTAACCGATTACGACCAGTTTGTAGGTAAAACAATGGAATTTAAGGTGGTGAAGATCAACGAAGCCATTAAGAATGCCGTTGTATCGCACAAAGCCCTGATTGAAAGTGATATTGAAGCACAACGTGCTCAAATCATCAGCCGCCTCGAGAAAGGTCAGGTGCTGGAAGGTACAGTAAAGAATATTACCGATTTTGGTGCCTTTATGGACCTCGGTGGTTTGGATGGCTTGTTGTACATCACCGATATTTCGTGGGGTCGTATCTCTCACCCGGCGGAAGTGCTGAAACTCGATCAGAAGCTGAATGTTGTAGTGCTTGATTTTGACGATGATAAAAAACGTATCTCTCTCGGTCTTAAACAATTAACACCACATCCTTGGGATGTATTGCCAGAAAACATTGTAGAAGGCGCCACTGTAAAGGGTAAAGTGGTAAATATTGAAGACTACGGTGCATTTCTCGAAATTATGCCTGGCGTAGAAGGGCTGGTGCACGTGAGTGAAATCACCTGGGCTAATACGCCAATCAACGCTAAGGAATTCTTTAAACTGGGCGATGAATACGAAGCGAAAGTAGTAACGCTGGATAAAGAAGCCCGCAAAATGAGTCTGTCTATCAAGCAATTGACCGAAGATCCATGGAGCACTATCGAAACCAAATATCCGGAAGGCAGCAAACACAAAGGCGTGGTGAAGAACATTACTCCATACGGCGTGTTTGTAGAACTGGAACCAGGTATAGGCGGTATGATTCACATCTCCGATTTAAGCTGGCTCAAACGCTTCAACCACCCATCTGAATACACCAAAGTGGGCGCAGACATAGATGTGGTTATCCTGAGCATTGATAAAGAAAACCGCAAATTGCAACTGGGTCACAAGCAACTGGAAGAAGACCCCTGGAATGCACTGGAAGATACCTTTGCAGTAGGCACTATCCACGAGGGTACTGTTATCCGCAAAGACGATAAAGGTGCATTAGTACTGCTCCCTTATGGCTTGGAAGGTTTTGCGCCTAACCGTCACCTCGTAAAAGAAGATGGTAAGAGCGTAGCGGCTGATGAAACTGCTGAATTTATGGTTATTGAATTTGACCGTAACGAAAAGCGCATCGTGCTGAGCCACTCCCGTATTTGGGAACAGGCTAAGCAGGAAGAAAAAGAGGCAGCCCGTAAAGAAGCCAGAAAAGAAGAAGAAAACGCTAAGAAAGTCGTGAAGAACATTCAAAGTAAAGTGGAAAAAACCACGCTTGGCGACTTAGGCGCACTGGCTGAAATAAAAGAAAGACTGAAAAAGGAAGAAGGTAATAACAACAAGTAATTACGATCTTTTTTACAGGTTTTGAATAATTGAAAGCCCCGCAAAATGCGGGGCTTTTTTATTGCCTTTATGTTTACGTTACGGCTTAATACAAGCCTGATGCAGTTGGTGTATCACTCCTATCAATCATCTTTTGCATTCCGGCAAAATAAACGCGTCTTTGCTTCGCTGCGCTTGCAGGATGAAAAAGCTATTTATCTTCACATCACAAAACCATAATATGGATAATGCGGCTAACAAAGAATTATTTGAACAATTAGTCTCTATGAAAATGCCTTTTGGTAAATACAAAGATGTAGTACTTTGCGATTTGCCAATATCCTATTTAGAATGGTTTCAGCGAAAAGGCTTTCCCAAAGGAAAGCTCGGCATTTTGCTGGCAACGATGTACGAGATAAAACTGAATGGACTCTCCTGTCTATTGGAGCCGTTGAAAAAGAAATAAACCAAAGCTTTTGATACCTGCTGTTAATTGATACTGTAACCATAAAAATGCCATTTAACTTACTGCCTGCTGAGGTTGCATCAGTTAATTAAATGGCAAATGCGGTTAGTCAAAACTAAAAATAAGATTGTAGTCAATAAGCCTTCTATAAGAAAGAAAAGTTAAGCCTGTGCAGTTGGCCCGCCAAAATTAAGTGGTATTTCTATCTGCTCCAGATCCTTGATGGTGCCATGCGCATCTTCGTAGCGCATTACATTTTCCTGCAAAGCTTTCATAAAGCGTTTGGCGTGCATGGGTGTAAAAATGATGCGCGATTTTACTTTACTCTTAGGTGTTCCCGGCATCACATTCACAAAATCTATCACAAACTCGGCATGACTGTGTGTAATAATGGCCAAATTGGCGTAAGCCCCTTCTGCTACTTCTTCTGATATCTCTATATTTATCTGATTTTGCGGTTGTTGATCGGACATGAGAAACGTTTTTATTTAATTTGCCGAAGATACGAGTTATGTACGTTGCTATAAACTAAAAAGGTGAACTGCAAATACAGTTGTTTTTGAGGCAGAAATTACTACATACACAACAAGAATTTTTAATGAATAAATATTCTTTGAAATATTTAAATACAACCAAAACTTATCTGCATAACAGTTACTTCAGAATTCATAAATATACCCCTGATACTCTTAAGCATTCAGCTTTATAAAAAAGTATATAAAATATACAAAGAACAAAACTGGCCAAATATCCAACTCCTTTTTCTGACAGTAGGATTATCAAGTTTGTTTCTGCCTTTAGCCATAATCCAATTTTTAAAGGTAATAGAAATGCGCTTATTGAGCTGGCATAGCACCTTATACCAACTGTTATTATGGATTTTGTAAATAGATGAAGAATAAGAATTAGATGAAGCAGCATAAGTGATGGCTTTCTATAAAGCTGCTGAATATTCTTTACCAAAGATTAGTGACAAGTAAAAGGCAAACTTTAATGCAGTTTGCCTTTTATTTTTTCTTTTACTTTATTGTTGTAAGTTAAATAACTACGGATTTTGATCGGCTGCCGACAAGGCTTCATTAGCCTGAATTTCTGATTGTGGTATTTTTAAATTAAATGCCGGATCATTGGCAGGAATGAAATAATCATTAGGTGTTGGATGGTTAGATTTCGTGCGGTCTATAGGCAACTGCAGCCTCTTAGCATCCAGCCAATCTATACCCAACTCACCATACAATTCTTTTCTTCTTTCCAGTAAAATTTCATCAATCAGTGCCTGACCGGTCTTATGAGATTGTACAGCTTTAGGATCGCGATTGCTTTGCAGTTCGAATAAGATGTTATCCGCATCTGCATCTTTGCCTTGCTTTGCTTTTGCTTCTGCTTCTATCAAATACATTTCGCCAACCCGTATCATATTTAGTGATTCATTGAAATCAATTGTTTTCAAGTCTACCGTTTTACCGCTTATTAGTTCAACAGGTTGCCCTGAGCTAATACCAAATTTGTTGGTTGCTAGATAATCTGCTGCTGTAGGATCAGGATCATAAACATAAAAAGTATTGCGTATATCAGTAGCAGAAAAGTTTTCAACTAATTCTCTGCTCATCCAAAATGCATCATAGCCATTACCCGTTTGTTCGAAAAAGGAACTTGGTGTACCGTAATAAAGACTCTGACCGCCATTTTCAATCGTTTGCGGAAAGCCCCAGATCACTTCATCGGAAGTGAGCCCGTTATAATTGTCGGGATAGCCCGAAGCGTCGAGGCTTAAGCCCTCTCTTGCATTAATGGCTGCATTTTCTGCTTCTGCCCATTTGCCTTGCTCAAGGTAAATCCTGGCAGCCATACCCCAGGCAACATTCAGGTTTACCTGGCTTTTAAGAGCGCGGTCTGTGGTTAAATTTTGAACAGCAAACTGGATGTCATCATTAATTTGATTGTACACATCCTTTACAGTACCACGCGGCTTTCCTTCCAGATTTTCGCCACTGGCAGGCTCTGTATAAACTGGAACACCCGGTGCACTTGGATCTTTCAGGTAAGCAAACTGAAACTCGCGGATTAATTCAAAATACAAAAAAGCGCGCAGTGCTCTTCCTTCTGCAAAAAGAGGTGCTTTTTGTTCTTCCGTTATAGTAGTGCTGTTTTGAACACCATTTATTAAAGTATTTACCTGATTGATAAGCTCGTAAAAGAAATACCAGGTAAATCTTGTTCTGCGGTAAGTCGGCTCCCGGTTATCATTTTGATAATCAAAATAATACCAGCTATTATAAGGCATTACAATGTCCATACCTTTTGCATCGCGCGCCAGGTTGATAGAGTTATAGCCCCAGGTGTCTGTTGATCCGCCAGCACTGGCATCTATGCTCTGCCACTGGCTACGCATGCTCCTGTAAATACCATTAAAATAAACACGAACAGCATCGGGTGAAGCATACACCTGATCAGCCGTTGCCGAATTGGTAGGAGCCACATCGTTAATAAAGTCTTTTTTACAGGCATTTAAAAACACTGTAAAAGATAGTAAAAGTAAAAAGAAAGGAATTCTATATTGTTGGTTCAACATTGTGTTTCTCTTTAATTAGTATTAGAAATTAAGGTCAAGACCGGCAGAAAAGGTTTTAAACATCACAGCATTACCTACTGCATCACCATTTAGTGCAGATTCAGGATCTGAACCTTTTTTCAGTTTGTCCCAGGTGAGCATGTTATCAGCCTGTATATACACGCGTATATTTTTGAAGACCTTCTGGCTCTTATCGAGGTTGAAAGTATAACCTAATGTTACATTACGCAATCTCACATAATCTCCGCTGTATAAAAAGCGGGTAGATAATTGTTCTTCATCATTATTATTCGGATTCAGTTTTGGAACATCAGTGATATCGCCAGGTTTCTGCCATCTTCTTAGTTCATCTACATCCATTTGAGCACCATAGCCACTATACAGTCCGTGCATCAGGTTAGCATAGTTGTTATCGTAGTATTTACCGCCAAAAGCGTAATTGAGTAAAATATTCAGGTCGAAGCCTTTATAGCCCAGCCGGGTAGTAAAGCCACCGGTAACTTTGGGCAAGCCGGAACCTACCCATTCTTCACTGTTCAATGCTTCGGTATAGTCATTCGATTTTACTTTTTTACCGGTTGCGTTTCCATTGGCATCGGTTTCGTTTACCCACCACTGACCACCGCCGGTTTCCGGATCAACACCAGCCCACACAGGCAGGTAGTATTCATACAACGACTTGCCTACTACGCGCCTGAAAGCACCACTGGAAGCCGAAGTGTCCTGTCCAGGCAGCAATTCTTTAATGGTGTTCTTTACATAAGTAATGTTGAACATCAGGTTCAGGTTAAGATCCTTGCTACGGATAACACTGTAATTAAGGTTTAGCTCAATGCCTTTGTTCTGTAGTTTTCCGATATTAGTTTGGATACTTGAAAAACCGATAGAAGGCGGTAGTGGTTGATTAAACAACAGCTTTTTTGAGTTCTTTTCAAACAGGTCAATACTACCGCTCAGCTTATTTTTGAAAAAGCCGAAATCTATACCAATATTGGTAGTCAACTGCCTTTCCCATTGTATTTGGGCGTTGGCAAGATTGTCTAAATACACACCGGCGTTTGTTAGTTCATTATAACCGGAGGCATAGGTGCTTAGATACGGGAAAAAGCTGTTTAATGCATTATTACCCAATGCACCATAAGAAGCACGTATTTTTAGAAAATTGACAGTATTGGAGTTTTTCAGGAATTTCTCCTCGCTCATTACCCACGAAACGCCACCTGCCGGAAACCAGCCATAACGAAAACCTGGCGCAAAAATGGAAGAGCCGTCTCTTCTGGCAGTAAACTCTGCAAAATATTTGCCTTGATAATCATACTTCACCCTGCCCAGGTAGCTAAGCAAGGTAGAAGTAGTGGTATAACCTTCAAAGTCTTCGATGGTTGCAGCATTGCTCGGTTGCTCCTGCCCCGAAAAAGGAAAGCCTGTTTTGGAGCCATACAGCGTTTCAAAGAAATACTTATATGCCTCATAGCTTGCCATAGCTTCTACGTGGTGGTCGCCAAACCGGCGCTCATAATTCAGCATGTTGTTCCATGTCCAGGAGGTAGTCAGGTCTTGCTCGCGGTAAACACGACCACCTACTGATTCTGCATCACCAAACTCTCTGTTTTGGTATTGAAGCTGATCAACAGAATTTCTGTTAATACCAAAATTACTTCTGAAATATAAACCAGTCGTAAGATTGATCTGAGCATAAGCATTCAAATCGGTAAGCAGACGTTTGTAGTTCCAGTCATCCAAAAATATAGTACCCACTACATTAGATGGCTGCAATACGGGTCTGTTTATATTTACAGTACGGTTTGGATTAGGCTTACCATAATCATATATTGGATTGCCACTCGCATCCCTGATGATTACACCGCTGTCGTTTCTTGCATATATAGGAAATACCGATGATAGTGATCTTTCGTATTGAATAACATCCGCATAATTACCGGTGCCTTGGTTGGGATAGTTTTGTTTAGAAGAAACGATGGAAGCTTTGGCACCTATCTGTAACCAGCTTTTTAAGTACGTAGTGTAATTTAATAAAGTAGATACTCTTTCGTAGTTAGAGCGGGCTACATAACCATCCTGATTTAAATAACCCACAGAAAAATAATACTTCGATTTTTCGGTGCCGCCACTTATTCCCAGGTTAATATCTCTGCGTATAGGATTGTCTCTTTCCAAGGCATCAGTCCAGTTGTCGTTCCATAATGGTACCGCACCTGCTACCAGTTTGCCGGTTGTATCAATGGGGTTTGGAAAAGCTGGCCCATAGGGATTGTAGCGGAATGCAGGGTTAATTAAATTTTGTGTTGCCAGTGCTGCAGCATTGGGCTCACCAGCATCTTCATAGGTATTTTTTAAACCCTCCCAGCCTAATTCCATTAACTGCTGTGTATTTAAATAAGAGTAATCACCCACCGCTTTTTTAGAAATACCCACTACAGAGCTCAGGGTAATACTCGGTGCAGCATTTCTCTTGCCAGCTTTGGTAGTAATCAATATTACACCATTAGCTGCGCGCGACCCGTACAATGCAGTAGCCGGCGCATCCTTTAAAACAGAGAAATTATCAATATCAGCAGGATTAATCATATTTAGATTGCCATTGAAAACCACGCCGTCCACTACAATCAGCGGGTCGGCACTGGCCAATATAGAAGCAACACCCCGGATGCGTATCGTTGGGTTTTCGCCGGGCTGACCATTGGTGTTTACCACTATTACGCCCGGAGCAGTGCCTTGTAATGCTTGGCCAACAGTAGTAACCTGCTGGCTTTTAATGGCATCCGCACTTACGGTGGAAATAGCACTGGTTATCTCCGAACGTTTTTGCGTGCCATAAGCTACTACCACTACTTCGTTTAATGCATTGCTACCCGGCTTTAGCTGAATAACAGGGGAAGTATTGGTCGTAATATCAAATTCCTGCGTGGTGAAGTTTACAGAGCTGACTATCAGTGTAGTAGCCTTAGTATTAACCGATAATGTAAACTCTCCGGCCTCATTAGTAGTAGTTCCCTGTGTAGTGCCCTTTACTACAACAGATGCATTAGCAACAGGGGCATTCTTGTCGTCCACTACCTTCCCGGTAATCGTGCGCTGCTGCGCAAAGACGCTTAAGGCAGAAAAGAGCAGAGCTGAAATCAAAGAAATCAATCTTCTCATGTATTGGTGTTTTAAATAGGTAATTAAGAATGCAAATAATACTCTACTTGCTAAGACATAGGGCGGGGCATCGCTGCTGCACCCTGACCGGGCAAAAAATGTAATTTTTGGATGAACGGTAAACGGCCATAAAAAGCTACTTTGGTTTAGATATAATAGTATTAGTAACCACTGCTACTTGCATCTTACATGTATTCGCAGCAAAAACCACAAGCCTCTCTGTTGGCATACAGAGAGGCTTGTGGTTAAGATAATTATTTTTATAATTCCTTAATGATAAATGCCTTGGCTCATTTTGGCCCCGTCCGATGTAGGAGAAGTATATTGCTTTGGCAGTCTTGATTTGCTGATATTTACATCTACTGTATATAATAGATTACTTTCTACCGGTTGCCCATCCACCCGGGCAGGCAAAAAGGTATAGGCTTCATCCATAAACTTTTTTGCCGGAATTGCTTCTGTAAGGTCAATACCCGCTCCTTTATAGGTAACCGTACAGCCTTTTACTTTTCCGCTTTTATCAATATCAAAGTTATAGGTCATCTTCACTACCGCAGTTTGGTTGAGTACCTGCGGAGGAACCGACTTGAGATCGTACAGTAAGTAAAAGCCATAATTGGCACCACCCACCTGTGCCGGCGCATCTATTTTACCGCTATTATTTACATCTGTTAGCTTATAATCAGCCTGTACAATAGTATTGTTATCAGGGTTGTTGAGCAGTAAAGCAGAATCGGTATAATTGTATTGCTGTATTACATTACCGGCGGCATCCATAAAATTCCAGATGCTGTCTTTTTTACCATTTTTATAATGCCCCAGTACCAGCACATGGTTATCGGCATCCGTTACCATATAACTACCTTCCTTTACATATTTATTGCTTTTCAAAACAGTGTAACTTTCTACCAGTGACGGTGAAAGCATCTTTTTTACCGTTTTAGCTTGTGCAAAGCTTTGGCATACAACAATAGCCAGGCACACGGCTAAGAGGCATTTTTTATAAAGCATAAACAAATTCTTTAAGGTTTTCAAATGTAATAAAATAAAAAGGTTGCTTTCAATCAGAAAGCAACCTTTTAAGAAAAAGTAATAAAACCTATTTATAGTATTTATCAATCAAATACCTGTAAGCAGCACTTCTTGATGCAGTAACAACATCGCTATAAATAATAAAAAATACCCCTTGCTAATTGCAAGGGGTAAAATATTATTCCAATGCATTCAAGAACTTTATTATCGTGCTCCGGTGTAAGTAAACACTTCTGAAACAGCTATTCTTTTAGCTCCAGCCTGGATCATAAAATAACTTACTTCCAACTTAACCGGCGTGGTGCCATCGAAGGTCATTTTGTTCACGCCTGAGGGATCTAACTCAGCCGATCTTACCTGCGGATTGGTGCCCTGCCCATAATAATTAGTTACACCCGTTACGTTCCCATCATTATCAAATGCAAATATTGGGGCAAAATTTCCGTAATAAGAGCCGGAGCCACCATTTTCAAAAGAATACCCATAAATACCTCCATTTAAATTTGGATCAAAATAGCCAACAGAATTAGGTCCGTAGGTAACTAAGTCAATGGTCTTAGGATAAGAAGAAGTAGCAGCGGCACCTAAAACAAAGTCCTCGAAATCACCCGTTACCTCATAAACACCATCATATCCATTTCGGATAGAAAAGGAATAAATACATGTGCCATAATTAGAACCGATAAGGCCGGTTGAAACAGACGCTATCTTTAAAGGCAATGCATAGCTTGCAGCGAAATCAAAGTCTGCATTACGAACAATGGCAACTTTTATCTGGCTTTCGAGTGTACCTTTTTTTATAACTACTGATGAAGGAAAGTTATAAACACTCGTTGGTGGTACTACGTAGTCTGTACCATCACTTTCATTGTAAGAGGTAAGTGCGGCAGCATCAACTTCTAAGTTTACTGTAATATCAGTTGGGGCGTACGCTGCACCGGCATAATGAATGTTTACATTAAAGGTTGCAGAATCGCCGAGGTTGAGAACCCCCAGGTCACTCGCAAACCTATGGTAAGTGGCATTACCTCCAGAAACAATATTTCCGGTATTTGCAAATTCAACAACACTGTTTGTCTTATCCGTATCAATATTTGTATCATATCCCTTTAAGCATGATGATAAACTGCAAATCACCATAAATAAAGGAAGTATTTTAATCATTATTCTTTTCATGCTATAATTTGTTTAAAAAGTTATGGTAAAGCCCAGAATATCAAAGAAGTAAACTTATCTACGTCTGTAGGTTTGTTCTCTGGATTGTAAGAGGATTCTGAAGCCGGATATAGTATTCTCGTCGGTAGTTCATCAGGACGGGTACTGATAGACTGCAGGGAAGCAAAGGTTTCGTGTGGATCTGACGAACCATTCACAATAGATGGATAATGTGTACGGCGATATTCATTCCAGGCTTCATTGCTGTTGATCATATTCAAAGCAACATATTTCTGGGTAATAATAGCTTCAAGTTTTTGATCCATAGAATTTGCAAGATCATAATGTACCAAATAGCTATCGGGATTATCATCGAGGTACAACTGATAATCAGCCTCAGGATCCCATCCTGGTTCTGATGAACCATCAGGATTTTTATAAATATAGGCGTAAGAAGCCTTAACGCCATTTACAAACAAATCTGCATCACTAAGTTCGGATGTAATTAGTCCTTTCAATACTGCCTCAGCCTGTAGGAAGTAACTTTCGGCAGCCAGCATTAGTGGTTGAGACATATTTGGTCCTTTAAGGATACCGATGCTGCCACCTGCAGTTGTGCTTCCCCTATCGCTGTTAGCGCTAGCACTGCTGTACCAAACACTGCCTGTTGGCCAACTCGGCACATCGTTGCTTTCAAAACCTAACTGGTTAGATGCGGTGGATGGAAAATTGTAATAGCTTGCATAGCCTCGTCCCTGGTCAAGCAAAATGGTTCCATCGTAATAGCCAAGTATAAATTTCGTTGCAATCCAGGCTTTGTTTCCCGGATCTCCATTATATTTAAATACCCAGGTATCCCATTCAGGATTTTGCTTGCCGTTATCTCTTGTATATCCGGGATTCACCAATGCATCGGTAGTCAGAAAACCAGCTTCGTCAAAAGTTGTATTCGCAAAGTTTACTTTTCCACCAGCATGTACCACCAGGCGTAGTTTGATAGTATTTGCAAATTGTATCCATTTAGTCATGTTACCACGAAACATGATATCTGTATTGCCGCTCAAATCCTTCACATTACTTGTTGGATTATTGCTTTGGTCATCCATCGCGGTATGAATAGTTGCAATAGCTGAATCTAACTGATTCGCCAAACTTACATAAATCGTTTTTGCATCCTCATATTTAGGCGTTAACTCACCTAATCCTTCGAGTGCTTCTGTATAAGGCACATCATTATAGGTATCTACAAGCAGCTCAAAGTTGTAAGCTTTTAATATCCGGGCGGCTGCATTGAAGTAGCCATAATCTGGTAACGTATCTGTCTGTTTAAGAATATACTGCAAATCTTCCAGTACATCATAAGCAGAAGACCACAGACCTTGATAATCAGTTGTGCCAAAATCATATGTTACATTAGAACCAAAGCCACCATAGCCGCCGGCATTTGCCATATAGCCAACCATTTGTGCACCATAGGTATTATAGCTGTTGGATACACTTGCAGTATAAGTCATTGCCTGCGGCAGCACTGTTTCCGGTGTAGCAGATATTGCTGCATTAGGATTCTTGTTAATATCTAAATACTTCTTACAAGAGGTGCCTAACACCACCACCCCTATCAGTACAATTATTACTTTTTTCATTTATCTTACTTATTTTATTAATACCCCGGCAGACTACCCATTTTTATTACTGCATACACATTTTAAAATGGGTCGCCTGCTGCGGTGATTTGTTCAATTAGAAATTTACGGAGATAGTAGCGCCATAAAAACGGGATGGTGGCGTTTGCGACAAGCCAGTCAAACCAATACCATTATTGTCGTTACCTGCATCACTATATTCAGGATCGGTATAGTAGTTGTCTTTAGCCAGCCATACAAACAAATTACGTCCCTGGAGGCTAACAGTAGCGCCCTTAATAAACCTTGTCTTACTTAGCAATGATACAGGAAGATCATAGGAAATGGTAAGTTCTCTGAGTTTCCAAAAGTCGCCCGATGTTACATAGTTGCTGGTAACATCCCTGTTATCATCATTTGTCCAGAAGCCGGAATTTCCGTTTGCATTGTCAACAGTAATGCTTGTATTCTTTACGTAAGTGCCAGGATGTTCAGGATCTTCATATACCGAATTAGGAAATACAAAACGATTTCTATGGTAAATAGCTGTTCTATAACCGGTGCCTGCCCAGTCAAGTTCGCCGCCCATGCTATTGTAAATTTTATATCCGCCGCGATATTCAAATAAAGTAGAAATATGGAAGTTCTGGAATAAAGTAATACCGGCATCCAGGCTCACGCGGTTCTTTGCTACGGCACTTCCAAGCACCCGTATTGTTTCATCGATTAGAGGCGTACCGGTTTTAGCATCTACTATTACATGTCCCTCATCATCGCGCTGATAGTCTGTACCCATAATAACCGGGAAAGCATAGCCAGCTACTGCATAAGAGCCCGATCCGTTGCCGTATGTAGCAAGCGACAACCTTGGCAGGTCTGCACTGATAGCATTAACCTTATTGTCAAGATAAGTGTAATTTCCACCAACTACCAGCTCTACATTGCGGGTTCTTATAGGGGTTACATGTGCAGCTACTTCTAACCCGCGGCTCATGGTTTGACCTGTATTTACCCTAAAACCTGAGAAACCGGTAGCGTTTGAAACACCTGTTGTAACAGTTTGGTTATCTGTTTTAGTATCGTACCACGTAACGCTGGAAGAGAACCGGTCTTTAAAAAGGTTCAAATCAAAACCCACTTCATACCCTTTTGTAATTTCAGGCTTTAAACTGGGCGATACAAGCGTATTGTTTACAGTATATCCTGCACCTGTGGTATATGGATAGCCATTAGCCTGGCTAAATGTCTGATCAAGATAGTAAGCTCCATAATCTCCGCTATTACCCAGGTTTACCTGTCCTACTTTAGACCAGCCGCCTCTTACTTTCAAATAGCTGATTGTTGTACTATTTTTAAGTGATGGAATAGCATCGCTGGCAACAAAAGAAAGGTCAACAGAAGGATAGAAAAAAGAACGGTTTTCGGGTGCCAGTATAGAAACCCAGTCGTTACGTCCGGTACCATGTAAGAATAAATAATTTTTATATCCGATTCTCACATCACCATATATACCCATCTGTCTGGCTTTATAATTAGACTCGCCTACGTTGGGTGTTGCAAGGCGGTTGCTAATGTTATATAAATCAGGTATTACTAATCCATTTGCCGACATATCGATATACTTTGACTGGTCCTGACGCCATTGACCACCGGCAATTACATTGAAAGAAAAGTCATTTGCATTTGTTTTAAACTGTGTAAACAGATCGCTCAGCAACTCAGTGGTATAAGCACTTCCATCAGCAACGGCAGCAGAAATATCCGATTTTGAGCTCGCATCTGTATGCTCTGCATAATAAGTATAATCAAAAGCGGCTATAGTATTTTTGTAAGAATAATTCCTTGTAGCAATACCTTGCCTTGCCACAAAATCAAGCCCCTTAACAGGCGTAAATTTCACTTCCACATTACCCGTCAGGTAATCATTTCTTTGGTTAGACCTATAATTATCTGCACTGAAGTATGGATTTTGATACCACGGATTATAATATCCGTTAGGGTTTGCAAAAGGATCTGTTCTCCAGTTCTTATACTTTGTAATATCTACATTCGAAGGCATGTTTAGCATATTTGCATACATGCTGGCTGTTTGTGTGGTAATATCATAACGGTTTTGTGTATAAGAAGTACTATAGGTAACGTTTACCATATTGCCTATTTTACGTGTACCATTAGCACGCAATGTTGTACGGTTATATTTATCGCCGGGTGTAGTACCTTTTATGGTAGCATACTGGCCGGATAAGTAAAAGGTGGATTTCTCATCTCCATTTGTTAATGAGAAGTCAGTTTGATTAGTTAAACCTTTTTGCCAGAATTTATTGTGACCATCATTATAAGAATAGTAAGCAGAATCTTGGCTACCATCTTCAAGCGGGGGTCCTAAAGGACGCAAAGAACCATCAAAATGATCTCCGTAAGACTGGTTTTCTAAATAAGACCATGCCGGATTACCATTTTCATCATAGCCATAAGAGCTACCACCGGCGCCGTATTCTTTCTGAATTTTTGGAAAAAAAGCTACGGATTCAACCGTAGTTGTTTGGGATATTCTTACTTGCGTAAGACCGTTTGTTCCCTTTTTTGTAGTTACGATAATAGCACCGTTTGAAGCCTGAGAGCCGTATAAAGCCGCTGCACCAGAGCCATTTAAAACTACAACTTCATCCACATCTTCCGGATTCAAATTACCTAAAACGGTATTAGGCACAATTACGTTATCCAATACAATCAGCGCCTGGTTATTACCAGTGAGCGAGCGTTGCCCCCTTAGTATCAGCCGGTAGTTAGGATTAACACCGCCACTTGTTGCATTTATTTGCAAACCGGCGACTTTACCCTGCAACCCACCTGCAATATTCACCGGCTTTGCAGCCGTAAGGGTGGCCGCTTTAATCACGGTATTGGCAGTACCTTGTTGTCTGCGCGATGATCTGATACCGCCAGCCGTAACAATCACTTCATCCATCATACCGGTGACACCTGTAAGATGAAAGTCTAACGCACTGCTACTGCCCACTATTACCTCTTCCGATTTAAAATTAAGCGCACTTATTTGCAGAATGGCTCCGCGAGCTGCTTCAAGTCTGTAATACCCGCTGTCGTTAGAGATAGTACCATTTGTGGTACCTTTTACTACGATACTTGCTCCGGCTACCGGAACGCCATCGTTGCTCAATACCCTCCCGCTTATGGTGTGGGTTTGAGCAAATGCGAATAAAGTGGACAGTATGGTTACTGTCAACATCAATAGAATTTTTCTCATGTGCATATTGTTTGATAAATAAAAAACTTTGCTTTTACTGAACATAAAACTGTCTGCCGGTAAATTACCGGCGCTATAATGCGGCATAGCAAAGCAATACCATCTTCTCAATAAGAAGTATCGCTCTACCTAACATTACATTTTTGATTATTCAAAAAAATGAAAATATCTGCCGGCGGTACCGGACAAAATAACATACCATTAGTATTTCCCGAGGCGGAAAATAGATTTCTCATGTGCATTTATACATTTCTTAAAACAAGAATGATGTAAAAATAGAAAGAAAAGGATTTAAATTTTACATTCTTTAAATATTTTCTTAACAAAAATTAAATCATTCTATCAACAATTTTATATGCAATAGCGATAGACGCTATTATAACAATTTAATTATCAGGCCTTTTTATAGGCATTAGCTGCATGCGGATAAGATTAATTAGCAATTAATATTATTCATGCCAATTTTAAGAACTAGCTTTGTTTACCATATCATACAACTGTTTGTTTGTTATACTATAAAGGATAATGGTTATTGCGCTAAAAGATTAATTTAATTATGTTTAGCCATTATTCGTATTGTAAAATTTGACTATTGTAAATTTATTTTATACCTATTTTAAACAGGTAGCATGATATACAAAGCGCAGAGCTTCTGCCCGCAGCTTATGTAAGGCAACTTAATTCAATCTGATATTATACTTTAAAGCATCAAGTACAAGGGCATAAACAAATAAAAAAGCCGCTCAACTATTTTAAGCGGCTTTTTTTTAAACCAGAAAACTTTAATGCCCTGCACTTGTAAACTCCAATTTATCAACAGCTATTTCATCACCATGTGCACCACCGCTTAACTCCAAAAAATACCTGAGTGCAAAACGGCCGGAATCGGGCTGATTCAATCCTGTAATAGTTGCTTCATATTTGGTCCAGGTAGAAGGATAATCACCTGAAGGTGTAGTTTTGTAAAGTGGATTAATATCCAGCAAAGGCGTTGTAAAATGGCCAACATCTGACGAAGCAGTACCAATGCTGTCTGAAGTATTGAAAACATTCAAACGTAATTGCAATCTATCTCCGTATGACCCACCAGCACCATATCCAATCGAACCGTGAGATAAAGTATAAAAACTGATTTTATCTCCATTCTGCAAAAAGAGTTTTGGTGAAATCAGCCAATCACTTATTACAGCGGCTCCTGTAAGAGTATCATATGGATCTTCAGTCGCTAAAAAAGGATTGTTATCAAGCAATTTCGAACCATCATAAGGAGCAGCTCCCCAAGATGTTTCAGATTCAAAGTCCCATCCTTGTCCAGGAAAATCGCTTAAGTTAGTAAATACCCATCCCTGATTGACCAGACTATCTTTGTTCTCAAAGCTTGTACTAAAAGACTGATCAGTCACCACCGGCGGTACAGGTGGAGGAGTAGAGTCCTTTTTACAGGAAAAAACTTGTACCAGCAGCAATGTTGAGGTTGCTAAGACAAAAGCTCTGGTTTTCGTAATACATTTTATAGTTTTCATTAATACTAGTCTTTACTTTAATGTTGAAATTTTATTAGCGAGGCCCTACATAAGTAAGCGTATCATAAATATATTGGTCTGGTCGGCCGTTCTGCTTCATTATATAAGCAACATAAATTGTTTTAGTTGCAGGATCATAACGGCTGTCCGTTACGGCAGGGTTCAGCTGCAGCGTACGGCCTCTTCCATCATCAGGTATCGTATTTTCTACGCTTACAACTGCATTAGTAACAGGGTCAAATGTAAATCGTGGTGCAGTAGCGCCAAAAACTGTAACGCCGCCGCCAGGTGTAAACGCTGGCTGAAGATTCCCGCCTTCAGGAGTATTTATATCATCGGCTACTGCGCTGGCCGTAATAATGGAAACATCACTTGGCCACGTGTTTGTTTCACCATCTGCAATACCATAAGCAGCCCACCCGACTTGTTTCTGGACAAGGGTATATTTACCATCCCACAGATTTTTTGTGGAAAGAGCCAATATACCTGCTGACAAATTACTTGCAATTAAATAGCCTGCTGGTGAAATGCTGCTGATTTGTACGCCTAATGCATAGTCTTTACCTAAAAAATCGTTTGGCTTAATCTTTAATTGTAAATAACCAGTATTAGAGCCTTTAGGTATGGTTACTATATACCCCGTAGCGGAATCGCCGGTTGCGTTTGTAACCGAGTACACGCTGGTGGGTGCTTCTTCATGTAAGGTACCGTTTTCTGCATTATAATCACCTAATAAAGCCGGGTTTATTACTAACTTAACTTGTATATCCTCAGTAGCTGGCTGTCCTGCGAGTGTAACAGGAATAGCATCAAAAGTTGTATCTGCATCAGATTTATCAAATGCTATTTGCAAATGGTTGGTAGTATTTGTGGCAGTTAAAGCCATACTTACCACATTCTGATTCCCGCTCCCGGCTACTGATTGAATTTCATGATCATCAAATGATTCATCTTTCAAACATCCCCACAGCGTTATGGAAATCAACGATAAGAAAACTAAGGTGTATTTTAAAGAATTATATTTCATAATGAGATTATTTAAACTCGTATTTTAATTATGGCTCCCAAAAGAGTTTTGTACCGAACGGATCAATTGTACCTTCTGCCAATACATTTGCACTGTTGGTAGTGTATTCACTCTGTGGATACAATAAGCGCAAAGGAAGTGTGTTGGAAACCTTTGCCGGATTTGCAGAAATATAACCGTTATCTGGCAGGAAGTGCAACCTTCTTTGGTCAGAGTAAGATTCCAGAGGGTCTATACCGGTTAACGCAATATACTTCTGGTATACTATGAGCTTGATCTTATCACTTGTAGAAGCGGCATTATTCCAGATTGCTATATCACTACCGGTCAAATAATCAGCCGCTTCAGCTTCTGCATTGGGTACACCAAGCCAAACAAAAGATTCTGTAACTGCACTTTCATATGCAGCCTTTGCATCGCCCGCTATCCAGCCCCGGGCTACAGCTTCTGCATAAAGAAACATACTTTCAAAAGAAGGTATTATCCATTGGTCCTGGCTGGCACCGGCTCCTCCATCCAAATCGTCCCCTATTAATCCAGGACCAAAATAGGAACTTTGAGACCCAATAGGAATATCACTCTGCTTATCACCATAAGTACCACCTACATATCCAGACCCAGCAGGCTGAAAAAAGCGTCCTATACGGGGGTCACCACTGGACGACAAAATACCTAGAATATAGTTGTTTGCATTCACAGACGTGGTAGCTTTATTGCCGGTTGGCGTATAACCGTAATTAGCATAGTAAGGATTCTGCTTATCCACATCATTCACATATCCTGGATTTACATTAGCAGATTCGCCCGCTCCCAACACTCCACCTGTTGCCTGAATTTTGGCAATCTCTGCGGTAGGATCAAAGCCGGGAACTTCCGATTGACGAATTAATAATCTTAACCGGAGTGTATTTGCAAATTTTATCCACATGGTCTGGTCACCACCATTCACAACGTCTACACTTGCAAAAGATTTGGAACCAGTTAAAGTGCTCATATAATTAACAGCAGTATCCAGGCTCATTAAAAGTGAATTGTAAATATCCTGCGCCTTATCGAAAGTAGGATTAGGATATTGTTTAGATTGAAAAGCCTGGCTATAAGGTATATTGCCATACAGGTCAACTAACTCCTGGAACAGTTTAGCAGATAAGATCATGGAAGCCGCTGCTAAAACCGTATCGCCCCCTTCCACTAAGCTTTTGGTTTTTACCTGGTATAAATCAAAAAGTACATTATAGTGCCTTTGCCACAAAGCGTCACCAAAACTGAAGTCAAGGGAATAAGTTTGTTCCTGAAGACTTGGAGCAAAATCGCCATTGGGCGCATAGTATCCCATCCAGTTATTCAGAAAACCAAAGTCGCCGCTGGCTTGTCTTGCACCTACTCCAACAGCAGCAGCCGGAAATATTAATTCGGGTGTAACATTAGACTCTGTCACCCTGTTCGGATCATCATTTACATCCAGAAAGTTTTTACTGCAGCTTGTCATTATTATTCCTAAAGCCAGTGCAGGAAAAAGGAAAAATTTATTTAAATATTTCATTTATAATCTGTTTACTTAATTAATTAAAATTGAACAGTCAGTGAGCCACCAAAAAGTCTTGATGCAGGAGCCTGGAATGAGCTGGCAACACCGAAAGTATTACCTGTTGTAGAATAGTTGAACTCAGGATCACCCCATTGATTAGACTTAGGGACAAAGAGCAACAGATTTTTACCAACGGCACTTACAGTTACACTCTTGAAGAACTTACCATTTCCAATCCAACTATTAGGCAGCGAATAAGAAATATTTACTTCTCTTAATCTCCATGCAGCAGCACTTGAATAGTAGTTGGTACCGATCTGGGTATTTCTGTCCTGAGACCAAAAACCATAGTTACCATCCTGAACTAAAATATCAGTATTCGGAACATATTTGCTGCCATTCCAGTAAACAGAATTCGGGAACACAAAGCGCTGACGGTTATATTGAGCACTTCTTGCAGAAATTCCTGCAAAATCCTCGTCCGAACCAAGGCCAGAGAAGTAATTATGACCACCTTTAAAGTCCCATGTCATCGTAAAAGAGAAGTTACCAACAGAGAAAGAAGGCGTAAGGCCTACTATCCAAAGCGGCAAAGTTCTTCCTCTGATAGCTAATGCTGAAGCCTGGGATGGATAACCGGTAACCGGATCTACAATTACTTTTCCTGTTGCAGGGTCTCTTTCATAATCTGTTAATTGGAAAACAAAGGCTGGGCGTCCTACCGCTGCAACATTATTAACAGTCGGTGAGCTAACAGAGTTTTGAATGAAACCGGAGCTTCCACCAATCACAACTGGTAAATCGCCGGGAGTATGTGTTACCTCATTATTATTATAGGTAGCATTTGCTCTAAAATCTATTCTGCCTCTGCCTATATTAACTACCGGAGTCAGGTTCAGTTCCATTTCAACACCATAGTTCTTAAAGTCAGCAGCATTGGCAAGCGCATTTGGATAACCAGTAGTGGAAGATTGCGAAATCAGCAAAATCTGGTTAGTGTTGTTCTGATAGAAATAGGTAGCATTCACATTGATTTTGTTCTTCATAAATCCTAATTCTACGCCAACTTCTTTTGTATTCACAAACTCAGGCTTCAGGTTTGCAGCAGGTATAGTTCCATTGGCACTAAATCCAACAGTATTGCCGTATGGAAATCCTGCAGGTTGAGCATAAGTAGCCTGAAGCGAATAAGGATTTAAGTTTACATTACCTGATTTAGAAATGGCACCTCTTACTTTTAAGTAAGAAATAGTATTGCTGTTTTGAAGCGCGCTAATAGCATCAGAAAGCACAAAAGATACATTGGCAGCCGGATAAAAGAACGAACGGTTTTCTTTTAGCAGCCTGCTATCCCAATCGTTTCTGCCGGTAAGTTCCAAATTGGCCCATCCTTTATAGTTGAATCCAACTGTTCCATAAGCTGAAAGCAATCTTGAAGTTATTTCATAGTTAAAGGTACCGGTAGGCACACTTGCATCGCCGCTGCGTACAGCTACATTATATAAATAAGGTACCACCAGATTATTGCCGCCTACAGCAACATCCTTCGATTTATTCTGGCGGACAGTACCACCAACAAGGTATCTAACATTGAAGGCTTTAGTAATGTCATGGTCGCCACTTAAGAAATAATCAAGATTAATCCGGGATGTATAAGCCTCATCATCAAACACAATTCCCTTTCTATTGGAATACTGGGTTGCATTTCTGTTAGCTGCCGCCCAGTCAGACACGATCACTGGTGCATTTGTGTTTTTGAAACTGGTAAACGCAAGGTTAGAGCTTACCCTTGCAGATGCCTTAAGCCACGGAAAAAACTGGTAGTTTACATCAATATTACCAATGAGGTCATCCTCACGTCCTTTTTGCCTTATATTTCCAATAAGCCAATAAGGACTTACTGCATACTCATTGTAATAATTAGAAAATTGAGCAAACTTGCTGTTTCTCCAATCTTTGTAGTCCAGTAAGGGAACGTTATTTGCAGTTTGCATTACTAAGAAAAACAAACCGCCATCATAAGCATCCGGAAAAGTATTCTGAAAACCCGCCTCATTTACAACATCATAATTTTGAAGAACATAGTTCAATCCATAGTTAACTGAAAATTTTCCATACTTTTTACCTCCGTTAAACCGGAGACTCGTACGGCGGTTTTCATCGTCAGGAATCAATCCTTTTATTTTCGCATCCTGGATACTTACATAAAAATCTTCTCCTGAAACGGAAACAGAGTTCTGCCAGGTTAAACCTGTATTGAAGAACTTAATTTTATCCTTGTAGTGCGTATTAGCATAAGGAACCATTTGTATAGAACCATCCTCCAAAGGCACACCTAATGGTTGCATAGACCCATCGAATCTAGGACCATATTGCTGGTTTTCATAAGGAACATAAAGGTAGTTACCGTATTGGTCTGTGGTTTCACCTGCACCTTGCCCAAATTCTTTCTGCAATTTTGGAAAGAAAGATACCTTAGTAGCCTGCACAGTAGAATTTAATGTTACGGTAGCCCTTTTTCCACCACGCTTAGTAGTAATAACAATTACGCCATTCACCGCATCTGGTCCGTAAATAGCAGCAGAAGCAGCACTTTTCAATACAGTTAAGCTGGCTACGTCATCTGGCGGTATAGAAGAAAGAAAACCCAATGGTGTTGGCGCGCCATCTACTACCAGCATCGGCTGGTTGTTACCTGTTAACGACCGGATACCTCTGATGTTGATTTTCGCATTTTCAAATACACCACTGTTTACAGTAGAAATATTCAACCCCGAAATCTTTCCATTCAAAGCCTGTTGAACGTTTACCGATTTTGCCGTGGTCAATTCTTTGTTTGTAATAGTAGTAGTTGCATAGCCTAATTCCTTAGCCTGCCTTTGTACACCTAAAGCAGTAGTTACAACTACTTCGGATAGATTATTAGCTGTTGCATTCAACGTTACCGAAACAGTATTTTCATTACCTACTGTTACTTCGGCACTTCCTGCATTAATAGTTGAGATTACAAGTACATCGCCTGTATTGGCTGTAATAGAAAATGTACCGTCTGATACTGTTGTAGTGCCCCTTGTGGTACCTTTCACAATAACGGAGGCTCCTTCCACGGGTTTCCCTGCATTATCCACCACCTGTCCGGTAATGGTTCGTGATTGCGCATTGGCTATCAGGAAGCCAAGCATCAACACTGCTAACAGTGTTAGAAATTTTCTCATGTGCATAATAAATTTTAATTAACTGCGGTAAAAGTAGGGGAATAAACAATAAAACGTTAAAGCCCCATATAGTTTTCAATTTGACACACTGTTAACTAATAATGCTGCACAAATACATAAAAAAATTATTCTTTACTACCATTTTATTCAAAATCAATCTGCAAACGCTGAATATCTTTGCATCATGCAAATACTGGATGGAAAGCTGGCTGCCCAGCACACAAAGGATACATTGAAAAAGGAAGTAGATGAAATAATTGCCGCTGGCAAACGCGCACCGCATCTGGCTGCTATACTGGTGGGGAATAATGGTGCCAGCGAAACCTATGTTGCCAGCAAAGTAAAAAACTGTACAGAAATAGGCTTTGCCTCTACCCTCATCCGCCTCGGAGAAGACAGTAGCGAAGCAACTTTGCTGCAGGAAATAGAAAAGCTAAACAACGACGACGCAGTGGATGGCATTCTCGTTCAGCTGCCGCTCCCTAAACACATTAGTGAGCAAAAAGTAACGGAGAGCGTAAACCCTTTGAAAGATGTGGATGGTTTTCACCCTATCAGCGCCGGCAAGCTGGTATTGGGTTTACCCACTTTTATCTCGGCCACGCCGTATGGCATTATGCTCTTGCTGGAGCATTATAATATACCTACCAGGGGCAAACATGCAGTGGTCATCGGTCGCAGCAATATCGTAGGCCGCCCAATGAGTATCTTGCTCAGCAGCAACCACCCGCATGGCAATTGTACCGTTACGCTCTGCCACTCCCATACGCAAAACCTAAAGGAACTTTGCCAAAGAGCCGACATATTGGTTGCAGCTTTAGGCAAACCGGAATTTGTAACCGCTGATATGGTAAAAGAAGGTGCCGTTGTAATTGATGTTGGTATTACCCGCGTACCAGATAGTACCGCTAAAAGGGGTTATGTGATTAAAGGCGATGTGGCTTTTAATGGAGTAGCACCCAAAACTTCCTTTATTACACCCGTGCCCGGCGGCGTGGGGTTAATGACAATTGCAGGCTTGCTAAAAAACACCTTGCAGGCATACCGCACGCGGCAGCAGTAATATTTTTTGAAATTTGAAGTACAACAGAACGCGCACTTTAATAAAAAGTACGTTAGCTAATAGCAGCTGTTCTTTTATACTTATTTTATGGAATTAGTTATGCTCCAGCTCTTTTGTAACTGTATTACTGCAGGGCGTAACTATTTTAGCACGTTACATAGTTCATGGTAAAGTGTAGGCAAAGCCTACGTAAAGGGTAGGATAAGCTTACTTCTGAACTTCAGACAAAATACCATTTAGGAACGCTTTTCGGCAGGTTTCGCCAGATATAACAGAACAATACAGTCAGCAATGTGCTGGTATGCTTTACCCATATACGCTCACGTAAACAGCTTTTTATTTAATACGATTATAAATCTTTCCTGGTCACCTGTTCATCCTGCCGGTAATAGTTGCAAGCTTTGTACTTTTGCAAAATGGTCTTGACAGGAACAACGCTTCCGGTGATGGAAGCTTTTTATACCTTGCAGGGTGAAGGCTTTTACCAGGGGCAGGCTGCCTATTTCATTCGCCTCGGCGGCTGCGATGTGGGTTGTTTTTGGTGCGATGTAAAAGAAAGCTGGGATGCTGCCGCCCATCCGCAGGTAGCGATTGAAGAAATTATTGCGGGTGCTGCTGCTTACCCCGGCAGAATTGCGGTGGTAACGGGTGGCGAGCCATTGCTCCACAACCTGGATGAATTGACTGCTGAACTCCGGCAGGCTGGTTTTCAAACCAATATAGAAACTTCAGGTTCCAGCCCAATCAGCGGAAAATGGGACTGGATTTGCCTTTCGCCCAAGAAATTTAAAGCGCCACTTCCCGAAAATATTCCACTGGCAAATGAACTAAAGATAATTGTATATAATAAACACGATTTTGCCTGGGCAGAACGTTTTGCGCAGCAAACAAGTAAAAACTGCCGCCTCTACCTGCAACCTGAATGGTCTAAAGCTGCCGAAGTAACGCCTTTGATAGTGGAATACATCAAAGCTAATCCAAAATGGCAACTGAGCCTGCAGGTACATAAATATATTAATGTACCCTGATGCGGGAACAATATATTTGCATTTTCAGCATTTGTATATTAGCATTCTTATGGTTCAGAAACTCTTTAGTATATATTTTACTCCCGATGAAACCAATGCGCTGTTCATTGAGATTGGGCATCACCACATTGCCTGCTGGTGTACCGGCGATAAACAAAGCCTGCAGGCATTTGAATATTTTACTTTTCATACTACAGATGAGCACGAGGACTTTGAAAAGGTTTATAAAGTAGCCAAGCTACACTCCGTATTACTCAATAATGAGTTTGCGGCAACAGAAGTAATTTGGGAAACTACACCTTTTACCTGTGTTCCCAATGCGCTTTTTAAGCCCGAAGTACTGGATGATTATATTAATATGCTGGACAAAAGCCCGTTTACTAAAGCTTTGTCCTGTACGCAGAGGGATATTACGGTGGCATATCCGGTAAAGGAAGATGCGTTGCGCCTGGTACAGCATCATTTTCCTAAAGCAACGGCTTCGCACAAAATCTGCCAGCTTTCTAAGGAGTTGAGCGGCAATGCCGTTACTGCATTACACACTATTTTTTATCATCATCATTTCTTATTACTGGCAGTAAAAGATAATGCGCTGCAATTAGCTACCAGCATTGCCTATCAATCGTCGCAAGATTGTCTGTATTATATATTATATACGATGCAGCAGCTTAACCTGCCGCTGAATGAGACAGTAGTATTGGTAAGTGGTTTCATAGATATGAATTCTGCCTTATACAAAGAGTTGTACCAATATATTCCCTTACTGCAACCGGCAGAAAAGGGAATGCTGAAAGATGAATATCCGGCACATTATTTTACTACCTTTTATAAATAGCTAACACTATGCGCATCATTTCGGGCGCATTGGGCGGAAGGCGCATTTCGCCGCCCGCCAACATGCCACATACACGCCCTACTACCGATATCGCAAAGGAAGGTTTGTTCAACATTTTGCAAAACCGCATCAGTTTTGATGGCATTAAAACGCTGGATCTGTTTGGCGGTACCGGCAGCATTAGTTATGAGCTGGCTTCGCGCGGTGCGGCAGACTTAACAATTGTGGAGAAGGATAATGTGATGTATGCGTTCATCAAAAAGAATATTGCTGCGCTCCACATTGAAAGCTGCAAGGTGTTGCAAATGGATGTATTTCACTTTTTGAATGGCTGCGGCGAACAGTTCGATTTCATTTTCGCCGGCCCGCCATATGCGCTAACTACTATTGATGAATTGCCAAAAATAATAGTTGGCAAAAAATTGATTGCGCCCAAAGGCTATTTTGTATTGGAACATACACCGCGCAATAATTATGAAGCCTATGAGGGCTTTCAATTCCGGCGCAACTACGGTACTACGGTGTTTTCTTTTTTCAGAAATGAGTAGAATAACGGCTTTGCTTGCTTATCATTAAGAGCAACGAGCCCGTCATTGCTTCACTCCGTTCGCAATGACGATAGCACTTTCACTTTCCGCTTCCCAACTTAGCATTCAAATATTCATTTACACAGCACTCACTTTTACTTAAAACAGCGATAGCTGTTCGGGCTTTGGCTTTACAATCTTAACGGCTGGACGGGCAATAATGCTGGTATGACTGCTAACATAATATACCGGCGTTTCTTTGTAGCGCCCGGCAACGGCAATAGTAGTATTACCTGCATATTGCTTAAATAAATCTTCTACCAACTGCGGATGATTATTGTTTTTAGATAAATGCGACAGCAGTAAATGGCTCATATAAGGTGCTTTGTGCATTCTGAAAAGCAAAAGCGCCTGTGCATTGGAAAGATGACCTTTACCACCACGGATTCTGTTCTTTAAATGCTGCGGATAGCTGCCTTGTTCCAGCATCACTTCATCGTAATTGGCTTCTAAAAAAGCAGCATGACATTCTTTAAAATTGCGGATAACATGTTCGCAGGGCTTACCAATATCAGTCAACACGCCCACCTTCACTTTGCTATTGTGCACTACAAAACTATGCGGCTCGGCAGCATCGTGCAATTTAGGAAAAGCAGTAATAGTTAATTCGCCAATAACTACCGGCACGTAAGGAAGTAGTGGTTTGATGAGCGAAGCTTCAATTTGAATGCCACTGTAAAAATGCGTGCCGGTAGTAATATACACAGGTAGCTGATACTTCTTTGCTAATGTGGCAACGCCCGAGATATGGTCGGTATGTTCGTGCGAGATGAAGATCGCTTTCACTGTACTTATCGGGAGGCCCAGGCGCGTCATGCGCTTTTCTGTTTCGCGGCACGAGATGCCTGCATCAATCAATACCGCTTCCTCGCCGTTACCAATGTAGTAACAGTTGCCATTGCTGCCGGAGTTTAACGAGGTAATGAAAAGAGACATCAGGAATACAAAGAAAAATTGTTTTTTTGAAGTGGGAAAGCTAAATTTTGGTTTAAGCCACAAAGACAGAAAGGCATAAAGAAAATGAATAAAATACATTGTACATCTTTGTATATCTGTGTCTCTGCGGCTCAATGTTTTTCCTTTCCGCTTACGGCTACCAATTGTTTATCTATATTTACCTTCCTCTTTGCTGCCAGCTATTAAAAGTTTTAATTTGATAATTGTTTAGTCTTCACTCATATGAAAAAAGCAATAGTAATAATGATGGCTTTTGCTGTAGTGCAATTACTGGCAGGCTGTGCTGCCAACAAAGTGCAAACGGCAAAGATGAATGTACCAGATAACCGCCTGCTGTTAACGTATGGCCCGCTGTGGGGTACACTATACCAGCAAAAAGCAGCCGAATACAAAGCACTCACCATTCAGGCTTACAATATTGCACGCGAAAAGCTGGATGCTTATCTGCAACAACAAAGTAATAAGCCCATTGCTGTTATAACAGACATTGACGAAACGATACTCGACAACAGCCCCAACGCCGTGCACGATGCTTTACTTGGTAAAACGTACTCCGATAGCTCGTGGATAGCATGGAGTAAAAGAGTAGAAGCAGATACGGTACCCGGCGCACCTGCTTTTTTTAAATATGCAGCAAGCAAAAATGTAGCAGTATTTTACATTAGCAATCGCCTGACGCAGGAACTTACGCAAACTATTGCCAACCTGCAGAAGTATAATATGCCCTACGCCGATGCTGCACATGTACTGCTTAAAACTACTACTTCCAACAAAGATGAACGCCGCGCATCGGTAACAGCCAACTACAATGTGGTACTTTATTTTGGCGATAACCTAGGCGACTTTACAGGTGTGTTTGATAAACAATCAACTGAAATCAGAGATTCGCTGGTGCATCAACATGCAGCCGGTTTTGGCAATCGTTTTATAGTATTGCCCAATCCGGTATATGGCGAATGGGTGAGTGCTTTATATCATTACCGTTATGCCGACAGTATGAACGTGAAAGCCGATACCATGATTAAAGCATTAACAACTTACTGATTATATCTTCAACCCAATCTGTTTCAATTTATAATAAATAATATCCTCATTATGCTAAAAAAAGTTCTCTATTTACTTTCTTTCTTAGTCACGAATGTTTGCATGGCGCAGGTAAATATTATTCCACAACCAGAATCGGTAACCATACCTTCCAACGGCGGTACATTCGCCATTACACCAGCTACTATAATTGTGGCAAATGGCGTTACAAAAAACAGTGCTGATTTTTTGAATGATTACTTAAAAGAAGTGTATGGTTTTACCCTGAAAACAACGGATAAGAAAACTGCTACCAATGCTATTAACTTAACGGTAATAACGCCTATCCGTGCTACGGTAGAAGGTGCTTATGATATGGACATCAACAGTAATGGCGTAAATGTAAGAGGGCAAAACGCTGCCGGTACTTTTTACGGCATACAATCCCTAATACAACTATTACCGGTAGAAAAAAGCACATCACTGGCAATACCGTATGTAAGCATTCACGACAAGCCACGCTTTCAATATCGCGGGTTAATGCTCGATTGTGGCAGGCATTTCTTTCCGGTATCGTTTGTAAAAAAATACATTGATTTTATTACCCTGCACAAAATGAATTATTTCCACTGGCATCTTACCGAAGACCAGGGCTGGCGCATTGAAATAAAGAGATATCCATTACTTACCGATAAAGGTGCTTTTCGTAATGGCACCATCATTGGGCATCACCCCGGCGTAGGCAACGACCACAATATTAGTGGCGGCTTTTATACTCAGGACCAGGTAAAAGAAATAGTTGCGTATGCTGCTAAAAGATATATTACCGTAGTGCCCGAAATAGAAATGCCGGGACATGCCAGCGCTGCCATTGCGGCTTATCCCGAACTAAGTTGTTTTCCTGATGAACCTACGGTAAAGTATTTCCCTAAAAAAGGAACATGGGCGGGCGACAGTACCGGCAAACAGGTACAGCAGGCATGGGGTGTATATGATGATATATATGTACCCAGCGAAAACACGTTTAAATTTTTGGAGAACGTGCTGGATGAAGTGATTCCGCTATTCCCCGGCAAATACATTCACATTGGTGGCGATGAAGCTCCGAAAGAGAACTGGAAGCGCAGTGCTTTTTGCCAGCAATTAATGAAAGAAAAGGGGCTGAAAGATGAACACGAACTGCAAAGCTATTTTGTACAGCGTATAGAAAAATACATTAACAGTAAAGGAAAAACAATGATTGGCTGGGATGAAATACTGGAAGGTGGACTGGCACCTAATGCTACTGTGATGAGCTGGCGTGGCGAAAAAGGCGGCATTGCTGCTGCTCAGCAAAAGCACAATGTGATAATGACGCCCACTACCTATGTTTATTTTGATTATTCGCAAAGCAAACCCGAAGATTCATTGACAATAGGCGGTTATTTGCCACTAAAAACCGTGTACAACTACGAGCCCATACCCACAGAACTGCAAAACAGCGACAGCAGTTACATCCTGGGCGCACAGGCGAATGTGTGGACGGAATACATGACGAATCAGCAAAAGGTAGAGTACATGATTTTTCCGCGCCTGAGCGCATTGAGTGAAGTATTGTGGAGCAGCAAAGCCAGCAAGAATTGGGATGATTTCGCAAAACGGTTGCCCACCCAGTTTAAGCGTTATAACCTATGGAATGCGGATTGCTCCAAGCAGTTTTTTGAAGATATGAAAAGCACGGGGATAAATAAATAATGCTCATTATTAGTAAAAAAAGCTGTTGAGCAACTCAACAGCTTTTTTGTTTTTTGGGAACGGGAAACAATGTCTTTGCAACATAGAAAACTACTAAAAAGAGGATATAAACCTTAATAAAAAATGAGCAAAAGCGCATATAAAAAGAAATTGCAATTCAAAAGGGAAGGTTGATTATATCGCAACTCCGGATTGCCTCACTTGTAATAAAGCGGAACTTCCTGCAACGGCGGTGTTTGCAAACCGGCTATGAATATCGAAAATGTCTATTTATTAATGCTCTTTCACAAACATAATTACCACATACGCCAGCATGCATAGCAGGAGTACAATGATGAGTGCCTGTATAATCCAGGGTATATCTTTCAGCCGGCGTTTGTAACTGCGCTGTTTTTGTTCAGCCATTTGCTGGTGCAAATGCTGGTTGAGCTGACGCACATAATCATCCAGCTTTTTATTAGAAGAAAACTGTTGTAAACCTTCTATGGCATCGTTTACAAAGGAGTCATCCACCATCCTTTCTTCTATATCATGCGCATCCTCGCGCGACAAGTAGCCCTTGAGATAGTTCTTGAGCTGTTCATCGCTGAGTTCCTCCCCGCTGTGTAATATGTTGTCGTTCACGTCAGGCATTGTGTTGTCCTAATTTCATTTCTATCAACTGTTTCAATTTTCGCTTGCCGTTTTGTATGCTGCTCTTTACCTGCATCATACTATAACCGGTAATCGCACTTATTTCGCTGTACGACTTCTTTTGCAGGTAGAATAAAGTTACACATGTTTTTTGTTCCGCGTTCAATTGGTCTAAAGCTTCTTCCATATAAGTTAGCATTGCATCCTTTTTCAGGCTATCTGCTTTAGCAAACAGCTCATCTTCTGCTGCTATTGTTTCGCTCAGTTCCCTGGTGCTTTCGTGCTTATCGCGCAGGTATGTAAGACAATGGTTGCAGGCAATCTTATACAACCAGCTTTTGATGTGCGCTACCTGGTATTTTTGCAATTCGCTGATTGCTTTTAAAAAGATATGCTGTACGCAGTCTTTTGCCAGTTCTTCATTCTTCAAATACTTCATACACACACCCAGCAGCAACATGGTATAGCGCTGCAATAAAGTACCAAGCAGGCGGTTATCGTGCGTGTTGTAAAACTGCTCCATCAATTCCTGATCGCTGATATGTGCATCATTGCTACTGTTCACGCTGGTAAAGTAAATATTTATTGCTGTAAGATGCAACAGTCGACAAATTCCATATCTTTTGCCCAAATTTTTGTATGCAATATGTAGTGGCAATTGTGGCTGTGTGCCCGTTGCGCAGCGAGGCATCGCACCGTAGCGAAATGGTGAGCCAGTTGCTCTTTGGCGAGGGCGCCGAAGTATTGGAAGCAGGTAAAGATTTCACTAAAGTAAAATGCCTGTACGACGGCTATGAAGCATGGGCGCAAACGAGCCAGTTGGCAGAAGTAGATGAAGAGATAGCGAAAGCCGTGCCTGTGGGTTATACATTTAAAAGGAATACCATAGTAGCGCTGAATGATGCACCGATGCATGTGCCATTAGCTACGCCGGTGTTCCGCAATACGTTTTTTGGTAAGTACAAAGTAGAATATACTGATGAAGAAACAGTACTCTTTGATGCTTCCTTTTATACTGAAGAAGTAATCAGAATGGTTGCATTACTATATGAGAATGTGCCTTACCTGTGGGGCGGCAAAAGCTCGTTTGGTATTGATTGCAGCGGCTTTGTACAACAGGTGTTTAAGCTCTTTGGCAAGCACTTGCTGCGCGATACATACCAACAGGCAGCACAGGGCGGGAGCATTGGTTTTTTGCAGGAAGTACAATGCGGCGATCTGGCTTTCTTTGATAATGCGGAAGGTCGGATTGTGCACGTAGGTATTTTATTGAATAGTGAAGAAATCATCCATGCCTCGGGCAATGTAAGGGTGGACACGATGGATAGCTACGGTATTATAAATAGAAATACCGGCTTGAGAACACATCAGTTGAGAGTAATAAAAAGAGGGTAACATCATTCAAACGCTCCTGATCCAGTTCGCCTCCTTTCATCCATTATATATGAAAATCGCAGACTTTCCCCTTTCTGCTAATAAATGTGCTGTATGCGGTACGCTCAAAAAACTGTTCTTATAATTTAAGTATTGAAGTTTGTTTCCTGTTTACTAAATCAATAGCCAAAGTAATATATTAATACAAAAAAATACTGCATATTTACTTATTCAATGCTTGTCCTTTTTACAGTTAAACATTAAAGCTTGCCATAAGCTGCTTAGCTTGTGTTAAGACCATAGTAAATGAAACAAAATAACTACTCCCGCCGGCGTTTTATACAACACACGGCTGCATTACCGGGTGCTTTGCTGTTGCATGGATTATTTAATAAAAACACCTTTGCCGCAGGAGTTAAAAATGCTGTTGTTCCGGTGTATGCGCACCTGTGGGTGTATGCCAGCCGTTATCCGCCCGATTGGGATTGTACGCCTATCATGAACGAAGTATTTAGCGACCTGAAATATGCAGGCATGCAGGGCATAGAAGTAATGGAAATACACCTCCGGCACAATGATGCAGTGGATAGATTTAACCAGCTTATTCAACAATATTCGCTGCCGGTTTCCGGTGCTTCTTACTATGGCGATATGTGGAATAAAAACGAGCATGAGAGAATTTTGGATGATTTAGAATTGGTAACGGCACGCCTGCACGCCATAGGCGGAACAATGCTGGGCATTACGGTGGGCGATGCGAAACACATAAAGACAGAAGCGGAACTGGATGCGCAGGCAGATTTGTTGAAAAAAGCAATGGTGATTTGTGCCAAAAACAATATAGCTCCCAACCTGCACAACCATACGTTTGAAGTAGAAAACGGAATGCACGACCTGAAAGGCACGTTAGCCCGCATTCCTGATATAAAATTGGGTCCGGATTTAAACTGGCTGGTACGTGGTGGCGTTGATCCGGTATGGTTTATTAAAACATACGGACATCAAATGGTGTATATGCACCTCCGCGATCAGGATGCAACCGGCAAATGGACGGAAGTAGTAGGTGAAGGCGTTATTGATTTTCCGGCTATTGCACAAGCATTAAAAGCTATAAATTACAGCGGGAAAGCAGCTATAGAACTCGCATTTGATAAACCGCCGGTTAATCCTGTACGTGAAGACTGGAAAATGAGCAGGCAGTATGTAAAGGAGGTGTTTGGGTGGTGATGTTGTGAATTGTCAATTGTGAATGGTGAATAAAAGACATAATTGAATTAGTTTATGAAAACTGCTTTCGCTCACAACTCACTATTCACAACTCACTATTCACAATTCACCGTTCATAATTCATCACTCACCAATATTCATAACATTCATCATCAATCATCATGGGTTTCAATGATTCTCTACCAACTCCAAACCTCAATGTAAAAGGAGTGCAACAGCATACATACGATGCCATTGTGATAGGCTCTGGCATGACCGGGGGCTGGGCTGCTAAAGAGCTGTGCGAAAAAGGGTTACAAACATTGGTGCTGGAACGCGGGCGGCATGTAGAGCACATTAAAGATTATCCAACGGCTATGAAGGCGCCGTGGGAGTTGCCGCATCATGGTGCATTATCCGAGGCATTTAAAAAAGACAATCCCGTCCTCAGTCAATGTTATGCTGTGGATGAGGCAACACAGCATTTTTTTGTAAAAGACAATGAACATCCATACATACAACAACACCCGTTTGCATGGATACGTGGCTATCAAACCGGCGGCAAATCGCTGATGTGGGCACGATGGACACAACGCTGGAGTGATCTTGATTTTGAAGCCAACGCAAAGCAAGGTATTGGAGTAGATTGGCCCATCCGCTACAAGGACATTGCATCCTGGTACAGCTATGTGGAAAAATTTGTAGGTATCTGTGGTAACCGCGATGGCATTGCACATTTGCCCGATGGAGAGTTTCAGCCGCCAATGGAAATGAACAGCGTAGAAAAGCATTTAAAAAACAGTGTGGAAACTGCTTTCCCCGGCAGGCATGTGATTATTTCAAGAACGGCCAATCTTACCAAAAGTTTAAACAGCAGAGGACCTTGCCAGTACCGGGATCGTTGTGCAAGAGGCTGTCCGTATGCCGGATACTTCAGCAGTGTATCCGCTACGTTGCCGGCAGCAAATGCCACAGGAAATATGACGCTGCGGCCTTTTTCTGTAGTGCATTCGCTCATTTACGATGAACAGCAAAAAAGGGTAAGGGGCGTAAGGGTAATTGATGCCAATACAAAAGAAGCAACGGAGTATTATGCAAAGATCATTTTCTTAAATGCCGGTACGCTTAATTCCACACTGGTTTTACTCAATTCTGCTTCTCCTTCTTTCCCCAACGGCCTAGGTAACAATGAAGTGCTTGGGCATTACCTGATGGATCACAATTATCGCGGACACGCAGGTGGCACGTATGAAGGATTGCAGGATACTTATTATTACGGCAGACGACCGGCAGGTATTTATATTCCGCGTTTTCGCAATGTAGGTAATGATGTGCAGAAAGATTTTATTCGCGGTTATGCTTTTGCCGCAGGCGGCAGCAGAAACCGGGGTGTTGAAACAAAAGAAACGATTGGCACTGCTTACAAGGAAAGCCTGACCGAGCCAGGCGCATGGAGTGTATGGATGACCGGTATGGGTGAATGTTTGCCCGATTACAACAATAAAGTATCGCTAAGCAAAACGAAAAAAGACGACTGGGGCATACCACTGCTGGAAATAGATTGCCGGTTCCGCAACAATGAGTTGAGTATGTTGAAGGATATACTCACAACCAGTGCAGAAATGCTGGAAAGAGCAGGCTTTAAAAACATATATGCATACGACGATGAAGAAGCACCCGGCCTGGGCATACACGAAATGGGTACCGCGCGCATGGGCAAAGACCCGAAAACATCGGTACTCAATGGCAACAACCAGCTTTGGGATGCACCAAATGTATTTGTAACCGATGGTGCTTGCATGGCTTCTACTGCCTGCCAAAATCCATCTTTAACGTATATGGCATTAACGGCAAGAGCCGCTCATTTTGCAGTGAATGAATTAAAAAGAGGAAATTTGTAAAAGCATTTCCAATGTGCAGCTTTACTGCTGCTTTTCCATCAATAGTAAACCAGGCAAAACTATTTTATGGCTACGCTTTATCTTCCCGCATAGCTTTTAATGCTTTTGCCCATCTTGCCAGTTCTTTCAGCATAGCGGCAGCCGCTTTTTCAGATATTTCATTTACTATAAATTCATCCTGGTCATTGATATTCTTAGTGAAAAAAGGAAAATTGACAGCTTCGTAGAGCGGAACGACTTTAAAAGTAGATAAATCTGCCTTCAGACTATTAGCGGCTCTTGTACCAGCCGAAACACCACCATAGCTCACAATGCCTGCCGGCTTATAGCTCCACTCCTGGTACAGAAATTCCAGCGCATTGCGCAAGGGAGCAGGGTAATTAAAATCGTATTCAGCCGTCACAAAAATAAAGGCATCTGCTTCATCAATTTTTGCACTCCACCGTTTGGTGTGTTCATGTTCATACTTTTTCAGCACCGGATGGTTTGGCTCATCCATAAAAGGCAGGTTAATAGTAGCAAGATCTAACACTTCTACGTCAAAACTTCCCTGCTGTTTGGCAATGCCAGCAATCCAATCCGTTACCAGTGGCCCTTTTCTGCCGGGCCTTACAGTGGAATTAATAATTTTTAATTTGTACATGTGCAAAGATTAATTCTAAAATTTTATAGGTCAGGCGTAAAAATAAAAAACTTCATCTTTTCTTTTTACGCCTGCTAATGGAATGGTATTTTCCAAAACTAAGTCATATCAGTATTTACAAAAAAAGAATTAACGAGACAAAAACAAAGGGTGCAATTCCGTTCCGCAGGAAAACAATGAGATTGCTGTAATTAATCACCAAGCGCATCAGCTTCTTTTACGATAGTTCCATGTTGCCCAGCCATTTAAAACAAACGCAAACAACAAAATAATACCAATTTGCGGTGCAATATCAGCCAGTGAACTACCTTTCAGAACTACCCGCCGCATTACTTCAATAAAATAAGATACCGGGTTGAATTTGGCAATCCATTGTGCCCATTGCGGCATACTTTCGATAGGCGTATATAAGCCGCCAAGGAGAATAAAAATCATCATTAAAAAGAAAGAAATAAGCATTGCCTGTTGCTGTGTATTGCAGTAAGTAGAGATGAGTAATCCTAACCCTAATACCACCAGTAAATACACGGCTGCAAAGGCGTATATGGTAAGGAAACTGCCTGCAGGATGGATGCCATACACAATAAGTGAAATGGCTAAACCAATGGTGAGAATGAGCAAGCCCAATACCCAAAACGGAATGAGCTTTCCTAAAATAAACTGGTACTTTTTAATGGGCGTTACATTTATTTGTTCAATGGTGCCAACTTCTTTTTCTTTTACAATGTTTAATGCTGCTAAAAAGGAACCAACCATTGTTACCAGCAACACCAGTATGCCGGGTACCATAAACAGTTTATAATCCATTAATGGATTGAACCAGTTGGAAGAAGTAATTTCAATAGTTGTTTGCGGACTAAAGCGCGGCAGTTGCATCCATTGCTGGCGTATTTCGTTATTGTAATCCTGCACAATGCTTTGCAGGTACGAGGCGCCCAACACAGCTTTTACCCCGTTAATAGCATTCACCGCCATAAACAACGGTGCTTTACTTTCTTTTACCAAATCCTTCTCAAAATGTACCGGAATTTCTACCACTATATCAGCATTTTCTTTCTCTACTTCTTCCACAGCTTTGTTGTAAGATGTGGTGTATTGGTCTAATTGGAAATAGCCGGAAGCAGTGACTTTGGAGATGAATTGTCTTGAATAATCACTATGGTCGTGGTCAACAATGGCGAGCTTAATATTTTTTACTTCATAATCAGCCGCCCACGGCAATACCAGCAATTGAATAATAGGCATCATAAAAATGATGCGTAAAATAGCAGGATCTCGAAACACCTGTTTAAATTCTTTTTGCAATAAAAAACGCAAGGTTCTCATGCCAGCCTGATTTTAAAGTTTTTAATACTTAATGCTAACAACAACAACGTCATGCCCGCAAGTATCAATGTCTCTTTCCAGATAAATTGAATGCCCAAACCTTTAATCATGATTGATTTTACAATGCTATAGAACCATCTTGCCGGTACGATGTTGGAAATCAGGCGCAAGGGTAACGGCATATTTTCTATTGGGAACATAAAACCGCTGAGCATAACCGTTGGTAAAAACATACCAATCAATGCAATGAACATAGCCGTTTGCTGGGAATCTGTAACATTGGAAATTAATAAGCCAAAGGATAAACAGGTGATAATAAATAAGATGCCTTCGCTCATTAATAACAGGATGCTTCCGTTTATCGGCACATTCAATACATACACACTTAATAGCAAAATACTGATAATATTGATGATGGATAACAGCAGGTAAGGCACGGCTTTAGCAACAATAATTTTGAGTGGTCGCACCGGCGAGACCAGCATTACTTCCATCGTACCGGCTTCCTTTTCGCGTACAATGGTTATAGCTGTCATCATCGTACAAACCAGCATAAGTACCATTGCCATTACGCCCGGCACAAAGCTGTAAGCACCTTTCAATTGAGGATTGTACAGCATACGTTGTTGTATGTCTATTGTATAAGGCAACAGTGCATTTTGCGTAATCTCTTTTTGATAATCCATGATAATAGCCGCAGCATAAGCTGTAAGTGTAGTAGCCGTATTAGGATCGGTGGCATCGGCAATAATTTGTACCTGCGCTTTATTTAAATGCTGCAAATCGGAGGCAAATGCGGGTGGAAAAACAATGGCAATTTTAGCTTCACCCTTTTGAAACACCCCCTCCAGATCTTTATTGCTGTAAATATTTTTCTCGAAATCGAAATAACGGCTGGCATTTATTTGTGCAATCAATTGTTGAGAGGCTGCATCTCTGGCATTATCCAGCACTACAAAATTTGCATTCTTTACTTCGTTGGTGAGTGCAAATCCAAAAATGATGATTTGCACCAGCGGCATTCCCAACAAAATAAAAAGCGTTCTTCTATCGCGAAAAATGTGATAGAATTCTTTTTTTACAAATGCTAAAAATTGATTCATAGCAGTAATTTTTTGATAAGGATGTAACTGATTGATTACTGATAAGACTGATTCGTTTACTTAATAAACTTCTTTTTATTCCTATTCCAAACTAATTCGTACAATTAGATTAGACAAATCCATGTTCAACTAACTCCATTCAAATCTGTATTGGTAACATCCGTGTTATCCGTGTGCTACGCATCACTTCGCGTTGCCTTTCTCGCTAACTGCAAAAACACGTCATCCATCGTTGCAGCATTATATGTCTCTTTCAATCCGGCGGGCGTATCTAATGCTTCTATTTTCCCATCTACCATAATAGAAATGCGATTGCAATACTCGGCCTCATCCATGTAATGCGTGGTTACAAATATGGTGATGCCGGCGGTGGCCGCTTCGTAAATCATATTCCAAAATTCACGGCGCGTTACCGGGTCCACACCGCCGGTTGGCTCATCCAAAAACACAATCTGCGGCTCATGGAAGACAGCAACGGAAAAAGCCAGCTTTTGCTTCAAGCCTAATGGTAAAGAACCTACGAGTTTATCACCTTCCGCTTCGAGGTTTAACTGCTGTAGCAATTGTGCTGTTTTATCTTTTATAAATGCATCGCTTTTGCCATAAATACCTGCATAAAACCGGATATTTTCTTTGATGGTTAAATCTTCATACAACGAAAACTTCTGGCTCATATAACCAATATTTTGCTTAATTTTTTCGGTTTGTTTATACACATCAAAACCAGCAATGGTTGCTTTGCCGGATGTAGGCAAAGAAAGTCCGCACAACATGCGCATAGCGGTTGTTTTACCTGCGCCATTAGCACCCAGAAAACCAAAAATTTCTCCTTTCTGCACCTCAAAAGAAATGGCATCTACTGCCGTAAAATCACCAAAGCGCTTGGTAAGATGCTCCGTATATATAATTGGCTGCTCAGTCATGTTTGTGTTGCATTAATTGCATAAAACAATCTTCAATCGTAGGCGTTACAGCATGTATATCGGCATCAGCATAACCTGTTGAAGCGAGGTATTGCCGCATTACCTTTTTATCATACCTCTCCTTCATTATTACATGATGATATTCGCCAAAAGAATACGCATCTTCTATTGCATTCCATTGTTTTAAAACCTGCAATAAACCGTACATATTTTGCGCTTTTACTGCAAGAATGTTGTGATTAAAACTTTGAATGATTTGCTGGGGTGTGCCGGTAGTCATTATCTTTCCTTTTTGCATTAAAGCAACCCTATCGCATAGCGAAGCTTCATCCATGTAAGGGGTTGAAACAAGAATAGTAATGCCCTGCTGCCGGAGATTGCGAAGCATATCCCAAAACTCTTTTCGTGACACTGCATCTACGCCAGTGGTCGGCTCATCTAAAAACAAAACAACGGGTTTATGAATGAGCGCACAACAAAGGGCCAACTTCTGCTTCATACCGCCCGACAACTTGCCTGCCTTGCGTGTTTTGAATGGCTCTATCTGCACATAAATATCTTTGATGAGCGTATAATTTTCCGTTACCGATGTCTTGAATATAGTAGCAAAAAAATGCAGGTTTTCTTCTACTGTTAAATCCTGGTACAACGAAAATCTGCCGGGCATATACCCTACTTTTTGACGAATAGCTTGGTAATCTTTTACTATGTCCGAACCATCCACCGTTGCACCGCCGCTATCTGGCAATAAGAGTGTGGTGAGCATACGAAAGATAGATGTTTTGCCGGCGCCATCCGGACCAATAATGCCAAATAATTCGCCTCTCGCCACATCAAAAGATACGCCCTGCACCGCTTCAATTATTGCTTTGCCGCTCTTATATTGCTTCACCAAATTATGCACTGCAACCGCACTCATGGTTATGGATTTTGCAATTGTACTTCCCCATACATACCTATCTTCAAATAACCATCATTCTTCACTCTTATCTTCACTGCATATACCAAATTCGCACGTTCCTCTTTGGTTTGAATAGTCTTGGGTGTAAATTCTGCTTTGTCCGAAATCCAGTAGATCGTTCCGCTATACGTGCGGTATTGGTCTGCACCGTTATCTACTAATACTTTTACCTGTTGCCCCAATTTTAGTTGCGATAACTGTGCGCCGGTTATGTATGCTCGTAGTGTTAATGTAGATAAATTTGCAATTTTATACAAGGCTTTTCCGGGTGCTGTTACTTCGCCTTGTTCGGCATATTTAGTAATGACTGTACCGCTGACAGGATTAACAACCCTGGCTTTGGAGATTTGCTCTTCTACCTGTGCAGCCTGCTTCTGCAAGGGCGCACTTTCGCTTAAAATGCTGCGGTTTTGCGTGGCAATATTACTGCGCTGCACGGCAATTTGCTGCTGCGTTACGTCCATTTGTTTTTGCAAAACATCTACCTGTGCGTTCAAATCATCCAATTGCTTGCCGGTGGCAGCATCGGCTTTTACAAGGCGCTCCGTGCGGTCTCTTTCGTGCAATAAATTCTTCAATTGTGCCTGTTGCACCGCTAACTGATTTTGTAGCAATTGTATTTGTGGTGCCACATTAGCGGTTTTTTTGGACAGTGATTGAATAGTTGCCCTTACCTGTTCCTTTTGCAAAGCCAGATTGGTAGAATCAATAACGCCAACAATTTGCCCCTGGCTTAACGAATCACCTTCATTTACGTTAAATGATAGTATCTGTCCGCTTAGTTGTGAGGAGACTACCACTTCATCTGCTTCAAAAGAACCCGAAGCATCATAATGCTCTTGTTTGTTGCCGCAGGCCTGCAATAAAATAAAAAGTAGTAAGGGAAGAATAAATTGTTTCGTGCGCATAAATTATAATTTTCCGGTTGTAATTGCATAGTTGATTTGTGCCTGCCGAAGCTGTAATTGATGCAAGACTAAGGACTGTCGTGCAGCATCTTCTGCATTGATTTGTATCAAAAAATCATTTGCAGTAATTACTGCATTTTCCAGTTGTGCTTTCGCAGCTTCGGTTATTTGTTTACGCAATTGAATAATCTCATTATCCGTTGCTACTAAAGTTTTGTATTTATCAATATCTGCTTTTTGCTGCTGCAACTGCGATTGCGTGTTCAATAAAAAAACATCTTTTTGCAGGTCAATAGTTTGCTGATTAATATCAATCAATTTCTTATCCCGTTTATGGTTGTACAAACTGCCAAGTGACCAGTTTAATCGTAAGCCGGTAATGTAAAATGGCTTGAATTCGTTGGATAATACATTCAATGCGGGCCTGCCATAACCACCCTGAAAGAACGCAGTTGCCTTGGGCAAATTCCTTGTATTGACTAACCGTTCCTTCCCCGCCGCTAATAAAGATTGACTTTTGTATAACTGCAATTCCGGGCGATTATTAATCGTATCCGTTGCAGTATAATCTGCCGGTATTTTCAACAACGTATTTTCTGATATAGGCTGATTAATGAATACTGCCAGCGCATCTGTCAGTCCTTTGCGGGTAGCTTTTATTTCGATGGTGCGTTGTTGCGTTTGTAACAGCTGAGCCTGCAATACCTGCAAATTGGAACGTAATGCAACACCACTTTCTACCTGCGGCTTTGTTTTATTAATTCCTGCTTGTATGTTTTGCAATGTTATATCTGTTTGCTTTAATAATTCATCCTGGTACAAAATGCTGAAGTATAATTGATTGACTCTTGTTTTTAAATTATGCAACTCAACTGCCAAAGCATTTTCCTGCACTGCCGTGTTCAATGATTGTATTTGCTTTTGCGCTTTATTCAATCCACCATCATACAATAGCTGGTCGGCTTCTGCGGTTATCCTATACTGATCTTTGGCTGGTACAGGAATTTTTATATCGGGCAGCGGGATACTTACGCTTGTAACATCCGACTGGTAAGTGGCTTGGCCGTTTACAACTAATTGCGGTAAAAAGTTGGAACTTAAGTTTTCAATAGAAAGCTGTTCCGTTTGTTGCAATAATCCCTTTTGCCGGATGAGCGGATAGTTTTGTTGGGCAAGGTTAAATGCTTGCACCAGCGAGATGGTAGAAGGGCTTTGCGCCTGTAGTGAGGCTGCACCTGTAATGCAGTTTAGCAAAGCAATTGCTTTAACCAATTTATTTAACCAGTTAGTTAATACTGCCATAAAAAATTTTATTTTTTTATTGATTGAATAATGAGTTGAGGAACTTCTTTTTTACGCTGCTCCATCAATTCATTAAATTGTTTGTTATCCATGCCGGTGATTAGTTGAATCATCGGACAGGCTAAAAATGGAAAGATGCAGAGTGATAAAATATTCATCAATAATTGTAAAGGTTCAATTGGTTTGATAACGCCTGCTTTGATTTCTTTCTCAATTTGCACCAGCAACTTTTGAATAGGTGGTTTATGATTGCCTAATACTTTTTTCAAAAAAGCTTTTGGCTGCCGGTTAATTTCATTCAGAATGAAAATGGGTACATAAGGTGTTTTGATTTCTTGTGAAATGTATTCGCTGCAAAACAGTTCTATTTTCTGGAACAAAGTAGTTTCCGATTCTAAAATGGTGAATATCTTAGGTAAAAATGCAGAAGCAACTTCCATGAATATTTGTTCAAACAACTTGTCTTTGCTGCGGAAATAGTAGTGCAACAATGCTTTATTAATGCCTGCTTCATCTGCTATATCCTGCATTCGTGCACCATCCATGCCTTTAGTTAAAAACACTTTCTTAGCCGCATTTAGAATCTTTTCTTCAGTTGATAAATCTTTTTTCATTTAACCAGTTGATTTAACCATCCGGTTAACAAAGTTCGTATTTTCTTTAAAACAGAAAAAATTTTTGTAACCTTTTTCATTACTGCTGCCTCTAATAGAAAAAAGTAATATGATGAAAAAGATTAAATTTCCCATGGCCATCGTTATCGTTTTAGCAATAACAACAATGTTGTTTGCTGGTACCATTTATGCACAACAAAGCCCCAAACTGAATGATGCAGAAATAGCTTCGGCGGCAGTGGTAGCTAATCAAAACGATATAGATTTTGCAAAGGTGGCGAAGCAAAAATCGAAGAATGCAGAGGTTATAAAATTTGCAGAAACCATGATGAGAGACCACCAGGCTGTTATTGACCAGGCTGTAGCACTTGTAACTAAACTAAAGGTTACACCGCAAGATAATGCAGTGAGTAAAAAACTGGCATCAGATGCAGCCGCAACAAGCAAAATGCTGCTTGCAAAATCGGCAAAAGATTTTGATAAGGCATATATTGATAATGAAGTAGCCTATCACAAAGCTGTTATTGCAGCGGTTGAAACGGTGCTGATACCACAGGCAACCAATGGAGAATTAAAGGCGTTATTACAGAATGTTGTACCTGCACTGAAAGCCCACCTCGAACACGCTGAAATGGTTCAAAAAACACTCTCCGGAAAATGAGACGATTATTGAAAACAGGGAATATAGTACTATCAGGATTGTTTGTAATGGCGCTTTCCGGATGTAACGGAGACAAAGGCAAACAGGCAAATAAAACATATACGGTGGTAATACAACAAATGAAGTTTACGCCAGCTGATCTTACCGTTAATGAAGGGGATACGGTAATATGGATCAACAAGGATATTGTAGAACACAATGTAACTACAGAAACTAAAGACTGGTCATCGCCAAATTTATCACCGGGCATGTCGTGGAACAAGGTTATGGTGAAAAGTGCCGCTTATTCGTGCACGCTTCATCCGGTAATGAAAGGAAGTTTAAAGGTGAAGTAAGTCTGTATTTTTTGGCTTATCAGCATTTTTTTCTTACCTTTTGTAACCTTTTACACCGCCTTTGTCTCTATTTATAATGAAAAAACATTCATTTGGTGCAATGCCGTTATCCCTGATAATACAAAAACAATATGATAGTCTATCAGCAGTTATCCGAAATTGAAATTATTGACAATGTTATTGGTGGTGATATAGCACTGTTTGAGGTACTTATACGAAGATACAACCCCTATTTATACAAAGTTGGGAGGTCGTATGGGTATATTCATCAGGATGTGGAAGACCTGATGCAGGAAACCTTTATCAGTGCTTTCGAAAACCTTGGCAAGTTGCACAACAAGACATATTTTAAGACCTGGCTGATACGGATCATGTTGAATGAATGTTATAGAAAAAGTTATAAGGCTGCCGCAAGAAAGGAAGTGATGGCTGATACTTTTGTATATGAAAAATCTACACCTATGTTTTCAGATAATGGTAATGATGATACAGAAAAAACCGTTGGCAACCGGGAACTGAGCAGCATTATCGAAAATGCTATCAGGCAAATTCCTATGGATTACCGAATGGTATTTTCGTTGAGGGAACTGAATGGCATGAGTGTACACGAAACAGCAATGGCATTGAATATTACCGAAACCAACGTAAAAGTGCGTTTGAACCGGGCAAAAGCAATGCTTAGAAAAGAGGTTGAAAAAATGTACTCTGCGGAAGAGATTTTTGAATTTAATCTTATTTATTGCGATAAGATTGTTGAAAACGTGATGGCAAGAGTAATTAAATCACAAAAAGTGCAAAATGAATTTTGAGGAATAGTAATTGCTGCAACAAAAGAGAAAACGTTATAAGGATGGATAAAAGGGATACTTTTAAAGATTATCAGCAGTTACTTTCTATCTTTTTAAACCTTCAGGAGCAACAGCAGCAAGCTGCTCTTTTAATTGATGACGAAGGATTGACAAGAATAGAAGGTAAGATAACAAACGTTGAACAAAGTGAAGATATAGGCAAAAGCACAATCGCTATTGATAACAAAGAGGCGGTTATTTTGGAGCATATTATTGCTGTTAACGGACTTTTTCGTGATGATTATTCTGAATGCTAAATCTTGCTGTTTTTTTACAAAGTATAGCTTATGTATTTATCAGGGATTAGAATGAATACATAAGCTATACTTGTATTGAAGAGACAAAGTTGATTTACGATCCTATTTATAAGCCGCTAACCCATGGCCAGGGCAAGCAGAAAAAAACTTTCTTTTAAAGCAATTACGCTGTGCGGAACGCGTTTATGCAGCGCGAGCATTTGCCCTTTTTGCAACTCCACTGTTTCGGGCGCTGTAGTAAATCGTATATGCCCTTCAAGTACCTGAACACTAATAATACCATTGGCAGTATGTGTTTTTAGCTCGGCACCTTCATGCAAACCAATGAGCACGATACGCATGGTATCCGATTTAAAAATAGTGATGGAGTTACGGTCACTGTCGTTCCAAGATGGCTCGTTTTGCACCTGCGCTATTAAATGGTTCAGATCCATAGTTACTAAGAAAGCATCTAATGTACGATCCCCCTCAGGGCGTTGTGGTGTAGCTTCGTTTGATTTATTTTCCATGTTTTAATTGTTTGATTTTTGGCGTTCAAAAGAATAGCGCTCAACAATAATGCTATAAAATATAAATACCGGTACATTCTCCTTAGACTAGTTATTATGATATTCTATGTGCCGGTGTAATTCAATTGCCAGCCAATACTAAACAGCACTTCCAAATATTTGTTTTGTTGATACTGTTATCCGGTTCCATGAATTAATGACAACGATTTGCATGATGAGTTGTGCTACACCATGTTCACCAAAAAACTGAACGATTTTATCATAGGTATCATCTGCCACGCCGTCTTCCGAAATCAAGGTAACTTCTTCTGTCAATTGTAACACAGCTCTTTCTTCTTCAGTAAATAATGGTGATTCTTTCCATGCCGATAGTGCAAAAATTCTCCTTGCACTTTCTCCCCTGGCAATTGCCTCCTGCGTATGCATATCAATGCAAAAGGCACATCCGTTTATCTGCGATGCCCTTATTTTTATCAGTTCACGCAGCTTTGGATCAATAGGTGTTGACTGCGTATAAGTTTCTAAAGTTCGCATAGCTTTGTATGCTTCCGGTTCTACGTCTTTAATAGCTCTCCGTTTCAAATTGTAGTTATTAATGGTTTACTAATGCTTTTAGATGATTGGTGGTAATGGGATTATTGGTCACCATGTCCAGCCCTTCATAATCTTTTAAAGTTAAAGCCAGTTCTTTCATTGCAAGTATAGCAGTTCTCAGGAAGCTGGGACCAATACTTACTCTTGCTACGCCAACATCCTTTAATATTTTCAAATCCTGAACGCCGGGTACAGCAATGATGTTTACCGGTGCTTTAAGTTGGGCAACGAGTGTTGCTATATCGTGCTTTTCTTTCATAAACACAGGGAAAAAGCAATCGCCGCCCGCAGCTATATATGCTTTACCTCTTTTAAGTGTTTCATTCCATTTTTCTGCTGCTGTATCTTCAGCCTTTGCTTTAAGATATACATCTGTTCTGGCGTTAATAAATAAAGGCACTTCCATTTCAGAAGCTATTTTTCTTATCAGTTGTATTTTTTCACATTGCGCTTCAATAGAAAGTAATTGACCGTTTTGTTTGTTGGTGTCTTCGATATTAATGCCAACAATACCTGTGTCAATTAATTGCTTAATATTTGTTTCAAGAGATGCGTTATTATCTGCATAGCCACTTTCAATATCAGCCGTTACCGGGATGGTAACGCTGTTTACAATGCGTTTTAAAATACGCAACAGGTCGGTAAAAGGAATGTGTTCACCATCATCATATCCGTTGGTAAAAGCGATAGAAGCGCTGGCTGTGGCAACAGCAACATATCCTAAACTTTGCAGTAACGAAGCGCCTAACGGATCCCAGATATTGGGCAGCACCAGCATTTGCCCGTTATGATGTAATGACTTAAAAGTATTTGCTTTAGCTTGTTGTGTTTGATTAGTTGTGTTATTCATTAAGTAAATGTAAGCCGTATATTTTTTATGCGTATTACATAACAACTACTAAATACGATTGCACCACATTCACTAACGTGGTGCACACTTATACAGAAACAGGAAGGTAAGCAATGAAAGCAACTATTTATTGCTGACTACCTACTGTATAAACTAATTTCAACCTTAGTGAAAGATAAAATACACAGATACATGTAGTTTTATTATCAGCTAAAACAAGCTCTGATAAACGAAAATCCACCTTAGCGTAAGTGGTGGCATTAGCCTGGACAACACGAAGTCTCATCGAAGATAAACGCGCGGAGAGATCGGGTTGTCCCTGAACTCAAAGAGTAACTCATTAGGGCAAGAGCAAATCAATTATTCCCGAAATAACCAAGCGAAGCGCTCTCATAAATACCATTGATAAAACATCAATGCGTTCATACTTTTAGCTGCTTTTTAATCAAGCAAAAAGTGGCAAACAACAACTTGCTATAAGCGGCTGTACTTATACACCTTTGGTGTTTACGCCTGCTACAAAGTAGATAAACTTTGGGAACAGTGTACTGCTCTCGCTAAGCTTAATATCCCGGGAATTCTTCTGTTCTGATATTATCGTCATCAACACCTGCTTCGTTCAGTGTTTTGCGGATAGCAGTTACCATAGCTGCAGGGCCGGAAACGTAATAAATGGGCAAGGTTAAATCACCTATGTATTTTTGCAACATTTCCCGGGTAAAGACACCCCTTTCGCCCTGCCATTCTTCTGATTGTTCAGTGGCTGTCATAGAAGCAACAAACGTGAAATTGGGATTATTGTTTCCGGCTTCTGTCAGTTCATCTAAAAATGCTGCATCCTGAGGTGTTTTATTAGCATAAAAGAGAAAGATTTTATGTGCGGTTTTATTATGCGTAGCCTGCAAAACAATGCTTCTTACAGGCGTGATGCCAATGCCGCCGGAGAGAAAAACTGCAGGGATCTTTGTATTGTTTTGCAGCGTAAACGAGCCGTAGGGTGCATCCATTGTAATTGCTGTACCAACGGGCATTGTTTTAAGGTAACGTTTGTAGGCAGTGTCACGCATCCTGGTGGCAAGCATCAGGCCGGTTTCAAAGGGTGCAGAGGATAAGGAGAACCCGCGCACATTTCCTTCGTCATCCGTATCGGTAGGATTGATTAACGTAAAGTCGCCAAACTGACCGGCTTTGTAGGTAAATCCGTCCGGCTTGTCAAAATAAAATGCCATGGTGCCGGCAGCTATTTCCTTTTTGTCTCTGAGTTGTATTGTATAGACTGGCATGAGCAGAATTTTTATGATAAGTATAGAATAAGCAATCAAAGAAGTTGTGAGTAGAAGGCTTCTGAAAAGTTGAAGACAACTGTAGCATGAAAGCTTTTCATTTTAAATATTGTATGATTCTTCAGCATTGCTGATATTCATTTTTGCTATCAGAACATTCAGACTAACGTCTTCTCTTTCTTGTTATCTATAGCCTTCAATAAAGATGCATATGCTGTATTAAACTTCCCGATTCCTTCCTCTTCCAGCCTTTGGCTTACTTCTTCCATATTAATTCCATTATCTTTTAATTGCTGCAATACGGCGGTTGCATTATTTAGATTTTCTTCCAGGCTATTTTTAGCATGTCCATGATCTCTAAAAGCATTAATCGTTTCCAACGGAAGTGTATTAATTGTATTTCTGCCTATTAAAGCCTCTACATATTTAACATCGCTATAGGCCGGATTCTTGGTACCCGTGCTGGCCCACAGCAGCTTTTGTGGCTTAGCCCCTTTTTTCTCAAGCGTTTTAAAGCGTTCACTTTCAAATGCTTCTTTATAAAGCTGGTAAGCCTTTTTTGCCAGAGCAATAGCTACTTCCCCTCTCACGTGTCCAAGTCCTTTTTCTTCCAATACAGGATCAATCAATACATCTACACGGCTGAGAAAGAAACTTGCTACAGATGTAATATGATCAATAGGTTGATTGTCTTTTACCCTAATTTCCAATCCGGCGATATAGGCTTCTATTACCTCCTGATAACGGTGTAAACCAAACAGCAGCGTAATATTTATGTTAATACCTTCACTGATGCACTTGCAAATTGCAGGCAATCCCTCTTTTGTGCCTGGTATTTTAATCATTACATTTTGACGATCTGCAGCCTTCCATAATTCGGCAGCTTGTGTAATAGTGCCGTTGGTATCATTAGCCAGATGTGGCGATACTTCGAGGCTTACAAAACCATCGTCCCCCTTTGATGCTTCAAAAACCGGCTTGAGCATATCGGCAGCACGCTTAATATCCTTTAGAGCAAATCCAAAAAATATTTCTTCGTTGCTTTTTTGTTCGCTGGCCAGCTTTCTTATATCTTCATCGTAATCTGCACTACTGCTAACAGCTTTTTCAAAAATAGATGGATTGGAAGTAATCCCACTCAAGCCATCTTCATCAATTAATCTTTGAAGCTCGCCATTGTTCATAATCTTGCGGTCAAAAAAGTCAAGCCAAATGCTTTGCCCAAATCGTTTTATACCTTTTACTTTATTTAATTGCATAATCTTTAATTTTTGCGTTATATATTTTTAGAAACGGGTATATATAACTTCTTTCACGTAATCAAAATTCGTCAGGAAAGTCATCTTTATTTTCACCAGATTGGTACAACTTTACTTCAGTTCTCAAATGTTGCAATTCAACACTTGACCATTTTCTTTGAAGATATGGAATCAGCGCTCCTTCTTCATATTGAACATGTTTACAGCATCAGCAAGAGCTGATAATTAAATGGCAAAAAGTATTCGGAAGAATCCAAAACATCCATTCGTTCACTTATTGTAGCTTATAGTAAAGTTAGAAGTTATTTTACCAATAAAAGAGTCTTTTATCCTTTAATACTAGTTCAGGCATATTATATTTCTAAAATAGTAAAGCAATCATAAATGGTGCAGCATTCTTAACGAAACAGTCATCAATATTTGATAGATAACAATTACGCTCACTTAAAGTAAAACTCTCTTCAAGCGAGCTTTTCATTTACAGCATGGAAAGAAATTCCCTTCTTTCATCACTATTCAAAAACTTGCCGGAGTAATGTGTTGTAATCGTACTGCTGTTGGTATCCTCTATGCCTCTTGAAGCTACGCAATAATGTATCGCGTCTATCATAACCGCCACGTCTTCCGTACCTAATATATCTTTTAACGCATCACCAATTTGCCGGGTAAGCCGCTCCTGCACCTGGGGTCTTTTTGAATAATATTGCACCACTCTGTTTATCTTGGATAGTCCAATAACTTTCCCATTAGGTATATATGCCACATGCGCCTTTCCGGCAATTGGCACAAAATGGTGCTCGCAATAGGAATATAACGAAATATTTTTCTCTATCAGCATCCCATTGTACCTATAGTTGTTATTGAACAAAGTAATATCGGGCTTATTTAATGGATCCAACCCGCTAAATATTTCTTCTACATACATCCTGGCAACTCTGTTAGGCGTATCTCTCAAACTGTCATCATGTAAGTTAAGTCCTAATGCCAGCATGATTTGCTTAAAGTGTAAACTGATTCTTCTTATCTTTTCTTCCTTTGTCAATTCAAAAACATCATCATGTATTGCTATATCAAAACACGTTGATGCCCTCTTATCGTCCATCACATCTACTGTTAATTTTCCGTTTATCATAGCTTCTATATATGTTAAAATATACCTCACAAGACCATTATGTCTTAATGCAATTGGGCAGAAATTCAGAAGATGTTACTCATTAAATTGTGTTATAATCCTGCCTTAAATCAATACATTACAACACGCTGAAGTATCTCTTGTATATACTCGTATATAATAGAAAGAATTGCAACAAAAAGGTTACAAAAACTCAGTTATTTATCTTCATTGCACCGAACAAAGAGATAGAAGAAAGTGAAATATCGTAAGCAATTTTAATCTTAGCTTCCCTTTTCGTAGTATGGTTTAAAATGTAGTTTACGCCCTGGCTGGAATAGTTACTGCAAGGGTTAAGCACGCAAAAAGAAGGTTCAAAGTAGTAGAGTAAAATATCTTGTCTAATTGATAAGGATTGAAAAGAACAGAAGATGATTGCTTTAAATAAAGTTGATAGAATACGATAATATAAATTTATTCTTTATGTCGCTGTAATTTTTCTACCATTTTCGCAGAAGTTTCATCGGCAGAAATACCATAGCCGTTTACCAGCACTCCTTTTACACCAAATCCTGGCGAAGAAAGTGCATACACGATCGCTTCATCACCGGGGTTGGATTCGCCTTCAAAGCGATACACTTTATCAATCTCAAAATCATCCGGCGATAATTTTGTATTGCGTTGATGGTAAACGATACATTCACCCTGGATATTAAAATCCAAAGTATAACCTTCCTGCTTTAAACCATCTACGGTTTGGGATAAAGTACCATAACTTTCTTTCATAACTATCCAATTAAATATGCTAATCTATTAGTTACCGGGTTAAAGGTTTTTACTTTTTCTACTATAACTTCCGCCACGCAACGTTATAAATACGCCTTGTCTATTCAACCGATTCTCCACCAATAATTTCTACTGTACTGTTTTCCAGGTTTTCATCTACCAATATCTGGCACGAAAGGCGAATATCTCCGCCATGAACTCCCATTTTTGAGAGTGTTTGCTCTTCATTTCTGCCAAGCGAATGCACCGCTTTGGAAAGACCACTTATTTTTATAGCACAGGTTCCGCACCTGCCCATGCCTTTGCACTCACCAAAATCATCTATATAAATCTTGTCAAACAGCAACATCATCAGGCTGCGATATTCGTAAGTGTAGGTTTGTAGCTCATGCTTTTCGCCTTCGTAATAAGCTGTAAAATGAATAGGAGTCCTGTTTATAGCCATTATAATCCGTTGTTGTTCTTCAACCAAAATTCATCAGCAAAATCATCTTTCAGCGCCGGGTCATGTTGTGCATCTAATTGTTTTCCAATAGTATTTAGCTGCTCATCGGTTAGCACACTTTCCAGGTGTGGAAACAGTTCTCTTTCCTCGTAGCGCACATGATTGTCAACTGTATCAGCAAGCATTGCAACTTTGTTTGTGGCATTGCTTTTATCAGCATTTAAAGCTTGTATTTGTTCTGTAATTTGTGCATGCTCTTTCAAAGCTTTCTGAACGGCTGCATCTTTTACCGGCGCAAATAATATAGTTTCTTCCTCTCTAAAATGCGATTGCATGTGGTGTTGCCAGAAGTAGTTTACATAACTGATGATGCGGCTCGGTTCCACCCTAAACTTCAACCCGCATCTTATCTTCCAGCAAAACAATAATGTAAAATGATGATCTTTTGACAGTTTAACGATATGCACGTTTCGTTTGATGGGTTTCTTTTCCGACATGATGATAATGATTAAAGGAAACAGGCTTTAGTATATTGTTAATTAAACCACATAAGTGTCCGGCGGGTGTTCCATCCGATGATAACCTTCTAATGGATGGCAGCTCACCATCCGAAACCAGATGGCTTATTCTAAATTTATTTGGATAGCAATCTATTTACCATAAAGATTGGCAAAACATATACAGTAAGAACTTTCATTTATTACGCTTCTTTCTTTTCTAAAAATTCTTTTACCACCACCGCCTGGTTATGTTGCTCATCTTTGGCACTGTACACCAATGTTACCGTTTTATGCTTTTTCACCTGTTCTATCAGTTCTGCTGTTGCTGGTGAATCCTGCAGTTCTGCTAAGTACTTTTTACGGAATGCTTCCCATTTTTCCGGTTCGTGATTAAACCATTTACGCAATTCCGTTGAAGGCGCAATGTCTTTTAGCCATACACCAACATGCGCATCTTCTTTTTTTATACCACGCGGCCATAAACGGTCAACCAATATGCGAAACCCGTCTGAAGATGCTATTGACTCATACGCGCGTTTTATTTTTATAGTTGCCATAATGACCAGGTTGAATGTAAAATACTATCGAATAACAAACACTTTGAATAATTGAAAGCCAAGCGTCAGCAGTGCACCTAATTTGATGACCTCCGCAACAACAAAATACCAATGCAATGAAGAAGCAGCAACAGGCTTTCCGCTGATAACGATGTTGGCTCTTGCATCTAAAGCAGGCAACAACCAGAACGTTTCCATAATTAACAAACAAACAGCGAGGGCAAACAAGACTATGCTGAATGTATTTATTTGCGCTTTATTTAAAAAATATCCTACCAAAAGTACTGCTGCAAAAAACCATTCCATTTTATTAAGCGCATTAAACACTAATCTGCCAATACTCAGACCAATTGGTAAGGTAACGCCGGATGCGCGAAACTTCAACCACGATTCCATAAAACTAATAGCAACAACGCAACCCGACCATATCAATACAGCCAACAGCATAATATATTGTTTCACCATTATATTAAAGTTTTAAATTGTTGATTGCGGTAGTGTTCAATTTTCATTTCAAACAGTTGTGCCATTTTATTTGCCCGCCATACTGCTTCTTCTGCTGTATCTCCGCTAAATAATTCGTCAATGGTTTGGGTAAATAGTTGCAGCCATTGCTCGAAGTGTGCATGATCAACCGGCAGCTTTGCATGTGGTGGAAACGGGCTGCTGAAATACGTATGCTCACCTAATAAAACTGTTTGCCAAAAAGTGTACATTTTCTCTAAATGCTGCAGCCAGCGGTCTTGGATTACCGCATTAAAAACGGGCGCTAAAGTGGCATCGTCCCGTACTTTATCGTAAAAAGTATCAACCAGATATTTTATATCATCTAACGTTGCTATGTCGTGTTTGCCGTTCATTATTTTTGAAACAATTGAGTGATTAAGTAATAAATAGCCCAGCCGCCAAATAATATATGTCCTATCCAAACCCAGCCGGGAATGCTTCGTGGTGTTTCGCTTCCTTCAATTAAAAAGACCTTTTGGTCGCCTTTACCGTAAGCGCTTACCATAATAGGAATTACGCCATCCACCACTTCATTTTCTTTAATCCCTTCTACTGAAATATCAGGGCCATTGCGAACGATAAATGGTATTTTACGAATGCCTTCCTTGCCTTGCGGGTCTTTGCTTACAATCCGTAAAAAATGTTCCCCATCAACCAGCTTACGGGTATCCAGCTCAAAGTTGATGGGCGACTTAAATGAGCCAACCGGCTGCTGCTCATCGTCTATAAAAATTATTACAGAGCTTCTGTCTTCCATTTTTACATTAGTTTAATACGGTTCTTTTAATATGGTTGCAGTTACTTTCACCGGGCTTTACCAGCATTTTAATGGCATAAAAAAGGGTTACCAAAACAATAAGAACCATGGCCCAAACAATCACATAATCCCAGTTGCTGTCGGGACCTGCACCATGCGTAATGCCCGATAGTATTTTAGGTTGTTGCTTTTCGCACGCAGGACACGCAATAGCAGCCATCCTTACGATCAACAGACAAATTATTAATAGTATCTTTTTCATTGTAGTTGTTTTTGTCTTCGATATATTTTTTATCAACATTTATTTTATGGCATTATCGTTTGCTATATTGTGTGCTTAGTGCCGCTGCAGTTCATTTACCGAACAAAGCAAAAACTATACAAGAGCGCAACAGGAGTAAAACCTTCCAAAAGTTATATAGCCAGGTTAAAAAATTCTCACCATCCAATCACTACTATTTTGCAGCTTCCGTACCTGTTGATTTTGTTTTAACCAAATCCATTAAGTTTTTTATATCTGCAGCAGTTACCGTCTTTGCATTATTGCCCCAGCTTGTTTTTTCGTGGTTCATGATGGCCGAAATTTCTTCAGGCTTCAGATTGTTGGTTGTACCTATTGGCGGCATGGGCGGAAAGCCTTCTGATACACGCCCGCTATAACCATTCATTATAATATCTACCATTGTTTCAGGATTATCATCCAATACTATTTTGCTTCCTTTCAATGGTGGAAAAGCGCCCGGCAAGCCTTCTCCATTTTCCTGGTGGCAGCTTTGGCAGTTGGCGGCGTATAATGCAGTACCATCCAGCCCCTGCATTTCTCCGGCAGTACCTGCAACCTGTGTTTTTTGTTCTCTTTTATACAAAAACTCAGGAGCAGGTCTTCCATCAGGCAGCTTTACCTGTTTAAGACTTTGCAGGTAAGCTACCAACTGAAGTGCTTCTTTGGTAGCTACTACTTTGCCTTCTTCACTGTTTAAATATTCGGCAGGCACATTTACCACTACATCACCTTTTGCAGGTGTTTTTTTTACTACGAACATCCAGGGATAAGCGGGCATAACAGATTGCTTTACTACAATTCTTGGATTGTACAAGTGTACCAAATGCCAGTCAATGCTTGGCTGTCGGGTACCGATAGATGTAAGGTCGGGACCAGTGCGTTCGGTACCCATTAAAGTAGCAGTATTTCGCCAAAAATCGGTGCGGTGGAAATTGGCATAATCAGCGGCGATGCTGGGCCGCGCCCCCCATACTTTATCCATATCAATATTGCGTACCTGCTGGGTATGACAGGCTACACAACCATTGGCTACATATATTGCTTTGCCCTCCAATGCATCTCCGCTCAACGTTTCTGCCTGTGGTAGCGGCGCATTGTTTTTTTGATTATACAAAGCAGGCAAAATAGCCACCATGAGGGTTAAGAAAAGAAACAAGCCCAGCGCTGCTAAAAAAAGTTTTTTATGGTCGTTAAAAAATTCCATCATATAATATTTTTGCTCGTGTAATGCTTCCCCGTTTCTAATTACCTGTTTGTTGCTTACATGCAACACACTGCGCACATTCACTTTTCTTTTTACTGTACGTCCACCAATTCATGGTCTTCCGAAGCAAATTTTTCTATAGCTTCTTCATTAATGTTGACGGTATATCTCGGACGTATCATTTTGTACATATTAAAAGCGAAAACAAGGTGCGAAGTCCACATCAGCGTACCACCGATAGCGCGCCATAACCAGTAAGGAGCCATGAAAGAAACGCCGTCAATAAATGGTTTCCCGTCCATCCACATCATACCTTTCAAAGTGCCGCCAACCATCAGCGGAATACTGTAAAACAGCAGCCCGATAAATGCCATCCAGAAGTGAATACCTACTGTTATTTGTGGCGGCTCCTGCCGGGTAATGCGTGGTATGATAGCATAAATACCAGCCCAAAGAAAAAAGGCAATAATGCCATACATGGTTAAGTGAGAGTGCGCAACTGTAAAGTCGGTAAAATGCCAGGCAAGGTTGGTAAACCGAAATGCTTCTGCAGTTCCCTGCAGCGAGCCGGTAAAGTAGAAGATGATACCAATGATAAAGAAAGGCAACGTATAACTGCCCGACACTTTATGCCATGAGCCTTTAAAGGTCATAATGAAATTGGTAGTGCCCGAAACCACCGGGATAACCATACCCACACTGCCTATAATGGCAACCGTTTGCAACGACCATGGAATGGCGCTGAATACAAAGTGGTGCGTACCGATAAGTGTATAAAAAAATATTTGGGACCAGAATGCAAGAATACCGAGGCTGTAAGAATAGATGGGTTTGTTTAATTGTTGCGGCAGATAATAATACACCAAACCCAGTGTAAACAACATAAACCACATGCCCACACCCTGGTGCATGTAGTAGCCCTGCGTAATAGTTTCGCCCAAACCATTTTGCCAGAAAGGTAAATACGCTACAAGGGAGATAGTAATGGCAAACATCACAGCAGCTATAATGTACCAGTTGGATACGTATATCTCCCGCGTCTTACGGCGAGCTACTGTTTTAAGAAAATTGGCTAAAGTGATTGCCAGCCCTATGCCAAACAACAACTGAATAGGCCAGATATACTCACGGTATTCACCGCCGCCATTATTAATGCCAGCCATTAAAGCAATGCTTCCAAACAGTACCGCAGCATTAATGAGCAATAAAGTGTACCAGCCCCATTTGATGCTATGAATTTGTACGTTGCCAACACGCGGTACTACATAATACCCAAGGCCTAACATGCCTAACGAAGACCAGCCCCAAAACACTGCATTGGTATGCACCGGCCTGAGCCTGCCAAAGCTCAACCAGCTTAAGTGGTCGGCATCGGGCGCTACAAACTTAATACCTATGTATTCGCCAACAGAAGTACCAAACACCAGCCATACGGTAGCTGTAATTAAAAACCAGATAACCAGTTTCGACAGTTGAGGATCTACCTCCGGGCGCTTAAGCGCTTTTCTTTTCTCTGCGATAAAACGGATATTAGCATGTTCGTTTACATTCGTAATAATGCCTCTGTCGTCTTTTACAGGTAATGAACCGGATAGCTCGTTATGGCTCAGTTTGTAATCAAGCGCTGCCTTTCGCTTTCTTAAAGCATCGGTTATTTCTTCTTCCGGCAGTGACTTTAAGTATTCGGTTAGCCGAGCTACTTCTGCAAGGTTCTGACTGCGGCGGTAACGTTTTGTCATATTTACCACCTTTACAATCATGAGTATGATACCTACAAGAATGGGAGTAAGAATTAAAATAAGCGTTATAATAATGCCACCTTCGCTAAATAAAGAAACAGGTTGTTTGGCAGATGTTTGTGCAAACAAACCTGTATTGTACAATGATGCTACAACAATCATAGATAACACCAGCACCAGCCTGTTACCCGAAGATTTTGGCTTAGTTGTCTCTTTATATTTTAAATAGGTTTCAATCTGTTCGATGTTGAAGGAATTAAGGTATCGCTCTACATTTCCGGTACTTTCTCTATCCTTATCCTTTCTTGTCAATCGCATCATTTCATTTGTTTTAATAAACAGGTAGATTGCAGCTACCAGCACTATCAATACCAGCAAACCAAGCAATATCAGTTCACCTGTACCCGCATGAGCAGACGGAGATGCAGTATTTTTTGCCTGGGCAAAAACTGAAAAAGGAAGTAATAAACATACAATAACCCGTAGCCACTGCACCTTGAAATGCTTATTTGTACTCATAAAAGGAATGATTAAAAAACTTTTTGTAAAAACTATTACTGTTTCAGAAAGGCCAGTCTGCTTTCAAGCTGTTCCTGCAGTTCGTCCACCTTTGCATTTTTCAACATGTCATAAATATCCTGACGTACTATTTTAAACTGGTGATGCAATGGGCATGGCTTATTTTCCGAGCAGGAATCAAGACCTAATGCACAACCGTAAAAAAGTTTATCCCCATCAATAACCTTTACTATTTCTAATAAAGTGCATTTTTGCGAATTGGCATCAAGATAAAAGCCGCCGGTTGGACCTTTTGAGGATTGCAGCAATCCGTTTCTGCATAGATCCTGAAGAATTTTGGCAATAAAATGTTCAGGTGCACTAATCTCTTTTGCAATTTCCTTTATGCCCGTTTTACACTGCTGCTTCGATTTCTGCGCTATAAAAATCATAGCTCTTATAGCATATTCACAGGTTTTTGAGAACATCCAACAATTAAAATTTTAAGGCAAAGGTACATGTTTAAATAATAAAGGATAAATTTATCCTTTATTATTTAAACATGTAATAAAAGGCGATGCATACCTGCTAAAGACAAACTTACAAGTCGATTGATAGGAAGGACTTTATGCAGACATCTGCAATCTTGGCCATAAATTTGTAATTATCAATCAATACTTTTGACTAAAATAATATAATATGATGAAAACCAACTTTCGCTTGCTTTTTAGTGCTGCGGTAATTTTACTTGCCACAAGCTGTGTAAGCAACAAAAAATTTCAATCATTGCAGGCAGATTACAACACCTTGCAAGGCAGAAGCAATGCGCTTTTTAAAGAAAATCAGGATTGCCAAAGCAACCTGGGCGCTGCCAATGTTAAAATTGCGGGATTGCAGGATCAGTTGCAGGCAGAACGTGCGCATGTTCAATCGCTGCAGTCTGCATTAGACAAGTGTTTAACTTCTACCAGCCAGGGCAATGTAAATATCTCCAAACTGGTAGATGAGATCAATGCCTCTAATAAGTATATCCAGGAATTGATTGCCTCTAAGAACAAGAGCGACTCTTTGAACATGGTATTGACCAACAATCTAACCCGTTCATTAAGCCGCGAAGAGATGCAGGACGTAGATGTGCAGGTACTTAAAGGCGTAGTGTATATTTCACTTTCCGACAATATGCTGTACAAATCCGGCAGCTACGAAATATCGGATAAAGCAAACGAAACATTATCAAAGATTGCCAAGATTATTAAAGACTACAAAGATTTTGAAGTGCTGATTGAAGGCAACACCGATAATGTGCCCATTTCAAAACCTAACATCCGCAACAACTGGGATTTAAGTACACTGAGAGCATCTTCGGTAGTACAGGCGTTGCAAAATAACTTTGGCGTAGATCCTAAGCGTCTTACTGCAGGTGGCAGAGGCGAATACAATCCTGTTGCCAGCAACGATACAGAAGCCGGCAGAATGCAAAACAGGCGTACCCAAATCATCATTACGCCAAAGCTTGACCAGTTTATGGAACTCATCAATCAAGCACCGGCATCCGATTCTACCGGTACGAAGTAAGTAGGGGGGAGCTATGAGCTGTAAGCATTAAGCTGTGAGCCCTGAGCTACGAGCTTTGAGCAAAATACATCGCGTGTATATTATTGAAAAAGTTATAAGCATTATCCAATACACTTTCGCAGCACATGCTAAAACTAAAGTAGCAATAAGCTTTTGGCTTATTGCTACTTTTTTATTGTATCATCAATACATCAAAATGGTATAATTATTATCGTTGATTTATTTAGCAGCACAAACTTATAAGCTCTACATTACTCTATATTCTCCCAGCCAAAACAATAATTAAACAATAAAAATCCATCTTAGGCTAAGTGGTGCGAATGCACAGACGGATACGCGGAGCGATCATGCCGTCCTTGAACCCACGAAGTGGCTCATTGAGTCCATTGAAAATATTTACTATCCGAAATAACTAAGCGAGGCGTTCTCATGAATACCATTGAAAAAGCATCAATATATTCATAACTTTTTGGTTACTTTTTGCATCAAGGCAAAAAGTGACAAACAAGCATTGCAATGCTACAATCATCCTCTCCTTTAACCTACAAAGCAGCTAATAAAAATCACTACCAACAGCTAAGCTCATCCATTTCATTAAAAAATAAATTACGACTCTCCCAACACAAACTCCCCATCTTTATAAATCACTTTTTCACTACCATCACTCAGCGTAGCCGTTACTGTTCTGTTGCTGGTGCTGATAATATCCGTATGCACTTTAGGACAGGAATTATAACCCATCTCAGCCCATTGCGCTTCTGTTATGGTTGCCATATCACCCGTAAAAGTATCTTTATAGGCATTGCCCAATGCAATATGTGTATTACCAAATGCACCACCCATGTTTTCATCGTAAAGCGTAGTAGCCATAAAATGGGTAATGCGGGAATGGCGCTTATCAGTTAGCGAAAATTCGCCCACTTTATCAGCATTTTCCTGCGCAACCATCTCTTTGAGGGCATCTTCATTCTCCGTAGCAGAGGAAGCTACTACCACACCATTCTCGAAGCGCAGCGATACACCGGAGATACGTTTGCCGGAATAATACAACGGCTGGTTGAAACGAATAAAGCCATTGGTGCCCCGCCAATCAGGAGAGGTAAAGATTTCAAAAGAAGGAATGTTTTTTCCGCCACCGCTCAGCCATTTCCGGTTTTTCCCTATTTGCACATACAGGTCCACATCTTCGCCGTTTATGTGCAGCTTTTCAATGGCTAATGCATCCAGTTTGTCCTTGATGTCTTCAATCTCCTGCTGTACCTGCTTCCATTTAGCCACAGGGTCGTCTTCTCTCAGGTAGCACGCTTCAATAATCTGCTCCCAGTATTGCTCCAAGGTAAGTCCGGCTTCCTCTGCCATAGATGGCGTGCCATAGAGACACAAGCTCCATGATAGTTTTCCTGCCTGCTCTTTTTGTTCCCGCATTTGCATGTAAGGCGCTCTGGCACTGTTCATCATGCTGATTTTGGAAGAAGGTAATCCTTCAAAAACATGTATGTCCGGCTCTGCTATAATAAAGAGGATATGATCTGTTGCATCTACAATGCCCTGCCAGTAAGGCTTTGCAAAAAAGCTGATCTGCTCATCACTGCCGTTTTCCAACAGAAAGCGTGCAAGGCTGTTCTCCCTGATATTATTAGGCTGATAGTGTGTAAGGAGGTTGCCACCTGCTGCATAAACCGCTTTGGCAATAGCCATAAACAAGTCTTTACTGCATTCCTGCCCCACAAGAAACACCGTGTCGCCTTTGTTAATTCCTTCTCCATTATTCAATGCATATCTTACCATTACCTGTGCATATTTTTTTAGCAGATTGTCATCCAGCTTTATCATTAGTATTTATTTTTTGATGAGAACGAAATTAGGAAGGATTGGAGAAAGGGAAAAGGAATAGCGGTGAAGGTTACTTTTCTTCGTTAAATACTCCTGAATAATTTACCCGTTTACACCCATAAACAGGCAATTTATAGTCCTCCTGTTTGAAGGCAGTTACGGATACACTTTCTCTTTCTGATAAATGGATTGTATGTCTGCTACAGATAATGGCGCAATATAAATTTTTACATCCCGCATTTGCCCGGTAAATGTTCTGTCAAGCGGAAATTCTTCATTGCTGCCGATAGTCCATTTTGCTGCTACATCCAGGTTAATTTCTTCTTCGAGTGGTGTGATACCTTGTAGCTTTCCATCAATATACACACGCAAATCGGCGCTGTTACATACACCTGCTATCTGGTGCCAGCGCCCCTGCCAGTCTTCAGGTAGTTGCACGGTGCAATCACCTCTGCCCCAGCCTCCGGCAAAGAACGTGAGACTTTTACCATTCACCAATTGCAGTACATGATTGTCGCCTTTGGCTATAAGCTCCACCAACGGCTTGTTGGTACCCGCATCGTAGATCCATGCTATCATCGTTAAGGCTGTTCCATTGCTGTCGAGGCTTGCTGTATGCGGCAATTCAATATAATTTCCAAATGCAGCTTTGTGTCCATTATTTTCAAAGCCCGATACATCTGTTACCATTTCTTTACCCATTATTTCTCCGGGTATATCCAAAACAATAGCACTGTCGGCAGTACTATACACCTTACCCTTTGCAACTGCATCTTTTATGGTTAATTGATATCCTCCGTCTTCTCTTGCTATTGCATGATGATTGATTACAACTGAATCACCGGCGTGTAACATCACTGTATCATATCGCAGCAACTTATCGTTTAGCTTCACTGGTATAACAAACTGATGAGCTTCTCCATCCATATTTTTTACAGTATAGCGGTAATACATTTTACTACCTTTTTTCGTAAGTGGAGAAACCTGCACGTTTGATATAAATGAGTTATCAATTGTTTGGTGTTCAGGTTTGGTAACCTGTATAAATAGCGGGGATAAGTCTGCCAACTGCAATTTGTTATTGCCATAAGCATACAAGCGGCATAGTATCGAATCCCTTTTATTTTCCTGTTTCTCAACAAAGCAATTTTTCTGTAAGAAGGTGGAATCATTTATACGCAACTTTACAATAGCCGTACCTGCTGCTCCTGTATTATTGATGGTGAATGTTATCCAGAAAGGCTCATTTGGTTTTACGCTTTTTTGTGAAAGGGAAATAGCTGATAAATAGGTTTGCATATCACTATCCTGCTCGCCCGGTATAGCACCTTTTCGTTGCATTTTATCAGCTACGCTATCCATTGTAAAAGTTAATTCACCGCCTTTCAAGATAGTTGCATGTGTAAGCCATGTATCGTTGTAGGCTTTACCGTTCAGATGAATGCTCTTTACATAAAAGTTATCCGGTGAAATGTTATTTGCATGTATATCCAGATGCTTACCATTTGGCAATATCACTTCTACGTCCTTAAACAAAGGTGCTCCCAGGGCATACACCGGATTGCCGGGGCAAACAGGATACAATCCCAAAGCACTCCACACAAACCAACTGGATGTTGCACCCAAATCGTCATTGCCTGGTAAACCGCCCGGCGTTGCAGCAAAACGCTGTTCAATAGCATGTACCCATTGCTGCGTTTTGTAAGGATAAGCCGTACTGTTGAACAAATAAGGTACATGAAACATCGTTTCGTTATCAAACACCAGCCTGTTATTCTCAAACGCTTTATCTATCATTTGAATAAAGTTGTCATCACCGCCAAGCAGGTTAATCAGGTCACGCTGATAGTGTGGTATAAAGAGGGTATAAACCCATTGATCACCTTCTTTATAACCAGCATTGGCAGTTCCATGATACAGCGCATCTCCCTTGCGTGGCAAGAGGCTAAGCTCGTCTGCATTAAATAAATAACGATAGTTGCGGCTTCTGTTTGTAAGTATTGCATACAAGCTATCATCGTGCATTATTGCTTTTGCATATTGTGCCAACGCCCAGTCATCATACGTATATTCAACAGTTCTTGTTACCGATTCTGTATGCGGATAGGGAATAAAGCCTTGCTGGTACAAAGACATATCCGGTTGCAGGTAAGGACCATCCACAATACTCTTTTTCATTGCCCTATACAACAATACACTATCCACCGGTCTGATACCTTTTAAATAACTATCCACCAGAATGGGAATGCTGTGGTTGCCGGTCATGGATTCAATGGGAAGATACCCTTTCTGCTTATAAATATCAAGCATTGACAAGATCATGTCTGATTGCCTGTCGGGGTACAATAACGACAACAGGGGATGCAGCGAACGGAAGGTATCCCAGGGAGAAAAGCCGCCATATGCATGCTTTCCTTTTGCAGTATGTATCTGCCCGTCGGCACCTCTGTATTTACCATTCACATCAGAGGTGATCCATGGCAGTAAAAGCGAATGATATAGGGCAGTGTAGAAGATCTCTTTATTTTCTTTTGAAGTATCAGTGATACGAATAACAGATAATAGTTTGTTCCATGATTGCCCTGTATTTTCCTTTACTTCATTAAATGATTTATCGGCAAGCTCCGCATCTATATTTTGTTGCGAACTTTCAATGCTTATAGCAGAAGCACTAAGCTGAATGGTGATGATGGTATTGCCTATGGCAGCAGGAGAAAAATGTAGAATATAACCATCTGCCACCTTTTGCGTATCGCTAATAGCTTTATCAAAATGCAGGAGTGTATTAAATCTTCTTCCTGTTACATTATTGGGGGAAAGTATGGACATATCCCCAGCATCGCCAACCCAAATAGCTGGCATTACATGCGGCGGAAAAGTAATTTTAAACAGTCCTGCATGTGTGGTAGTGGTTGCTTCTATTTTTGTTTTATCATCTTCCAATGTTACGCTGTAATAACCCGGTTCAGCATACTCATTCGTATGTAAAACTGGGCGCTTATAATCGCTGTCGTATTTACCGGCAACGGGCATAATATGCAATCTTCCGCCAGAGCCGCCGGGGAAGCCGCTACGATGTTGCAAACAGCTAAAGAAGCGGATACTGCTGTCTTTATAATCATAGCCGCTGTTGCGGGTCTCGGGTGTTAATTGAATATATCCCCACGGTGCTACTGCGCCCGGATAAGTGCCGCCTTCATTACCCCATCTTGTATAAACATCACTTTTTGCAGTGCCGATAAAAGGATTTACATAATGCAATACTTCTTCCTGCTGCGCAAATAACAAGCGAGGCATTATGCAAGCTGATACGAAGAGTAAATAGTTTATAATATTGACAGGAAAATAAGACTTCATTTTAATAAAAGTGAATACTAAAATTTGACATAAATACTTCTTTTCTTATTAAAAAATTGTATGCTGAGGAAGTGTATTGTATGGCTCTATTAACTGCTGCAATATAACCCAGGGCTTCAGCCTTGGGATTACAATAGAAAAGGATAACGGGCTTTGGCCAAAGCACCCACTTGGGCTAAAGCCCGTAAACGCTCACCTCCGTTCTACCCAAGGCTGAAGTCTTGGGTTATAAACAATAACATACTCCTAAATACACAACAAAAGACGTAAGCAATCATCCAACACAACATTAAAAGTGTACAGCCATTTATTATTTCGCTATACCATAAGCCTCTAAAATTTTACTGAACAATGCCGTATTTTCATACACGCCTCTGAAGCGGAAAGACTGCGGTCCATAAGCAAAAACAGGCACTGGTAAAGCAGTATGATCGTTGGAAGCAAATTGCCCGCTTATATATCCTTTCGAGTAATCTCCATCCAGCAATGTCAAGCCACCTGTCTCATGGTCTGCTGTTACAATCACCAAAGTTTGCCCGTCTGTATCTGCAAATCGCAATGCCGCGCCCACTGTTTTATCAAAATCCATTAACTCCGTCGCTACATAGGCAATGTTATTGGCATGTCCGCCATAATCCACCTGCGCACCTTCCGTCATCAGGAAAAAGCCGGCTTTATTTTTAGATAAAATTTGTACCGTTTTAGCAAAAGCTTTTTGCAGCCAGTCGCCCCGTCCTTTTAATTCAGATAATCCCGCCTTTTTATCTATCACTATCCACTTTTTATCAGCCGTTTCTTTTACGCTATCAATGGCAGATACAATGCTGTATTTCTTTTGTAGCTGTGCTATTACACTTTCTGTAATCACCGCTTTATCTGATGCTTTTAGGATGTCTACATTTTCAAGACTTTCATTGCCCGACCCCATCAAGATGTCAATGGACGCATTTTCCAGGTCTTTCAGCACTGCAGTTGCATCATCGCGCTCGCTTTGGTGCGCATAAAAATCGGCAGGTGTTGCATCGGCAATATCACCACAGGTTACCAATCCTGTTTTAATATTTCTTTTTGCCAGCACAGCAGGCAGTAACGTCAGTGGTGCACCAGTATGATCGGCACCTACAAAACGGTTGTTGGTTTTAGCGCCCGAAGCAATGGCTGTTGAACCAGGACCAGAGTCTGTAATGAAGTTATCATAAGAACTTGTTTTGGATATACCGATGTTCCGCATATTAAAAATGTTCAGCGTGCCTTTATTAGCCGTGTAGCCGGTATATAATTGTGCGTAGCTGGTACCATCAGCTATCAATAGAATTAGATTTTTAACCGGTTTATCTATGCCATCTGTTTTATAAGTGGGCTGATAAGTTGCGTACGTATTGCTGGTTGAGGTATAAGTAGTTTTAGGTAAATTGTTTAAAAAAGTAGCCAGCGCCACAATATGATCGGTGTTGATATAATCCACACCCAAATGCATAAACTGGTACCACGCATTGGTAAAATCGGGCGCATCCCAAAAGCGAACTTTTTTGCCTAAGCTGTGTGCTTTGTTTACCGCTTTGGTAAGCGCAGTCCATTCTTTTTCGGGCGGGTTGCCCTTGCCGTTCCAGTGCGAGTAATTACTTAAATCATCACTTAGCATTACAATTCTTGTCAGTGCTTCTTTTGAATAATCTTTATACAACTCACCATCAAACCATATAAAAGCAGGATAAGCAGTAAATTGGGATTGATCCGGGCGGTTGCCGGTAATCACAAATTGTATAGAATGATTATTAATAAGTGTTGGATATTGCTTTAATAAGACGATCAATACATTCAATGTTTGAACAGAATCTGTCTTGAGATCAATTAACAATTGTAAATGTTTTGAGCTGTCTTTATATACATAGCCATTATTTTGTTTTATTACATTTATCAAGGGCTCTATATAATACTGCCGTAAGGTTCTGTGCACCTTCAGTTCCTCAGTATTGTGTGCGATATACAAGCTATCATTATCTAAAAAAATATCGGCTTCTATAGAGCCAAAGCCTTCATTGTAAGCTGTCCAAAACGGCACTTTTTGTTCATAATCATTATGAGAGTGCGCATTACTTACGGTATATTTTACCGGCTGTGAAAAAGCTGCTGAAACAACACCTGAAAAAAGAAGAAAAAAGATATAACGCATGTACAATTATAGTTAAATAGAACGGTTGTGTGGATAGAAATAATACTAATTTCCGGCAGGTTACTTCATACAAGCTGCACGCTACAAGCAGTTAGCTTCTATGAGCATATCATGCAACCTACAGGGGAAAATGGTATAATACAGCAACATAAAAAAGCATCCCGGCATTCATGCACGGGATGCTTATGATATTGATACTTACCAGCCTGCATTTTGTTTAATAACGCCGCCGCTGCTTTCAATCTCTGTTTGTGGCACCGGCCATACATTGTTTACATCCGGATTGAATGTTCTGGCAGGCCAAATGACGCTGCCATCATAACCATGAAGCGGTTGTGCATACGCCGCTTGCGCATCGCCCCAGCGCACCAGGTCGCGATGACGGTCTGCCCACTCGCCTGCAAATTCGGAGCGCCTTTGCTTCTTCAACTCCGCCATATCAGCATTTGTTACAGAAGGCAACCCGGCTCTGTTACGGATCATATTAATGTATTCATCGGCATTCTTGCCTTGCATCAGCATCGCTTCAGCTTTAATCAATATTATTTCAGCATAACGCAATAAGGGCGGGTTTAATGCAGTAGTAGGATGATCTCCGTTTGGACTAATGTAAGTACTCACCGGATCGCTGTGCCTGAACGGGTCCATGTATTTACGGAACTGGTAGCCGCTGGTACTGTTTACAGAACTGTACGTCATGGTGCTTCCGAAAAATTCAAAGGTATCACCCGGTTTTAAAATGGTTGCTTCCCTGCGTGCATCACCACTCTCATAAGCATCATACAATTCTTTGGTAGGTGTGTAATATCCCCAGCCGTTATACAAGCCCCAGCCTTTGTTTTCAAGCATTACACCAGGCAAAATGCTGCCCCAGCCGCCGGTACCCGCAGCCGTGCTGTAAGCACTCCAGATGTATTCTGTGCTCCAGTTGTTTTCTACGGTAAATACATCGGCAAAGTTGGTAAGCAAAGCATGTTTGCCACTGTTGATCACAGAATCGGCATACGCTTCGGCTTCCGCATATTTTTTCTCGTACAGATACACTTTACTCAAATAAGCCAGTGCCGCATCTTTATGCGTATGACCATAATAATCGGGACTGTACGTATCAAAATAAGGCAATAAAGCAGAGGCCGTTTTAAAATCAGACTCTATCATGGCGTAATTTTCACTGGCACTTGCTGCACGAGGAATGGCACTGCTGTTTTCAAAATCGGCTTCTGTTACAATGGGCACACCAGCTTTATCATTGGCATAGTTGTAAGTTAACTGAAAATACATCAGCGCTCTTAAAAAATAAGCTTCCCCGATCAGCCGGCTCCTGGTGCTTTCGTCCATCTCAATGTTGGGTAGATTTCTTATCACATCATTTGCTCTTTTGATCACCACATAACGCATTTTCCATTGGTCGGTGAGATAAGAAACGCCGGAAGTAGCCAGGTCAAAGTTTTTTACCGATTCTGCCTTTGCGTTGGACCTGCCGGTAACCATATCGTCGCTGGCATTGATATACCACATAAAACCGCGACCATAAAACTCTTCGCCATCAAACTGTTCATACATCGCATTCACGCCTTTTTGAGCATCAGTAGCGGTTTTCCAAAAGTTGGTGGTGGTAGGTGAACCTTCGGGTAAAATATCCAGCTTTTTGGTGCAACTGCTAATGAACAATGCAGCAACTAAAAAGGTGTTTATGGAAAATAGTATCTTTTTCATAATGGTTCTGAATTTTAGAAGTTAACATTTAAACCAAACAAAATTGTTCTTGCCTGCGGGTAGCGACCTATGTCAATGCCATAATTATCCATCCCTACTTCAGGATCGAAACCGGAGTAATTGGTAAACGTAAACAGGTTGTTGGCAGTAGCATATACTCTTAACGTATTAAGATGAAGACGCTCTGTAAGAGTGGCGGGCAACGTATATCCCAGCGTAAGGTTTTTTACTCTCATATAAGAACCATCTTCAATAAACCAGTCGGAAGTAGTGCTGAAGTTGCCATTAGGATCGCTTAGAGAAACCCTCGGAATATCTGCATTTGGATTGGATGGCGACCATGCATTTTTAATATCTTCCAGCATGTTATAGTTTTGTCCGCTAACGCTTGATTGCAAGCCTAAATACTTTAACCCATTAAAGAGTTTATTGCCCTGCACCCCTTGCAAAAAGACATTTAAATCAAATCCTTTATAAGCTGCATTAAAGCTAAAACCATAACTGAACTTTGGATAAGCACTTCCTTTCACCACGCGATCATTGTCGTTGATCACCCCATCACCATTGGCATCCACAAATTTCAGATCGCCGGGTTTTGCATTGGGCTGTATTAGCCCACCATCCTTATTTACATAACTGTTTACTTCTGCTTCCGTTTTAAAGATACCGGCAGTTTGCACTACGTTGTAAGCATACAAGGTTTGGCCGGTTTGAATAATTACCGGCGTTAATGTGCTTCTGATATTAATGCCGGAAGTGGAGATGTTGGTAGCGCTGTCATTCAGCGATAATAAGGTATTGCTCACCTTCGTAAAGGTAGCGCCTATGCTGTACTGGAATGCAGCTTGCGGTCCGTTACTATAATTAATACCCAGCTCAATGCCCTTATCCCTTGCTTCACCGGCGTTAATCCACTTGCCGTTGGTAACACCTGCGGTACTGGGAACAGCAATTTGCAAAATCATATCCCCGGTAGTTTTTACAAAATAATCAGCCGTTAAAGAAAGGCGATTACCCATAAAGCCAGCATCCAGGCCAACATTTGCCTGCTTTGATGTTGCCCATTTTAAATCGGGGTTTGATAAGGTATTTTCAGCATATCCATAGTAAACAGTTGGTACCGCACCAAAGTAAGAAGCAGTTGCAGCTAATGGCTGATTGACTGCATTTACCGGCAAACTTCCCAGATTGCCCAATACACCGTAGCTGCCGCGAATCTTCAAATTGCTTAGCCAGTTTTTAGTACCAGCCATAAAGTTTTCGCGGCTTATTACCCAGCCTGCAGAAGCAGAACCATAATTCTCAAATTTATTCTTTTCGGCCACCAAAGAAGAGCCATCGCGCCTTCCTAAAACGGATAATAAATATTTGCCCGCATAATCGTAGTTAACACGCGCCAGGTAAGAGATTAAAGCGCTTTCGGAATGACCGCTGCTGGGCTGAAATATTTGTGTAGCATTTTGAAAATAACGATACGCTTCACTCTCATCATCAAAACCCTGTGCAAACACATATACATAATCGCTTTTGGTGTTTTGATAGGTGTAACCAGCTACTGCATTGATGGTATGCAAGCCAAACTTTTTGTTGTAATTCACCGTTTGTTCAGCTAAGAGATCGGTGAAATCGGAAGCCGTTTGCGACAACTGGTTATAGTCGAAAATCTTTCCTATTTCGGGCACTTTGGTGCTAAAACTCTTGTTAGAAGAGAAAGACTTGGTAATGGAGAAATTGGAATGGAAATTCAATCCATCCATAATCTTGATATCAACGTATGGGTTCAACAATAATGTGTTTACCGGCGTTTTAGAATCCAGTCTTTTCAGGTAAGCTACCGGGTTAATCACATCTCCGTAATTACCGGCATATTCAACCGGCAAACCAGAGAAGGAACCATCCGCCGTATAGGGCGCTATGCTGGGCGGATAAAACAGGGAAGCCAACAGCGCGCCAGTATAGGCACTGCTGGTATTAGCACCGTTGCCGTTGGTATAAGCATATTGCATGTTCTCACCAAACTTCAGCCAGGGTTTTAACTGATGATCGGAATTGAACCGGAAATTGTACCGCTCGGTATAAGTGTTTAATAAAATACCATCTGCCTTGCGATAACCAAAAGAGGTAAAATATTTCGACTTATCGTTACCACCAGTAATGTTTACATTATAATCGTTGACAGGTCCTGTTCTGAAAACCTCATTTATCCAATCGGTACGGGTAATTTGTCCATCAGGATACACGCTTGCGTCAAATGCCGGAAGCCTTGCTACACCTGCATTATCAGCAGCCAGGTTCATCACATCGGCATATTCTTTAGCATTTAAAGAATGCAGTTTTCGCCAGGGCGTTTGCGATCCCAGTTTGGCATCCAGCGTTACAGTGGCAGCGCCTGCTTTTCCTTTTTTAGTGGTGATTAAAATTACACCGCCCGAAGCGCGTGCACCATAAATAGCCGCCGATGCATCTTTTAATACATCAATAGATTCTATCTCGTTGGGATTAATAACCGGCGTGCCGGAGTAAATAACACCATCCACCACATACAATGCCGATTCGCCATTGATGCCACCCAAACCACGTATGTACACACGCGGCTGAGAAGTAGGATCGCCACCTTCATTTTGAACGATAACGCCCGGTGCTTTTCCCTGTAAAACATCACCAATTCCGCTCACCGAACGGGAGGTTATCTTATCCAGTTTTACATCGGCTACTGCACCGGTAACTTTTGCACGGCTTTGGGTGCCATAACCTACCACTACCACTTTCTCCAGTTGATTATCTTCATGTTCCAACTGAATTACATTATTACCACCGGCAGTCAGTTTTACTTCCCTGCTTTTATAGCCAACAATAGAAACAACAATCGTTACTTCGCCCGCATCTGCTTCCAGTTCAAAGTTGCCTTTTGCATCGGTAATGGTGCCGGTAGAAGTGCCTTTAATAAACACGCTTGCATTTTGTACAGGTCCATTTTCGTCTACTACTTTACCGGTTATTTTTTGCTGCACCTCTTTATAAGTAGCGTACTGAACCAGGTGATTGTTTGCACCAACAGCAGCGGAAGTACCTTTTGCTGCCTTATTAAAAATAACAATTGTATTGGCATATGCCTGGTAAGTAAGCCCGGTGTTTTGTAAGGCTTTATTCAGCACATCTTCAATGGTGAACTGCCTTTTATCGTGCAGCGTAACAATATATTTACTCACCTCATTTACATCATATGCCAGCTTTACGCCACTGTTGGTGGAAATTTCTGAAAGGATCTTTTGAAGCGGCAGCCTGTCAGCATCAATGCTGATGACAGTCTTTAGCAGGTTTGACTGCTCTGAACTTTGTGCGTGTAATTGCATCATAGCCAGCATCCAGAAAAGGGATAAAAGTACCGGCCGCAAAACGGTGCCGGGCACATTCTTTTTAAGGATACACTGACGTGCAGCTTGTTTTGTTTTCATGTTTTATTGGTTTTAAAATAATATGGGTACACCCTCTTTTTAAAAGGAAGAGGCATACTCGTAAAGCAAATAAATATGCTGGTTTTTACAGCGGTTTGAGGATGATGGTATTGCCTTGTAGCTGAAAGCGGGCATGCTCCTGCTGCACCAGCAAGTTGAGTATAGAGATCGCATCATCCAGGCTTGTCGTACTGCTAAGGTGTACATAGTAATACCTTGTGTTCCCTGCCGTTTGATTGATAACTGAAATATTATAAGCCGTTTGCAGCCAATCTGCCAGTTCGGCAATGGAAGCTTTTTCCAAAACAATATCGCCATCTATCCACCCGTTGGCTTCGGCTACAGAAACAGAATCCCGATTGAATTGTTTGCTCCCTGCATGGTACTTCAACCGCTGATGTGGCAGCAATACACTGAGCGTATCTTTTGCTTTACTTACCGCTACCCTGCCGGTAACAACAGACACTTTTACATCGCCCGAACGGGGCAGCATTTTCACAGAAAAAGAAGTACCTTTTACAGTGGTGTTAATTGCAGCAGCATGTACTACAAACGGATGTACAGCATCTTTTTTAACTTCAAAAAAAACTTCTCCTTTTGTTATTTCTATATTGCGATGTTCAGCGAAATCTTCGTGGTAACGTACAGCCGATTGTTTGTTCAGCCAAATGGTACTTCCATCGGGCAATACGCTTTTCAGTACCGCATTGGCAGCAGCTATTTGCACTTCTCCCGGCTGCCGCGTTGCATTTGCCCAATATAAAATTCCCACTACTGCCAATATACAAGCAGCAGCTACATAACCATACATCTTGCGACTAAACCGGATGCGCCTTATGGGACTGCTACTGATATCAATGGCAGCAAACACTTTATGATGAATGACTTGCCTGATCGCTTCTTTCTCTTCGTCTGATGAAAATAAATATTCATCTCCTGATGCAGTAAGTTCATCCAGTTCTGCTTCTTCTGCTGCGCTGAGCCCGGTGCTGTTTTGCTTTTCTAACAGTTGCAGTATTCGGTTCTTGTTGTGCAAAAAGTATATTTTGCTATATAGACAGGAAATAGAAGAGAAATAACTATCCGGCTTACATAATTTTTTCCAGAAGCAGTACAATCAGCGTGAAACTACCTTTTAACAAAAGCGTTTTCATCTTTTTGTAAGCAGTATTGAGTTGGTTGCGGACAGTTTGAGGCGAGTTACGGGTTTGTTCAGCAATTTGATTAATACTCAAATCCTGAAAAGTATGGAGACAATATACTATGCGCATTTTTTCCGGTAGTTGGTTAACATGCGATTGTATCATTCTTTCCTGTTCTTTGGTGTTTAGCTTTTCATAAGGATTTGAATAACTGTTTATATTTTCTTCGTTATTGGTGAGTGCAACTATGATGGGTTTTTGTTTTGCCAAACAATTCCAAGCACGATTCCTTACAGCCTTTGTCAGATATGCATTTACCTGCTGCACTTCAGGCAATTCATTTCTTACAGACCATAAGTGAATGAAAAAATCAGATACAATTTCTTCGGCATCCTCCCGGTTTTTGATCAATTTATAGGCAGTTTGAAATAAGGCTTCCCAATACCTGTTGAAGAGGTCTTCAAAAGCAGTAACGCTGCCTTTGCGCAAAAGATTCCATAGTATCTGATCGTTTGTGGCCATCATAATCAACAGCAATCGGTATTGTAAAGTAACTCCTTATTATTTCAAAAATATGTTTAATTGAATAAGAACGGGCAAATACAGGTTTATAGCTAACAGCTGCCTGGTTAATACAGCGAGCAAATTTTTGGCAATGGAGAAGATTTTTAACGCCGACAAACGCAATAGCCATCGGTTTATGTTTTAGGTTATCGGAATGAGAATCAATTGATCAAAACCAGGTTAACCTTCTTCCAGTTGCATTTGTTTGGCTGTAGCTTCTAAAGCTTCATAAAATTCTTCCCTAATAGTATACACGGCATCTTAAATTTTTCTGCACCATTGATGGCAACTTGCTTAAGTTGTTTCTAAAAAACGGCTCAGTTGCTTAGCTCAGCTAAATCTTTAGATTTGTTCAAACTCCTTTTAATAACCCACGAAATTCAGAATTTTTAACTTACAAACTACATGGACTTGTTGCAAACAAGATAACGAAAACATGCCGTATCATTGTAATATTTCGATTTAACTTCTCATTTTATCTTTTATCTTAACCAAACCTTGAAACGAAATCTTCCTATTCACTATGAAACTTTCTTTGAAATTGACAGGCTATATCCAATTTACGTTTGGATTAGTAATCAAAAAAATGGAGCATCAAATTCTGAATCCAACTGAAACCAGGTTATTCCCTCTTTCATCATTTTCTGAATATCCTTATTAATGTCCTCAGACGGAGTTAGTGAATGAGCATATAGAAAACTGTTAATTATCCCAACTACTAATACGCCCTCTTTCTTTGCCCATTTAACATCTGCCGCTGTTAAATATTTTGGTCGGACAAAGAGATAATAATTATCGGGGGAATAGTTTGGTTTGGTTTTATTTACCTCCAGTTCTTTTCTGTTACAGTTTAATTTTATTTTTCCTGTGAAGAAAGGCACAGATTCTTCCGTTCCTATCATTAAAGCCCCTTTTTGCAAATCATATTTCTTCAAAAGTTTGATAACTCTATGGAATGTGGCTGTATCATTGCCATTTATTTTATTATCTATCATAACTTGAATTCCACCCTTCTTACAATTCTCCAAAACTTCTTCAAACTTAAGTACTGAGCTTCCTCCTACAGAACTCCTAAGTTTACTAATTTCATCCCATGTCATTGAAGCGGGAGATCTATCTACTCCATAATAACGCTTAAAGGTTGGATCATGCTGAACGATTAAAATGCTATCCTTTGTTATTCTTAAATCAACTTCTACCATACTGTACCCTTTACTTATGGCTGCCTTTAGTGCAGGCAAACTATTCTCAGTATTGGTACTATCAACTATTCCACCCCTATGAGCTATCAGATAATAATTTGTTTTAGGTGAAATGGTGGATTGTGAATATAGAACACCTGATAATAGACAAACGCACAAAGAAAAAAGTAATTTCATAATATAACTTTTAGAACTTCTAAGAGGTTCGTGAATATAAAGAAATAAAGAACTTTATTTATCGCTTCAGCCTCAAATTACCTTATCAAATCAATAAAAAAGGTAAGTTTTACTTCATTCCGCGATGCTAAGAGCAGAGATTTTTGCTTTCTTCTTTTTTGCTTTCATATAATTGAATAAAAAAATGCAAAAACAAGGAAAAGGGGAATAACAGTCATACCTATATTATTTACCTGTCTGAAAAACAGAGAGTATTATACCAACTTCAATTAAGTAGCAGTATATACGCTTAGTTTAAGTCTTAGGCTTTTTGCTTGTGGCTTGAGGCTTGTAGCCTTTATAGGGTAACCTAATTGAAATGGTAGTGCTATAGAATGTATGATGAAAGTAATAAAAGGGCAGTAGAACAAAGTAGCTTTGTAAGTTGTGAAGCAAGACAAAGCGGCATATTGTCCTTACTGCCTGTTCATAAAGGTAGTAAAGCATGCATCAAAAAGACAGGGACACAGAACTTGAAATGTAAGGAGTGTGGCAAGCAATTTCAGCGTGAATATCTGTATCTCGGGGTGCAGATAAAAGAGTAAAGAACAACCTGTTGCAAATGCGACGGCGAGGCTGTGGAATTCTGAATACAGCCCTATTTTCAAAAATGATGCTTACAAACGCTGTTGCACTTCACACACCATCTAACCATTTATTTTGTTTGCACTTTTAACTCACCACCATCTTTAAATAGGTCGTAGTCAATAAAATAACCATTATTGGTTTTATTGTTTACAGTAATTGCATTCATTTGTCTGCCACTACCGGTTTTCTTTATAATTAAAGGCTTTTTATCGTTCACCTGCCATTTCACTTCATCAAACAGCGGAACAGAAACGATATATTTTGTATCTGTAGCAGTAAACGGATACAGTCCGGTGGAGCTGAAAACATACCATGCCGACATTTCACCGGCATCATCCATGCCGCAAAGCGCCAAGCCGTACTCTCCTATTCCATACAGGCGCTCCATAATAGTGTCCAAAATTTTTTGAGACTTTTCGGGCTTGCCGATAAAATAATAAGAGAAAGGTGCTTCATGGTCTGGCTGGTTGCCGTGGCAATACTGCCCTATAAAACTCGATACATTGCGTGCAATATAATGCGGGTTCCAAGGCACTGTAAAAAAGGAATCGAGCTTTGCTTCAAAACCTTTTTCACCGCCATACAGTGCAATCAATCCCGGCATGTCGTGCGGTGCAAAAAAAGATACCTGCCATGCATTCGCCTCCCGGTACATGTACTCGTAATACGGGTATTGCGGATTGAAATTTTTAACCCAATCACCGTTCTCCAATTTGCCTCTCATAAAGCGGGTGGATGGATCAAAAACATGCTTATAATTTTTTGACCTTTCCATGAGTATCCTGTAATTAGCTGTGTCGTTAAGCACTTTAGATAGCTGTGCAACCGAATAATCATCAAACGCATATTCCAGTGTTTTGGCAACCGCGGCTTTGGCTTTGGTTTCCACCCAGGGAGAATCTATTGCAGGCGTTGAGATGTATCCTTTTTGAATATATTCTGATATATAGGGACGTGTTCCGCCTTCTATATTTGCGTTGCTCAGTAACAAGCGATACACATCCTTTACATCAAAATCATTGATGCCTCTTTGATAAGCACCGGCGATAAAAGCGGCAGCATGGTCGCCGTGAAAAAAGGTGGGAATAAAACCTGTTTTATCACCAATATCCTGTAAGGATTTAATTACATCTAACGTTACTTTGGGCGATAGCATACTCAGCAGCACCAGCTTGTTGCGGTACGTATCCCACAAAGAAGGAATTGCATAATAATTAAAGTCTGCCTTTATCACGTTGCCTTTTACATCGGTGTATTCTCCGTTTATATCACTGCGCAATGCCGGCCACTGAAAGGCCCTGTATAAAGAAGAATAAAATAACTCCTTTTGCTTTTCGGTACCACCTTTTACCTGCACTTTAGACAACAGGCTTTCCCAAATTTGTGTACCTTCTTTATGCACTTCTGCAAAGGACTTATTGCCTATTTCTTTTTCAAGATTTTGCTTTGCATTTTGAGTACTAACATAAGACAATCCAATCTTCAACTCAACAGGTTCCTTGCTGTTATTGCCAAGATGCACCAATGCAAAACCATCTTTGGTATCACTTTGCTTTTCCAATTGCTCAATCCGGGTATTGAGCGTTGCATAAAAATAAACTTTCTCATTCCCCACATCCTGGTAGCCTTGCAACGCATACTTGTCAACCTGTTCTATATTCCAATCTATTACCCTGTTATTCGCTTTTGAAAGGTCAAACAGAATTTGCCGGTTGTTGTTATTAGCGTACTTATACTGATGATATCCGCACCGTAATGTAGAAGTAAGGTTTACATCCACTTTATAATCATCCAGAAACACATGATAAAAATCGGGTGAAGCGCTTTCATTTTTATGGGAGAAACGAGAGCTGAATTTACCACCAGTACTTCCGGCGCCCGACACCGGCAGTATAGGAATATTACAAAGATTCCAATGCCCTTTGTTGGTATGGGTAAATCCATAAATAACGGTGTCTTCATACTCATAACCTGCACCGGTATGATATTCCGTTATCGGGCTGAGCTGAACCATTGCATTGGGCAATGCACTGCCGGGATATGTAAGCCCGGCCCAAACCCGCCAGCCCTTTGGCGGCGTGTACCCAATAATTTTAGGATCCAACAACGGTGCAGTGCCAATGAACGGATTGACATATTTTGTATATCTGGTGGCTGTTTGACTTTTACCTTCCGTTGCAGTTAAACAGGATGCAAAGAGTATTGCCAACAGGAGCCCTGAAATATTTTCTATTTTATTTGTCATCTTTTATGCAGTAAACTCTCTATTTGAAAAAAATAAACACGATTAGGAAAAAATGTATGCTTTGTAATTCTTTTATTGGTATTACACATTCCCATCATCAATGCTTGCTAAGCCGTTACCGTCTGTTAGTCGTTTCTAAAAGGATGTTTTATTGGAAGAAAACAGTTGCTTTATACATTAGTTTTTTTCAAAGAAATGACTGGCAGATAATAACGCTCAGCGAGACTTTGAAATGCACCAATTAAGAAGTGAATGACGTAAAAAATTAAAGCTGTCTGAGCTTAACATTACGAAAAGCCACTTCATGACCATGATCCTGGAAAGCTATTTTTCCCTCCGGGGAAGTCATAAAATTTTGCCAGCTTTTAAACTTGCTGTTAGCAACCATATTTTTCCACTCCTCACTTCCTTCCTGCACGTCAACTGTTTTAATGCCATTGAAATAAAAAGTAAGATGTCCTTTGTTTTGGATTATCCGTACCTGGTTCCACGCTCCTACTGCTTTAGGTTTTGATAAAGCAGCGGTGCCCGACATATCGTATAGCAAACCCGCCAAGTGATTTTCTTTTTTATTATCATCTGCTTTTATATTATCAAGCACCTGCATTTCAGCGCCGGTGTTGTACGTGTTGCGAAACTTCGGGTCTTCTTTTATGTCAAAAATAATTCCGCTGTTTCCACCTTCGGAGATTTTCCAGTCAGTTGAAAACTCAAAGTTTTCGTATGTATTATTAGTAACCAAATCTCCATTATTTTCCTTGTCTTTTGAGGTAGGGTCCATTACCAATGCACCATCAACTACCTTCCAGTTTTTAGTTACTGCATTCTTATTGTAGGTATGCCAGCCATTGGTTGTTTTACCATCAAATAACAATACCCAACCATTATTTTTTTCTTTTTGCGTTAATGTATTAGGCTGTTCGCTTGCTGAATTTGCTTTGGAAGAGGAGCATGCATAAAAGATACAACTTGCAACAAACAAAATGAAAAAGGAAGTTTTAAACATAATATGGATGATTTAAGATTATTATTTAAGAAATTAATTCTATGTTTTATAAAGTTACTGCCGCCCCTTTTTACCTACCCAACGTTTGCCATTTAATCACTCAGATTTATCCTTATTGTAAAGCTTCCTGTATAGCTTTCTCTGTTACCTTTTCCATTACTTTATAACCTGCCACATTTGGATGCACGCCATCAGTTGTTAGTTCCGCTTTCTGACCATTGCGTTCATCAACCAAAGGTGTAAAGTAATCGAGTATCGTAAAATGATTGGCGATTGCATACGCCTCGATTAGTTTGTTTAAAGCAATAATTTTGTTGGCAGGTTGCAACCCTTTTCGCCATGGATAATCATATATAGGCAGGTATTTACATAAAATTACTTTAATACCGTGTAGTGTTGCCAGTTCTGCCATTGATTGAATATTATCCATAATCCGTTCATAGGTTATATGGCCTTTATTCGCTGCAATATCGTTACTGCCAGCCAGAATGATAACCGCTTTTGGTTTCAAACCAATCACATCCTGCCGGAAACGAATAAGGAGTTGTGGTGCAATCTGCCCGCTGATGCCCCGGTCTATATAAGCGTGATTGTTGAAGAAAGCAGGGTCTGCATCTTTCCATCTTTCAAAAATGGAACTTCCTAAAAAAACAACACGGTTTTCTCCTTCTGTCGGTGGAGGCAAGGTTTCATTTTCTTTAGCATAGTGCGATAGTGCTGCCCAGTCATCCGAAAAATCTTCTTTACTTTTTACAGTATCTTTATTAGTTGTTTGTGCATGAGCATTACCGATGACGAACAGCAGCATGATTAATACACTGAACCTTCTATTTTTGAACAACTTCTTCATTTTTACAAGAATTTATTAAGCAATGAAAGCAGATAATATCAGGTGAAGCAGCAAAAGCAATTCTTCTATAACTAATCAACCAGATTTAGCTTCTTCAATTCCGCTAATGCCTCCAACAACATTACACCACTTTCCTGCACGGTAAAATCAACACTGCTGCCCGGTGCCTTATCCCACGCACTGCCAAACAAAACATAATCTTTATTAGTGCCTTTGCTCCACAATGTTTCACCACACTTCTTTATAAAATTAATATAGATTGTTTTCTTACCGGCTTCTACTCCGCCTTCAATAATCAGCCGGTTGAAGTGACGTATAAACACGCCCTTGAATAAACCACCATCGCCGCCACCTTCATCTTTCAATACACCGCTGGAAGTATAAAAGCCGCTGTTCAGCGTATAGTCTGCTGCTTTGATGGCATCATTCAAATAAGTCACATCATTGGTTATTTTATACAGTTCCAAAGCAGCGCCAATAAAAGTACCCTGATTATAGGTAAACTTCCAGGAGGTGTTTTTGGTGCCATCACTGGCAATATTATCATATACCAACCCGGTGGTGCTTTCATACAAAACGCTTTTTTCCCAGGCATAAATTTTCTTTGCCCAGTTCAAATCATCGTCATTCTTAAATGCCTCATATAAGCGGGCCGCTAAAATAGCTGCCGGCATATTAGAAGGTGTATTCTTCGAAGAATTGTCTTTGCGCCACCAGATACCACCGCCCAAAGCATCGCTCCAGCCGCTTTTTATATCAGCCCATAATACGTCCGTTACATTTTTAAAAGCAACATCATTGGTAGCTGCATAGGCACGCAGGTTGGCAAGCGCCATCCATTCCATATCGTCATAATAATAGTTAATCCAGGTGTTGCCGTTTTTTGCATACACGCCCGCAATGAGGTCGCTCATTCTCCCTTTGAAAGTAGCCGATGAAGTACGTACATAGCCATCTACTGCTATATCCAGTGCATGTGCATTGGGCCAGTATTGCGCCCAGTCGGTAGCCGTGTTGGTTTGTAAATAGTATTTATCTGATGGCGACCAGAATAAATTCATGGAAGTTTGTGCGCTGTCTGCAATCTTATTCCAGTCGTATATTACAACGTTGTTGCTATCTGTTGGCGGTGTTACCACAGGCGGCGTATCCGGGTTCTGTTTAAGGCACGATGATAAACCAATCACACAAAAAAGCGCAACAGCTGTTTTTCTTATACCCATCTTTTTCAACATATTCTGTGTATTTTATTTTTTCATTAATATGGTTAAAGTAGCATTGTTCCTAGCCAACAGCAGCATAATCTTCCGCCTCATTGGATGCAATCCATGTCAACCTTATTCCATCAAAACACTCATAAACAAACGCCGGTTAAACAACCGGCGTAATGTATTCAAACTACTCTTTATCTGTTACTCTTTCTCATAATTCTGCGTATAAGTACTGTCGCTGCCGCTAAGGGAAACCCAGAAATCGGCAATGCTGCCTTGTGTCAGATAGTTGCGGTCCACCTTCCAGCCCCAATCCCACTGGCTGCCATTGTTTACATCCAGATTAATTTCCCGATATTCGGGCGTACTGGGATATTGTCCGTCCTGGCCAGGGGGGTCATTAAAGGTAGAGTTCACCCATTGATCTTTATCGCCGGTACCATCGTCTATCGTCATCTTGTATTTATAGCGGTCTTCCAATCCCCAGGGCGCTTGTAGCAGGTTTACCGTCCAGCCATTGTAGCGCCATACCCCATTCCCTTCGTAAGGCAGCGTAAACAGAAAATCATTTGCCTGGCAATACCAAAACTGCATCGTTTTTACCGTAGCATACTTAGCATTAATGTTATTAAAGTCAAGATTGATGCGCACAACTTTTGGCGTATCGGTATAAGTCATCATGCTATCTACACCGATAGTTAAAGCACCGTTTTTGGTGAATGTATAATATTTGTTGGGCGTGCCCGAGGTAGCATCCACAAACTGGTAAGTGCCGGGCTTTAGTTTGGTAAAAATTTCAAATTCACCTGCTGCGGTTTGCCGCATTTGCAACGCGTTTGCCAAATCTTCCCCACCTTCGGTAGCACTGCCGGTAATGTATAGTTTAGAAGGCAACACATCAAAGCCGCCCGGACGTTCCAGGTCAATGGTGCGCATTTCGGAAGCCGGTACTACGTTGGTACCTTTTGAAGCCAGCACCGTCCAGATAAACTGCTTGCGCTCAAAGAATGCTGCACCGCCCAAAGCTGCTATTTTACTAAGATCACCATCAGTAAGCGTCAACTGATTTTGTACGCCGCCGCCATCTGACACTTTGGTATAAAAAGGTTTGGAAAAATCGCCACCCACCTGGTCAAATGCTACTTCATACAGCACCAGCGAGCCATCTGCAGCTCTTGCCTGATCCCATTGGAATACATGTGTTGGATTTGTAGTAGGATCCAATTTGATATATGCATTATCATCCGGTGCAAACAAAGTAGGCACTGCAGTGAGGTTCAGGTCAATGTCTCTGGTATCTTTTTTACAATGGTTGAATATGAGACAAACCAATAAAAAGAAGAAAGCGCTTTTGGCAATCGTATATTTCATAACCGTTCTTTTTGCTTTTTTAAATTAATAATTAGGATTTTGGGAAAGGTTCGGATCCAACGAGATTTCTGCTGGCGGAATAGGCCACAGGTAATGTTTGCTTGGGTCAAACACCCGTAGCTGTGCCCGGATGTAACCATTGTCCACCGTAGGGTCGCCATATTTGGCGCCATGCGCCCATTCATTCAGCACTGTTTCTGCTGTCTTCCAGCGGCGGATATCGTCAATACGGATGCCCTCCATCGCAAACTCGCTCCGGCGCTCATTACGGATTATGGCGGTCATATCGGCACCGCTGCCCGGATAGTCTAAAGCGCCTTCATCGGTAAAGCCGGCACGTTCCCGTAAAGGGCGGATTGTTTGGTTCCAAACATCCCCGGTCATTTGTCCCAATGCATTCTTTGCTTCGGCATACATCAGCAATACTTCGGCATAGCGGATCAAGTGAATATTCAGACCTGAGCTAAGACCCGGTGGAGTATGATTTGGGTCCCAATATTTCCGCCAGTAATAACCAGTTTGAGTGCCCTGACCTGCGTTGCTATAAACATTGCTTGAATCTTTTCCTGTTGGTCTTTTAGCCTCGTTTATATAAATAATTTGCGTGCTGCCATCCGGATTTTTCCATTCGTATTGATCATACACAATCGTTGCCGTCAGGCGTGGGTCACGACCTGAGTAAGGATCATTTTCATCATAACCGGAACCAGCCTCATCAATCCTTTTTCCGTTGAGCATGATATACGAATTTACCAGTTCCTGCGTGGGCGACAAGCCGGTAGTACGTGCTCCGGCAGAAATAGGCGCAAAGTCAAAATAATCGCCCCAGGTGCGAAGCGTAGGCACATATTGCAATGCAAAAATGCTTTCGTTACTGGTTTTGTTTACATCCATATTGCTGAACAGGTCGCTGTAATTAGCCGCTAACCCATAAGTTCCGTTTTCTGCCTGATTGTTTATGAGTTGCTCACAAATATTTACAACATCCTGCATCTTATCACCATCATACAGCAGCATTCTTGCTTTCAGCGCCAGCGCAGCGCCTTTGGTAATGCGCCCCCTGTCCGCATCGTCATATTGTGTATTGGCAGGCAATATAGCTGCTACTGCATCCAATTCATCACTAATGAACTTTTCAACTTCTGCCTTTGGCGTGCGGGCAATGGTTTTGGCTTCGTCGGGTGTAATATCATGATCTAATAGCGGCACATCGCCATACCATTTCATCAGGTTAAAGTGATGCCAGGCGCGGATGAACCGCACTTCTGCTTTCATTCTTTCTTTAGTTGCCTCGGGCAGTGTTGTATTTTTATCTACATTTTCCAGAAATATATTGCACGACTTAATGCCGCCGTAATAAAATGCCCAGTCGCTGCGGAAACGGTCGAGCGTAGGTGTAAAGTTGCCGCTGGCAATGGTACTCGTGCCGTTGCCGCTACTTGGTTTGGCAACCGCATTATCGGAGAGCCCCTCATTGTAAAAAACTAAACCGCTGTTGTAAATGCCATTATAGCAATTGTTCAGTGCGTTATTCACATTTTCATCCGATTGCCAAAAAGTAAGTTCCGTATAGCGGTCGGTTGGTGCCAGATCCAATTTTTTACACCCTGTCGCAAACATGACCAGTATACACAGCCAAAAAAATTTATGTATAGACAAACAATATTTCATAGTTCTTTTTTGTAGTTTTTAAAACGTAATATCTATACCACCACCATAAAATACGGGCAGAAAGTAAGCGCGGGCACTATTAGCACCGGCACTAAGAGCGGTATTGTTATTAAACTCTGTAATTTCAGGATCGAGAAAAGAAAGCTTGGTAAGCGTAAGGAGGTTTTGACCTGTAAAATAAATGCGCACTTTGCTCATCCCTGCTTTTGAGGTAATGCGCTGTGGAATAGTATAACCCACCTGCAGATTTTTTAAACGCGCATACGCTGCATTAAATAAAAAGATGTCGGAGCCGGTACGATAGTTATTAGCATTATCAGCAGAGCCGTTTTCAGACAGTTTGGGCCACTTGGCATCAGGATTAGTTGGCGTCCAGAAATCGGTTTGGTGCGTGTACATAGTACCGCCGTACCCCACATGGAAAGGCTCTACCTGCTCACCGCGGATCATGGCATCTCTTTTACCTACGCCCTGCACAAACAGCAGCATATCAAACCCTTTAACAGCAATGGTATAGGTGAAACCAAATGTGTAGCGCGGAAACGGATTACCAAGAATAAACTTATCATTATCATCAATAACGCCATCGCCATTACGGTCAACAAATTTTACATCGCCGGGCGATACTACCTGGTTGGCAAATTTGGGATAGCCTTTAAGGTCATCGAGGTTTTGGAAATAGCCATTGCGTTTATAGCCGTAATACATCGTAATAGGCTGGCCTACGCGGCGCAAGAACTGAAACTCTTCTTTGCCCAGCACTTGTTCTGTAGCACCGGAAGTAAGCTCCAGCAGTTCGTTCAGGTTATCAGCTATGTTGGCACTGATAGTTTGCACTACGGTCTTGCCCGGAATATTGTAAGTAGCTTTGGCTTCCCAGCCCCGGTTGCGCACTTTTGCTACATTATAGGAAGGGAAACCGGCGCCAAACAACTGCGGTACGTCTTCGCGCTGGTATAAAATATCGCTGGTTGTTTTATCAAAATAATCAAAAGAAACACTCAGCCGGTCATTAAAGAACCCGGCATCCACACCAGCATTGAAAGTAGCCGCTCTTTCCCAGGTCAGATCGGGATTGCCCAGCGTGTAACCAGCACCGCCAACGACATTGTTGTTAAAACCATACGCATTAGGATAATTGAAGAATGTAGTTTGGTATTGGTAAGCATTTACATTCTGATTGCCAAGAACGCCATACGAAGCGCGCAGCTTAAGATTGCTGATGCTGTTCCTGATGTTTTGCATAAAGTCTTCTTCACTTACACGCCAGGCAAGTGAGCCCGATGGAAAGAAGCCCGCCCGGTTGCCTGCTGCAAACTTTGAGGAAGCATCTTCGCGGAAATTAAACTCAGCAAAATATTTCTGATTGTAGTTATACGATACTCTGCCAAATAGTGAATTAAGGCTGGTTTCGGTAGTGGCATCATTGGTAGTATAGCTGCGGGCAGGATCAATGGTGGTTCCGGTAGTAGGAATGCCCAAGGCAGGATCGGTTAATATCATGAACAGCGCACTGCCTTTGCTGTCAAATGACTCGTTAGAGCCCCCTACCAATACATCTATGTTATGATTACCAAATTCCTTTGTGTATTGGGCAATGAGCTGCACATTGGTAAACAGCGATTTGGAATTAACATTACCCACATCGCGGTTGCTGCCATATGAGCCGCCAGGCGTAAAACTAATTGGCATTACCCTGTCAAATTCATTATTAGATCGTATCGTTCCGCCAAACAAACCGCGTACTTTTAAATCTTTGGTAATGGAATATTCTGCACTGAAGTTGCCAAAAAATTCATCATCGTCATGCTTGCGATAGCCGCCTTTTTCTAAGATGCCTTTCGGATTTAGTTCGGCAGAAACCGGGTTGGTCAAATAGTTTCCTGCCGTGTCCTGAAATGAATAATACAGGGGCACACGGCTCGCATCTACCATTAAAGTTCCTGCATTGAAAGAATGATCTTTATTCTGCACTTTCGTGTAGCTAACGATAGTATTCAGCTTTAGCTTTCCAATGTCGTTAGAGAGATTCAAACGCACGTTGTAACGCTTGTAACCATAATCGGGACCAACAAAATTATTCTGCTGGTTAAGGTAGCCTGCAGAAAGCAGATAGGTGCTGTTGGCACCACCGCCGTTTACCGTAATATTATGCGATTGCTGCGGCGCATCGTGCACAATATTTTCAACGCGCCAGTCACCATTGCCATTTTCCATAAAGGCTTGTATCTGCTCAGGCGTATAAGCCGGTGCAAGTCCCGAATTGACCAGCGATACATTTTTATAATACGCATTTTCCCATGCATCTACCGGCTTGTAGGTGATACGCGGTGATTGTATGCCGTAGTTGCCCGAATAACTTACTGTTGGCTTTGTATTTTTACTACCTTTTTTAGTGGTTATCAGGATAACGCCGTTAGCAGCACGCGAGCCATAAATTGCTGCCGCACCGGCATCTTTCAAAATAGAAATAGTAGCCACATCATTCGGGTTAATCAAATTGATGTCACCGCCCAGGATACCATCAATTACTACCAGCGGCGTATTATCGCCCAGCGTGCCTAATCCTCTGATGTTTAAGTTGGGACTTTGTCCGGGCTCAAAATTATTTTGCTGGATAATAAGATTGGGTGAGGTGCCCTGTAAAGCAAGTGTAAGGTTGGTAACCGGGCGATCTTCCAGCGCTTTATGCCCTACTACATCTACTGCGCCTGTTACCGAAGAACGCTTCTGTGTGCTGTAACCAACTACCACTACATCGTTCAAGGCATTGTCTGCTGCAACCAGCGTTATGTTGATTGCTTTTCTTCCATTAATCGGCTCTTCTCTTGCCGTAAAACCAACGGAAGAAAACACCAGTGTTCCGGTGGATTGCTCATCGGCTATGCGCAACGTATAGTTTCCATTTTCATCTGTAATTGTACCGGTTTTTGTTCCTTTTAAAGTAACGCTTGCACCACTTATGGGTGCGCCTTTGTCGTCCATTACTTTTCCGTTTACTACAATATCGGCCTGCTGATGGCTAAAGTAAGTAGTAGCGCTCTCCAGATTGCTCATCGTATTGGCAGCACTTTGGGAACTGCTATTAGTAGCGCCTTTCTGTTTGCTGCGCAAAATGATTTTATCGTTTACCACTTCATAGTCTTTGTCTATCTGTTTGGAAATAATTTGCATTACATCGGTGATATCAGCATTATTTACATCCACCGATATACGCTGCGTGGCATTTACATCATCATTTGAATAAACAAATACATAGGCCACCTGCTTTTCAATTTTGTCTAAAATGACAGATAGCTTTTCATCTTTTGCATGAAGATTTATTTTCTGCTGTTGACGACTGTTTTGCCTGGAGGGTGATTGAAAGGCATATACTTCTTGCGTATATCCGTTGGCTGCAACAATGAGCAGCGTACAAATAAAAAACGACTTAAAAAAAACGTATGGAGATCCGGCTTTTCCCTTACGCAAAGTGGGCTTTTCTTTTTTCATACAAGCAATTATTTAATTAAGATCATCGGCTTTACGGTGCTATTGCGTTGCTTACATAATAGCATACTCAACTATTTAAAACTATTTACAAAATCAATCAAAACAACACGCCTCTTATCTCACCGGCTGCATGATATATGCTGGTTACCTGGACGATGCAACTTTATTGATTACAATTTCTTCATCAGAGATATGATAGGCAAAAGGCTTCGACAGAGACAAATAATATAATATCTCATCCAGGCTGTTATTTCCAAAAGAACCTGTGAGCCGGTATTGTTTTATATCTTCATCTTCAAACACTATCTTCTTACCAAATGTTCTTTCCAGTTCTGTAGCAATGTCTTTAAAGGTAAGCGCTTTAAAAATCAGCTTGCCTTCAGTCCAGGCTTTATCATCGCTGCTTACGGTGGCAAGTGTTCTTATCTCGCCGGTTTCCACACTGTAAACTGCTTTTATATTATGCGTAAGAAAGGTTGTATCGTTGGTATTATGCGCCTTTTTCTTTTTTGGTATAAATGCAACACGACCTGTGGAGACCGATGTTTCAACCACCTCACTGCCTTTATATGCTTTGATGTTGAACGAGGTGCCCAACACACGCACCGTACCATTATCCAGATGAATAATAAACGGCCGGGCAGGGTTCTTAGCCACTTCAAAAAAAGCTTCTCCGCTCAGATACACTTCTCTCGTTTTACCTTCAAATACACCCGGGTATTCCAATTTGCTATCGGCATTCAGCCATATCTTGCTGCCGTCAGAAAGTACGATGGAAGATTTTGTACCCTTTACATTTTGCTTCTCAATAGGATTAAAAGATTTTTCAAACAATGTAATATCTGATATACCGGCAGGTGCTTGTTTTTTTTTCATCATTACATAGAATAAACCAACACCAACCAACAAAATAACTGTCGCTGCAATGCCGGTGAGGCGCATAAAACGGAGGTTGTTCCGCTTTTTTTCTGCCCCTTTTTTATCAGCATTGTTGCTGCTGTCCTGCGCTATTTGCATCCATACTTTTTCCAATGCTTGTTCAACATCAGGTTGTTTGTCTTTCGCCTGCTGCATACGCATCTTTTGAAAAGCACCGTATTTCTTCAGCAACAACACATCCTCCTTCAGCATATTTTGCAATTCCAGCTCTTCTTCCGGCGATGCATCTCCCGAAAGTTCCCGGCTGATTAAATAAACAAATCTGTTTTGAGTCATGATGATTGCTGGTTAAGAAATAAGACAGTGCATTTTGCGTAATTACTTACAGCATACAATTTTATTGCAGTCCTGCCACCAGTGAAGTGATTATGAAAATGATAATGGAAACAAGCTTATCACGGTTATTTGCTTTCGGTTTGTACTGCTCATTTAATATGCCGTCTAAACGCTTAATGGCACGATATAACTGGGTTTCAACAGTACGGGGAGAAATGCCTAATATCCCGGCTACTTCTTTCATCCGGAAGCCTTCTTCTTTTACCAAACGGAATACAACGCGGCACTGATCGGGGAGGTTATTAACCGCCTGTTGCAACTTAAAATACAATTCTTTCCACTCCATATCCTGCTCCGGGTTGTGCAGGCTTATTAGTTTACCAGTATTTTCATCATCTATTGCTACATGATAATGCGAGTATTGCTTGATATAATTCAGTGATCCGTTTTTTACAGCAATAAACAAATAGCTTTCTACATTCTGAATATCCAATAATGTAGCCCGCTGTTTCCAGATTTTTACAAACACATCGTTCACCACTTCTTCGGCAACCTCATGTTTGTGCACATATTGCATTGCAAAGTGATACAGCGATTGATAGAAAAGCCGGAACAAGGCAGCAAAAGCAGCTTCATCACTACTATAGCAGATACGTTTTTGCAGCGCGTGTATTTCAGTCAGGTTTTTTCGCATTCGTTTTTATAGCCGGCAATTGCAAGGCAGTCTCAGCATCATTAGAATAAAGAGATTTCTTGTGCTTGCTTAAAAGACAACTTTTTTAACAAAACTACGTACAACTTTAAAAAATTTTCAGGTGCAATGGGCAAAGTTGAAGCGAAGCGCGTCTTGTTTTTTATATAACTTAACGTGAGTCGGGGGTGTTTATTTATTGATTTTCAACAGCTGATTTTAGTTCTAAGTTGTAAATGAGTTATTTGGATAGACAATTTTGTTGTTTTAAATCAGGATTGTTGAATTCAGACTGAAACTTAATCAATCATTTTACCTGCTAAATTATTTTACAGCGCAAAACACCACGAACTCACGTTAAATACTATTATGCGATAATCAAACGTAACCGACAAGCATCATACATTTGAAAACGCAATTACAAACAACTCCGAAAATCGTAGCCGCGCCCAATCTTACCAGTCAAATTTAATGGGAAATAATCTCTTTTAGTTCACTTGTACAAATGTAAACATCCATTTTACCGGGTTTTGCCAATCTGCGGCAAACGAACCAACCGGCAGTTTCACAAGCACCGTGTTCCAGCCTTTATGCAAATAAATAGCAGTTGGTTGCCGGTATTCGTACCCCTCATCTGCAAGCGGCATTTCTGCATTGCCTTTCATGCCGGCGTGTTTCCAGGCAGGCGGAGAAATAATTTTACCGTTTACCCAAATAGAACTATGCAAGTTATTCCAGGTGCCGGACTCGGGAGAATTGGTAGCCGGCGAACGCGAAAGATTATTAAACCCGATCCAGAATGTATGTATAATATCCTGCTCACTCCATAGTTTAGTTTCCGCATACCAGGTGGTATTTTCTGCAGGCTTATCAATCAGACCTTTTATCATGGGCGCCCACCAATGCCGCAAAATTACAGTACCACCAACAGCTTTAAAAGCAGGCATATTGTTGTTGAAATTAAAGGAAGTTGTCTCGGGCAAAAACTGTTTTGCCAAATCACCATTATTACTATACGGACCATAAAAGTTCCAGATGGTGTTGGTCTGTTTTACATAAGGAAATGGTTTTCCCTTAAAGTATTCCTGCTTGTGGTCCAGCAGGAGGTTTTCAAATTCGGTGAATGCAAGCGTCATCGGTTCACCAGGTTTACCAATATTGGCTACCCAGCCTTCATTGCCACCGCCGCGCCATGCTCTTTCGGCAAACGCCAGCATGGCTGGATATACAGGATTTTGCTTTAAAATTGCTTCTTCGTTTGCGACTGCCCTGTCTGGCCACACACATATTTCTCCACCTAAAATGGTGTTGTTTCCTGCTGTTTCATTACCTATCCTCCGGTTGAAAATAGTGACCACACTTTCCAGCGGATCCATGTGGTTGAGATATAAATGTCTTGAATCAATATACTGCAATCCATTCTTTTTCAATATAGGAGTATTACCTTGCCAAAGTTGCCGAATGGTTTGTGTAGCAAGATTGCCGCCGGGCATCCAGCCAATAGTTTTCTTGCCTAGTTTTTCTATGTAAGCAATTATGTCAGGTAAAAATTGCGGATTGGTAATTTTTACTTCATCACCGCCGATGTGTAGGTAATCAATATTGTAAGTATTGCAAAAGGACTTCAGAATATCTTTCATAATACGCAAACCGCTGTCGCTTTGCATGTTCGTTTTCATGGCTCTTGTAAAGGCGGCACTATGCCCTGGCATATCTATTTCGGGTACGAAGGTGATATACCGGTCTTTACAATAGCGGATCAATGTCTGCATATCATCCTCTGTATAAAATAATCCTTTATTGCGCTCCATGTTTTCAGGTGTGGTAAGCTGGGGATATTGTTTAACGGCGAGCCGCCAGGCAATATCTTCGGTAGGATGAAAATGAAAAACATTAAGTTTATAAGCTGCCATCGCATCAATCTGCTGCTTCAGTAAATCTACCGACTGATAATTGCGGCCTACATCCACCATGTAACCACGCCAGGCAAAAGCCGGATAATCCGTTATGTTGCAGGCGTCTATAAGTACACCATCGCGGGCAAGCTGATTGAATGTTTGAACCGCATTAAAAATGCCATGTAATGTATTGGCTTCCATCGTTACTTTTTTCTCTGTTACCTGCAGGCGATAAGCTTCTTCAGGCAACATAGGCGCATCCACTTTGCTAATCTTTATTTGAATAAAAGGCTGGCTGGTATCTGCCTTCGTGGTGATCGTTGCTGATAAACCTTTATTCAATAACGACTGTTGTAAAAAGAGCGCTTCTTTGCGTAAAGAATCCTGCTCAATAACAATGGTTTTACATGCTATCAAAGAAAAATAACCCGAATCATAAGTAAGCTGTTGCGGCAACGGAATCAATGCCGGCTTTGGTTGCAAATCATAAACATAAGGATACACCAGATGCTTCCATAAAATATGACCTTCGCCTTTCAAATGCAAGCCATCATTGGTAAATGCTTTGTTCAGCTTACCTTCTTTATCACTGAATGCTTTGTTGAGTTCGATATAGGTATAATGATGAAGTGCTGCCTGTTGCTGCAATGCTTTGTTTATAAGTCGAATACTGTCACCTTTATTAGTATGCATAGTAAAGGAGCGAAACGCATCATTAACAGGTAAAATACTTTGTATAAAAAGCTGTGTAGCCGGCGTTTCCTGGTATATAAAGTCTGCAATTAAAAACAGGTTTTTCAGAATGCTATCTGTTGATATTTTTCGTGCCAGATCATTCACACCAATCAATAAAAATACTTTGTCGGGTTTACGTTCTGCCACTTCATTCAACCGGTGCAGTACGCCTGCTGTAAAGTCGCCGCTGATGCCCCTGTTTTTGATATGATTATCCTGAAACAACTCACTCCATTCCGCACCATCCGTAATGCTGTTACCAAGGAAAATAATATCGCCTTTTGTTTGGGGCAGCGTATTAAAATGGCTCCATCGCTGATGATAATATGTAGAAAAAATACTATCGGGGTATTGCGGTAATACAACCTGCGCGAATACAGATTTAATACATACATAAAACATCCATACGCAACCAGTTATTCTCATCTTATTGCCATTTAACCGTTGTAAAAACAATCGCTTTATAATTATCTTTTTCGAACAAAACACCAATTGTTTTATCATCTATTTGTACTATATCTGAATAGGCGCTAAAACTGTTGCCTTTATAGCCTTGCGGACTTTTGGCTACTGTTATATTTTTGTACCACGATTTTCCATCATCTTTACTGAGGCGTAAGGTGAGATTATCTCTTTTACTGGTATCTGCATCATTGCAAACAGCCAGTACCATTTTTCCATTTTTATTTTTAAACGAAAGAATGCTTCCCTGGCAAACAGGATCGGGAAGATTTTGGTCGTAATAAGTAGTATCCCAGCTTTCACCGCCGTTGCTGCTGATGGCAATAATGCGCTCTTTTATATTACCCTGCTGGTTACGGATATTCATCATCAATTTATCGCTTGATAATTGTGCAGCCATTGCTTCATTGCCACCGGCAACAGGCACCACTTCACTTAAATGAAAAGTTTTGCCATGATCGTCTGTGTAATAGCCATGTGCTTTATAATCGGTAAAAGCTTGTTGCGGAATGCCCGCAGAGTGATTGGCGGACACAAAAATTCTTCCTTTATATTTACCGCTTTCAAACTGCATTGCATGGCCGGGTGTATTGGCATAGCTGCGCCAGTCTTCGGTATAATGATAAGCAGGATTTTTTTGAGGCTGATTAGGCTTATGCACCTGCGTAGTAATGTTTACCGCAGCCGACCAGCTTTGCCCACCATCTGCCGAAGTAATATACCACACTTCGCGCAGCCCGGCACCTTTTCTTACTTCCCCTTCGTGATTATCTCCGGTGTTATAAAACAAAAAAATTCTGCCTTGCGGATAAGCAGGATCGGTCAAATCAACCACGGGTGCAGGATTGCCGGCCTGTAGCGAATCGTAGTTTACAACCAATTGCGGTACACTCCAGGTCTTGCCTTTATCCTTACTTTTTTTGAGTATAATATCAATATCGCCAAAGTCGGCTGCGCCATGTTTTCTGCCTTCAGAAAAAGCCAGGAGCGTACCATCAGGCAATGTAATCAATGCCGGAATGCGGTAGCTCTCATACCCTTCGGCTCCCGAAACAAATACCGGTATATCCTGCTGTGCATACGTGCAAACAGCGAACAATAAATAACAAAAAGCAACTGCTATTTTCTTGTAATGACTCAGGTGTTTTTTTAAAAATTGTTTCATAGTTATTTTATATAGTCTTTTAAAATCTGATTACAATACCATTCCTGTCTGGGCAAATGAAAAGGACCTTTAAATAAGTTTCCTTTGGCGGTTTGTGCTATAGTACCATCACGATGCAGGTAGCCGTACCACTCGCCGTTTGTCGCATCAGGAAAATGCTTATATGCATATTCATGCACCTGCTGGTGCCAGTGGGCATACTTTTCATTTCCTGTCATCAGGTAAGCCAATAAAGTAGCAATAATGGCTTCGTTGTGCGGCCACCAAAATTTCATATCGTGCCAGTATTCCTGCACCGGCTTGTTATATACATCGCGGTAGTACAATATGCCACCATATTTTGTATCCCAGCCACGCTCCCACATATAATCCAGCATCTTACAACCAAGTGCTATTAAATGCGGATCGTTGTTGCGGTGCCTTGCCTCATGCAGAATAAACCATGCTCCCTCAATGGCATGACCGGGATTTAATGTGCGGCCATCAATATGATCAATAATACTTCCATCCGGCGCCACCTGCTCCATCACACACCGGATATCATCTTTTACAAAAAACGTTTCTATTTCATCAATCCATTTACTTATCCATTCATCACAACGCTCATCGCCAATCGTTTCCCGCAGTTGCTGGGCAGTATTCATCATAATCATGGGCACGCCAATTCCTTTGGATGGTCTTGTGTTTGTGAATTTAGGTGCTAACTTTTTCTCTCCGCTGGCATAGGCAATACATTCACCAAATACCATTCTTGCAGCCGCAGCCGCTGATGCATCGCCACTTGCTTTTGCATAAGCTGCTGCAGCAATCACATAAAATGTTTCGGAGAAAAAATACCTTCTCTTTCTGATAGGCTTTCCATCCCGGGTTACATGAAAAAACATTTGTCCATCCGTATCAAAACAATATTGATTTAAAAAATTATAGCCAAGTTTTGCACCTTCCAGCCATTCGGCTTTTTGCTCCACTGTGTTGTATAAAGTACTTAACAACCAGGTAGCCCGCCCTTGTATCCAAACGGCTTTGTCATCGTCAATTAAACTGCCATCGGCATCCCGCATCAGCAAATAACCACCATGCTCCTTATCAAACGAACGCGGAAACCAGAACGGAACGGTATTGTTTAATAATTGATTTGCATAAAACTGTTGTAATGCAACAAGGTCTTGCTTTGAATAACTCATCTCTTTTTATTTAATTACCGCGATAATATTTTTGTGTTTTAAAGAAATACAACAGCAATACCACATGATTGTTAAGTAGCCGAACTGTATCCGTTTATAATAATCCAAGGCTTCAGCCCAATATCATTTAGTTAGAATGAATTGTAGCCCTGTAAGGGCGATATATTGGTAGTAAAATAGGGAGGAATGTTAAATAAGCTCCGTAGGAGCGATATATGTTTATCTGCAATTAATATATCGCTCCTACGGAGCTTATTTAAATACATTCATTGCCTTTTGCTACCAATATTACACTCCTAAAGGAGCTTAACTGAATAACACTTGAAACCTTAAGTTAGCCAATCCTCCAACCAACATACATAATTGTGTACACATACTTACCAACTATTTTATTGAACATTTATTTTAAAAGTGGATGCAGGTAAACCTTCTTCGTTCACCAGGTTAGCATCAGTAAAAGGCTTCCATCCATATAATACTGCTTCCGGCTTTTCATCTTTCTCCAAAGGAATGAATACCTTATCTTTTTGAATGACCGCAACCGTTGCTGTTTTTATTCCCTTTGCATTGAGCAAACGGAATCCGCGTAAAGATTTCCCATCTTCAGTTTTTAACCCTTTTCCGGCGTATTGAAAAGAAATAACAAGCCCGCTATGCAGCCGTTGCGCCTGTAGCGGCATTGGTCCGTAGGGTATTATATTTTGTTGATTGTATGTAAAATGCAGCGCCAGCCTTGCCAACCGTTCGCCCACTTCTTTTTTATGCTTTGGATGCACATTGGTGGAATCGCCCATATCGCTGCTGACTGCCATACCGGAATTGGGAATGACTTTGAGCAGTTGCAACTGGCTGTTTCTGAAAGCCATCCACGATGGACGATTAAGCGACGAAAGCTGCACATAATAAAACGGAAATTGGTATCCCCATTGCTTTCGCCAGCTTTCCACCAACCTGGGAAATACCGTTTCGTGCAGTTCAATATTGTGTGCATTGCTTTCGCCCTGGTACCAGATAACGCCACGAATGGGAAAAGAAGTAAAAGCCGTAATGCCCGCTTCATAATTATAGCAAGGCTCGTAAGGATGCCGTTGCTTTGGGTTAGTGCTGTTTTGCAGGTTTGTGTCTGCTCTTTCTCTCACCCACGGCATGTAAAAATCAGAGGTTCGCCAGTTGTATAATTCATTTACCAACACCGGGTCATGCTCCATCGTATAGCGGTCTATCCACGATTCCGTTGTAGAGCCGCCAACAGCTACCTCAATCAGTCCAACAGGCACGTGCAGTTGCTGTTGCAAGCCTTTTGCGAAGTAATAAGCCACTGCAGAAAAAGGTTTTGCCGCCGTAGAATCGCAGCGCTTCCAGGTACCGGAAAAATACTGAAGTTTATTTACTTTATCCAATGTTATGGTGTCCCAGGCTGTATCATCTGTTTCGACAGTTGGCTGCCTATTCAGCAAACGAAGGGTTGTATCTTTTTGGGCTTGCAGCATTTCATCCTTTTCGTTGATGGCTGCTTGTAAAGGGAATGCCATATTGCTTTGCCCTGAACATAACCACACTTCACCAATTAGTACATCATTAAGTGTAATGGTTGTATCAGGTGCTGTAATCTTTATCTGAAAAGGTCCGCCCGCCTGCATCGGCGGAAAGAAAACTTTCCATTTTCCATTTTCATCTGTTATAGTCGTTTGCTGTTTGTTGTTAAAGACAACCGTGATTTTTTGATAACTATTGGCAGTACCGTAAAATGGTATAGTTTTTCCTCTTTGCAATACCATGTGCGATGCAAACACCAGCGGCAATTGCAGGCCGCCATAATCACCTGTCAGTTGCTGATAAACTGTTTTGGCAAGTATAGCAGCGCCTTCTTCATTCGGATGAAGCGCATCGGGAAACAGTTCGGGACGGGAATATAAAGGCGTATGAAAATCAATTAAACCAGTGTTATTGGCTTTGGCGATATTGGGTATTGCTTCCTGGATTTTCCAAAACCAATCGCGGGTACCCGACCTGAATCTTGGATGATCGTGGAAGATGGGCGTGAGCCGGCAAATAAAAATTTTTACAGCCGGGTTTACTTTTCGTACCGTATCAATCAACCAGGTATAATCCGCCATAAATTCGTCACCATAATTTGGAAAGTCGCGTGGGTCAGTATCATTCAATCCTAAATGAATGACCGCTATATCTGGCGCAAAAGCCAGCATTTGGGTAAATGCATCTGTTTTAAAATACGGACGATGCCCGTTCTTTAACAGTGTTGTTCCGCTAACGCCGAAGTTTTTTACCTGATAATGATTGCCTAATAAATGTTGCAGTTGTGATGGATAAGAAGTGAGTTGTGGATTTTTATGGGTTAAACCAAAAGTAACCGAATTGCCGATGCAGGCAACTTTTACAGATGGCTGTGCAACAACAGTTATTTGCACCAAAAGTGCTAATAAAATAAGAAACCAGAATTTAAAAGCTGAAACATTCATGTATGGAAGCCGTTTTATAAATATTTTTTAAACAGGAATGATGTTATCATTCAATACATTTTCAACTACATAATAGTAGTATAAACAACTAACTTTCTGCTGCTAAATGCCACAGGTATTTGCAAAGATGAATCAATGTTATTGCGAGCACAGCGAAGCAATTTGTGCTATGTCGTAAATCAATATTGATAGCTTAAGTTGAATGTCCGTCAATCAAATCTTTCAGACAGCGTATTTTGATTGTACTACTGTCCACAGATTGCTTCGCTACGCCCGCAATGACGACTGCAAATAGCTTTATTCAATAGCTGCTTATAACTCAAAACAATATAATTGAGCCATATTTAATACATTGCCAACTAAACAGTTTCAACATTATTCACTACTTCTTTTCATCGAAATCTTTTGCTTTGGGCTTCAGAAAGTACAGTTGGATAATCAGCGCCAGCAATACGACTCCAGACATCCATGCAAAACTCTTCCCGAGATTACCTTCATCCGTTGATTTGCCCAAAAAATCGGTAACAAAAGCACCGGCAAAAACGCCTACCATATTCATTAGTCCATATGCTTTTGCACGATTTTTTGTAGAGACAAACTGACACAGAATGGGCATATTGTTAGCATCGAACATACCGTACCCCAAGCCAAAACAAAAAGCAGCGCTAACAATATGAAACAGCGAATGACCAAATCCGATTAACAGCAAAGAAGGAATGGTTAAACCCAAACCAATGGCACTGGTATAAATTCTGCCACGAACATTTTTTTGCACCCATTTATCCGATAGAATACCGCCAAAAATAACCCCTAAAAAAGAGGAAGCCGCAATGGTGATAGTAGAGAGCGGACCGGCTGCCGACATATCAATGTTTAGCTTATTGGCAAACAAAGTAGGAAGCCAGTTTTTAACACCCCATCCCGGCAGGCTGGAAACAGCAAAGTAAAAGAGGATAACCCAGAAGAAAAGATTGGTAAATAAAAGTACCAATCCTTTCCAGAGAGAGGTTTGTTTTTCTACCAACACATCTCCTGATGAAACATTTTCATGTGCATCCTTTTTCTCCCGCAAAAAAAGCATCAGGATAACGGAATAAGCAATACCAATAATGCCAAATGAATGAAAGGTGGTATGCCACGAATAAGCAGCGGCAATGGTAGCGCCAAACCCGCCGAGTGCCTGTCCCATATACAGCCCGGTCATGTGAATACCAATAGCCAGTGAGCGGGATTTGGAGGAATGAAAATCGGCTATTAACGATAAACCTGCAGGAATGTACAACGCCTCGCTAACACCCATAATAGCACGCAGCCAATACAACTGGCGAAAGGTGGTAGCATAGCCCATGGCAAACGTAACGCCCGACCATACAAACAAGCTTACAACAATAAGCCATTTGCGGTTGAATTTATCGGCAACAATGCCAGCCACCGGGCTCATAAAACCATAAATCCATAAAAAGATAGCCATGAGCGAACCAAAGTTGGCTGCTGTTTGCAACTCGGCAATATCTGCCTGCATGGAAGGCTTCATGGTCGAGAGCATTTGCCTGTCCATATAGTTGAGCAGCGCCACTACCCACAACAATCCAACCACTACCCACGGATATATTTTTGATGCCTTCATTTATTCTTTTGAAGAGAGATGACACAATAAGATTTGTGGCGTGCGCACACCGGCTTTTATTTCGCCGCCGGGTACCAACACCTCATTACCCCACAAGATTGCTGTTGTTGTTACCGGAACCGTAAACGGAATGGCACCCCTCTTTGTCCACTTATTAGCTGCAACATTATACTCCAGCACTTCGTTGCTAAAACCCGGATGCGTTGATTGCAATGCTGCTTTTTGCTGAATAAGTTCCTCCTTTTTTACACTGTCTTTTTCATTGCTGATAGCAGCGATTAACTGTTCTGTTTTATGGAATGTTTCGCCTTTATCGCCGCCAAACAAAAGAATATTGTTTTTCCACCAAATGCCGGTACCGGCAGATAGCGCATAAGGCAATGATTGTTTTTGACTCCATTGGTTCGTAATACAATCAAATGCATAAACAGAGGAATACAATTCGCTGATACCGCTTGTTGTCTTTTTCCTTCCGCCAATTACATATAAACCAGCATGCTTATCGTTATTCTGTGCAATCATTACTGCATGAGAAACGGATTGAGGGAGAGGTGGCAAAGCTTGCCAGCCCATTGCTGTATTGTTTAGATTAAGGTAGTAAAAATGAGCCGAAACGCTGTCCCTCATTTCTCCGCCTGCCAGATAGATTTTATTGCCAATGCACGCTACAGACGCATTGGTAACCGCAACCGGAAGATCGGGAAGATGATTGACTATCACATTACCTGCTCCTTCATCCCATTGCAGCAGCCATACTTTTTTGCTGATGCCGGTTTCGTTTTCGCCGCCTGCGCAAACAATCCCCTTTGGTGTGGAGCAATTGGCAGCATACGCCAACGGAAAGGGAAGATGAAACACTTTTCCCGAATTAAGGAGCGAATCTTTTTCTTTTTTAAAAACATACAACGCGCTGTAATACTGCTTCTTTCCGCCCTGCCAGGGTGCGGCATCCGGAAAGTTGGAACCACCACCCACAATCAATACATTGTTATTGATACCAGCTATAGGTCCGGCAATACCTAATGCTTGCTGCTGCCCGTTTGCAGCAGGGAGTTCGCTGGCTATTTTCCATTGTAAAGCAACAGCCGGTTTCATTTGTGCTGAAGAATAATAAAACATCGGAAGAATAAAAAGTATGGAGATAATGCGATTCATTATTTTACATAGTAACTTTTGCAGGTAAGCGGGACGAGAAGTTGCTAAAGTGTAGTTGCTCCACCTCTTTACGAAAGCGTTCAAATTGTTCTGCATTCATGTTTTTAACCGGCATTCTAAACGCACCACAATCCAGTCCAATCAGTTTCATATACGCTTTTCCGGTAGCAATGCCGCCGTATTTTCCTAATAAAGCAATCATATCTATTGACTGCTGTTGCAGCTTTCTTGCTTTTTCAACATCTCCGCTATTATAAGCATCTATCAGTTCGTAATACAAAGGCGCGGCATAATTAAAGGTACTACCCACGCCACCTTTTGTTCCTAAAATTAAAGCCGACAATAAGTTTTCATCTCTTCCCCACAGCATATCGTATTTGCCTTCTTTAAAACGAAGACACGAGAGAAAGTCCATAAAATCTTCGTGCGTGTATTTGATGCCGGCAAAGTTTTCAATCTTGTCATCTGCCGCTTTCAGCAGCTCTATCATAGGAAAATGAGCGCCTGTTAATACCGGGATGTGATAGTAGTAAAAAGGCAATTGCGGAATAGCCGCTGCTATCTTCCTGCACATGGCGGCAAGCATTTCTACACTGGCAGGTTTAAAATAAGATGGTGATGTAAAAGCTATTGCATATACACCGGCATGTGCTGCATGTTGCGCCAGTTCTATACATTCCTCAATGCAGTTGCCGCCCACCAAAGTAATCAGCTTAAAATTGTCCTCTTTTTTTATACAATCTGCCCACGCTTGTACCACTGCTTTTTTTTCGGTAAAGGTTAAAGACACACCTTCGCCGGTAGAGCCGCAGATAAAAGCGCCGGTATTTTTATTTTCTTTTAAAAGATGATAATAGTCGGGGATAATATCATAGTTGATGCTTCCATCGGGATGCATGGGCGTAAAAGGAGCGGCAATTAATCCGCTTAAATGTTCTGTTTTCATGTATGTGCTTTAAAATCTAAGTCTGTAATTTATTTTGTTATAACCTGTCAGGTTGAAACAACCTGACAGGTTAAGCGGATACTCTTTTAAAAAGTAGTATAGCCCGGCGTTTGTACCAAAGCGCGGTTGTTGGTCAGCGATGTTCTGTCTATTGGCCAGAGTAATTTATACGATTCTGATGGCAGCACTGTAGTATGTTCGTACACATAGTTGTCGCCCATTCTTCTCAGGTCATACCAACGCTTCCCTTCAAAAATAAACTCATACAAACGTTCCTGCAAAATGGCTTCATCAGGATTTGTATCTATTGCCTGATGCGGATAGCCATTCACGGCTTCATCATAATGATTACCATACGCTCTTGCCCTTACCTGGTTGATTTCGGAAGATGGATCTTCGCCCAGCAATACTTTTGCTTCTGCGAGCATCAACAGCAAATCGGCATAACGGTAAATGACAAAATCGTTGGTATAATATCTTACGCTGGCGCTTTGCTCACCGGGATATTTTTTTACAAAACAACCCGCAATGGTATAAGCACCGCTGGTAAGGTTATAAGCCGGTTGTATGGTAGTCCATTTACGGCTGTCATTATCATCAAATTTTCTAAACGTGGAAATAAGTACCGGCGCACGCAGCAAGCCACCCCAGTTGTCGGTAGCCGTATTGAATTGTCTGTTTTCTGCCGAATCGTAATAGTTGGTGATTAAGCCGGTTTGCGGTACAAACGAACTGGCTACAAACTGCATGGAAGCTTCGTTTAACACATACCGCGAAGCAAAAATGATTTCATCATTGCCTTTGTTTGTTACAGCAAAAACGTCTGAAAAATCGGGCAGCAAAGTGAGGGAGGGAACATTGGTTTGAATGTCCATCAGCGCATTTTTTGCAACGGTAGCATCTGCCGTTCCGCCATTGCGATGAGCTGTCCACAAATACACTTCGGCTTTCAACATCAGTGTGGCAGATTTGCTCCAGAATGATTTTGTATTACGGAAAGAATAATCGGCTGCAAAATTATTAACCGAACTGTCAATATCACTTTTTATGAGTTGTATCACTTCAGCTTCGGGCGAAGCTGCTTTGGCCAACGAAGCCACATCAATGGAAGTAACCGGCTCGGTTTGTATCACTACATTACCCCAGGTGCGCAGCATTTGAAAATAGTAAAAAGCCCTCATGCCATGCGCTTCTCCCAAATAATAATTACGGTTGGCTGCCGTAAGCACATTAGAAGCATTGATTTTACTAATGAGTAAATTAATCTGGTCGATATTGTAATAAAATCCGCCAAAGTTGCCTACTACTGCATTGTCCAAATCTAAGGTCTGCTGCCAGGCATGTTCCAATCCCTGTGTTGCTTCGCCGGTGAAGGTGGTAGAAGAGCCGGGGTCGGTGCCGTAAATATCCGACCTTAATTCTCCGAGGTATAAAAAGGCTGCATTATTTGTCCGGAATTGCGTATGAATGCCAGTTACAAAAGCATCAAATTGTTCGGCAGTTTTCCAATAGTTAGCATCCGAGATGCTGCTCACCGGCGTTAAGTCGAGCTGCTTTGTACAGGAGCTTATAATTATCAGCAGCGATAATATAGTTATGATATTTTTATTCATTTTCATAAGAAAAAAGTTTAGAACATTAAAAAGTAACATTTACACCAAATACAAATGTTTTTGGCGTGGGATAAGTACCCGCATACACGCCGGTGATAGTGCCGCTGGTATTTACCGGCGGTTCGGGCGTTGGTCCGCTAAACTTAGTGATGTAAAAAAGATTAGCTGCGCTGGCAAATAGTCTGGCTGTACTGTTGGCAAACGTCCTGGCGCCGAATACACCTTTTGGAAGCGTATAGGACAAAGAGATTTCACGGCAGGCTACATAATCGCCTTTCTCATAAAACCGGGAATTATTGCTGTTGAGCACCGAACCGGCATTGTTGGAGCGCGTGTAATTCTTTTTTCCCAGTGGTGCCGACACCTGGTCGGCATAATATACTTTCGGAATATCGGTGTTGGTATTGGTGGGCGACCAGGATTGCTTTTGCAGATCAATATAATTAAACGTTCCCTGGTAGTTACCTAGTGTGCGGGCTACCAAATCGTTGTAAATGGTATGCCCTATTGCAAAATCAAAACGTGTATAAAATGAGAATCCTTTATAGGAAAGGCTGGTAGAGAAGCCGCCGGTCCATTTTGGATACATATTGCCCAGGTACACCTGGTCTCTGGAATCTATCGTATCGTTTTTGTCAACATCCAGCCAGTTTACATCACCCGGCGTTATCTTGCCTGCACCGCCGCTCAGGTTAGGTCCGGAAATATCGGCAACGGCATCGTACCGGTTACCGGCAATTTCTGCTATTTCTTTATCACTATTAAAGATGCCTAATTCTTTAAATCCGTAAATAGCTCCCAGCGGCTGCCCTTCCTGTAAACCGCCTACCCAGATAACTTTACCCGAGTTAGCGTCATACACCTGTATGCCGCCCTGCCGGTTGTTTTCATTGCCATTGTTAGGCAACTGCAATATCTTGTTTTTTACATAAGAAGCATTAGCACTTACACTCCAGTTAAGTCCATTTGGCAAGTTGAGTATATTGGCATTGATGGCAAATTCAAAACCTTTGTTTTGCAGCGTACCTAAGTTGGTTTTTACTGAGCTGAAACCAATATAGCTTGGTAAGGATAGATCGGTAAGCAGGTCGGTGGTCTTCCGGTTGTAATAGTCAAAGATCAACGTGATCCTGTCTTTCAAAATGCCTATATCTGCACCTATATCGGTGGTCTTACTTTTTTCCCATCGCAAGTCACTATTGATAACTCCGGTGTTTAAGAAGCCGGTGTTGCCGTTGTAGGTTCCCTGCGAGCTGTAAACACCTTGTACATCGTATCTACCTAAGCCCGCAACATTACCATTTACACCATAACTTATACGTGGCTTTAAGGAAGAGATATACCTGTTTATACCAAGATTTCTGTAAAACGCTTCTTTATGCAGGTTCCAGCCGGCAGACATGCCGGGGAAAAATCCAATGCGGTTATCAGCAGCCAAACTGGAAACGCCATCTTCCCTAAATACAAGTGTGAGCAGGTATTTCTGCATATAATTGTAATTCAGCCTTCCAAAAGTGGAGATGATTTTATAGGCCGATTTAGTGCTGTAATTACTACCTGCAGCAAACAAGGTAGAAGCATTGGCAGTAGGAATATCATCGGTGGGCGCGTTGGTACCAGCTACCTGCATAGCATACGATTTTATACCAAAATATTCTGCACCCAGCATTACATCCAGGTTATGCTTTTGCTGAAAAGATCTGGTATAATTGATAATACCGTTGTATTGCTGCTGAAAATCCCTGGCAAAATAAGAGGTAGCCGGGCGGCTGGTACTGTTATACGTTTGCGGATCTGCAAAAACATTGCTGTACAACTGGGTGGCTTCCTGGAACGACTGGTTAAGCACTTCATCCAGGTAAAAGTTGCCGGAACCTTTAACGTATAAGCCCGGTAAGATATCCCATTTTACCGATGCATTGGCACCGATGCGGTTTACTTCGTTGCTCCGGTGCAGTTTATCTAACCAGTAAAAAGGATTGCCATCGCTGCTGCCGTTGCCCGGATTAGGTTTTGTCTTTGCACTATCTAACCACGGGTTGAAAGTAGGCCATAAAGCTAAACTTCTGTACAACGTATTTACATCAGATGTTACCGCACCGATCTGCGAAGAAGTGGATAAGGTAATGCCGGAACCCACTTCAATATTCGGACGAACTTTGTAAGAAGCATTTAAAGCGCCCGAATAACGTTTATAGTTCGATCCTACAATAACGCCATCTTCGTTGTAGTAATCAAAACTGGCGTAATATTTTCCCCGATCGTTGCCACCGGCTACATCTATATAGTGATCCTGCGTACGCGTATTCCGGAAAACAATATTTTCAACTTCGCCGCTGTGGTCTTTAAAAATAATGGTTCCGCCATACGGATCGCCAACGGTGTCCCAGCCTTGTCCAAGCAAATGAGCGTTATCGGGGCTAAATGGTCTTATATCAAAAGAAGCCAGATTAGCAGCATCGGTCAGCAAGCCGTAGCCTCTGGAGCCGTTCACCTGGTCTAAAGTTCTGCCAGAGTTGAGATTGCCAAGGCGGTTGTAATAAATATAATCGTGCGCATTCAGATAATTGTACCCTTCTCTCCGCACATTGTAGCCCTGCGTATATTTATAAGATATTTCGGCTTTGCCTGTTTTTCCCTGTTTAGTCGTAATCAGGATAACGCCATTATTTGCCCGTGCTCCATAAATAGCGGTAGCCGCCGCATCTTTCAACAATTCTATCGAAGCTATATCCTGAGGTGGTATATCATTAAATGGCCGGATAACACCATCTACCACTACCAGCGGCGCGCCCGGGCTATTAATGGAAGCGCCGCCACGTAAAACAATCAGCGGGGAAGCACCTGGAGCACCACTGGTATTTACTACCTGCAAGCCCGGTACCGATCCTTGCAAAGCACTGCCTACATTAGCGCGGGGAGCGGTTTCCAGCACCTGCTTGTCGAGTTTGGCAATGGAACTGGTTACGTTTCGCCTGCTTTGCGTTCCGTAACCAACTACTACCACATCATCCAGCTTTGCAGTTGTGGCTTGTAAGGTAATTTCAACAGGCGTACCGGAGCTTACTTTTACTTCCTGCGGTTCAAAACCGGTAAAAGAAAAAATCAGTACATCGTTTTGCGAAGCAGTAAGAGAAAAATTACCCTTTGCATCTGTTTGGGTACCAATAGATTTTCCTTTGACCGCTACGCTTACACCGGCAAGCGGCTTTTGGTCCTCATTAGACAGAACCGTTCCTTTAACTATAAAGGAAGATTGGGCATACCCTGAAACCGTTATCAGTAAACAAAGCAGCCAGCAACTCAATTTAACAACAGCAAATCGCATAGAATAGGTATTTTTGCTTTAAATTATTATGTATGACATAATAAAAGTAGAAGGATAATTTCAATTCACCAAAAAAATTCTGAAAATATTTTTCGATAGATTGCAGAATTAAGTACTACATATTATGAATAATAGCCTATTAAAGGATGAACTTAGGTTGGTAGATACCAGTTCGCTGGTGGATAAAGTGGAAGCAACTATTGTAGAACTGCTTAAAAATCAAAAACTGAAAGTGGGTGATTCCATACCAAAAGAAATGGAACTGGCAGAAACGATTGGCGTAAGCAGAACAGTCATTCGCGAAGCTTTAACCCGGTTAAAAATTATGGGGCTGATTGAATCGAAGAAGAAAAAAGGTGCCGTCATTACCAGTCCAGATTTGTTTGGCATTATCGGTAAAAGCATGAATCCTTACATCCTGGATGAGGAGACACTGAAGCAAATGTTTGAGCTACGATTGGTACTGGAAGTTGGAATGGCTGATTTAATTTTTCAAAGAATAACAAAAAAAGACATTGAAGAGCTGAAACAGATCGTTAGTCATGAGCCACCAGCCACACAACATCATTTATTCAATATAGATCATGAAATTGCTTTCCACGGAAAGCTATACGAAATAACAGGCAATGAAGCGCTAAAGAAATTCCAGAGAATGTTGCTGCCTATTTTCGACTATGTACATCACAGTGGCTTGCTTAAAAAGCCGGCAAGTATAAAGAAGTTTGTGTCTCATAACGGCTTGATTGATGTAATTGAACATGGGTCTCCGGAAATGTTTAGAAACGCTATGCGAAATCACCTGGAAAATCATTTTGCACGGCTGTTTGAGCAGTAATGTTCAATATGCTATTTGTATTTATCCGTTGGTCATTAAGTATCCTATAAAGCAGAGAGGACAAGTGATTATGCTACAATTATGGGAGATTCAACAGCCTTACAAAAAGGAAATACCCTAAGCGCTACCAATTGTTGTAGTAACCCGATAACAAGATAGGGGGATGGAAGTAAAGCTGCACAACAAAAAGCACGTTAGCTTTATACGGTAGCCATAATTTCGGAGATGTATTTATGTGATATTTCAACAGATGTATACTACTCTTATGCTTTGTAGTTCCTAAAGATAGGCAACTGTCTTTTGCCATTCTTATTTACATATTATGAATGATCTTTGTAGTGTGCTGTAATGTTAAGAAATGTAGGCAATGAAGAAATGCATGTGGAAGCATCAGTTTCCTTTCTTTTAGTAACAGTTTATTTTTTTAGCATCAAACCAACCGATATGCCAGATCGCTTTAGCCGTTTGGTCTCAAGGCACGTAATATCTATATAGCAACTAAAAAAAATATATATCTTACCCGATTCAGCCTGTTGTTCTTAAAATTCTTGAAAAGTAATATCTGGATTTTATCTTCTCTCAAAAATCCTTGATACCAAACCGCCATCAAGATGAGGCATTCAATAAAACCTGTCAGACTAAGTGCCAAAAACAGAATAGTTAATCAAGCAACACCTTATACCATTTCAGATTAAGTTATGCAGAATAGTAAGATTATGCAACTCATTTATCTTTACTCATTAGCTGAAGGATCTACGTTGAAATGGTATAATGGCAAATCGCTTCATGTAGAAGAATTGATGGCTGAACTGAATTATAAGTCCCCTAAGTTAGCTATGTCTATGTTAATTATAAAAGAGCTTGCAACGGCTTGTTGTGTACTGCATTGTAGCGCTATGAATTAAACGCGCTTTTCACATCTGTGAAATATTGCTTTGCATGATTTACAAAAACTGCTGGCCGTCTTGCAGTTCCTCCTTGTTCTTTCCTGTTAATTAGCTATTTCACAGTTCTGTATGTATAAGATAGCACCGTAACCGGGCCTTTAAGCCCCGAAGGCAACAGCGGAGAAGTGGCAGTATAATGACGAAAAGTGGTAAAAGTAAATCGCTTGCTCCGTCTGGGCATCCCCAATGTTAACCATTCCGGCCATTGGTCATTTTTAATTCCGTCATCTGGCAAGCGTTCATCTCCTATGAGCCTGTTTGGCCACAAGTTGGCCACTTCTATTTCCAGTTGATTGCCTTTTGCTAATGCAGCATTTGTAATATCCACCTGCCAGGGGGCAGTCCACACTACGCCCAAATCTTTACCATTGAGTTTTACACGGGCAATATTTTTTACTTCACCTAAATTCAATAATAATCTCCCTTCTTTATTATCAACCAATAAAGGCAAATCGAATGTTTTGTGATAAACAGCTATACCCGAATAATATTTGATACCGTCTTCCGGTCTTAATGTCCAGTCTGTAAGCTTATCAAACTGTATCTGTTTAGGACCGCCCCATTTAGGATCAAAAGACACCTGCCAGAGACCGCTTAAGGTAGTCACAACTTTGTTGCCTGAGGTAAAACTCTTAGTGGCTACAGGCAAATGTTCTTTTGTAAAAACGATAAAATAGCTTTGATAAGCAGCTAATTGTAAAGGCACTTTTGTAACACCTTGCTCAACAGTAGCATGAGTAAGGTTGCTTACCTCTCCGGTAAGCGGATCCCAAAGCTGCGGATTGCCTTTTACAGTACGATAAAAGGTGTTCACATTGATTACTTTATCAGCAGTATTCGCAACAAAATAAACATCCCAGCCGGCAGACATCCGGTGTGTATATCTTACGGGTCCGTCTGAACGAAAATCCTGCTCCACATTCATAGATTGAAGTATAGCGGCAGTAAGATCATATTCAGGATACAAATTATTTATTTGCCTGTTCAACTCACCACCCCAAATCACTTTTCCCTTGCCATAAATCCGGGTAGTTTGCTGTTGCGGATACTTTACATCGCCCCACAATAATGTAGCTAAAGTACTCAGTTTTTCATCACAAGCCGGATAGCCAGACAGGCTGGGTGATTGTACCGGTGGTGCTCCTACAACAGTTGCTCCGTCTTTTACCAGTGACATAATTTTTTGGAGCAAAGCCGGAGTCATGGTCTTTACCGCGGGTAATACCAGCAAGCGATAGCTCCCTCCACCCGAAAATACAATCATTCCATCCTGCACACTTGCCTGGTATAATTGGCTGGGACTACATCCATCAAAATTGTATCCTTTTCTGTCCGGCAGTGTGTCATTGCCCTTCATTGCTGATGTAGGTGGAAGAAATACATAAGGAGCCTGCTCAGGTATTAAATAAAGTATATCAGCAACCGATCCGCCTTGTTGCAGCAGGTACTGGCACCTTGATAAATATTGATGATAACTGCTTACCATCGGCCACCAGGTCTGATTACGATTCCATTGTACACCATAGGGTCCCATAGTAGCGCCCGGGCGTAGTGAATCGGGTAAAAATTGATTTTGAAATGTGTGAAAAACAAAGCGGTTAATACCTGTGGCAAAAGCCCAGTCGCCCTGGTTTTTCATAGCGCCGGGATATTGCTTCCAGCCTTCATTATTCTGAGCGGTAAATGCCTCTGCGGGCACCAGCGATTTGCCATTAACATGTGCCAATGACGTAGCTTCAATGCAGCTAAATGCGGTGTTGAAACCATAGCCTTTGCTCCAAAATTCAGCCATTGGTACATCTGCAATATTCCCCAATTCAAGATCAGCAGTAGGATTCATATCGTAAGGCTCGATAGACAAACTCATGCCATTGCGATGCGCATATTTTTTAACCTGCAATGCATGATTTTCTAATACTAACTCCTGTGCTGTTTGCCGTAAATCCCATAAAAAGCGCTCGCTTATTGCTACGTTTTCAACAATATTGCCTGCATACACCGGGTAAAAAGGCAAAGGGTCATAGCCTCTCCTTTTTATAAATTCTTCTCTAAATTTACTTGTCCAGTTTTGCGCGCCCATTTCCCAGCTATCCATGTGTAATCTTTTCAACCCGCCTGCTGAAGTCTTGTCTTTTGGGTTGCCTGTTTTTTTTAAGAGCTTACCTATGTAATTATCCAAATGGGCATTCAGAGCAACAGTATCAAACTTATCACATTCAAAACCTAATCCCGGTATAGGTGCCGGGCGGGTAATGGCCCCGTTATTACGCCTTCCAAAACGCATAATTGTCCAGTTACCGGCAGGCGGAACCCAGTCCAGTGTTCCATCAGTATGTAACTTACCGGTAAGATCAATTATTTTATTTTTATCTATAGCCGATCCGTTTAAGTTAGATGAATCTGTAGTTGAAGAAAGATATTGCTTAACGTTTGGCTGTGAGGAGAATGGCGCACGATAATAGAGTGCTTTTTCATCTGCATCAGCAAGGGTGTGTTGTTGTAAAGGAGTAGGATAAGCCAGTACAGCTTCATCTTCATAAAAGTCATTCCATTCTTTTTTTAGCTCGGGTGTCAATGTCCCCTCTCCAAAAAAAGGTTTCTTAGGCGCTGGCACCGGCAGTATAATTTTGTTGTTGGAGCCGCCTTGTACAGTTACTGTACTTGATACCAATTGCTGCATAGATTGTTCCGGCTTCACCCAAGGGCCACCGCTGCCTGTCCAGCCCGGACCAATGCCTAATGTTATTTCAATATCCAACCGCTCCGCTTCCTTTACCGCATGGGCAAACAAATCCTGCCATTCGTTACTTAAGAAATCAACCAGCCCCCTGGGTACACCAACATTCACTTCTAAAAACACTACATTCCCTATACCTGCTTTTTGCATGGATTCCAAATCGGCAGTTATGGATGTTTTTGTCATATTACCATCCATAAAGTACCAGTACACGCCGGGCTTTGCGGAAGCAGGAGGATTTTGAAAGCCTTCTTTTAAACTACTGATAGTTTGCGCATAGGAGGCATTAAAACTACCAGCAAAAACTATCGCTATAACAATTATGATTGTTCGAATAAGCGAGCTTGAAAGTGAGAATAATTTATACATGATATATCTGATGTAAAATGAAAGCACATCAGGCAAGAAAGATTAAACAGCTTCTTCACTTGCAGATGTCTTGCTAATCGTTTTATTTACCTTCTATCCTATTTAACCATAAACTGATAACTGCCGGAACCAATTGCTACAAGGGCTTTATCATGTTCAATTGTTAGTGGCTTGATAAGCTTGTTATCTTTCATAATAACTGATGTATTTTTTACCGGCAAATAAACCACTGCAGTTGTATTGACAGGAATAGTAACATTCAGTTCAAAGGTATCACCTGCTTTCCAGTCACTGCTGATCAGCCCGTATGGCGATTGAAAACTTGCTTTTGCGTATGTAACGTCGCCAACCACTTGTGGCCTGATTACAATTTTATTATAGCCTACTGCATCTTCCGCTTCGCTGATGCCTGCCAGTCCTGCATAAAACCACTCCATAATATGCCCCAGCATAAAATGATTATTGGAAACCACCGCCAGTGCCTGCCATGACTCTGTTAGAGCTGTAGCACCATGTGCCAGTTGGTAGCCATAGCCAGGCACGTCGCTGCGGTTGTTCATATCAAAGATTACATCACTGCGCCCGGCTTCATCCAGCACTTTCAACAGATAGCGAAAGCCAATATCGCCTGCCGTTAATGCATTGTTGCGGTTGCGCAAATCTTTTACAATGTTGTTTACCACAGCAGCTTTATCTTTATCGTTTACGAGCTTCATATACACCGCGATAGCATTGGCGGTCTGACTTCCGGTGCCATATTGCTTAGTAGTACTATTGAAAAATTTATTATTAAATGCAAGCTTTACCGCTTCGCCCCATTTATTGTACTTTGCTGCATCTTCGGGTTTATTCAAAATTTTCGCAATCTTTGAAAGAATATAGAGATCGTAGTAATAGATAGCAGTAGCGGTAACACCTTTGGGTGTAAGCTGAGACTCGCCGGGACTATTTGGTCCAAGATCAAACCAGTCGCCAAGTCCGTATGAAAGAATATGATTATCGGACTTTTTTTCGAGATAAGCCACATAGCGCTGCATCATGTTGTAACTTTCTTGGAGCACCTGCTTATCGCCATACCATTGATACAAATACCAGGGCAGTAACACGCCGCAGCTTCCCCATTCGGGCGAATCGCGGAAACCACTTACAAACTGTACATATTCCGGCGCTATATCAGGAATAAGCCCATCAGCCGTTTGAGAAATAATCATGTCTCTCACTACTTTGCGGCCCAATGCAGCAATATTATACCTCGATTTTACAGAACTTCCCATCAAGTGTGCTTCCTCCAGCCATCCCAGTTTTTCCCTGTGCGGACAATCGGTGAATACACTTACCATATTGCTTCTTATAGCCCAGTCTATGAGCTGGTGTGTTTTGTTGAACAGCTCGTTGGAGCAAGTAAACGTACCCGCTTCTGCAGCAGCATTGCGTATATGCAAGCCTTTTAAATCAACTACCACCGGCAATCCGGCAGCATTAGATTCATTAGCAGGAACAGCCTTTTCTACCTGTATATAACGAAAACCGTAGTATGTGAACTTGGGGTGCCATGTTTCAATGCTATCCCCCTTTAAGATATATTGATAAAAATTAGGTTTCCCTGTAGCTTGTTGATTAACTGTTCCATCTTCTTTTAATAATTCAGCCGTAATTATTTTTACGGTATCTCCTTTTTTTCCTTTTACGGTCAACTCTGGTATGCCACTCATATTTTGCGCTATATCATACACCCAAACATCGTCTTTTAACTTTGTTTTCTTTACAACAGGTAGTACCTGCATTATTTTCAAAGGTTCTTCATATTGCGCCTCCAAAGCCGGGCCTTCAGTAAGCACCACTTTTTTCCACGAGACATCATTAAAATCTGGACTATCCCAGCCATGTTGCTCCATAGTAGCATCATAATCTTCTCCACCATAAATACTGCTGAAAATAGTAGGTGAAGGAGCCGTTTTCCAGGAAGCATCGCTTACAATATTTTCGGAGGTTCCATCTGCATATTCTACTAACAACCGGCAGATCATTTTTGGATAACCGAAAGCACCGGTGAGCTTTCTGTAACGCTCTCTTGGTATGTAGTAAAAGCCATTGCCAAGCGTCACTCCCATTGCATTACTGCCTTGTTTAAGCTGATTAGTTACATCGAAAGAGACGTATAAAGCATGCTTGTCGTATTTGGTCCAACCAGGATCTAAAAAATGGTCGCCTGTTTTTTTACCATTAATACTAAGTTCAAAATGTCCAAGTCCTGAAATGAATACAGTTGCACGTTTAACGGTATTATAAATGGTAAATGCTTTACGGAATAAAGGCAATATATCTTTGCCTTGCCCCCAGGCCAAGTCTCCATTGCCATGCACTGCCGGAATAATTTTGTTTGAATCGGGCAGTATATCGTATGCAATCCATTGTGCATTTTTCCAGTCGGCTTTTGTCAATAATCCCATCTGCCAGGAAGCGATATTACTATATGGTGAAACATGATCTTTATTATCCCATACTTTCACTTTCCAATAGTATTTTTTTGTTGCCTGCAAAGGCTTTCCTGCATAAGCCACCTGGATGGAAGCTGCTGACACTATTTTATTTGAGTTCCATATATCAGCAGTATCATGTATCAAAGACAAACTGTCATCAGATACCATCACCTGATAAGCTGTTTGCAGAATATTCTTTTCTGAAGAAAGCAATTGCCAGCTTAAATGAGGTTGTATGTTGTCTATACCAACCGGATCTTGCTTATACTCACAACACAGATTACCAACAGTAAGTGCTTGTGCAAATGAACACTTGAACGAAAAGACAATTAGGTAACAAAAAAGAATATGCCTCATAGTGGGAACAAAATATTTTAATAATAAGCCATTAAAGCAATACCATTTTTTGCAAAGACATACTTATACTTCTAACATCTTTTGAACATTTTAGTTCATCCTGCTGGCATTTCACAACGTTTCAATTTATTGCACTTTTATTGCCATCTTCTGACTTAATGTAAGCACTTATTTTACTGCATCAACTGTTTACCCGCCTAGCAATCTGCTGAACATCCGTAAGCATAGAATAAAGAAGGTAGTCTGCTTTCTTATACTTTATTTATACACTCCAACAGCTACTTAAACTGAACAACTGCAACGCTAAACGGCTTAAGCGTAATGTTTGCATCTGATAGTGTGGAGCTGGCTGGTGGATTATCCATCGTGCTTACATCCACAACAGAAAGTGTGGCTCCGTTTGCATTACCGGGCAAAGCAAATTGTACTTCCTTGTTGCGGGAATTGATGAGCAGCAGTTTGTTACCTTTTTTTGTAATGAATGCCTGAGAAATCACGCCATCCGGATAACCACCTTTAAAGCTTGTTGCGACCAACTGGTCACCCGGGCCAAAATGATCGTGCAGAAGTTTGAGTACCCAATATCTTGCATTAGGGTTGCCTGTTTCCCAATTCATCATACTTACATCGGGATACTGTGTGGGATAACCTACCAATTGCGACTCGCCGGCAGCATCAATACCCAGCTTGGTAAGTTCAAGAAAAATATAGGCATACATCGCGCCGGATACATTCCAGTACTCCTTTTCAATTGGTTTGATAACGCGTGGCGAACGGAGAATAGTTCCAATCTCGTTAATGGTTGTAAAGGTGTTTGGGGCTAATCTTTTTCTGATGTTTTCAATATATCGTACTTTATCTAAAAAAGCACTTGCTTTTTCAAAAAAAGTGTACTGATAGTTTTCAACATCCTGCCCCTCATAGGAAGGAGTAGAATAATGATGATAGGAAATACCTTCGGGCACAATGCCATAACGATGATTGGCAGGGTTAAGAAAATACTCGAAATATACGGGCGTAGATATATATGCAAATGACAAGCCGATGAACTTCGTTTCGGGTGAAATCTTCTTTAACTCCTTTACAATTTCATCATATATTCTCGTATATAATTCAGGCGACATATTGTGCTCTAAATCCGGCTCATTCAACACTTCCCAATACGGAATTTTATAATAATGCCCGGACTTATGGAATTTGCCTAATTCATCAGTAAATCCGCCCTTCGTGTACCAGCTAAACAATCGTACATAATAGGCAGCCAGTTCCTTTACTGTTGTATCTCTGAGCCGAGTGCCCTGATTGTAATCCCAATAGGGCTGATACGGATTTTCGGGATAACGCACGGCAGAATCCGTTTGCCACATCCATACCGGCGTAGTGCTGAAATTAATAACAACGGTATGACCGCTGGTGGCGTCCATTAACGCCTGCATGGTGCTATCCAGGTATGTAAAATCCCAAAAGGTAGCATCTTTAGTAGGCGGCTTCAATTCTGCCACAGCCATTTTAGGATAAGGAAACCAGGGCACATACCTAACGTAATCGGTGCCGAGTGCCTTTAATGCAGTGAACGTTTGCTTATGGATAGGCGAGTTCGGACGCACCATTGGATTCTCTACCAACTGTAACGTAGGCGTTGTTTTAGAAACATGCTGCACCGTATTCCATTGAATATCTACAACAGGCAGTTGCTGCTGTGCGAATGTGCGGAATGTAGGTAGATAAACAGCAGCGAAAACGATGCTAAAGCAAAGAAAAGAACGGTTATAAATACACTTAAATGTCATAACATTGGGTGTTTTGGTGATAATTAATTGATAGGTTTTTAAATAAATAGTATATAATTATTCTTGTTTAATATCCCGGATTTTGCGTCAGTTTATTATTAATCAGCAGTTCATCATTAGGCAGTGGATACAACGCTTCAAAAGCATCAAAAACATAATCCGTGTTGGCGTAAGGTATCCCTTGCCTTTGTACGGTAGGATTTGCTTTTTCCTTTGCTCCATAAGCATTTAAAAAATCCGTAAGCTGCTGAGCAGTCATAGTTCTCTTCAGATCAAACCAGCGCCAGTTTTCAAAGGCTAATTCCACTCTCCGCTCATGCAACACTTTATCACGAAACTCCTGCTGCCCCAATGCTGATACCGGCTTCAACCCAGCCCTGCTTCTTACCGCATTTAAATAATTGTATGCTTCGGAAGTAGGACCAGACTGTTCATTGATGGCTTCGGCAAGCATCAATAAAACATCGGCATATCGTAGTACCGGCCAGTTATCATCCGTACGGCCATATATGGTATGCGGATGATCGTACTTTTTTATATAAGGCACTACATCGCCTGTTACAGGGCTTTTAAAATCGAGCCCAACAGAGGCAGCTTTCCTCACATCTCCGTCTTCATAGGAATTAATAATATCATTTGTTGGAATATTCCAGCCGCCGGGGTTGCTTTGTGGCCAGCCGGTAACTGCATCGGCAGATAGCCTCGGTGCAAACGTATAAATAAAGCTGCTCCATTCACCTAAATCATTGCCGCCCTGGTATTGAATTTCGAATATAGATTCCGGTCCGTTCTTTTTCTGCGGATCAAATACATCTGCATAGTTGGGCACCAGGCTATAACCAAGCTGAAGCACCTGGCTAAGTGTGCCTATTGCGTCGGAATATTGCTTTTTGGTAAGGTACACCTTGCCCAGTAAAGTAAGCGCAGCTCCCTTAGTAACTCTGCCAACATCAGTTGATGGATAGGTTACAGGGAGTTCTGCAGCAGCCTCTTTAAGATCCGTTTCAATCTGAGCATACACTGTATCCTGAGGTTTTCTTACATAAGCGTAAGCATCTGATGGCTGTTGCAATGGTTCTGTTATCAATATTACATCTCCAAAGTATTGAGTCAGCTCAAAATACAGGTAAGCGCGTATGAATTTTAGCTGCCCTTCATATACCGCTTTCAAAGAATCGGACAGCGCTGCACCCTGCATTTTTGCAAGCGTATTATTGGCATTATAAATAGCATTGTAATGGCTAATGTACATGCTGTTGATGTTACCTGTTCCTGAATTCCAGTTGTAGAATTCAAACGCTTCTATGGATGGTGCCTGACCTCTGTCGCCGGGATTAAAATCAATGGTAGTATTATCGGATGGCAACTCATTAAAAAGCCACTGATTATTGGCAATAGATTGCAATGTACCATATACCCCATCCACTGCCTGTTGCACCTCTTTTGCATCTTTATAAAACAAGTCGGTGTTTATTTTGGTGGGATCTGTCTTATCAAGAAAGTCTTTTTTACAGGATACCTGTACAAGCGTAAATATTGCTATACACAGAATTATGCTGAAGTTTTTCATTGGTAATCTTTTAAAAGGTGAAGTTGACACCGAAGGTGAAAGTTCTGGGTAAGGGATAAGATTCATCATCTAAACCCGGATTGATACCGCCCCTGTTGTTTACATCCGGATTAGAACCGGGATAGTTGGTGATGAGCAGGAAATTATCAGCACTGGCATACACACGCAGGCTCTTAAAGGACATCCCCGTTTTTGATAAAGTATATCCTACGCTAATATTTTTAACCCACAGGTGGCTACCACTGTATATATACCGCGAATTACTTTCACGCTCCCACTTCCACGTGTTGGTGGTTGCATATTTTCCGGTACCGGGATTTTCTTCCGAACGCCATCGATCTTTACTTTCTTCCAGCACATTAAATACGCCATCCATATTCATAGTAGAGGCTTCAATTTGCCGGTAGATGTCGTAACCGTAAGCACCGTTCAATAATATGCTTATGTCAAAGTTCTTATAGTTGCCTCCAAGTGTAAGACCGTAGGTAAACTTAGGCCAAGGGTTGCCAATTTCTACCATATCGCGGGTATCATAAGAGATGACACCATCACCATCCCCATCGTAATACTTATAAACACCAGGTATAGCACCATCCTGCGTGGGCGATTTATCAATTTCTTCCTGGTTGTTAAAGATGCCGAGCATCCTGAATCCATACAACATACCTATTGGGCGGCCCACCCTGGAAATATTGTATGCCTCATATAAAGACCCATACAGTATCTGGTCATTTTCGCCACGTATTTCCAGTACTTTATTTCTGTTGATGGATACATTCGCATTTGCCCACACCCCTACTTTGTTTATATTAGTTCTGTATCTCAATGCAAATTCAAATCCTTTGTTCTGTACTTTACCTACATTGGATAAATAGGTGGTAAAGCCAGATATAGCAGGTACCTGAATGGGCAACAGCATATCGCTCGTAATTTTATTATAAAACTCTGCAGTGAATGACAACTTATCCTTGAACGCACTCACATCTACGCCCAGGTCTAACTGCTTAGATCGTTCCCAACCCAATGAAGGATTTGCCAATGATGTTACAATGAGACCGCGGGCAAGATTATTACCAATGATGTAATTATTATCGCTCATGAAAGCAAGACTGGAATAATTGCCTATGTTGTTGTTGCCGGTAATACCCCAACTGCCCCTTAATTTAAGATCGGTAAGCCAGCCAATCTTAGGCATAAATTTTTCATTAAGCACGCGCCAGCCGGCAGAGAATGCCGGGAAGTTTCCGTATTTGTTACTTTCACCAAATCGGGAACTTCCTTCGCGCCTGAAGGTAGCAGACAGCAGATATTTATCGCTATAGGAATAATTGATTCTGCCGAATACTGCATTCATGCTCCAGCCATATTCTGAAGATCCCGATGTTTTTAACGCAGCAGAGCTTAGAAAAGGAGTTAAGTCGTTAGGAAACTGACTGCCGCTGCCATCAAGTACTTTAGTGGTTTCTTCCTGCGCAGTGTACCCTAGTAATACGTTCAATCTATGATCTCCAAAGCTGTTGTTATAAGTAAGTAATTGGTCGGTAGAATAGTTTTTTGTGTAAAGCGACTGATCCACTTCACTTGCATCCCTTGGCGGCGGCGCGTTTACACCTGCAATGGTTGATGGAACAAACTGCTTATAGTTGCTGTAATTTAATAAGGCATTACCCGAGGTTTTGAATTTAAAATTCCGAAGGAAACTTATTTCTACGTACCCGTTGGACAAAAGCTGCCCGGTCTCCTCCTTTCTTAAAATATCTTTGAGCGATTGAACCGGGTTGGGCCAACCGAATGTACCATCGTGCCCGCCAATATAGTCGTTGTACGATCCGTCTTCATTATACACGGGTTCGCGAGGATCCATTAGCAGTGCAGAGCCAACAATATTATCCCTGCCTTCAGTTGCTCTGGCCAAATTGTTGGTTGCATACGACCCATTTATATTCAAACCCATATTAATAAAATCATTGACCTTTCCATCCATATTCCCACGCACAGAAATGTTATCAAAATTTGTATTGATAAGCACTCCTTCCTGGCGCATATACCCTGCAGAAAGTAAAGAACGGAAATTGGCATTACCCTGCGAGAGCGTTACATTATAATTTTGAAAGGGCGCATTATTATGGAGAATTTCATCGTACCAGTTAGTGGAGATAGTTGTTTGTTCCGGGTAGCGATAATCCAGCGGCACTTCATCTATGGAAGGTTCCCGTTGTTCAAAGTACCTTATTTTATCCATGAAGATATCTTTCTTGAATTGTGCAAACTCCTGCCCGTTCAGCATTTTTACTTTTCTGGAAGAAGGAATGTTTTGTATGCCGTAATTGGCAGTAACATTTAACGAAGATTGCCCGGATTTTGCACTTTTCGTAGTAATCAACACCACCCCGTTTGATCCCCTTGCACCATAAATAGCCGTAGATACCGCATCCTTTAAAATGGATATATTTTCTATGTCGTTTGGATTGAAGTTTTGTCCAAGCTGGTTACCTATCGGAAAACCATCAATGACATACAGTGGCTGGCTTCCTGCGCCCAGCGAACCTAATCCTCTCACCACCACATCAAACTCGCTACCCGGTCTGCCGGTAGGCTGCCTAACTGTTACGCCAGGCGCCTGCCCCACCAGCAACCGTCCGGGATTTGCAACAGGAACATCTTTAGTTGCTGATAAATCGATAGTGCTTACAGAGCCGGTTACATCTTTTCTGCGCTGTGATCCATAACCAATTACTACTACTTCATTCAGCGCATTGACGTCTCTTTTTAAAGATATGTCCTGCACACTGCCGGCAGTTACCGGTACTTCCTGCGTTGCATAACCTATATGGCTGATAACCAAAACCGCCGAACTGCCTGGCAGCGCAATACTAAATCGTCCATCAGCATCTGAACTCACGCCTTCTGAAGACCCTTTTACCAGGACGCTTACGCCCTGCAAGGCGGCGCCATTCTCATCTTTTATAGAACCTGTAACCACCTGCGATTGGGCTTGTGATACATAGCTAAAAGCAAGCAATGAATAAAACAAGAATGCAGCAATAATTTTGATTTGATTGCCGGTAGCCCGGGGATAGCTGAAACGGGTTCGTTTCAGGAGTTTGTAGTCTCTTTTCATATGAAAGCAATTTTTTGATTACGTGTTGCAAATTATTATGCTCTCCTACGTAAGTAAATATCGGATTTGCTTCTTTTACTATCGTTTTTGATATAATTATGCCGGTATTCTGCTAGGTGTGTCAGCTGCATACACAGCAGGTAAATAATGGGGTAGAAGTAAAAACATCTGCTGCATGCACACGGCATGTATTTAATTAATTGTAGGTTTTTGGGATGTTTTTATTTTAAGCAATACAGGGCTAATAATGCATGCTTGATTTATTCTTTAGCCCCGCTTGTTACAGTAATTATTACTGATTTTGTAGCTGCATACTGCTATCTTTTGACTCGTCCTAAAATAGCTATACAGATTATTAAATAAATCCTGATTCGGTTATACAAATATAATTTTTAGTCCTGTAATTGCTATACAGTTGCTTTTTGATGGCTATAAGTTCGGTTATAATTTTTCCATCTCTTATTCA
>NZ_SZQL01000020.1 GCF_005233845.1 Ilyomonas limi
TGAATAAGAAATGGAAAAATTATAACCGAACTTATAGCCATCAAAAAGCAACTGTATAGCAATTACAGGACTAAAAATTATATTTGTATAACCGAATCAGGATTTATTTAATAATCTGTATAGCTATTTTAGGACGAGTCACTGTACAGCGATTCGGATGTTAAAGCTTAGCATAGTCCATAGCATAGTAATAGTAAAGCTATAGATTAGTCCATATTCCTGCGGTCATCTTACGTCCATCCTTCGTCTTTTTGTACCTTTTTAGGTAAGAGCAGTAACTAAGGCAGCAGCGCGTATAGTCTATGTAAATAGACACCGACCTATACTTTTTATATTCATCAACGCTCTTGTCTTCTAACAAAAAATGTACTTTACGGAGAGTTGTATCATGCAATGATAGCAACTTCCCCTTTAGAAACATCCACCCGCAAAATAATAGCATATTAACTATTCAATCCTTACCGCCCTGCATAAATAATCAAAAAAAGTCCTGCAATAAAAAATATAAACATGGCTGTAAGCAATGCATTTATGCCTTTAGGCGCATTGCTAAATTCTTTCCATATAAATACACCCCACAACGCTGCAATTAAGGTGGCACCCTGCCCTAATCCATACGAAATGGCAGGTCCTGCTTTGCCGGCTGCAATCAGGTTGAGCGAGTTGCCCAGCCCCCAGATTAAGCCACCTAAAATGCCGGTTAAATGCGTGTTGAATTTGCCTTTGAAATAAGCAGCATAGCTTGTAGGTTCGCCCATAAAAGGTCTTTTGATAAGGATAGTATTGAATATAAAATTGGATATGAAAATACCAACCGAAAATATGAATACCGCCGTGTAGGGAGTCATCTTTCCCGGTGCAGGCGATTGAAAATTTTCCAGGTCCATACTCGCAGCAATAAAGCGGTAAAAGAACGACATGAGTATGCCTGCTATCAGCGAAATGACAATGCCTTTGCCGGAAACGGTTTTTTCACTAACGCTTTTACGCCGGTAAGCAACCGCATTCAAAATAATAGCAATAGCAACTAATGCGATACCTGCAAACAGGAGTGTAGCATCACCTTTTTGCGCAGCAACATAATTAACGATAACACCCAGCACCAGTGCCAGCCCTATTGCCACCGGAAAAGCTACCGACATGCCGGCAATTGCAATGGCCGCAGAAAATAAAATGTTCGCTGCATTAAAAATAACGCCGCCTATAAATGCACTCCACAAATTGCTGCTATCTGCCTGCTGCAAATCAGTGATAAAACTTCGGCCTTGCGCTCCATTGCTGCCAAGTGTGAAAGCAGAAACAATGGAGAACAGTAAAATGCCTATTACATAATCCCAGTAAAATAGTTCGAAGCGCCAGGTTTTTCCGGCGAGCTTTTGGGTGTTGCCCCACGAGCCCCAGCAAAGCATGGTAATAAAGCAAAAAACAACGGCAAGCGAATAATCGTTAACAATAAACATGGCAGTAGCGGTTTGATATAAAGCTTAAAAAGTAATAAGTGTTTGCTTTACACTTAATGGCTTATCAGTGTAATAAATATAGTGGCTCGCCCATAATGAATAATCCGGATTAGGATTCAGCACTTTCATAGTTACGGTATGCTTTGCATTGGTCAAGCCGTAATGCCAAAACAACTCATAACGACGGGTAGTAAAAGCAGTAGGCAACCTGGTAGTTTCTACCTTTTTGCCATCAACATACAGTTCTGCTTCTATTATAGTATCGGGCTTATTATCACTCTTTTTTTGGGCTGCACCACTTACAATAAAACCAGTTCCGGTAAAGGTAAAAGTCGTTTCAACGATCGCTGTATTCAACGCAATTTTATCTGCCGGGTACATATCGGGAAAACTTTGCTCCAGCTTTACAGGCGTTGGTTGCTGCGCAACAATTATTACATTATCACCCTGTTGTTTACCGCCGTGTGCGAGTATATTTTGCACTGCATGTTTATAGCCAATATCATATACTTTATTCAGCGAAATAGTGGTATATTTAAAGTTAATGTCTTCCGCATCTTTCAGGCTTTGCTTCCAGAGGTCTGGTATTTTATTGTAGCCCAAAATAGTGCCTAATACACCGCCAGCCGAAGAGGGATTACAGTCCGCATCTTGTCCGCAGCGTGTAGCTATATCGAGTGTTTTGGTAAAATCGCCATTGCCATACAACAATCCCGTAACCACATACGCCGAATTGATTTTTGCATCAATATCAAATGGTGCAAATACGCCTTCGGCACACCCCATGTCATTTGACCATTTATTTTGCAATTCGTACCAGGTGCGGTGCCAGTCATCAGGATACTGTTCATGCCATTGTATTACATCCTTGATGCACTGGTAAAAAGTGCTTTGCTCCGGGATTGTTTTCAACGCTGTTTTTACAATGTATGGAATATCGGATGAAGTAAAAGAGAGCGAATACATAGCGCCAATAAATACACCACCATACCAGCCATCGCCATAGTTCATGATGTGTCCTATTTTATCGCTTATTTCCGAGGCGGTGTTCGGCATTGCCGGACTCATTAAACCAGCGTAATCCGATTCTATCTGGTAGTCTATATCATCGGCATGTGGGTTATTCATCCAATAGCCCGATTGTGGTGCTTTGATGCCGTTTAAAATGTTGTACCGTGCAGCCTGATTGGCATGCCACAACATGTAGCCTGCATTCGCAAACGCATTGGCAAATGAATCTACCGGCGCATTCAGTCCATACTTTTCAAATACATCTACAAACGTGAGGTCCATGTATAAATCATCGTACAAGCCAGCGTTGTTGAGCATGTTATTTTTCACATACGAGGCGCTCCAGTGCAAGGGCTGATAATCCTGTATAAAAGTGCCATTGTATCGGAACTCATACGGTCCGCCAAATGTAACGCCAATGGTTTGTCCTGCCCAGCCGCCTTTTATTTTATCTTTCAATACATCGTTGCTGATAGTGACTGTTTGCTGAGCGAAAATGATTGTACTGCTTATCAATACAAATAAAATTGTACATGTGTATTTCATCAATGAGTAGTATTAAGTGATATTACAAATTTTCTACTTCGTGAATATAAGGTGCTGATGCCTGCGCGCCTAACCGCGTAACGGAAATAGAAGCTGCCTTGCAGGCGAAAGCGGCTGCTTCGTGCACAGCTTTGCCATGCGATAATGCTACTGCCAATGCACCGTTAAATACATCACCGGCTGCAGTAGTATCTACTGCCTGTACAGCTATGGCCGGCACATGATGGAATATGCCGTCGTGCAGTACTAAAGCGCCATTACTACCCATCGTAATTATTACGGTTGGAATACCTTTGCTGTACAACATATTGGCAGCTTGCTGAGCCGATGTTACATCAGTTACTTTAATGCCGGTTAGTATTTCCGCCTCGGTTTCGTTGGGAGTAATGATGGAAATACATTGCAACAATTCGTCTGATAATGCACATGCTGGTGCAGGATTGAGCATTACAGGAATGCCTTTACTGAATGCTTTTGTAACGATATAATGCACGGTTGCTAATGGTATTTCCAACTGTATTAAAATTAGTGTTGCAGCCTCCATCAATGCATCTATATTTTGCAGATCATCCCACATAAGTGCCGCATTAGCACCGGAAGCAACAGCAATACAATTCTCTGCTTTTTTATCTACGATGATGAGTGCAATACCCGATGGAAGTGTGGCATCTGTAAGCAGGTGGGAAATGTTAATACCTTCCTGCTTGAATAGTGCCTTAGCTTCGTTGCCAAACATATCCTTGCCCACCTTGCAAATAAGCGTAACTGTGCCACCAAGCCTTGCGGCGGCTACAGCCTGATTGGCACCTTTGCCACCAGGGGTCATAAAAAAAGTACCACCTAATATTGTTTCGCCCGGTACGGGCAAATGATCAGTTTTGATAACCATATCAGTATTGGAACTGCCGATAATTAAGATTCCATGTGTCATAAAAAGCAAGCAATGGTTTTGAAGCAATCTGTATGAGTGTAAATATAAAGGCTTATTTAGTTTTTACTGCAATCATTATTTATGCATTATTAGGAATGGATATACAAGAGCAGATGTTTATTTTAAAATGTAAGTATTGTATTCACTTTGTGAAAAGAAGTTTTTAACTGCAAAGGCGCAAAGTTCCGAACCTGTATTTTATGCGATAATTCTGATTAACCAGATTGTTGAAAAAAATGATTGCTTTGTGCCCCCTATGCGTATTAGTGTCTCTGCGGTCTCATTCACGTACTCGCTTAAAAGTTCAGGCATGTACAGGTGTTGCAGTGAGCGATGGTGCTTTTGGCGCTACAGGCTACACCAACAGCTCAATAGCGGCAATGCAGTTCACTCTATAAAAAAGAAAAACACCCTTTGGGTATTTTTCTTATGATTTTATGAATGAATAAATGTAACGATTACACTTATCAATAAGGTATTGGGTTAAGGATATTATTCTATCCTTAAACAAACAATTCAATCAAAAAGTAAAGTCCGGCAGCCAGCAATGCACTTACCGGGATGGTGAGTACCCATGCCCATATAAGATTAATGGTAACGCCCCAGCGAACTGCCGATAAGCGCTTGGTAGCACCTACGCCAATAATAGAACCAGTGATGGTATGTGTAGTACTTACCGGTATGCCTAGTCCTTCGGTAAGAATAAGGGTACAGGCAGCGGCTGATTCGGCAGCAACGCCTTCCAGCGGCGTAACTTTGGTAATGCGGGTACCCATGGTTTTTACTATTTTCCAGCCGCCGCTCATGGTACCCAATGCAATAGCAGTATAGCACGTCAGCGGCACCCAAAAAGGCATGTGCTCCACTACATTAGCCGGCACTACGCCGTTGTTTTGGTGAAAAATAATGGCTACGGTTATTAACCCCATTACTTTCTGAGCATCATTGCCGCCATGACCAAGGCTAAAGGCGGCAGAAGAAAGTAATTGCAGGCGTTTAAACCATCGCTCCGATTTGTAGGGGTTGGATTTGCGGCAAATCCACACAATAATAAGGGTGATGATGAAAGCCAGTATCATACCTATTAATGGCGAGAGAAAAATAAACAATACGGTCTTTGTGAGGTTTTGCATTACAATTACGCTAAACGAACCTACTTTAGCTATAGCCGCGCCAATAAAGCCGCCGATCAGCGTGTGCGAAGAACTGGAAGGAATGCCAAACCACCAGGTAAACAAATTCCAGCAAATGGCTGCTATCAATCCGGCCAGAATAACGGATAAATCAACAAACTCGGGGTAAACCGTATTGGCAACTGTATTGGCGACTTTATGTTCCTTAAAAACGAAATAGGCTACAAAGTTCCACAGGGCTGCCCACAGCACTGCCTGAAAAGGGGTTAATACCTTGGTGGATACAATAGTAGCTATGGAGTTGGCGGCATCGTGAAAACCATTGATATAGTCGAAAACGAGCGCCAGGACAATGATAGTAATTAATAAAGCCATTGTGTGCAATAAAAGGTTATGGAAGTATAGTGCTAAGCGTATTTTACAATAATAGATTCAATTACATTAGCGGCATCCTCGCACTTATCGGTTACTATTTCCATCGCCTGATAGATTTCTCTTTTTTTAATGAACGTTTTCATATCATTTTCGTTTTCAAAAAGGCGTTCAAGGTTGAGGTCGTATATGTCGTCTGCCTGGTTTTCTATGCTGTTTACTTTTACCATAGCCTCGGTCATGCGGCGCAGGTTTTTCATATCGCGCAAGCCATACACGGCGGTTTTTATCTCGGTGGTTGCATCGGCAATCAAGTCGGCCATTTTGCGGATGCCGGTATCGTCGGGGTTTACGTTATAAAAATTAATTTTTTTTGCAGAACCAAAAATAAAGTCGCAAATATCATCTAATGCAGAGGTGAGTGAGTGAATGTCTTCGCGATCGAAAGGTGTGATAAAATTGCGGCTGAGTTCGGTAAATATCTTATGCGTAGTATCGTCGTTGCGGTGCTCCATATCTTCGAGTTGAGAAATAAGTGCACTGCGGCGGCTGCGTTCGGGCTCGTACACCACTTGTCTTACCAGATAGCCCATATCCTGTACCGTGGTAGCCACTTCTTCAAACAACTCATAGAAGATTTTGTTTTTGGGCATGAATAGCTTTCCGAACGTATTGATTCCCATATTATAATTTTTGCAAAAGTAGAGAGATATATGAAAACGGATTGAAGTAGCCCGTGAAAATTAATAATAAGATAATATACGAACACCCGCTTTTCTGCCTGAAAATAAAATGGCAATAAAGTATTGTATATTATACTTCAATGTTTTATGCTAAAATATAAACCATAGTTATCAAAAACCGTACTGAGTAAGGCTACAGCTTGTTTATAGCCATTCAAAACATTATCGTAGGCAAAATAGCTTGATTAAGCAACAGGCTTTAGCCAGAGCATTTACTTTAGCTAAAGCCTGTTACTAACACTTTAATCAGTATTCTTCACACCAGCAATAATATCGGTTGGTGAAGAACAACCAACAGCGGCGGCATTTTTTACTCATGCATAAAAAGGATACAAATTATTGCTGACTACCGGTGCGGCTGTCGTTTTAATAAAATATATATTATGCCCATAAATTCTGCGGATATGCACCTTGTTCAATCAGCGCATCAATGCTGGCTTTTACTACCGGCGCGTCTTCTTTGTAGGTCACACCAAACCATTTGGCACTTGTAGGTATTACTTCTATTTGCCCTTTGCCCATTTTGATAAACTGGTCGGCAGCTTTAGGCATCAAAAACTCGGCTTTCGGATCGTTGATTTGTTTATCCAAAAATTCCTGGAACAACTGCTCGCAAAGCTGTATAAAGTTGGGTGCGAAGCAGAAAAAGTTCATGCTTACTTTGGTATCATCGGCAAGCGGGTGCAACTCGCCGTTTTCTTCGTACACAATTTGTCCGTCTTCTTTGCGGAAGATTTTGAGGCGCTCGTCAATAGCCGTTAATTCGTTATCGCTGTTGGTGCTGATAACGCCGCGGCTTACGCTGCCGTTTTCGCTGAGGGTATTGGCCAGTTCGTAACCTAATACGGCGTATTTATTGTCGGCTACATTGGTGGTTAAAAACTGGTAAGCTTTTGCAAATGCATCTTTGCCATAAAAGTCATCGGCATTAATTACTGCAAAAGGTTCATTCACAGTGCCTTTGCAGCAAAGCACGGCTTGCCCCGTACCCCAGGGTTTTACTCTGTCTGCCGGTACGGTATGATTACCGAGAAAAGCATCCAGCTTTTGATATACATAATCTGTTTCAATACGGCCTTTCAGTTTAGGTTCAAAGATGGCTCTAAAGTTGTCTGCAAAATCTTCCCTGATAATAAACACTACCTTTTTAAAACCTGCTTCTATAGCATCGTAAATAGAATAGTCCATAATCGTTTCGCCCGAAGGTCCAAAAGATTGTGTTTGTTTCATACTTCCGTAGCGACTGGCCATGCCTGCTGCTAATATCACTAAAGTTGGATTCATATAAGTGTTGTTTTATTAAACTTTGCGAAGCTAAATGAATATATAAAAAGGGACAAGATATTTTAGTGTATGCTGTTGATGAATGATAAAGCGGTACGTGTACATTCGTTACACGCACCTTGGTTAAAGGAGTACGAAGTGCAACTCGATGTATTGCGCCTGGATGAAGTGCACCCGGTAGTAAGTGGCAATAAATGGTATAAATTACACTTTTATTTGCAGGAAGCTATTGCTCAGAATTTTGATACGATTGCAACCTTTGGCGGTGCTTATTCCAACCATATTGCAGCGGCTGCTTATGTATGCAAGGCTGCCGGATTACAAAGTATAGGTATTATAAGAGGAGAGGAGCCAGCGATTTATTCGCATACGTTGCAGCAGGCAAAAGCTTATGGTATGCAACTGCATTTCGTAAGCCGGGAAAAATATAAGCAAAAAGAAGCATTGCAATATTTATATCCAACTGCTTATTGGATAAATGAAGGCGGCTCTGGCGAAAAAGGTGTTGCAGGGGCTGCACTCATTTTGCAACAGGTACCACATGTAGAAAAATACACGCATGTCACTTGTGCAGTGGGCACCGGCACTACATTGGCAGGTATAATTTCCTCTGCTTTACCGCATCATATTATCATTGGCATTAGTGTGCTGAAAGGTGATTTTTCTTTGGAAGCAGAAATAAAAAACTTATTACCATCATCAGCAAATCATCAGCGATTTTCTATTGCGCACGATTATCATTTTGGTGGCTACGCCAAATACAATGCAGCTTTATTGGAGTATATGAATAAAGTATGGAAAGTACATCAACTACCAACCGACTTTGTTTATACTGCCAAAGCATTATATGGAACTGAAATGATGGTTCGCCAAAAAATCATTCCACAAAACAGCCGTGTGCTGATGGTGCATACCGGCGGCTTGCAGGGAAATTTATCCCTACCTGCCGGTACTTTGACTTTTTAATAAAACGTGCAATGTTATATTTGCTCCATTTTTAATATCCAGGAGAAGAAATGTATAAAGTTGCGCTTGTATTTTTATTATTCTTTTTTTCCGTTAGTTGTGTAGTTGCCCAGGAACAAATGATGCCGTTGCCGGAATTCAGTGTGCAAAAAGCAGGAAATGGCAAAGTGCGCATAGGCTGGGTGAACCCTTATGGTTCCGATTTGATACAGATAAATGTGCAGCGCTCGTATGACAGCCTGCGTGGCTACCGTACTATTTTCTCTACGCCATCGCCCGAACTGCCGGCAAATGGCTTTTTGGATAATTATGTAGAAGGCTCCAAAGTGTATTACCGCATTTTTTATATGCTTAGCAGCAATGCTTATTTTTTTACCAAAGTAAAAAAGATCGCGCCGGGCTATGTGGATTCGTCTTTAAACACGGAAATCAATAGTTCTGATAGTGTAACCGTTTCGTTGCAGGATAGCGTTATTGCAACACTGCCGTACAATTTGTTTCTTAAGTTTAGAGATTCCATTTATACCAATACTAAAGATAGCTTGCTTCCTGCCGGGCAAAACCTGGTTGCTATTCATCCGTACATTCCCAAAGCCGGTGAATGGCGGGCATCGCAGTACATATTTACCGACCGTACGGGTGCGCTCAATTTAAGACTGCCAGCGGCAAGAGAAAAAAAATATGCGCTGCAGGTGTATGAAGCCGATGGCAAAACGCAGTTATTTTTTTTGAAGCACATCACCGAACCAGACCTCACAATAAACAAAGCCAATTTTATACACGCCGGTTGGTTTGTATTTGATTTATACGAAGATGGAAAGCTGAAAGAGCGTAATAAATTTTATATACAAAAGGAGTTTTAGAGTACAAGCGATGAGTTTTCTCACAGATAAACACAGATGAGATATAAGCTATTGTTGCATTTCATGTGTAAAGGGGTTGTATGCAGGAACGTGAAACTTTATATTCTGCTCACGCCCGACAATTCTATAGTTATCAATTCCGCCTCAAACACTTCTTCAAAATGCGCCTTCACTCTTTCCTTTACTTCTTCCAAACTTACTTCCCGTCCTAACTCTTCCTGTAATGAAGTTACTTTTTTGTTGACGATGCCGCAGGGAATAATATCGTTAAAAAAATTAAGGTTAGTATTTACGTTCAGGGCAAAGCCATGCATCGTTATCCAACGGCTGCAACGTATGCCCATTGCACATATTTTACGCGCTTTCCCCGGTACATCCGGCTCTATCCATACACCGGTTTCGCCTTTGCTGCGGCTGCCTTGTATGCCGTAGTCGGCCAATGTTAAAATAATCACTTCTTCCAGGCTGCGCAGGTACCAGCCAAGATCTGGTTTGAAAGTTTCTAAGTCTAAAATAGGATAGCCAACTAACTGCCCCGGACCGTGGAATGTAATATCGCCGCCACGGTTAATGTGAAAATATTCCACTCCTTTTTCGGCACGCTGTTGCTCATCAATCAGCAGGTGTGCTTCCTTGCCGCTTTTACCTAGCGTATATACGGGTGGATGCTCTACAAAAATCAACCGCTGCGTGGCAGGCAAACCATTTCTTTTTGCTTCAATATTTTGTTGTAATAGTACTTCCTGGTAATCCCATGTTTCTTTGTATGGCTTTACTCCCAGGTCATCAAACAATACCTGTTGCTTCATACGTGCAAAGATATTTTTTAAAACGCAACAAATTTACACGCGCTATGTGCAAACAAAAACCGGATGCACACTGTGTACCCGGCTTTTGTTTAGCAAAATATGTTATCCTGTTTCCTGTTCCTTATATCTTTCTATTATTGTTTAGTAAAGTTATATACCACGTATGCATTGTTGTTGCCTACCTGAGTTGGCTCGCGTAGTGTAAAACCGCTATTGGTAACATTGGTTAATTCCAGCCGGTAGCCTTCGGTTACTTTGCGTGCTTTGGCGCCGTTGTCAATGTGTTTAAACTGGAAATATTTTACGCCGTTATCGTCGCGCAGGCTCCAGAAAATAGGTCTTGCACCGCCCGCACAACTATCACTTTGTTGTACCGTGTAAGTGGCGTTGCCACTTTGGGTTAAAAACCATACGCTGCCTACGAGGCAATTAGCATTTACATCATCAAAGGCAGTAATCTTAAAGTCGGATGGATTGTTCACGCCTTCAATATTTACATTGTTCAAAACCCAACTGCCATTGAGGTTAGTGCCTTGCACTTTGTGTGCCGAGCATGAAAAAAGGAGCACGGCTATTAAACAAACACTTAATGCTGAAATAATTCTTTTCATGTGTAACTTTTTCAGCCATAAAGCAATTGAAGTGCCAAAACTTTTTACCAGGTCGCCCTTGCTGCCGGCGATACTTCCAGAGTAGCAAAATCACTTTTGAGATATTTGTAATAAGCAGTAATAGCTATCATACCTGCATTATCGGTACAATATTGAAAAGGAGGGATGAACGTCTTCCAGTCATGTTTCTTACCGTAAGCTGTTAAAGTATTGCGAAGGCTGCTGTTTGCGCTCACACCGCCGGCAATACACACATTGTGTATGCCTGTTTGTTGCACTGCTTTTTGTAGCTTTTTCATCAAAACATTTACAATCGTGTGCTGCACCGATGCGCATAAATCTGCCAGGTTCTGCTCAATAAACTGCGGGTTAGCCGCTATTTCTTTTTGCAAAAAATACAATACTGATGTTTTTAAACCACTAAAGCTAAAGTTAAGTCCGGGAATTTGCGGCTCAGCAAATTTGAATCTCGTAGCATCGCCCTGCTTTGCATATTTATCTATCAGCGGTCCGCCGGGATAGGGCAGGTGAAGGAGTTTTGCTGTTTTGTCAAAAGCTTCACCGGCAGCATCATCAATAGTAGCGCCAATCACCTCCAGATCGTCTGGTGCACGGGCAAGCACAATTTGCGTATGTCCGCCGCTTACTGTTAAGCACAAAAATGGAAATTCTGGTCCTGGTGCTTCTATCAGGTTGGCTAATACATGCGCCTGCATGTGATGCACGGCTATCAGCGGTTTATTGAGCGCCAATGAAAGTGATTTGGCAAACTGGGTACCTACCAGCAAACTGCCTATCAATCCAGGTGCCTGTGTAAAGGCAATAGCATCAACTGCAGCGAGTTGCGTTTGGGCAGTTGATAGTGCGACATTTACTACCGGCACTATGTTTTGCATGTGGGCGCGGCTTGCCAGCTCGGGCACCACGCCACCGTATTGCTCGTGCACTTTTTGCCCGGCAATATGGTTGGATAATATTTTTCCATCCACACACACTGCGGCGCTCGTTTCATCACACGAAGACTCTATTGCAAGAATGGTAATACTCAAAATGGTATTCTTTTTAAAGAATAAATAAAAGGGCGAAGTTACGGGTTGTGGTGCAGGAAGAATATGAAATTGTGAGTGGTAATAATTGAAAGATCGAACGTGAGAAGTGAAAATTAAAGAAGTAATTTAAACATTTTACTCACCATTCGCTATTCACAACTGACAATTCACCACTCACATCTGTTACCTACTCCTTATCGCTTCAACCGGGTTCATTTTGGCGGCTGTACGTGCCGGGATAATGCCGGATAAAACGCCCAGTACTACGCATACGCTAAAGGCAATGAGGATGATATGTGGAGCAATAAAAATAGGGAACGGCAATACACTACTTAATATAAGTGTAAGTATGTAAACAAGCAGCAGTCCAAAAGTGCCGCCCAAAATGCAGAGAAAAGCACTTTCCAGTAAAAACTCGGTCAATATCGTACGGCTTTTGGCGCCAATAGCTTTTTTAAGACCTATCTGGCTGGTACGCTCACGTACGGTTACAAACATGATGTTGGCTACGCCAAAACCACCTACTATCAGCGACAAGCCGGCAATTACCCAACCGCCAATATTAACCGAACCAAAAAAAGAACCAACCTGTTCACTAAAACTGTTTACGTCGTTGAGTGCAAAATTGTCTTCGGTGGTAGGACTTAACTTGCGCTGCTGGCGCATGATACCGCGTAGTTCATCAATCAATGCGCTGGTGGGCACATTGGTTTTCCCATTTACCATAATGAATGGCTGACCGTTGTTTTCGTCATTTGTATTCCATACACTGGCAAAGTACCGGTAGGTAAGCATCAGGCACTGATCATAATCGAATCCGCTGCCTATCAGTGAAGAGCCTTGCTTTTCTATCACACCTACTATTTGTACGTGCTTACCATTCATCGAAATGGTCTTGCCTACGGCTTGTTGCGCCTCGCCAAACAGCAATTCTGCGTTTTTATAACCAATTACGCATACTGCAGTGCCTCTCATAAATTCAGTTTCACTAAAGTAGCGGCCATACGCAATACCAAAGGTTTGAATTTTATTAAAGTCTTCGGTAATGCAATACACACTTACATTACTCAACTGGCTGTTATCAAATACCAGTGTGGCGTTGTTGCTATTGAAATAAGCTACATAAGAAGCAAGCGTAGATTTTTCTTTAATAAATTTTACTTCATCATATTTGGGTGTTGGACGCGTGTAATACTTCCACCAGGGATAATCGGGCCCACCGCCGTACTGCCATTTGTCTATGTAAATGGTATTGGAACCAAGTGTTTTTACATCGCTCTGTACTTTATTTTCGAGGCTATTCACCGCGGCGAGCACGCCAATAATGCAAAAAATACCAATGGTAATGCCGAATAAGGACAAAAAAGTACGCAGTTTATTCACCCTTAGTTCCTGTAGCGCCATGCGGAAGGAATTCCATAATATGCCCAGAAGTTTTAGCATACGCCAAACTTATTGCAAAAAAAGCAGGTGAGAAAAGGTTTTATGTGAATGGTGAATAATGGCACACGGATGACATGGGTTAAGATTTGGATAAAAACGATACTGATAGAATGCGCTGATTTATCTGATAAGTACATTGGTAGAGTAGAAACGGTAATCTGCCGTCGTTGTTCCACAATTACGCCCAATAAGAAGCCACTACTATCAATAACTTGCAGGCGCTTTGTGCGGAATCTATGGGTTGAGTTATGTTGTGCTATAATGCTGTCTTTTATGGTAAGGTATGATTTTAGAAATTGGTATTGAATTATATCACTACTCATAGATTCCGTACAAAGCGCCCGACAGTTGTAAATAAATAAAAATTCGTTTTGGTCGCAATTGCGGAATGACGGGCGGCCTGCGTTTTATTTACTCAACCAACAGCTTCCTTCAAAAGGCAGGCAAGGCAAACCTTCGGGTTTGCCTTGCCTGAAATTATATGTATTAATGCTCGTAGCTCATCGTTCACATCTTAAGATTTGCGGCTTACCTCGCTACATTCACCGCTCTTTTTTCGCGGATAACGGTTACTTTTATTTGCCCCGGATACGTCATTTCGGTTTGTATCTTCTGCGCTATTTCAAAGCTAAGTTTATCGCTGTCGGTATCGCTTACTTTATCCGCTTCCACAATCACACGCAGCTCACGGCCAGCTTGTATGGCATACGCTTTTTCCACACCGGGGTAAGAAGCAGCCAGCTTTTCGAGGTCTTTGATACGCTGAATGTACTGCTGCATAATCTCACGCCGGGCACCGGGGCGTGCACCGCTAATGGCATCGCAAGCCTGAATGATAGGAGAGATGACATACTGCATTTCCATTTCATCGTGGTGGGCACCAATAGCATTTACTACTGCCGGGTTTTCGCCATACTTCTCCGCGAGTTTAGCACCTAATAAAGCGTGGCTCAGTTCGGTTTCTTCATCGGGCACTTTACCTATATCGTGCAGTAAACCAGCGCGTTTAGCAAGCTTGGCATTTAAGCCTAATTCTGCCGCCATAATACCACATAAATTTGCTGTTTCGCGGCTGTGCATCAGCAGGTTTTGTCCGTAAGAAGAACGAAAACGCATTTTGCCCACAATACGAATAAGTTCCTTGTGCAAACCATGAATGCCCAGTTCCATTACGGTACGCTCACCAATTTCCACTACCTGTTCTTCTAACTGGCGACGGGTTTTTTCTACCACTTCTTCAATACGTGCAGGATGGATGCGACCATCGGCAATGAGGCGTTGCAATGAGAGGCGTGCAACCTCGCGGCGCAATGGGTCGAAAGAAGAAAGTACAATGGCTTCGGGGGTATCATCTACAATCAGGTCAACGCCGGTAGCAGCTTCAATAGCGCGGATGTTACGCCCTTCGCGGCCTATAATCTGACCTTTTATTTCATCGCTTTCAAGGTTGAAAACAGTTACCGTATTTTCAATCGTTTGCTCGGCGCCCGTGCGCTGGATAGACTGGATGATGATTTTGCGGGCTTCTTTGTTAGCACGCAGCTTCGCATCTTCTATTATTTCCTGCTGCAGTACCAACGCTTGTGTGTGGGCTTCCTGCTTCAGACTTTCTACTAATTGATTTTTAGCTTCTTCGGCAGTAAGTCCAGAAATTTTTTCCAGGCGGCGGATGTGCTCTTCCTGGTGCTTTTCCAGCTCGGTTCGTTTGGTGTTTACAATCTCAATCTGTTTGTTGAGCGTTTCCTTAATGGCTTCGTTCTCTTTTATTTGCTTATCCAGCGAAGCTTCGCGCGCATTGATAGTTTGTTCTTTTTGTTTAATGCGGTTTTCTGTTTCTCCAATTCTTTTGTTTCGCTCCAATACCTGTTTGTCGTATTCTGCCTGTAGCTGTACAAATTTCTCCTTGGCTTCTAACTGTTTTTCTTTTTTAATAGTTTCGGCTCTTAACTCTGCTTCTTTTATAATGGTTTGCGCCTGTGCCTCTGCGTCTTGTATTTGTTTTTTTGTGTTTTTGGCAAAGATGAATTTACCTGCAACTATACCGATAACTAAAGCAACCAATCCTATAATGATGGGGATAACTGTTTGATCCATTAATCTTGTTTTAAAAATTGTGAACTAAGCCGGCTTTTTCCAGCTTCATTGTAATTAATAATGATAAAGTTGCGAAGATAAAAAAAAGCATCTCAAAAACTGTGTGAGTTTTTTCCTATTGGGGGAACCGTTTTTTCCATTTTATAAAAGGGATTAAAATTTACTTAATGATAAAAGTATTGATAATCAATATAATTTAAATTTTTTTAATCTATGGCATATTATTAGATATATTTATGGCAAAGGAATTCAGTATATCACCAACTAACAATGTGTTCCGTGAAGAAAATTATACCTGCTTTATTACTTATGTTGCTTGTTGCCTGCACCAAACAGTCTTTAACAGCACCAACATCAACAAATCAAACTGTTGCGGCTAATACCGCTGTCACTTACAAAGACAATAGTATTTCGATAGTAAATTTTAAAGCGCAGCCAACGAATAGGGCTATTGATGTAGCATTTACTACTTTGTACGAAAAAAATATAGTAAGGCTGGAAATACTGAAAGGACTATCAGCAAATAACCTGTGCAGCATTTATAAGCAGGAGATAGGTGCAGATTCTTATTCGGCTAATGTATATGGCACCAGCGATGCTAATGAAAACGGGGCTTCAGACATTTATTATATGGTAAAATATACGCTGGCAAATGGCGATTGGGGCTATACACCAGTGTTTAAACTGAGCTTATAAGCTAACAGCATTATTTGTAAATAATTTTATTATAAACAAAAAAGCCACTTTGCCGGTAGAGTGGCTTTTTTGCAGTTTATGAGTTATGAATAACATTTATACGTAATGTAATTGACAAAAAAATATTCGCGTTTATAGAAATAATTTGCTGAAATTGCTCATTCTATTAAAAACTTTGTAGTTTGTGTAAAATTTATTTACAAACCCCCAACTAATAACTATGGACGAATCAAAAATGATCAAGGCATACTGCCTTAAAACAAAGGAAAAAAATGTACCCATGCAGGATGCAGTCATTTCGAAAACTGCTAAGGGCGGCTACATAGCTAATGGTAATGATGGTAAAGGCAATAAGATGGCCGCCATTCTTAGCGAAGCCAAAGCTATGCAAGCCATTGAAGACGGCGTAGCCAAAAAGAACTTTTAGCCGTAACCATCTCTTGCAAAAAAGGCTGTGCCATTGCGCAGCCTTTTTTGCAACCGCAATTTTACAGCTATTTTAGCCGTTAAATAGCCAAGTGCAATAACCATCAACTATGCGGCAGTTTCTTGTATCTTTCGTTCTGCTTATGTTAGCTGCAGGCGCTCTTTCCTGTCAAAAAGAAACGGCAGATGTGCAGCTTTCTCCCTTAACCAGTTACTATCCCTTGCAGGTGGGTAATAGTTATACTTATCGCCTCGATTCTACCGTTTATCTCGAATTTGGCAGTACTGTAGCTACGGTTAGCTATATAGCGAAAGATAGTATTATGAGTACTTTTAATGATGATGCCGGTCGCACTACTTACCTGGTGTACCGCTATCTTACCGATACTCTAAAAAAGGCGCCTTTTGCGTATAACGCCGCCTATTATGTGGTATCAACCGGCAAAACGGTAGAAATAACTGATGCCAATAATTTGCATTTTATTAATCTCGCGCAGCCAATTGCAGCCACTACAACCTGGCTGGGCAATGCATACATAGATACCAAATCGTTTTATACCGAGTTGTCTTATATGGATAACTGGAATTATACCTATCAAAACCTCAATGCGCCATTTACAGTACTAAAAGGTAGCATAGACAGCACAATTACCATTGTGGCAATAGATGAAACCCGGCCGGATGACAGCCCTTTTGACCCGCAATATTTTAAACAGCGCGACTATGCCGAAGAAGTATATGCTAAAGGTATAGGGCTGATTTATAAAGACTTTATACACTGGATATGGCAACCATCAGATAATATTAATCCCGGACATTATGCAGATGGGAGCTATGGTATCAAAATGAGTTTGGTAGATTATCATGTGCAATAATTTTTCTCATGAATAATAAATATATACACAGATTGTTTATAGTATATCTCTATAATAAATTATCTCTGTATATCCATGCTATCCATGCGCAACATTCCTAAACAAAGCAGCAAACATTGTATCTGCTTTTACATCATACCCTTTCAGCACAGACGATTGTATTAATTGCAGGGAAGTTGTTTGCTGTATAAATTCAACTACTGCTTCATTTTCTTCTTTATAAACCGAGCAGGTAATGTACAACAAATAGCCACCTTTGTTTACACTTTTTACAACAGTACTTACTATCTTTTTCTGCAGCGCAGCATACTGTTCAATTTTTTCTTCTGTGATAAAAAACAATTGCTCTGGTGTGCGTGCCCATGTGCCCGAGCCGCTGCAAGGCGCATCGCAAATTACTAAATCATACTTTTTTGAAGAACGGAAATTAGTAGCAAGATCGGCAATGAAAGTATGATAATGGCGAATGTCGGCTTTTTTAAAACGCTCTTTTAAGTTGTGAATAATGGATGCCCGTACATCGGAAACGGTGAGTTGTATGTTGGGCAATGTATCCACAGCAAGGATGGCTTTGCCGCCGCTTGCAGCACAGCAATCCCAAACGGTTGCAGGTGAATGATTATTAATAGTTGATTGTAAAAATTCTGCTATGCGTTGTGATGAAAAATCCTGTACTACTGCTTCTTTATTCAACGGAAGTATTGTATCAATTTTTGAGGTATTATTTAATGCGATACAATTATTTCCTATTAACTCATAACTAATCTGCTTAGCATCTAATTTACTGATTACTGCTTGATGAAAACCCGGCCGGATACGTATAAATAAATCGGGCTGTATTAAATGTGCTTTGGCAAATACGGTTTTCTCTATTGCATCACTTACATTATTCAACATAAAAAAAATAGCTTCCGGCTGAAAAGCATATTTAGTTTGAACAAAAGCAATCCGTTTATCCAAATCTTCATCATAAGCGTATTGCCAATCTTCTTCGTACAATTGAAGCCAGTCGCCCCGCTCGTTATTACATAGAAAAAGGGCTGTAAGTAAACGGGTGGCTATTGGTAAATGTTTCAATGCACGACCAAGGCGATAGTAGCAATAACATAAATGCGTTATGTGCTTACGGTCTTTAGAACCATGTTTTTTGTGCTGTGCAAAATAATGTTTCAGATAAATAGCCAGCGGCACACGGCCATTATATTGTTGTATAAGCGTAACTGCTGTATCGAAATATTTTTTATAAAAATTCATGGTATAAAAAAATCCGCTGTGAAGCGGATTGAGAAATGAATTACTGCAAAGCTTTTAATTTATACTGAAATCTGCAAATGTAAAAATGCTATCCTGCATTACAATTCCAGCAATGTTTTTACCGGATCTTTGCCAAACAGCAGCAACTCCGGATTTTCAAGCAATTCTTTTAATCTCACCAGGAAGCTTACGCTCTCACGACCATCAATAATGCGGTGGTCGTAGCTGAGTGCAACATACATCATTGGACGTATCACTACTTGTCCGTTTACGGCCATTGGGCGCTCCTGTATTTTGTGCATACCCAAAATGGCGCTTTGTGGTAGATTTATGATGGGCGTACTCATCAGGCTGCCAAACACGCCACCATTGGTAATAGTGAAAGTGCCGCCCTGCAATTCTTCCATCGTGAGCTTGTTGTCTCTTGCCTTACCAGCCAGTTCTATTACTTTCTTTTCAATATCTGCCATGCTCAGGCTTTCCACATTGCGGATAACAGGAACCGTCAAACCGCGTGGCGTGCTTACCGCAATAGAAATATCAGCATAATCATGATATATTAATGTATCATTATCAATATACGCGTTTACGGCTGGCCATTCGCTTAAGGCAATAGCGCAGGCTTTGGCAAAGAAGCTCATAAAACCCAGATTTACACCATGGCTTTCTTTAAACTTGTCTTTGTACTGCTTGCGAATATCCATGATGCGCGTCATATCCACTTCGTTAAAAGTGGTGAGCATCGCCGTCGTATTCTTCGATTCTACGAGCCTGCGGCTAATGGTTTTGCGCAGGTTGCTCATTTTTTCGCGGCGTTCGTTGCGCGTGTTAAGTTCCTGCCCGGCAAAGGCCTTCTTACCAGGATTTTGCAAAGCCTCTAACACGTCGTGCTTTAATATTTTACCATTAGAGCCGGATGGTTTTATAGTAGCCGGATCAACCTTTTTATCAGCCAGGATGGCCGAAGCGAGCGGCGTTGCTTTTATATCGTTAGAAACCGAAGTAACCGGTGCAGTAGAGGAGGCAGATGGCTTTACTTCTGCCGGTTTTTGTACCGTAATAGTTTCGGTTTTTTGTTGTTGCGCTGGTGGTACTGGTGAAGGTTTGGCAGCTTCCCTAGTTGGCGGAGCTACGTCGGTATTAATAACGGCAATTACATCACCTATCTTTAAAACATCACCTTCCTGTGCTTTGGTTTGTAACTGACCTCCTTCTTCGGCATTGAGTTCAAAAGTGGCTTTTTCGCTTTCTAATTCAGCAATTACTTCATCGCGGTTTACATAGTCACCGTCATTTTTAACCCATTTCAATAAGGTTACTTCGCTGATAGATTCACCAACAGTGGGCACTTTCATAGTAATGTTGCCTTTACCTACAGCAACAGGTTGCGGCGGTGCCGGTGCGGGCGCAATATCCGGTGCAAAAGCTACCTGAGGTGCAGATGCAAACGGAGTTTGTTCGGGAGCTATGGCTTCCTGTTGTGGAGCTTCGGGGGCAAATTGAGGTGATTGTGCCTGGTCGTCAATACTGGCAATGGTTGCACCCACAGCAATGGTGTCGCCTTCTTTTGCCGCCGTTTTTAAAACGCCTGCTTGTTCTGCATTTACTTCAAAAGTAGCTTTCTCGCTTTCTAATTCAGCAATTACTTCATCGCGGTTTACATAATCACCGTCATTTTTAACCCATTTCAATAGGGTTACTTCGCTTATGGATTCGCCTACAGCAGGTACTTTTATATCAATCATTGTAAGGACTGTTATTTATAATATTTTCTATTAAGAATATAAAATTTGTTGCTTCTTTAAAGTGGTTATAACACTATCCGTAACTAAAGAAATCTTCGTAATCTGCCTCAAACCATTTGGCAAAGATTGTTTTTTTGAACCACAAAGGCATGGGGATACAAAGATGCACAAAGAATATTCAAAGAAAGTTCTTGATGTAACTTCTTTTCTTCAGGTCTTTGTAGTTCAAAGTATTAACTTCCCTAAATGTTAAATGCCGTATCAATGATATCTGCCTGTTCTACTGCATGTACTTTGGCGTAGCCCGAAGCAGTAGCTGCACTCGCATTCCGGCTGATGATGCCATAATTGATGCTCTTTAAGTTCATTTGCAAAAACGAAGCAGCGCCCATATTCAGCGGTTCTTCCTGCACCCAAAACCAGATTGCTTTGTTGTACTTGTTATATAAATTGAGCAATTGTTTTTCGGGTAATGGATATAATTGTTCCAAACGAATGATGGCAATGTCTTTCTTGTTTTCTTTCTGTTGCTTTTCAGCCAGTTCAAAGTACAACTTGCCGGAGCAGAATAACACTTTCTTTACGCTGGCGGCATCCTGTATAAATGCATCGTCTATTACTTCTTTAAAACTGCCATGCGTAAACTCACTCATTGGGCTGTAACTGCCGGGATAACGCAGGTAGGCTTTAGGCGAAAAATCAACGAGCGGCTTTCGGAATGGCCATGCCAACTGTCTCCTCAACGCATGGAAGAGATTGGCTGCTGTAGTGATGTTGGTAATAACCATATTCAGTTCAGCACACATTTGGAGAAAACGCTCCATTCTGGCACTGCTGTGTTCTGGTCCTTGCCCTTCGTAGCCATGCGGCAGCAGCATGGTTAAGCCATTCATGCGGCTCCATTTTTGTTCGCCTGCCGAAATAAACTGGTCAATCATTGTTTGTGCGCCATTGGCGAAATCGCCAAACTGGGCTTCCCATAATACCAGTGCATTCGGATTGGCTAAGGCATAGCCATATTCGAAGCCCAGAACAGCATACTCGCTCAATAAGGAATTATAAATATGAAACTTCTGCTGATTATCGTTGAAATGGTTTAAGCGGTTGTATTCCTCTGTAGTATTTTCATCGCGAATGATGGCATGGCGATGGCTGAACGTGCCGCGTTTTACATCCTGACCGCTCATGCGTACGGTTTTGCCTTCTACCAGCAAAGAGCTGTACGCCAGCAGTTCGCCGGTTGCCCAATCCACTTTTTGTTCTCCTTCAAACAATTTTATCTTGTCCTGCAACAGCTTTTCTATCTTGCGCAGCGGTTTAAAACCTTCCGGCCATTTCATTAACCCATTGAATAATGTTTTGAATGTTTCTTCGCTGATAGCCGTGTTGGGCGAAGACTCAAAATCGGCTGGTGTGGCTTTACGCAGGCTGAGCCACCATTTTTCCGGCTGCTGAAATTTGTACGGCAACGGATGCTGTTTTACTTCATCAAAACGCTCCTGCAGGTCGGCGCGAAATTTTGCTTCCATTTCATTCGCTAACTGCTGTGCATCGGGTTCGCCATTATTTTTCAAATAATCAATATATACTTCGCGCGGATTAGGATGCTGTTCAATAATATCGTACAAGTGCGGTTGCGTGTATTTGGGGTCGTCTCCTTCGTTGTGACCGTGCTTGCGATAACATACCATATCTATAAATACATCTGCATTAAACTCCTGACGGTAGCGGGTGGCAATATCGGCACACTTTACCACCGCTTCGGCATCATCTCCATTTACATGAAATACCGGTGCCTGCACCATTGCAGCAACGGAAGTACTGTAATTGGCACTGCGTGCATCGTCAAAATCGGTAGTGAAACCTATTTGGTTGTTTATAACAAAATGAATAGTACCGCCGGTGGCATAGCCTTGTAACAGGCTCATTTGCAGCACTTCATATACAATGCCCTGACCGGCAATGGAAGAATCGCCGTGGATGAGTATTGGCAACATTTTATCGTAATCGCAGTTGTACAACACATCGGCTTTTGCCCTGGTAAAACCTTCTACTACCGGGTCAACCGCTTCGAGGTGCGAAGGATTGGGCATGAGTTTAAGATGAATTTTTTTGCCATTTGGTGTGGTTACTTCGCTGCCAAAACCCAAATGATATTTTACGTCGCCGCTGCCCATTGTTTGATCCATACGCGCCGTACCTTCAAACTCGCTGAAGATTTGTTCGTAGGTTTTTCCTAAAGTATTGGCCAAAATATTCAGCCTGCCGCGGTGCGCCATGCCAATCACTACTTCCTGCACATCGTTATCGGCAGCCGTGCTGATGATGGTGTCTAATGCAGGTATGGTGGTTTCGCCGCCTTCGAGCGAAAATCTTTTTTGCCCTACATATTTTTTATGCAAAAACTCTTCAAAAATCACACCCTGGTTCAACTTTTCGAGGATACGCTTTTTCTTATCCAGTGGCAATGGGTTGGTAAACTGGTGCTCCATTTCGTTGGTAAGCCAATCTACCTTTTTTTGGTCGCTGATGTATTTAAATTCAATACCCACATGCGAGGCATACCAGGTTTGTAAATGTTGCAAAATGTTGCGCAGCGTGGTGGTGCCAAGTCCAACGAGGTTGCCTGCCTGAAAAGTTTTATCTAAATCTTCTTCGCTCAAGCCAAAAAATCCTAAATCCAGGTTAGCACCCCGGTCTTTACGCTCGCGGATGGGATTGGTTTTAGCAATTAAATGACCTTTATTACGATAGCCCAAAATAAGGCGGTACACCTTTATCTCTCTTTTCCATTCGTCTGTAGCAGCAGGTTGCGAAACTGCTTTTTCGGCCGCGGCAATACCGTTGCCATTTCCATTTTTTGGAGGAAAAGACATAGCAAAGTCAAAACCCTCAAAGAACTTTTTGAGTTCAGGCTCTACGCTGTTGGGATCTTTTACATAATCGTTGTATAGATTTTCTATAAACGCGGGGTGCGAATTGGTAATATATGAAAAATCTTTCATGGCTGGCGAATTTCGCTTTAAAACAATAGAAACCTCACTTGCGCTAAACTAACAAGTGACAGGCTTGCAAATATCGCTGAATATGGCACAAAAAAGGTGTTCTTTTTTACAAAACTTAACAATCTTTGCAAAAGGTGGAAAGACAAGTCTGTTTTTTCTTGTACAGCGTTGTATTATTAACTCCCTTTTTTCCATAATAGACACGCTATATAGCAAAAAAATTTTCTTATTTCATTTCGTACGCTTACTTTTGCAGTCCTAAAAAATTCAGGGTTCCTTAATATTATTATTTATGGCAAACCATAAAGCTACCGAAAAAGATGTACGCCAGGCGGCAAAACGCAGAGACAGAAACCGTTATTATGGCAAAACTACGCGTAACGCCATTCGCGACATCAGAGGATTAAAAGACGAGAAGGCGTACGATGAGCAATTGCCGCTGACCGTTTCTATGATAGATAAATTAGCTAAACGCGGTATTATTCATAAAAATAAAGCCAGCAACTTAAAAAGCAAGCTGGCTAAGAAAACAACGTTTAAGACGGCATAACTAACTTCTTTTTTTATTTTTTCGTCCCGACTTGTCGGGACTTTTTTTTGTACTAAAAAGTACATGCAATTTTCTATATAAACGCTGACAGGGTTCAAAACCTGAGTTTTATGTTTGAAGGTAAGGCAATATCGTCACTGTGGGCTTATGCGCAGCAGCCTGTGCTCAACTTTAAATCAAAATAGAAGGCTTAGTTTGATTGTACTACCATTCACAGATTGCTTTACTCCATTTGCAATAATGTAGCGTAAAATTGCACTCCGGTAGGTTTCGAACACTTAGCGGTTGTAAACCCTGCCAGCGTTAATAACAAAGCCGCTAAATAAACTTTAGCGGCTTTGTTATCTGCAAAAAATTATAACCTTTATATAATCAACATTGCATCACCATAGCTAAAGAAGCGGTATTTGTCTTTTATAGCTTTTTTATAGGCTTCCATAGTAAGGTCGTAGCCGGCAAAGGCGCAAACCATAATGAGTAAGCTGGTTTTAGGCAAATGGATATTGGTGACAAGGCTGTCTGCAATATTAAATTTATAAGGCGGATGTATAAAGATATTCGTCCAGCCCTCGCTTGGCTTTAATAATTGCTGTGCGGTAAAGCTTGTTTCCATGGCACGCATAGTAGTAGTGCCGATTGAGCAAATACGATGACCTGTCTCTTTGGCTTTGTTTACAATTTTGCAGGCTTCTTCGTCTATACGGTAGTATTCCGCATCCATCTTGTGCTTGCTTAGGTCTTCCACTTCTATGGGGCGAAAAGTGCCTAAGCCGGTATGCAGCGTAAGCTCGGCAAAACGGATACCTTTTATCTCACAACGCTTTATTAATTCACGGCTAAAGTGCAAGCCTGCTGTTGGAGCGGCAACTGCACCTTCGTGTTTTGCGTATACCGTTTGAAAGCGTTCTTTGTCTTCTTCATCGGGCTTGCGCTTAATGTATTTTGGCAGCGGTGTTTCGCCCAAAAACTCCAGCATCTGTTTAAAGCTCGCTTCATCGTTGTCCCACAAAAAACGAATGGTACGGCCACGGCTGGTGGTGTTATCAATTACCTCGGCTACGAGTTCATCGTTATCGCCAAAGTACAGTTTGTTGCCTACACGTATTTTACGGGCAGGATCTACAATTACATCCCACAAGCGGTTGGGCTTGTTAAGCTCGCGCAGCAAAAACACTTCTATTTTAGCGCCGGTTTTCTCTTTTCGCCCATACATACGGGCCGGAAATACTTTGGTGTTGTTTACTACAAATACGTCTTTGTCATCGTAATAGTCCAGAATGTCGCGGAAGTGTTTGTTTTCGATGTTACCGGTTTTGCGGTCAATGACCATCATCCGGCTGTCTTCGCGGCGTTTGGTGGGGTGTTGGGCAATTAAGTTTAAAGGAAGATCGAACTTGAATTGACTTAGTTTCATGTATATTGTTGACTTTTTACAAAGCAACATTCCATTTCGCCCTAATTCTTCACCGGGCTAGTGTCATGTTACGGCATGATGATTTTAAGAAAGTTTGCAAAGGTAAGGGATTTTTGCTTGTAACGGGTTAGCTGTTTAATTTAAAGATGGGAAATGTTTAATGTACGATGTTAAGTGTATCACTTATGATGCGAGATTTACGGAGTAAATGATGTGTATTGCTTGTGCGATATATACAGGTTTATTAAAATAAAAAATAGAAATGGCGATTGAATAAGTATAAGGGAATGCCTGAAATAAACTTATTAATAACTTCTTTTATATTCCTTAGTGCCTTAGGTCTTTGCTGCAACAATTACTTTACAGTATTACGCCGTTTTAATAATACAGGTAGCAATATGAGATTGGTTAAAGTGCCTACGACCAATGTAAGCGAGGTAAGCCAGCCCAGTCCTCTTGTTCCTCCAAACTCACTAAAACAGAAAATAATAAAACCTGCAATCAACACCAGCGATGTATAAATAATGCTGATACCGGTATGGCGAATGGTTTTGGAAAGCGTAAGATTAACCTGTTTGTTATATTGTGGCAGTTCCTGTTTATAGTTAATCAAAAAACGGATGGTTACATCTATGGCAATACCCAATGCAACGCTAAAAACCAGTACTGTAGAGGGTTTTAGAGCAACGCCGGTCCAACCCATAACGCCGGCAGTAACTACCAGCGGTACTAAGTTGGGTATTAAAGAACATAATAAGATACGGAACGATTTAAACAGGTACAACATACATAAGGCTATTAATCCAAAGGCATATAAAATACTTTCCTTTAATCCGTTAATGATAAAATTAGTACCTTCTAAAAACGTAACGCCTGTGCCTGTAATAGTCACATTATATCTGGAAGTATCAAATATTTGTGCAGCTTTTTTCTGAAAACTGTCCAGCAAAACAGGCAATCGTTTGCTGCCAATATCTTTCATGTTTACACTAATATGTGCTTTTTGTTTATTACTGTCTATAAAGCTATTCATCAGGGTAGTAACAGTATTGCTTTTGGTGGTGCCTGCTGTATCCGGGTTTTTTAAAAGTCCTACTATCAGCGGTGCATCAAACTCGGTAGGTAACGTATAACTCGTGCTGTCGCCGCCATAAAAAGCCTGCGTTACAAACTTCAGTCCTTCTACAAAAGATAAGGGTTTTGCGGTTTCGGGTTGCGAGGCGATGTAATAAGAAAAGCGATCTATTTTTTCAATGGGCTGCAGGTTTTTAAACAAGCCATTTTTGCGTTTAGTATCTATTACAATTTCCAATGGCATTACGCCATTAAAGTTTTGTTCAAACCATTTGAGGTCGGTATAAATCACGTCGGTTTTAGGTAAATCATCCACAATATAGCCTTCACTTTTCAGCCTGAAAATACCTGCTACTGCAATAGCGAGCACAACAACCGTAATGGCATATACCCAACTACTTTTGGTGAATGTCCAGTGTTCTATTCTACTTAATACTTTTTCTAAGAAGTAGTTATTTAAATACCGTAGCTGATGCGGCTTTGGCGGTGGCAGATAACTTAGTACAGCAGGAATAAAAATAAGTGAAATGAAGAATAATGCCATTACATTGATGCCGCTTACTACGCCAAATTCTTTCAGCAAATCGCTTTTGGTAAGTGCAAATACGGCAAAGCCGATAGCCGCTGCAATATTACAAAACAAGGTAACAATACCCATCCTCCCCACCATTGTTACCAGTGCTTCACGTTTGTTTTCTTTTTCAAGATAAGATGCATGGTATTTATTCAAAAAATAAATGCAGTTCGGAATGCCTATCACCACTATCAGGGGTGGAATGAGTGCAGTAAGCAAGGTTATTTTATACCCAAAAAATACCATAGTAGCCAGGCTCCATACTACGCCCATACCTACCACCAATAGGCTCATTAGCATGGCACTGAACGACCGGAAAAACAAGAGTAATGTAATAGCCGATAATACAAAAGAACCAAGCAAAAAGTAGTTGAGTTCTTTGGCTATTTTATTGGCAACAACAGTGCGTATATAAGGCAAGCCGCTGATGTGTACATCTATGTTTGTTCCATTTTCAAAACCCTGCACCTTGCCTATGATGCGGTTTATCAAAGCGGTGCGTGCTTTGCTGTTGGCAGAATCTTTATTCAGTTGCAAAGCCATGAGATAGCTATGTGTCTGCGGATTGTATAATAAGTTTTGATAAAATGGCAGGTTTTCAAAAGTAGCTTTATCACTGTCCAGCAATGCCTGGCTGGTATATGGATAATGAAAAATGCGTTCTGTTTGCAGCTTATCCAGCGAATCGTTCTTCACAAGATTAATAGCTTCGGGCACGCTTAAGATACCTTCTACACCGGGCACTGTACGAAGCTGCTGGTGCAGGTTGCCGGCTGCATTAAACACGTTGGTAGTATATAAATCGGGCGTTTGAAAACCCAGCACCAATGTATTTCCGCTTTGTCCGAATTGTTGCACATATTGCTGATATTGTATGTACTTAGGGTTATCGGTAGGTATAGCTTTGGAGAACTCGTAGCTCATTTGCACTTTGGTGGCATGATAACCCATAAACGCCGTAATTACCAACAGCAAAAAGAGCAAGGGAAGTCTGAACCTGAGAATGAACCTGCCTAAACTAAACCACATAGCTACACAAATAATAAGTGAACAAATGGCTGCAAAGAAACAACGGAAGTACCGATGCAGCAAACGAATAAATTAGAGCTGATAATTATCAACACTGAAGACTATCTGCTAAACATTTCTTTATTGCGCTGTGCAAGGCATAAAAATTGTGACCAGACGAAAGCTGCATAAAAACAGCATTCTATTTTGCTGTGCATAACCATTATTTTATTACGCTCTCCATTGCTGATGGCACAGAGATGGATACTTATATTGACTTGCTGATAAAAAAAGGCTATCCGGGAATTATTTTTCAGGAAGCTCTTGGTGTAAACCGGCACATTTGCAATATAGTGGAACGCCCGTGCAAAGTAGGGTAGCTGTAATTGCACCGGACTTTTTTTATCGCACGAGGAAGAGGGTAGGAGTTTGTTTAACCGAACTTAGTGCAGTCATGCAGCATATAAAAGCATCAATGTTGGCGTTCTTTACAAGCAGCCTAAAGTAAATCTTATCTGTTTACCCATAAAACAAACCACATGAAATACCGGAGATTTGGAAATAACGAACAGCTTTCTGCTATTGGTCTTGGCTGCATGAGCATGAGCCATGCGTATGGTGTGCCAAACGATGAAGAATCTATTGCAACGCTCCAGCTTGCTTTAGACTTAGGCATTAACTTTTGGGATACCGCTGATGTATATGGCAATGGAAAAAATGAAGAGCTTATTTCGAAAGTATTAGTACCTAATCGCGATAAGGTATTTATTGCAACCAAGTTTGGATTTACCCAACAAACCGATGGCAAGGCCATTATGTTTAATGGCTCGCCTGCTTATATGAAAAAAGCAGTAGAAGGGAGCCTGAAACGGCTGAAGACAGAAACCATTGACCTCTATTATGCACACCGGATAGACCCTAATGTGCCGGTTGAAGAAATGGTGGGAGCTATGGCACAATTAGTAAAAGAAGGCAAAGTGCGTTATCTTGGTCTATCCGAAGCCTCTCTTAATTCTATCCACAAAGCACATGCAGTTCATCCTATCAGTGCAGTACAAAGTGAATATTCTTTACTTACCCGTGATGTAGAAAAAGACGTACTTCCAACCTGCAAAGAATTGGGTATTACTTTCGTGCCGTTTAGCCCACTAGCAAGAGGATTGATGACAAATACGTTAAATCTGTCTGAATTACCGGATAATGATTTTCGTAAAAAGCTGCCGCGCTATCAGGAAGCATACCAGGAAAATAATCAAAGCCTTGCATCTGAATTTGCACGGTTGGCAGCGCAGATTGGTTGCTCACCGGCGCAGCTTGCCATTGCGTGGGTGCTGGCGCAAGGCGATAATATTATTCCCATCCCCGGCACTAAGAAGCAAAAAAAATTGCGTGATAATGCCGGCAGTGTAGATATAGTATTATCTCCGCAAAACCTTATAGAAATTGACGAATTGCTGGCAAAATATCCCAATACCGGTAGCCGCTACGACGAAGCGAGCTGGCAAATGGTAGATAAGAGTTAGCATGCAATTATTTTAAAGTTTGTTATTAGCCAAACTACCCGTTCAAAAATAGAAATGCAATTTAGAGTGAGTGGAGGCGTTGGCCGGGCAACACGAAGTCTTATTGAAAATAAACGTGTAGAGCGATCAGGATGTTCCTGAATCCGTGAAGTGGTTCATGGAGGCAAAAAAGATAATAGTTCGCGAAATAACCAAGCAAAGCGTTCTCCTGAATACCATTTAGAAACATCAATACATTCATGACTTTTTGTGTCAATGCCTGCCCCTGACTTGTTGGGGATAAAAAAAGTAAATACGGAATATAATTTTAAAATCATACTCAAAAACATATTTGGAATTTGTAAGAGCTTGTTTATTTTATTTTTGATAAATGGATAAAAATGTGAGTTTTAACAACAATATGCAATCAACTTCTACTTTACTTTCTTCTTTGCTGGATAACGATTTTTACAAGTTCACCATGCAGTATGCCGTTATCCATTTGTTCCCGAGGGCAAAAGCAAAATATGCGTTTATCAACAGAGGAAAACACCTTTTTCCCAAAGGGTTTGCAGCCGCATTACAGGCGAGTGTTAATGCCATAGCTACGCTAAAATTAACAAAGGAAGAAAAAGAATTTCTTACTATTACCTGTCCTTATCTGCCGCCTACTTATTTAGATTTTCTGGAAGGCTATACTTACAACCCGGCTGAAGTAAGCATAGAACAAACCGGCGATGATTTAAGCGTAAGAGTAGAAGGTTATTGGTATCGAACTATTTTGTGGGAAGTGCCTTTGCTATGCCTCATTTCAGAATTGTATTATCAGCTCAATAACCAGCAGCGCGTGCCCGATGCAGAAGTATATGGCATTACCAAACACAAGATTGAACAATATAATGCACTCGGTGTAACCATTGCAGAATTTGGTACCCGCCGCAGGCATTCTTATGAAGTACATAAGATAGTAATGCAGGCCTTAACGCAAAATGGCGGAGCTTCTTTTGTAGGTACCAGTAATGTGCACCTGGCTATGATAAATAATGTAAAACCCATTGGTACACATGCACATGAATGGTTTATGTTTCATGCGGCGAAATATGGCTATAAAATGGCAAACTCGATGGCGCTGGAGCATTGGAGCGATGTGTATCGCGGTGATTTGGGCATCGCTTTGTCTGATACTTATACAAGCGAAGTGTTCTTTCAGCAGTTTGATAAAAAGTTTGCGAAACTGTTTGATGGCGTGCGGCACGACAGCGGCGACCCGATTGAATTTGCACAAAAAACAATAGACCATTACGCAAAGCTTGGTATCCAGCCGCTCTCCAAAACCATTACTTTTTCCGATGCGCTTAATTACGACAAGGTGGCGCGGATTGCCCATTTTTGCAAAGGCAACATAGGCATGTCGTTCGGCGTTGGTACCAACTTTACCAACGATGTTGGCCTGCCAGCTATGAATATTGTAATGAAGCTCACAGAAGCTTATCCGGAAGGCGAGCCCTGGACAAAAGTGGTTAAGTTATCTGACGAAAAAGGCAAGTACACCGGCGATCCCGAAGAGATAGCACTGGCAAAGACGATTTTGCATATTTCTTAATATGGAATCTCACACTCACTAACGGCATACAGGAACAAAGAAGAGTTTAAAAGCTACTACTTTGTTGTGTTTCTCTGTTTTGTCCGCGCCACTGTGGTTTGCCAGCACTCAATACTCCGAAGCGTCAAATACAGTTGAGTGCACAATTTCTTTGTGAATGTTAAATTTTTCATTGATGCCGGCAACAATATCGTATATCCATTTGGGAGAGTATGGCGATATATAAATGCGCTCTATCAGCGTGTTTAAATCCACATCAATAAACACACCGTCATTGGTATCCTGGGCCTGCCAGTTGAATGTGTTGTCTTTGGGCATCACGTAGCAGCAACGCACTTCGTTTTCATATTCATACATTTTGCGCTTGTGCAAAAAAGGCTTCAGCGAATTATTGAAAAGGATAGCTTCACAATCATCATCATAGTCCACCTTGCCAATAAAAACGGGTTGCTTTGCTTTGTTAAAACAATGCTTTAGCCGTTCATAAGTAGTTTGAATAGCAAGCCCATAAGTGCCTTTTGCATAGATCTTCCACATAGCGTAGTTTTCCACGTTGTTCCAGTGCCAGCTATTAATGGTAACATACGTGCGCTTTGCCATGTGCTCTTCCGCGAGCTTTTCCATCTGCTGTTTTGCTTTTTCTATGTCCCCTTCATCATCATGATCATCTGTCAGTTTCTCCATCTGTTCTTTTGTTAGTTCCTTTTTTGCTTCTGCCGTGTATTTACCTTCAAACGGGTCTTCAAACCGGTCGGCTCTGCAAAAGAACAATTGTTGTTTCAGCAGTAAATCTATATAACGCGGAAGGTCCTGGTAGCGCCATAAAATGGCAGTATCATCTATTTATTTAAAATCGTTATGTGGTTTGAACATAGGCTGATAGTTGCAATCGCACATGGGATATTGCATTAAAATGTATGCCATCAAAAGGGATTAAGATAGTATGTTGTTTTACAAAGCAGTAAGTTATTGGTGCATAATTATAACTAAGGAAATAATTACCCAATGTATTTAAGTGTTGATTTAACAGTTAAGATGAAGTAGCTGTTTATAAAATAAGAATAATTTAGGGTTGCTCCTTTATGACACTCCGCTCTTGCATATTTTATTATACCGCACACCTGCCTGCCGGCATGTCCCACATCATAATTGTACATCAAAACACTTACTATAATTTCTTCCTCACCGAATATTCATAAATTCCACTCATTTTTAAATATCTTCACCACCACTAATCAATATCATTTTGCTATGCCACAATCACGAAGACATTTTATTAAACAAACCACGCTTACTTCTGCAGGCGCTTTCTTAGGTGCCAGTGCTTTTAGTGCTTCCAGTTACAAGAGAATAATAGGCGCCAACGACCGCGTGCGCGTAGGTGTTGTAGGCTTTTCAGACCGGCACAGAAGCTCGCACATGCCTTGCTTTATGAACCACTATAAAGAATTGAATTTTGATGTGGTAGCCGTATCGGATATATGGAACAGAAGGCGGGAAGAAGGCGCCGCTGCCTGGAAAAATAAGATGGGACATGAGGTAACCGCCTGCCGCAACAATGAAGAATTGTATGATAAAAAATTGGTAGACGCGGTATTCATCAGCACTGCCGATTTTCAACATGCTTTACATGCCATAGAAGCCGTAAATGCCGGTTGCGATGCCTATGTGGAAAAACCTTTTGCCGAAACCATGGACGACAACCGAGCTGCCCTGAAAGCTATTAAAGATTCAGGTAAGATTGTACAAATTGGTTCGCAGCGCAGAAGCGGCACCAATTATTGGGCAGCTTACGACTTTATCCGTTCGGGTAAGTTTGGACCTGTAACAATGGTGGAACTGACATGGAATGTAAACCAGCCGGGACGCTGGCGCCGGCCAGACGTAGTACCTTTATTAAAAGAAGAAGATACCGACTGGAAACGCTTTTTACTAAACCGTCCCAATGATGTGTTTGACCCAAGAAAATATTTGGAGTTCCGCTTGTTTTGGCCGTATTCATCAGGATTGCCAGGGCAGTGGATGAGCCACCAGATAGATACAGTGCATTGGTTTACCGGCTTGCCGCACCCCAGAAGTGCAGTTGCCAACGGTGGCATTTATATGTGGAAAGATGGCAGAAAAAACTGGGATACCATGACGGTAGTTTTTGATTATGGTCCGCTTAATGATCCTTCTTCCGGCTTCCAGGTGTCCTTTGCTTCGCGCATGCACAACGGTGAAGAAGACCCAAAAGAAATTTATTACTCCAATGGTGGCGAATTAAACCTGAATACCAATAAAGTTTCTCCAGCAGGTGGGCTTACACAGAAAATGGCTGCGCAAATGGGTATGCAGGCAAATTTGTTACCCGAGATAAGTCTTGAGTCGAAAGAAAAGGTAGTAGTTTCTGCCAACACCGGGGGCGATACGCTTACTTCCAACCACATTCGCAACTGGATGGAGTGTGTGCGCAGCCGCAAGCAACCGCATGCGCCTGTAGAAGCGGGCTATGCACATGCTGTAGCAGTGATTATGGCAAATGCTGCCGTACACACTGGCGCCAAAGTAACCTTTGATGAACAGACCGGGGAAGTAATGGCGAATGGTAAACCATTTAAATATTAGTAAGCTTATGATTGTAAAAAAGATAACTGCTGCACTTTGTATGTGCTTCATTATTGCACCTGCACTTGCCCAAAAAAATGAAATGGTAAACGTAATGCCAAACGAAAATGCAAAGCAAATAGCTATTACGATTGGCGGGCAGCCTTTTACTACTTTTTGGTATCCTGATACATTGGAAAAGCCAATGCTTTTTCCCATTGCCGCTGCAAATGGAACAATTGTTACCCGGGGTTTTCCATTGGTTACACGCGCCGGCGATCCTACCGATCATCCGCATCATGTGGGGCTTTGGTTTACTTTTGAAAATGTAAACGGGTTGGACTTCTGGAACAATTCGTATGCTATTCCCAAAGAAAAAGAGAGCGGCTATGGCTGGATAAAAACCGATAAAATTTTGAGGGTTGGCAGTGGTGAAAAAGGTACGTTATCTTATCACGCCAACTGGACTAATGAGGCTAATAAGGTATTGCTCGAAGAAGTAACGCATTACGTTTTTAGCGGTAATGCGCGCCAGCGTATCATAGACAGAATTACTACTTTAACTGCTGATACTACGGTTCTTTTTAAAGATGCCAAAGATGGCATGTTGGGCTTGCGGGTTGCGCACGAGTTGCAAATTCCTTCCAAAGAAGACCAGCAATTTATGGATGATAAAGGCAATGTAACAGTTGTAAAAGGTGGCAACGATACTATTGCCAATGGCAATTATCTTACCAGCGAAGGCAAGACCGGTGATGATGCCTGGAGTACACGCGCCAGATGGTGCAAAATATATGGCAAGATGGGCAACGATTCGGTAAGCATTACCATCATAGATCATCCGGCCAATATAAATTATCCTACCTTTTGGCATGCACGCGGCTATGGTTTGTTTGCTGCCAATCCTTTGGGCGAAAACATTTTTACCAATGGTAAAAGTGCCAAAAACCTGCAGCTCCATAAAGGCGAGTCGGTTACATTCCGTTATCGTATCATTATCCAAAATGGTAGTACAACCCTTTCACCCAAACAGTTAGATATGCTGGCTGATAATTTTGCAAAGGTGAAATAAGTATAGTTGTAATAAACTTTTAGCAGCAAGCAATCTTTATTTATAGCAATCTATAATTTATGCTTAATAAAATTACTGCTGGTTTATTCACTTATTTTATTAGCATATTTTTACACGTTGTGCTAAAGAACAATTTTTCGTTTCTATGAATATGGGTGCAACTCATCAACCTGCTACTGACGACCGTTTTGAAACAAAAACAAAGATGACCAACGATGCTATCTGGGATTGGGATCTTACTACTAATAAAATGTGGTGGAACGAAGGTTTTAAAAACATCTTTGGTTATACCGAAGCTGAACCTACTATTGACTCCTGGACCAGCAGGATACACCCGCATGACATTGAAAGGATAACTACTGCCGTAAAGCAGGTGATTGCAAATGAAAGCGACAAGTGGGGTGAAGAATACCGCTTTTTGCGTGCCGATGGCACATACGCTTATGTGTTTGGCAGAGGCTACGCTATTGTGCAGAATAATAAGCCTTTAAGAGTTGTAGGTTGTATGATAGATATAACTGCGCAAAAACAACTGCAAACAGCCAAAGAAGAATCGGAAGAATGGATACGCTTTGCCTTAGATGCTGCGGGACTTGGCACCTGGGATTTTGATATACAATCGGGCATGATTAAGTGGGATAAGCGTTGCAGGGAATTGAATGGCTGGAGCAAAGGCGAAGACATAAAACTTGAAAACATTTTAGTCCATATTCATCCTGATGATCTGAAACGGGTGGAAGATTCAATTGCTGATGCAATTAATCCGGCAATAAAAGGAGATTACCACATTGAGTTTAGAGTAATAGGTGCTGAGGATAAAGTAGAACGATGGATACGAAGTAAAGGCAAGGCTCATTTTAATGAGGATGGCACTGCAAAACGCCTGTCGGGTATTGTACAGGATATTACCAAAGAAAAAAACAACCGGCAGGAGCAGGATATGTTGCTGAAACTGGTGGATAATACACCTGAATTTGTTGCGATGGCCACTGCCGAAGGTAAAGTAATCTACCTTAATAATGCAGGCAGAAAACTCGTGGGTATTGGCCCGAATGAAAATGTACACGACATTGAAGTAAGAAATTTTTATTTGCCTGAATTTTATACTTTTTTGGAGAAGGATGTATTACCTGCACTTTTCAGGAACAGCCATTGGTCTGGCAAAATACATTTAAAGCATTTTAAGACGGATGAACAGATTCCCTGCCATGCAGAGTTTATTACCATTAACGATCCGGCTACGGGAAAAGTACTGGTACGCGGCGTCACCATGCGCGATCTACGGCCGGAGTATGCTGCACAGGCCGAACAACTAAAGCTGCTGACGCTGGTGGATAACAGTGTTGACATGATGTCCATTTTACGGCTGGATGGTAAAAACAGCTATATCAATAAAGCCGGTAAGGTATTGCTTGGGCTGGATGAGAATGCCGATGTAACGGAGATCTCTATCAGCGAATTTCATACGCCGGAGCAGATCAGTTTTGTGCAGCAGGAAATTCTTCCAAATGTGATGAAAAATGGCAGGTGGTCGGGCCGCTTTGCTATTAAACACCTGAAAACAGGTGAAATTATTCCGCTCGAAAATAATAGCTTACGTATTGATGATGCCATTACCGGCCAACCTATTGCTATTGGTGCGGTAATGCGCGATCTAAGACCGGAAATGGCTGCGCAAAGTGAGCAAAGAAGATTGCTTGCTTTGCTGGAGAATACCAATGATTTTGTAAGCCTTTCCGATATCAGTGGCAACGTATCTTATGTAAATGCTTCGGGCTTAAGGATGATGGGGTTTGAAAATTTGGAAGAAGCAAAAAGACACAATACCGAGTATGTAATGCCAGGCGAAGTAAACCATGTAAAATATACAATTTACAAGGCTTTGATGGAAAGAGGCGTATGGAGCGGAGAAGTGTTGTATCGTCACTTCAAAACCAGAGAAGCCATACCTGTGCAAGGCACTACGATGATGGTGTACGACCCTGTTACCCGTCAGCCACAAGGCAGGGCAACTATTGTAAGGGACTTGCGCCCCGAAAGAGCCGCGCAAAAAGCACTGCGCGAAAGTGAGCAACTGTTTAGAAGCATTGCCACTGCACTGCCACTAATATTATGGATGTCCAATGCAAAAGGAGAAATTACCTTCATGAATCAAAAATGGGTAGAGTTTCTGGGCTTGCCCGGGCAGCCAAAATTTGATGGTCAAATATGGTATGAGGCTATTGTGGAGGAAGACCGCGAGGCTGCAGTGCAAACTTATTCTTATGCCATGCAGTCTGCCACTACGCTGAGCATGGAATTTCGCGTAAAACGCGCAGATGGGAAAATTATATGGACTTACTCGCTTGGTCAGCCCCAGTACGATCAGCAAGGTAATTATACGGGTTTTTTAGGCTATACCATTGACATAACAGCACAAAAAGAATTGCAGCGCCAGAAAGATGAATTTATTGGTATTGCGAGCCACGAATTGAAGACCCCTGTCACCAGCATTAAAGCCTATGCACAATTGCTGAAAGAGATGTCTGCCGTACGGGGTGATACCTTAGAAACACAGATGCTTACCAAAATGGACGGACAGATAACCAAGTTGTCCAACCTTATCCGCGATTTGCTGGATGTAACCAAAATTCAGGCAGGCAAGCTGCAGTTTAATGATGCGTATTTTGACTTTGATAAACTTGTAGAGGAAGTGTTGGAAGAGATGCAGCGTACTACCAACCGTCATCAGATAGTCTGGCAGGGCTCTGATTTAGGTATTATATATGGCGACGAGCACCGCATCAGCCAGGTTATCACCAATCTCCTGTCTAATGCCATTAAATATTCGCCAAACGCAGATAGAATCATTGTTACTGCCAGCAAAGAAAATAATGAAGTAAAACTATCGGTACAGGATTTTGGAATAGGCATTCCCAAAGACAATCTGGAGAAAGTGTTTGAACAGTTTTATCGCGTGAGCAATAATAAACAGCACCTCTATCCGGGGCTTGGTTTGGGGCTGTATATTTCAGCCGAAATCATTCGCCGCGAAGGTGGCAAAATTGGCGTGGAAAGCACTGAAGGAGAAGGCTCCATCTTCTATTTTACATTGCCTATTGACAGTAAAAAGGATAGTGCATAAAAGAAGGCAAACAATTGAGACTTATTTCAGTTTGATGTATTACAACATAGCCCACGGATTAATCCGTGGGCTATAAAGAATGTTTGTTTGATGCAATAGAACCATTTTTTTAGATTCCGTTGATGCCTAAAAATTCCAATTCAGAAATTAAGCAATTTCAATCATGCGCGGCGGTTTTTGCTTAGCTTCTTCTTTTTTAGGAATCATCAGGTGCAATACACCATCTTCGTAGCGGGCTTGTATTTTATCGGCATCCACTACATCTTTTTGCAGGGTAAAAGTGCGGTAGAAAGATTGGTAACTGAATTCGCGGGTAATGTATTTTTCATCGCCACTACTCTGTTGTTCATTCTCTTTTTCTGAACTAAGGGTGAGTACATTACCATCCAGTTGCACTTTAAAATCTTTTTTGTTCATGCCGGGGGCTGCCACTTCTACTTCGTAATTGTCACCTGTCTCTTTGATGTTTACTGCCGGAATAGTCGTGTTGGTATTCGAGAAATTAGACGTATTCCAATTAAAAATGTCGCGGTTAAAGAAATCATCAAAGAATGTAGGTAAATGGTTCAGCAAATTACCGTTTCTTCTTACGATTGTCATAATTGCCTCCTTTTAATTGGTTAAAGAATAATTTTATAAGTGTTTAGCAAGCAAAATGCCACGGCATTTTTCACCCGGTAGCGCTGCAATTTTTTCTTTTTAGCTGCAAAAAATACAGGATTTAAGACAAATTTTCCTGCTTACAGCGGTACACGAATGCTTAGGAATATTGAATAATTTAAATGCAGCTACAGAATTGTAAATTGTATGAGAAAGTCCACTCACAAACCGCCATTTACCACTTACAAAAAACATCTGTGTTTATATGTGAGAAACTACAATAGCTGGTTTTATTTTTGCCATTATAAAAATTCATTTCATTACTTATGCCACCTTCTTTACAATACGATTTTTTGGATGCTTGCCGACGCGGCGATTTGCAACAGGTAAAAGAACTATTTACTATCAATAATATGCTTATCAATACCGAAGACGCTAAAGGTTTTACGCCGCTTATTATTGCAGTGTATAACAATCAGGCGGAGGTTACAGATTTTTTACTCAGCAATGGCGCACGCACCGAAAGTCAGGATGCATCGGGCAATACAGCGCTAATGGGCGCTGCTTTTAAAGGCTATAAAGTATTGGTTGAAAAATTATTAAATGCCGGCGCCGATGTCAATCAGCGTAATTATCAGGGTGCTAATGCACTTACGTTTGCAGCCACTTTTGGACAAATGGAAATTGCAGAATTGCTGTTGCAAAAAGGCGCTGATATGTTTGCAGAGGATGTGCGCGGCAAGAGTCCGCTGGACCATGCAGTAATACAGGAAAACGAGCCGATGGTATTGCTGTTGGAACGATATGCAAGCAATGGGCAATAAATAAAAATAGGGCATAAAGCATTGCTTTCAATAATAACATTAACCATTAACAATATACAATATGGATGCGGTAATTGCCATTATTGAAACACCTAAGGGAAGCGCTCATAAATATACTTACGAGCGGGATAAGCACTTATTCAAGCTCACCAAAGTATTGCCTGCAGGCATGGTATTTCCATTTGACTTTGGTTTTATTCCCGATACTAAAGGTGAAGACGGCGACCCGCTCGACATTATTGTTATTTCCGAATTTCAAACCTTTACCGGCTGCATGATGGATTGCCGTATTATCGGCGGCATTAAGGCACAGCAAACAGAGCGCGATGGCAGAACTTTACGCAACGATCGCTTCATTGGCATTCCCGAAGTATCGCAATTATTTGCCGATATAAATAGTACAGAAGATTTTCCGAAAAAAATTATGGATCAGTTAGAAGCATTCTTTAAAAACTACAACGAGCAAAGCGGCAAACAGTTTAAGTCGTTGGGCCGGATGACGCCGGAGGAAGGATATACATTAATTCAAAAAGGATAAGGTTGAATATGATAAAAATTGGTTTGCTCTCCGATACACATAATTATTTAGATGAAGCTGTTTTTAAGCACTTTGAGTATTGTGATGAAATATGGCACGCCGGCGACTTTGGTACGATAGATATTGCTAATAAATTGCGTGCTTTTAAGCCACTAAAAGGCGTGTACGGCAATATTGATGGCTATGATATAAGAAGCGAATTTCCTGAACAGCTTCATTTTCAGTGCGAAGGTGTGAAGGTATTTATGAAGCACATTGGTGGTTATCCAGGCAAGTATGCACCCGGTGTGAGGAATACTATTATTGCACAGCAACCACAACTGTTTATATCCGGTCATTCGCACATACTTAAGATCATGTATGATGATAAACTACACTGCCTGCATATCAATCCCGGAGCAGCAGGATTGCAAGGTTGGCACAAAGTGCGGACGTTAGTACGTTTTGTTATTGATGATACAGAAATTAAAAATTGTGAGGTGATAGAGTTGGGTAAAAAAGGAATGAAGGAATCATTGTAAATCCTTTATAAAATTAATTAGGGGCGAAAGCAGCCCGTCATTATCTTACGCCAAGTTCTCCAAAATATTTGTAATCAGTGCTATCAGTTGCATTCATCAGCTTAATCATTATTCAGGAAGATCTTTGAAATGTGCACGCATTTTTACCGGATAATCTGCCAATGCAATCTCCGGTTCCGCAATTTCAGGGTGCCACAGCTTTTCCCATTCAAAGCTGTAATAACCGGTATAAGCGTTTCTATATAAAACATCTATGCCCGCAAACACCGGCGAAATACCCTGACCGAGCAAGGTGTATAATTCTTTTCCATTTACTATGCTGAGGTCTTTGATATGTGCATGATGAATGTATGGCTTTAACTTTTGATACACTTGCGCCGGCGGCTCTTTGGTTACCGACCACATATTTACAATATCCCACACCAAACCAACTTTTGGATGTGCTGCCAGTTGCATTATATGTACTATGTCATCTGCTTTTACTACCTCGCCATGCGTTTCCATCAGCACAGTTACATTGGTATTTTTGGCATAATCGCCCAACTCCTGCAAGCCTTTTGCAATCAGTTCCATAGTAGCATTGCGGTCTTGACCGGGTGGAAAATCGTTAGGGAAAACGCGGATGTAAGAGCAGTGTAATTGTTGTGCCAGGTCAATAAATGCTTTGGCTTCATCGAGGTTCTTTTTGCGTTCGGCAGCATCGCTGTGATGCAAAGCAGCGGAAGACCCCAGGTTTACAATATGGAGTCTTTTATCCTTTACCAATTGCATTGTGTCATTTATTTTATCTGCACTGAATACCGGGCACTTTGGTAAATACATCTCCCGCTCAATACCTCTTATTTCAATGCCATTATAGCCGTTAGTGGCTGCAAAATGTACAATAGTATCAAAGCTCCAGTCGGGGCAGCCTAAGGTAGAAAACGAAAGCAAAGGCTTGTTGTTTTTGAAATAAAAATTGTTTTTTGCTAGCGGAAACAGCAACAGGCTGCTTGTGTTTTTTACAAAGTTTCTCCGTGTAATATTTTTCATATTGAAGCAGATAAGCGTGGTGGAAAGATACATTATCCGGACGGAGATTTGAGAGATTTTTAAGATTTGCCGGATTATATAATAAGAATATGTTTTTGCTTTACTGGTATATAAAAAGATGCTTTTGTTTTTTAAGAATATAGAACCATGAAGTCGCAGAGAAATAAGGTTGCACGAAGACTTTTTAGTTTATGTTCTTTATGTTCTTTTGTGCCTTTGTGTCTTTGCGACTCCAAAAAATAGCAACAGCAAAAAATCTTATTGCTGTAGATTTGACTTTTATACAACTTGTTTTGTTATTATGAGAAAAAGAATCTTTGTTATTGTAATTCCAATCTTAATATTGTTATATGGTGTGGCATGTAATGAAAATAATAAAGAATCTATATCTAATGATCCGGCAGTAATTGCTAAAGGTGAAGCACTTTTTAATCAGCAATGCAGTGGCTGCCACAATTTCCGGCAGGATGCAATAGGTCCGCAGCTAAGCGGCATTACTGCTATGCAATCGCCACATTGGATTACCTCTTTTATAAAAAATCCACAAGAAGTTATTAACTCAAAAGATAAATATGCAGTTGAATTATACCAAAAGTATAAAGTAGTAATGCCTTCGTTTACTGCACTTAACAATGAGGAACTAAGTGAAATTGTTGCTTTTTTAAACACGCATCAGGCAGCAGAAAAACAAACAGATGATGAGGGCAATAGTTTGTCCGATCCTATAAAAGATACTATTCCAACTTCCTCGCTTGTAGTGCAATTAAAACAAATAGCGCAAATACCGCCAAGCGATACCAGTAAGCAACTATTAACACGTATTACCAAGCTCGATTTTAAGCCCGGTACCAAAGATTTGTTTATACTCGATTTGCGGGGCAAAATATATAAGCTGCAAAATGGCAAACCGGAAGTGTATATGGATATGGCAAAGCTCCGGCCTGCATTTATTAATCAGCCTGGTTTAGCTACTGGCTTTGGTTCTTTTGCCTTTCATCCCGGCTTTGCAAAAAACGGATTGTTATACACCACCCACAGTGAAGCATCAGGCACCGCAAGAGCCGATTTTGGTTATGCCGATTCTATTAAAGTAACGCTGCAATGGGTGCTCACAGAATGGAAAGTAGATAACCCTCAAGCACCTGTTTTTTCGGGAAAAGGACGCGAATTATTAAGGATAAATATGGTGTCGCCTATACATGGTGTACAAGATATACGTTTCCATATACAGGCAAAGCCCAGCGATGAAGATTATGGACTCTTATACCTCGGCGTTGGCGAAGGTGGCGCGGCAGAAAATGGCTATGCGTTTTTGGAGCATAGCAAAGAAAAAGTTTGGGGCACTGTATTGCGCATTAATCCGCTTAGCAGCAACAGTAAAAATGGTAAATATGGTATTCCTGCAAGCAATCCTTTCGCCAATAGCAAAGACACCAATGTTCTAAAAGAAATATATGCGTATGGCTTCAGAAATCCGCACCGTCTAACATGGACAAAAGATGGACAATTGTTGGTAGGCAACGTTGGTCATGGCAATATTGAATCGTTGTATTTGATAGCAAAAGGTGCCGATTGTGGCTGGCCTATACGCGAAGGCAGTTTTGTAGTAAACCCGTATGGAAACTTAAATAAAGTGTATGCGTTACCAACAAATGATACGGCTTATCACATTACTTACCCGGTAGCAGAATACGACCATGGCGAAGGTAAAGCCATCTCGGGCGGCTTTGAATACACGGGCGCTATTCCTGCTTTACAAGGTAAATACTTGTTTGGCGATATACCCACCGGCCGGTTGTTTTATGTAAATATGAAAGACATACAGCCGGGAAAAGAAGCACCTGTAAAAGCGTGGAGTGTATCTTTAAATGGCAAGGTGCAAACACTACGGCAATTGTGCGGCAATAACAGAGTGGACCTGCATTTTGGAAAAGATGCCAGTGGCGAAATGTACATCTTAACAAAGCCCGATGGTAAAGTGTATAAGCTGGTGGGCGCAAGGGAGTAAATAATTTCTGGATCATGATTTTCCTGATAGGTTGCTGATGCACTTGGTAGAGAAAATTAAACAACCTGGATGTATGATCTTGCTTTAAAGCAGCCTCAAATCTCAGGTGGCAGACTATTTGTTTTAGTACGCACGTTTAAAGAGGCTGTATGAAGTAATGCAGTTCATCGTTTTGTAATTATCTGTGGAGGTGTTGTACAAAAGCAGCAGATTAATTTTGCTTATTACTAAATTATACCTGAATACACTTTCTACATTATTTAAAAATCCTCTCCTCTCTGCCGCATAATCTTACTGATAAACCTAAGATTTTATTAGCGGGATGATTGGGAACTGTATTTTTACAACCATAAATCGGTGTAATAAAATCTTTCCCAAAATGTTCATTCTTTCCCATTATTGGACTTTCTTTGCATTGTGTGCAGGTTTAGATAGAGTAGCCTTAATCTCCTAAAATGATTGCCCTGAACTTTTTGCAATCAATAGCAGATACAGCTAACATGTGATACCAAAAACAAACGAATATGCAAACAAGTAATCGCATACATTCCGGTAATTGTATAACATTATCCCGCAAACAACACAACACTACTCATTTGATCACCCACAAAAACAGATATTCATGAAAAAAACGGTACTATTATTTGCTACGGCACTCACAGCTACAGCCGCTTTGGCGCAGCCAAATTTAAGAGCGCAAAAAACGTATGGCAGCAGCGGAACGGATTTGCTTTATCAAATGTGTTTTTCTAAGGAGGAGGGTATGGTCGTAGCCGGCTCATCGGCCTCTGGTATTTCGGGAAATAAAACGGTAGCTGCTAAAGGTGGCTTGGATTTTTGGATAATAAAGCTGGGCAAGACCGGCAATGTGAAATGGGAAAGATCCATTGGTGGCAGTGCAGACGATAGATTGACAGATATTAAACCTACTACTGATAGCGGGTATATATTGGCGGGATGGTCTATTTCGCCTGCATCCGGTGATAAAACAGAAAATCCAAAAGGTAATGGAGGAGACTATTGGGTAGTAAAAGTGGATAAACACGGCAACATACAATGGAATAAAACCATTGGCGGCAGCGAAGACGATGATGCGCAGGCTATATTGCAAACGGGCGATGGCGGCTACCTGGTTGCCGGTATTTCCATGTCTGGTATTTCGGGCAATAAAACAGGAAAAAACATAAATGGCGGACCTTTGCTTTGGAATACCTACGACATCTGGCTGGTAAAGCTAGACAAAGATGGAAATATTCAATGGGACAAAACCATTGGTGGAACTGCTGATGAAGGCATGATTTATCATATCTATACACCGCAGCAGGGCAGCAACAGGCGTAAACTGGCCTGCAGGCAGGCGCCCGATGGTGGCTTTGTTATTGCCACTTCTTCCAATTCAAATAAATCTGCAAACAAAACAGAAAACAGTTATGGCGGTTCGCCCGATTACTGGGTATTAAAGACCGATGCCCAGGGCAATGTGCTTTGGGACAAAACTATTGGCGGCAGCGGTGAGGATTATGTAAGCGCATTGGATATTGCAGATGATGGCAGTATCCTTGTGGGTGGCTACTCCTGGTCTGATCCTTCGGGCAATAAAACACAGGATCACCGAAACAGCGACTATTGGATAGTAAAGCTTAGCGGCACAGGTACTTTACTGTGGGATAAAACCATCGGCAGCGGATCTGATGATATATTGCAGGAGATACAGCATACCAGCGATGGCGGATTTATATTAGCCGGTAATTCTACTTCTGGCAGAGCATACGATAAATCAGAGCCACGTTTAGGGGAGAATGACTATTGGATAGTGAAGTTAAACAGCAACGGCGCCATAGAGTGGAACAGAACATTTGGTGGCACCGGCAACGATGTTCCTTATGCAGTGCTGGAGGATCAGGACGAACCTAATGTTTATTATATCGGCGGCTATTCTGCTTCGCCTGTTTCGGGCAATAAAACGGCAGATGCATATGGGGACCCGGATTATTGGGTGATAAAACTGATGTATCACACTGCCACTTCCGAATCCACCAACGATATAACAACCAGTAATAAGCTAAGCGGCAATGAAACAGCTAACAACACATCATTCCGCATTTATCCTAATCCTGTTACTACGGTGTTGCACATACAAAACAGTGGCAAAGCAACTTACGTACTTACCAATCAAGCCGGTAAAGCTGTTTTAACCAAAACCATTAATGGCAATGGAGATATCAATCTTGCTAACCTTACAGCGGGTATTTATTATTTAACCAATACTGCAACAAAAACTACACAAAAAGTGGTAATAACAAGATAAAAAGATTATTTAAAAGCTATGTACTTCGGAGCACATCATGTGCTCCGAAGTACTTTATAGCAATACCTGATGTACGATGTAGAAATAGATTTATACCAGGATGAAAGGTTACATGTGCCCTGCATTCCGCAAGCCGGTGGAGGTTGTAGCATTATACTACAAATGTGCTAATTGTATTATCTACGTACAGCAGCAACTTTATACGAAACTTGTAAACAGCCTTAGTTGACTGCAATTTTTTAAATACATTTACTACACTTATAAACTGAATACGTTTATAATAAACGCTTAAAAGACTATGACTGCTTGATACATACCCTTTGCCAATTTGTATTAAAATATAAAAGTGTTGAAATAGATTAGGTTTTTGTTACACAATCTATCACAGTAAACTATTGCTTTTTATTAGCGTTTAAAATGCCGGTAAGTAAAATATATAAGCAGCAGCCATACTAATATGATGAATACTGCTGCCGTCCGGTTGTTTTTTTTCAAAACGCTTTGCTTTGTTTTTGCTATAGCTCTTGCATCGGTCAACACAGTTGTTGGAATCATTTTTAGAGAAACAGCAATGAGTATTGGAACTATAATCAAATCATCCAATAGGCCTAATACAGGTATAAAGTCCGGAACAAGATCAATGGGACTTAATAAATAACCTACTGTAACAGCAATTAAGATTTTAGCGGTAACAGGCGTACGCTTATCCTTATATGCAATCATTAGCACGTGTGCTTCTTGTTTTAAGCGTTTAGTTTTTTGTTGTAACTGTTGCAGCCATTGCATTATTCAGGAGGCTTTGATAAATGTTTTTTCTTACTTATAAAAATAAACTTTGGGACAGGGCAGCGCATTCCCCTAGGTTTAATACTTATTTACCGAAAATAACGAACATTCGTTAAAACGATTATAAAAGGTCGTACTTTTAGATGGTACAAAGTCGCTTTATACAGTCTGTCACTGACTTGATAACAATTATATTTTTTACTTCTTATTTTCCTTACAACGGCGCAATCTGTATAAAGTGGTCCCACATTCTTAAGCTAACGATTGACCTAAACTTGTACTATTAAGTATTTCGTAAAAAATAGATTAGAATAAAGTTGTTCTACATTCCGCAATGGTCACCTGTATGAACATAGTAATACTTATAATGAATCGGCAGCGCTGTGTGCATCTGTGAGTAAGGTTAATCAAGCGCTATGCTGCCGGCTTACTTGTTATAGAAGTATGTAATCGTTGCTGTTTCCTGTGAAAATTATGCTCATCAATCACCTGATAAAAACATTTCCCTCCGTATAATCTTAATCTATTTATGCTTTTAACTATAAAAAACAAACATTATGAAAAAACCGGTACTCCTATTTACAACGGCATTCATTACTACAGTTGCTCTTGCGCAGCCCCGCATTAAACACCAAGGGGTAATAGGTGGCAATGAAGATGATCAATTTTCTTCCATGTACCTTACCAAAGACGGAGGATTGATTGTAAACGGAACCTCCAACTCCAACATATCAGACCAAAAAACACAAAACAGCAGAGGTAATGGTGACTACTGGATAGTGAAACTGGATAGTGCAGGAAATATACAATGGGATAAAACTATAGGTGGAACTGACTATGATGGCTTGACCGATTTACAGCAAACCAGCGATGGCGGCTATATACTGGGTGGGCTCTCTTATTCCAATAAATCTGGTGATAAAACAGAGAACAGAAAAAGCAAAGATAGTTATAGTGACTACTGGATAGTAAAGCTGGATGCGGCTGGCAGCATCGAGTGGGATAAGGCCTTCGGTGGCACTCAAACAGATTTTTTTGAATCACTTCAGCAAACCGCTGATGGCGGATACATACTGGGTGGAGCATCTTTCTCTAACAAATCTCATGAAAAATCACAGAACAGCAGAGGATTGATTGACTATTGGATAATAAAGCTGGATGTTGCTGGTAATATACAATGGGATAAAACCATTGGTGGTAATAACACTGATTTTTTAAGGACGCTTCAGCAAACTTCTGATGGCGGATATATATTGGGTGGAGAATCTTTATCTCCAATTTCAGGAGAAAAAACAGAGAATGGTAGAGGTGATACGGACTACTGGATAGTAAAACTAAACAGTAACGGCAAGGTGCAGTGGGATAAAACCATCGGGGGTAGTAACGAAGATGCTTGTTATGCGGTGTCGGAAATAAAAAAGAACCACTATGTAGTAGGCGGATATTCCTATTCAGGTATTTCCGGCGATAGGACAGGTGGCAACAGGGGAAAAGTTGATAAAACTGCCGATTACTGGTTAGTTGAGTTGGAGGTATGTAAAGCCGGACAGTGTATCTGTTACACAGGTACCAGCCAGCAAATTGACTGCTCCGTTATCATATAGCAACAACACTTTCTCCATTTATCCCAATCCTGCCACTGCTGTATTGCATATACAAAATAGCGGTAAAGCAACTTTCATTCTCACCGATCAATCCGGCAAAAGACTGTTGACTAAAACAATAGAAGGCAATGGAGATTTGAATGTGGCTAATGTACCTGCAGGTGCATATTACATTACGAATGCTACTACAAAGACTACGCAAAAGATAGTAATAACAAAATAGGCTTACTATTTAAAAGTTTACCTTACATCGGGGTGCAATGTGCACTCCGATGTGCTTTATAGAAAGGTAGTGATTATATCTTTCTATAAAGCAAAAAACTGATACACAAATTAACCTGCCTATGTTGTATCTTTCTCATCTAAAACTGCTTGCATGAATACCAATTCATACCATCACTTCGATGAAAATGATATTGCACATTATCAATGTAAAAAAATCAATGGTGGCATTACTATTAATGGCGATCTCACTAAACCGCAATGGGCAAATGCTGTAAAATCTGCAAGATTTGTAGATATGGTTACCGGCGCACCGGCAATGTACGATACACGCATGGCTGCCCTTTGGGATGATGACAATTTATACATTGCTTTTTGGGCAGAAGAGCCTTTGGTAACTGCTACGCAGCAAGAGCGGGACTCTATTATTTTTCTGGATAACGACCTGGAAGTATTTATTGATGGCGGCGATTGCTATTACGAATTGGAAGTAAATGCGCTCAACACGGTGTATGAAGTATTTTTCATCTGGCGGGATGCATACCAAAAAGGCAGCCGTTTTGATGCACCCCAATTTGATGTATTTAAAGAAAAAGCGATGACCTTTGGCGGCAATTACGACCGCACCGATGTATCCTTTTGGTGGGGCACGCACCCGCGGGGGCTACGATGGGCATTTTTAGACTATGATATGGAAGGCCTACAAACTGCCGTGCAAATAGATGGCAAAATAAACGATCCCACGCATATTGACAAAGGCTGGACGCTCGAGATTGCCATTCCCTGGAAGAGCATGCACTGGCTGGCAAACGGACGTTCTATTCCGCCCAAAGCAGGGGATAGGTGGCGTATCTTCTTTGGCAGGTTTCAAAAGCTGATGGCTTCGGGGCAGGAGATACAACCGGATCCGGCATGGGTGCTTAGCAAGCACGGTATTTATGATACACATTTGCCCGAATGTTTTCCATATGTGCATTTGGTAGAGTAACCATGAGCAATCAGCTTAAAGCACAAGTTGCAAGTAAAAGAAGCTTTGTGGCGGTGATTTTGAGCATCGCTAAAAGGAAAGCTAAGATGCAAAGCATAAAACAAAAGGTTCAAACTTCCAGAAAAGTTTGAACCTTTTATTATGGATTTCGCTATGCTCTTTGTGCAATAACTTCTGCTACTCTGTGGTAAAAACAGTTACTTACTTTCCTTTCATTGCTTTATACAATAAATCCAGTTGTGCTGCGTCTCTCAACGGCTCCGTTTGCTGCATAATTCCCAATACCATTACTTGCCTGGATGTTTTGGTATATGCTTTCCAGTCTGGCAAGTCATCCCCATTAGGATTGCCGCTCTTTATAAAATTTGCCCAGTATGCCGACATTACTTTTGCCAACTCATGATCTGCAGGTTCCCACGGGCGGTTTACAAATTTCAGATTATCATACGCATAAGGCACTTCGCCGGTATGAAAAGCACCATATTTTACGTATTCTCCCGTTGCCGGCACCTTTCGTATAAACTTATATACATACACTTTTTTGCCGTGACTGCTGGCAATATTTGCCCATGTATAATTCTGCACGCCAAAGATGACATCACGCGCCAAATTGAGCTGCGAAGTATTAGCCACCGAATCATTTGTGGCAGGGTAATATTGCTGCAGTTTGCCAGCATCTGCACCATATTGCTGCTCCAACTGCTTTTGAAAATCGGCTGCATTTTTTACTGGTCCAAATAGTAAGCCTTCATTCTCATTCCAGCCCGTAAGTAAGGCAACCTTGTTTTCTTTGCCTTGTGCAAAAATGGTTGCAACAGATTGCGGCAACACATAGCCATCAACGATTGGCCCGCGCAATCCACCGGCTTTTTGCATTAGTTCTTCTGCCGGTATGTTCCGTAGTGCCTCAACAGAGGTGACGTTGAATTTTTGCATTATTTCTTCGCCCGATTTTTCTGCAGCAGACAGCGGCGGATTATTATTGGTAAAGCTTGCGCCGCTTTCGGCAATGGCTTTATTAAATAAGCCTTTTGCCAGCGGCGATGCTACCAAACAATTTACGCTCATAGCACCTGCCGATTGCCCTGCAATGGTTACATTATCAGGATCGCCTCCAAATGCTGCAATGTTACTTTTCACCCATTGCAATGCAGCAATCTGATCCATTAATCCATAATTGCCCGAGGCATGTTGCGGTGATTCTTTCGTTAGTTCCGGATGGGCAAAAAAGCCAAAGATGCCTACGCGGTAATTGATGCTCACAAATACAATTCCTTTCTTTGCCATAGCCTCGCCATCATAAATAGGAACGGCACTGCCACCGGAGTTAAAACCTCCACCATATATCCATACTAAAACAGGTCTTTTTTCCTGAGCCGATGTGGCCCCACTCCACACATTGAGATACAAACAATCTTCGCTGATGGGTTCTTTGGGTATTAAAAACTCTGCACTCCACATGCTGAATGGTGCAGGTGATGCCTGCATAGGACTTGGACCAAAAGCATTACATTTTTTTATGCCCGTCCAGGCAGTTACCGGTTGCGGCGCTTTCCATCTTAGTTCGTCAACAGGCGGTGCAGCAAACGGAATACCTTTGAAAACATGAATACTGCCATCTGTATTTGTTGCGCCGGAAACAAGGCCGGCATTGGTTTTTACAACATCAAGGTTGTTACTTCCTTGTGCATTTACAATATAGCAGATAAGTAATAAAAATGAAAAAGCCAATAATTGTTTTGAGTAATGCATACTGTGGGTTGTTTAAGCACTACAAGCATTAAGCTTTTAGCTACAGCTTGCAGCTTAATAGTACTAATCTTTTTTATTAAAAACTAAAATTACCTTTTACAATATTCAAACTTAACCAGGTTTGTCATCCTGCTAATGGCAGAAGGAAACATCTATGTTTTAACATAAATCAAAATCTGGTTACAGAGTAATTGATGTACAGTTCACAGATGCTTCCTTCCCTGTCGTCGGCAGAACCGGTATGACAAAGATTTGATTTTAGAACTCAATTGTAAAAGAGCGTGCATATATTCAATTATAATGCCAGCACTACACAAAAGTTATAAGCTATAATTCCCGCAAATGAGCTACCTGCTGCTTATGGAGCATACGCCAATGGTAAAGCGTTTATAGCTTATTTCTTCAATGCTGCAGCAATCGCTTTCTGTGCCAGCGGTTCCATTATCTTATAGCCTGCCAGCGTTGGATGCACACCATCTTCCGAAAGCGATTTTGGTAACCCATTTCTTTCATCTTTCATAGCAGAAAAATAATCGAGATAAACGATGTTATTTTTATCTGCATAATCTTTCAGCATTTTATTCAACTGTACTACTTTCGGGGCAGGCTGCAAACCCGGGCGCCAGGGAAAATCATAAGCTGGCAATATGGAAGAAATCACCACTTTAATATTATTCGCTTTAGCCAGTTCTGCCATCGAAACAATATTGCCAAATGTTTGTTCCAGCGTCATTGGACCAGTGTTTTGTGCAATGTCATTAATACCTGCTAAAATCACCACTGCTGCGGGTTTGAGGTCAATCACATCCTGGCGGAAACGTAGTAACATCTGCGGCGTAGTTTGCCCGCTAATGCCTCTGTCAATATAGTTGTTATTGGTAAAGAAAGTGGAATCTGCACGCATCCAGCCTTCGGTTATGGAGTTACCCATAAACACTATACGATTGTTGGCAGAAGAGTTTAAATGCTCATTCATATCGCTATACCGTTTCATATTAGGCCAGTCTTGCAACATCCGCTGCATTCCCTCAATTTGTTGTGTATTTAAGGAGATTGCACCCTTTATAAAACCTTCTATATTCAGCCAGTCACCAAAACGGTCAATCCATGTATCGGTGGGTAAATGTTGCTGGCGCATACCAAAGCCGTGGCCGCCTTTTACATATAGGTGTAACTCTACCGGCTTTTTTGCATTCAGCCATTTATTATACAAATCTACGCTATGTGACGCCAGTCCTAAGTTATCGTCCGATGCAGCTGCAATAAACATGGGGGGTGCATCATTTGCCACTGTGCCCATTAACTGCGCCGGCATGTAAGCATAAACAGGTGCCACAAAATCGGGGCGGTTTGCTGCAGTGTAGTTAAAAGCCGAAGAAGCAGCAACAGTGCCACCTGCAGAGAAGCCAATAATACCAATCTGGTCAGGCTCTAGGTTGTACTCCGCTGCATGTTGGCGTACATAAGTAAGGGCTGCTTTACCATCGGCGATAGCCAGCAATATAGCGGCACTATCTTTTGCACGGCCTTCTTGGGTGCCTAAACCGGCTACCCATTCCTGCACCGGATTGTTACTGATGGTATGTGCCAGGCGGTATTTTAAAACAAAACAAGTAACGCCTTTTTTGGTGAGCCAATTGGCTACATCGTAGCCTTCGCTGTTGATAGATAACGCATGAAAACCGCCACCGGGACAAATAATAACTGCCGTTCCGGTTGCAGGCGCTGCAGCATCGGGCAGGAATACATTTAAAGTTGGTTTTGAAACATTGTACACAATTTTAGTTTTCCAGGCATTACTATCATTTTCTGCCTCATTCCAGTTCCAGTTTTCCGAACCGGGTGCGGGACCATTGTATAAGGGAATTACTTTTTGTTGTGCATGAACAGTGATAACAATAAATAGTAAAAAGAAGGCGGCAAGTTTTTTCATGTAGCTTGATTTTTTTAGATAACCAAAGTAAGGTAATGTTCTTAATTGTATGATAGCAGTTTTTGTTGGGCAGCTTGATGTTGGGCGGCATGTAGTGTTCTGTTGGCCGACTATGAAAGCCGGATACAGAACTAAAGTATAGATATATCCTGTTGCCCCGTAATGCTGGTTAGGCTGGGGCAGGAGCTGAAAGGTGAACAAATGTTAATGGTTTATTCATCATCGGATATAGCGCCAAACCGCCTGCTCCCAGCCGTTTTATAATTTTGTTGGTGAGCCAATAAGAGTTAAAAACTATTTATTTTTTACAGTAATAATTATCCGCTGATAGCTTGTAAGTGATGGCGTTCCATTGTCTGTTGCTTCGAGAATTAAATGAATTGTCTGTCCACCCACTGCATCATTGAGAATAAGAACTCCAGCTTGCGCCGAAGCCGGATTGGAGATAACTACTTTATCAGGATAACTTCCTACCCCAAACTGCCACCATTTGAAGGAAATGGCATTGCCATCCGGATCGGAGACTGCTCCATTCAGTCGTATTTTTTCTCCGGCAACAGCCAATACATGTAACGGCCCTTCTACTTTTACAACGGGTGCATGATTTGCATTGGCATACTTAGGCGTTACAGACCATTTAAGACGGGCGGCAAAATCATGCTGTGCCTGCGGAAAGAAATCAGGGTAAGCCAGTTCTTTTGCACTTTTATTTAACTGGTTATTTAAGGTGCTTAGTGTAGTTGCCATTGTATTGGCACTTGTATCAGAAGGGAAAGAAAAATTCATTGCCTCCATATTGCCTGTTTCACGGCCACCCCAACCACCATAAGAACCCACTTCATAGGCACGTAATCCATTGCCCAACATATTCATAAATGTATGGTCGTCCCCTTCTCCCAGCCAGGAGCCTTTCGGTTGCACAGGCATCCACACCACATATCCCAGCCGCTTTAGTTCATCATTAGTATAGCCTGATATACCAAAATAATCCATAATGTCGCCTTTTACCATCTGTTTTCCATCACCCCAAACCCGGTATAAGGCTCCTAACGGTCCACGATCCGATACATTTTCCTTCATCCACGATGCCGTCAAATAAACAGAATCCCCTTCTTTAGCTCCCAACTGCGCCCCGTATCCATAATTGGGACCACCTCTGAATTGCCTGTAATCAATATCAGGCCAATTAGGTTTGATATACTTTGCATACGTATCATCCTGATCGCCGGAAGGCAGCAATACTACTTTTCGCGAGATTTTCTTTTTAATAGCTTCCCATTCAGTGGTGTACTCATATTGCTCCTGTATTGATTTGAGTGCCCGGGCAATAGTGCTCTGGCCACCCCAGGCAGTTATAAAGAGTGGTTCAGGCTTATCATCCAACATCAACGATTTGATCAGGTCTGAGCCCGGTGAATCCTTAGAAATATCACCATCAAATTCAATGTTTCCATACCTGATTTTCGATTTCAATTCATCCGGAGCCGGGTAATTGGAATTATGCACTTTCAGGTTCGGATATACTTTTCCATACGCTTCTACGGCGTCATCAATGAAGCGCTCATTTTCAGCCCATCGCCAGGACGTACAAGGGCATGTATCTAACCCAAAGCGGGCATATTCTCTTCCGGGAACAAACCACTTGGTGCCTTTTCCATCTCCTTTCCAGTGGAAACCGCTGCTCGCATAAATAAGCCCTTCTATTTTAAAATCGCTGCTGTAGAGCAGGAAACGGATAAGCGAGTTATTATCATCGAGTTCCGGATCTGCAGTAACAACGATCCGTGGTCGTACCTGCTCATAGGAAGATTGTGCACCTGCACTGTTTGCATAGAGGCACATCATGATTAGCCCAATTGCGTAAAGGTGGATATTGCTCTGTAAATGTAGTGGATTTGAACTCATTAGTTTTAGTGTTTTTGTATTGATATGTATTTGAATTTTCCTGGTGTTTTTGCCTTACTTGTCACCTTTTGACTGTTTAGTAACAGGAAAGTGTCGCAATTGCCAAAATGATTGTGGTTGCAGTAAGTATTCCAATATAATTGCAGCTACCATTCCAATAGCACCATACCTATGTGTTGCTTCATACAACTGAAAACTGTAGTTAAAGTAAGGTGCAGAAAATAAGGAGCAAGCGATAAGCAACTTGTTTTTCTGCTGAATAATGGCAACATAAACAAGCGCCTGCTTTAGTGTAAGGGCAGGCGCTTGTGCAGAATATAGTAGAGCAATAAGTGTAAGCCGTTGTTAAATAAAACCGGAACTACTAAGCCTCAATGAGAATAAGCTACGCGAAGTATGCTGCATTAAATCGTTGTGAACCTTTGCTCTTCGCGGTTCAAACAATTATTTATAAACGATTTTCAAACCGCTTTCATTTATTACCCCAGCATCTTTTGCAGATAATTGTAACTATTAGTAATGTTTTGCAACGGTTGCGGCGCCTGATCCTGTTCTACGAAATAGTATTTCATACCCGATTCCTGTGCATTGTCAAATACATGTTTAAAATCAACAATGCCGGTGCCTACTTCTGCCGGAGCTTTTGTGTTTTTATCTAAGTCTTTTACATGCCAAAGCGGGAAGCGGCCAGGATGCAGCTTGAATAATGCAACCGGGTCCTGGTTTGCTTTGGTAGCCCATGCCAAATCCAGTTCCATCTTCACCAGATCTTTATCTGTGTTAGATAAAATATAATCAAACGGACGGTGACCTTCCACTTCATCAAACTCGGTAGTGTGATTATGATAGGCAAACTGCACACCATTCTTCTTGCATGCTTCACCTGCTTTGCTAAACACCTCTACTGCTGTTTTTATCTCATCCAAAGTGTTTACCGGAATGCTGGAACATACCAGGTAGCTGATACCGCCTTCAGCAGCGGCATCTGCCAGCTCCTGATAATTTTCTTTCAGGTTTAATGACTTTGGTGCATTCTTAAACCGCTCCATATAACCTTTTATCCTCGCTGAATCTTCAGCAGTTTTAGCCATCTTCATCACTTGCGCCATTGTAAAAGGTGCACCGCCCACATGCGCCGAACGCCACGTCATACCCATATCTTTTATCATGGCAGCAAATTCTTTTGGCTTGTAACCATAAAAGTTGCCTTTCTCTGAGCCTGCGCTTTCCAGCTCCTTATAGCCAATGGCAGCCACTTTTTGTAAAGTACCTTTTGTGTCTGTAGTCATTAAATTGCCGAGGGTGTACAACTGAAGCCCGGCGGGCGGCATTGCAGTTGCACTAAAAAGAGATGTCGCACGGCTCATGCGTGGTAATAGTAAGCCTGCCACCGCAGCGGCAGCCGATTGTTGTAGAAATTTTCTTCTTTGCATTATATGGTAGTTTTATTGTGTTAGATGATTATTGTTTTTGAAGTATAAAAGTCGTTAGGTGTAAAAGTGAATGGTCTATTGCCCGGCTTCTTTCGGATACTGTCATCTTCGTTTATACGGTGTCGTTGATAAACATCATACCTGTTTTTTCCTCAATGGTCATTTGTTGCAGTGGGTTGTTTATTCTTGCTTCAACAGGTTGTTTTAAGTCTTCATCCATTTTTCTGTTTTTGTTGAGCTGGCGGAAAGCAGTTTTGTGTTTGCTTTCATTTTGATGACTTGACCTGGTAAAGGGGATTTTGAAAGCGTTGATAGCCGAAGCTACAGCAATAACAGCAGCAGCAAAAAAGAGCAGTTTTTTAGGCAACATGCAATGTTTTATAATAGTGTACTACGAAAATAAAAGTTTATTCTGTGAAAAATACGCAATGGTATAAATTTTTTATTTTCACATGCCAAAAGACGGTTACACCTTAATTTTAACCTATGCGACAGAATGATACTTTAGACTTTGTACACCATGGTGATAAATATTTTTTGCACCATTTATCTATTGACTGTGTAATTTTTGGCTACCATGAGCGCCAGCTGAAAGTATTATTACTTAAATGGAAAAATGCTGAAAAATGGTCATTGCCCGGTGGTTTTATAAAACTGGAGGAAACATTGGAAGACGCGGCTTCGCGAATACTTACAGAGCGTACCGGCTTATCTCAATTGTTTTTACAACAGTTTCATACGTTTGGCGAACCAAAACGGTCTGTACGGACAGCAGCAGACATTGCACACCTGGAATCTATATGGAAAACGGATGTTCCAAAAGAACATTGGTTGCTGAAAAGAACGGTCTCCATCGGTTATTATTCGGTAACAGAATATTCGCAGGTAAACCCGCAGCCTGACTATCTTTCTGATGAATGTACATGGCATGACATTCATTCTATTCCCCAACTTGTATTTGACCATAACCTCATTGTCACGGAAGCATTGAAGGCATTAAGAATGCAGATTAATTTGCAGCCAATTGGTTATAATTTATTGCCTAAAAAATTTACATTACCCGAAATACACGACCTGTACGAAACCATCCTGGACAAGAAACTGGACCGTAGAAATTTCCCCAAAAAATTACTATCGCTCGGCATTATTAAAAAGCTGGATGAACAGAAAAGTATTGGTGCACACCGGTCGCCGTTTTTATACAAGTTTGATAAACGGAAGTATGATAAAGCTTTAAAAGAAGGCATTGTGCTGGCGTTTTGATGTTGATAGATTTTCTTGTTAATTCACAATCAGAGTCGTTACAGGCTTGTGGAATGACGGGCAACATTATCCTACTTTAACTTTAATATTATACCTGTATTGTAGTGAATAACCTAAACAAAAAACCCTTTGTAGAAACAAAGGGTACGATTGCTCCATTTTTATGAGAAAAGGATTGTAATTGCTTATTGTCTTTATTTACTGTTTAGGCATATCGAATATGGTAGCATCTACTGTTGGGTTAACGTCTACTTTGGTAACCTTCGCGGTTATGGAAAATTGCCCACCCATGTCTGTTTGTATAGCGCGCGGAAACACATAACCTTCCGGTGTCTTTTGAAAATCGGAGTTGGTAACTGTAATCGTAACCGGGTTACCCATCATTTCGCCATTTACACTCATCTGAATGATGTAATAAGTATTAGGGTCAATGTAATAGGTAGCAGCATTGCCGGCTTTGTTGGTTATTTTCAGTTTATAGGCATTTACATCGCCCACTTTTTCCTGTCCCTGCAACTCCAGGGTGCTTCCTTTTTCGGTATAGTTGTATAATGGGCTGGTAGCATAAATCTGGTTTGCTCCTTGTTTATACTGCTCTTCGGGCATAGCTTGAGCAGTAGCAGCACCCGCCATCGGGTTAATCATCCAGCCGCTGGTGTCGGTTACTACCTGTATTACTTTCTGCCCCATCACATCCGATTCGGACCGGCTTCCTTTACCTTCTACGATAGTAACCGAAGAGAGTGCTTCATTGCCCATTATCTGCATAGTCATGTCCATGTGAAGGGATTTTAACTGTGCCTGTTTGTCTTTGCCACCCATTGCTTCAATATGTTTGTTTACAATATCATCGGTAGTTTGCGCATGTACCTGAGCAAAACATACCAATGCCGTTAATAACAGCAGGCTGTGTTTAAGCGTTTTCATGTGTTGTTTGTTTTGCGTTTAATAATTTGCAGTAGAGATTGTGAATGTATAATTTTTACAGATGCGTTAGGAGGTCTATAATTTGTACGGCGAAGTAATGTTTTGGCCGCGTAAAAAGCTGTTTGAGATAATTATTTTAACTACAAACCTGCCTGCCGGTAAAACGAGGGTATTAAGACCTCGAAGCTTACGAAAATTTAATAAAGAATACTTTGTATAACTTATATTCTTTTTGCCTTAATGGTTTTAATTTTTAAACAATTTCTCATAAGAACTTTGCCTTACATAGTATAAAAGCCGGTGCAATGATGCACCAGCTTTCTATGTTCCACTCACCATTACATTCCTTGCGTAGCGCCCTGCATTCCTTCAGCCTGGCTCTTCATATTGGTACGTTTAAACAGGTTTACATCCATTTTGCCAAAGCGGTAAGTAAAATTGATTCTTACCTGTTGTGGATTGTTCAATCTATAATAGTTCTGCACAAAGTAGTTGCTGTACGAATACTGGTCTTGTTTGCGTGTTCTGAAAATATCATTCATACTTACACTTATTGTTGCCGCATTATTTTTCAGGAAGCTTTTTCTTACAGCTATATCGGTACCCCAGAAAGAGCGGATATAACCTTGCGAAGAAGACTGTGCCTGGCTCATTGGAGGTCCCATCCGCTGGCCCGAATTGTTATCAACCGGCAGGTTGGTTTTGCTTTGATAATCGGCAGACAATTGGACAGCAAAGTTTTTAGGCAACTTGATGCTGTTATTCAGTTTGCCAAACCAGCTCCACATTGCAGCTTGCTGAATGGCATTGCTGATGTTATCGGTGTTAATTTTTGAGTTATATACATTCACGTTGGTAGTGGCATCCCACCATTTGGTAAGATGGTTTACAGCAGTTAACTCTGCACCGTAAGCATAGCTGGAATTAGCATTGATAAACGTGTTGATCAGGTCTTCTTTACCAGTTATATCATTAATGTCCTGCTGCAAATAGCGCGTAATTAAATTGTTGGTATGCTTGTAATAGATAGAAGTTAATACGTTGTTGCCACCTTTGAACGTTTTACTGTAGCTTACTTCATAAGAATTGGTAAACTCTGGTGTTAAGCTTGGGTTACCTCTTGTGATGTTAAGACTATCTGTATAATCTGTATAAGGAATTACCTGGAAGAAATTAGGACGGTTTACACGACGTGTAACGCTTGCCTGCAACTCCTGGTTCTTCTTCAGTTTTTGGCTTAAGAAAACCGAAGGAAATAAACTGATAGGATATTTGTTGCTGAAGGTTTCGCCGGTGTTAGTCAGTTCACCTTTATAGTCCGAACTTTCTGCGCGCAAACCTACCTGGTAGCCAAAGTTTTTAATGGCGCTCTTTACGCTTACATACGCTGCATATACGTTATCGTGATTTTTGTAATTGGTAGAGCCGGTATAAACCTTGGTAAACTGGTCTTTTGTTGGTCCCACATATGTTTCATTATCGTTGGTAAGCTGGCGCAACTGTGCACGTACACCGGTTTCCAGTTTGGTACTTTTACCAATGGGTTGTGCATAGTCTGTTTGCAGGGTTAAAAACTGGTTGTTGCCATCGCTTACTACCCTTTGCAGTCCTGTTCCGTTGATGGCGCTGCCATTGTAGTAATTAGTGGTGTACAAGGCATCACCGCTGCTTTTACCAGAGAAATAATTCAGATCGGCAGTCCACTGCTGACCTTCTTTGGCAAAATTGTGTACCATACCGGCTTGCAAACCATTGGCGTTGAAGGTGCGCTGGCTATTGGCAATACGCTGGCTGTACATACTTTTTATACCACTATTGAACAAACTATCAGTAGTAATATCCGTTGTTTCATTAGGCTTAAACTCACCGTGCACTTTAATGCCGGAAATAGACAATGTGGTTTTATTGGTAACAAAATAGTCTAAGCCAAGCCTGCCAAACATAAAGCCACCACGGGTTTTATTCAGGTTACTTTGATACACGTGTGTTTGTGTATCACCGAGGTTGAGGCGGTCGGTGGTGCCTGTGGTTTGGTTGCGCATCATGTTGGTCATTACGGCTGCACTCAGGTTTATTTTGCCTTGCCGTACATTAAAGTTGCCACCGCCGTTTATGCCGCCACGGCTATCCACACCTGCCATAATATTGCCATTGTAGCCGGTCTTTTTGTTTTTCTTCAATACAATATTCAGAATACCGGCATTGCCGCCCGAAGCATCGTATTTAGCCGAAGGGTTGGTAATTACTTCTACGCTTTGAATGGCATCGGCAGGAATCTGGTCGAGGGATAACGTAGTAGGCTTTCCATCCACATAAATCTGCGGCGAAGCATTGCGCAGCTTTACATTACCATCTATATCCACCTGGATAGAAGGCACGTTGCGCATTACATCTACGGCAGTACCGCCGGCACTTACAATATTTTTTTCTACATTAAATACTTTTTTATCTATATCCATCTTCAGGGCAGAAGAGGTGGTGGTAACGGTAACGCCTTGCAACTGTGCTGCATCGGCGGTCATTTCCAGTTTGCCTAAGTCTTTATCAAACGAAGATGGGAAAGCGGGCATTCCGCCACCGGAAGTTGCAGCAGGTGTGCTACCCGTAGTGCCTTGCGCAGGCTTTTGCATTTTAGAAGGGTCTAGGAACTGCACCGGTTGGTTCAGCTCTTTAAATCCGGTAGCCGAAATCTTGATTTTGACGCCCATTAACGGCAATTCTTCTGCATTAAATTCGCCCTTGTTATCGGTAGTTAATCCTTTTACCAAAACTTCTTTCATCTTTTTGGTAGCAGAGTCAAATTTTGATTGCAGTATTAGCACAGATGCATCTGCAATGGGTTTGCCGGCACTGTCCACCAGTTTACCATACAGGCGGCCCAGATTAGGCATATTGGGCATTTTGCCAGCCTTTACATTTCCGCCCGGAAGCTGTGCCGAAACACTCAGGCAAAACAGGAAGGCTACTGCCACAAACAACAACTTTTTCATAAAGAATTAAATTAATGACGCAAAGCTATTATTGCGCGAAGGCGCGTTTGGAGCAAATGAGACGATTCCGCAAAATGTTGCGACAAAAAAGATAAGGCTGTGATGAACGGTAAAAAAGTAGAGATGAAATGGAAAAGTTTATAATTTTAATGAATAATGTAAGCCTGGTTTTTTCAGAGGCATTATAATAGCACCTTAAATAACATGAATATTACTAACATTAGCTAACCTTTTTACTAATTTTCCATTACTAAAAACAAATATTATGAAACGCAAACTATTCCTCTCTTCCGTTCTTTTGGCAGCAGCCAGTTTGCTGGTGCCTTTTGCTGTAACGGCGCAAAGAGTAAGCCCGCATGATACTGTAACGAGTGTAGTGTCGGGGGCTAATATCAAGATTACCTATGGCAGCCCTGCGGTGAAAGGCCGACAGATTTGGGGCGGTCTGGTGCCCTATGATAAAGCATGGCGTGGAGGCGCCGATGAAGCCACACTGTTTACTACTGATAAAGACATTATGCTGGGCGGCAAAAAGTTACCTGCGGGTACATATAGTGTATTTGTAATTCCGTCCCAGAACCAGTGGACGTATATTTTTAACTCGCAAACCGGTCAATGGGGAATCAAACAAGGCGGCGTTGCCAATTTTGATGAATCGAAGAATGTGCTTACGGTAACGGCTACCCCTAAACAGGCTCCTATGGCAGAACATCTGACCTACCAGGCAAATGACGAAGGATTTGGATTGCATTGGGAAAACCTGGAGGCTTTGGTGCCTATTAAATAACGCAAAATTTAGTGAAAAGAGGATGAGACGAACGCTTGTTTCATCCCCCTTTTTTATTCCGGCAGAGCAATGTATTGGTAATAAATCCTTTTTAAGGCAGCGTATAATAAGTTTATTGCAATAGCATCGCCATTGTTGCTGCATTATTTGTGTATTTGCGTATCGAACACAAAGCAGTAATGGAAATCAGTACATAAAATTGAAGACAATTAAAACACTTGCACTAAAAAATTATGAGAAGTATTTTATTCCTACTCTTTACCCTTTTAGTCTCAGGATTGTCAGCACAATCAAGTGAACCTTCTACTAATTTTTTCGGCTATCTGAATGATATTCGGTTGGATAGTATCAACGCTCATTATGCCGAAGTATATTTTAAATCCGAAATAAGTAAACAATCAGTTGATTACGGGAACAGCAGTATTTACGTAAGCTCACCCAAACTTTGCTTTACTTTTCAACCGGAAGACAACAAAAAAGATGCGTTTATCAGAGATAGTAAAGGAAATACGGTTTCTTTTAGAGGAAATATGGCTGCTGCACTTAACTTTTTGTATTTTAATGGTTGGGATCTTGCAAACATTGTTTATGAAGATTCCTCCATGCATAGCTATTATTTTCTATTAAAAAAGAGAATATAGACCTCTGTATCAATTGATGAGGCATCAGATGAAAAAAAAATACATTCATAGGCAACGCTGACAAGGTTTAAAACCTTAGAGTTCGAAACCTGCTAAAGTGCAATCTTACACTACGCCATTGCGAACGGAGTGAAGCAATCTGTGGATGGTAGTACAATCAAACTAAGCCATCTATATTGATGTAAGGTTGAGCACAAACTGCTTTGCTTAAGCCCGCAGTGACGATATTGCTTTACTCCCAAATACAACATTCATATTTAGAACACTGTTAGCGTTAATTAAATTTATAAACTCTGCCTTCCCGTCAAAGCCGCCACTGCATCGCGGTAGTTTTCCCCTACGGGAAGCTCCATATCATCCATAAAAACACTGTTTTTTCTAATGGCAGTAATATAGTCAACAGAAACTATATACGACTTGTGAATGCGTAGAAATCTGGCAGGCGGCAACTGGTCTTCTATCGTTTTCATATTCATGCGCGTAACCACCGGCTTGTTATTGTGCAAGTGAATTTTGATGTAATCTTTCAGTCCTTCAATCCACATAATATTGGCAATCACCAGTTTTACCAGGCTGTATTCTACATTTACAAAAATATATTCCGGGGCACTTTCTTTTTCAACAGCAATAGGCTGTTTTGTTTTTAACTGGTACAACTCCCACGCTTTGTTGCAGGCTTTAATAAACCGCTCCAAAGAAACCGGCTTTACGAGGTAATCAATCACATCTAAGTTGTAGCCATCCAATGCATATTTTTCGTATGCAGTGATAAGGATAAACATGGGTTTTTTTGCCAGACTTTGTATAAACTGCAAGCCTGTTAAGCCGGGCATTTGTATATCCAGGAAAATAAGATCAACGGATTGTTGTTGCAACACCTGCATTGCTTCCAGCGGGTTGGAACAAAGGGCAACTAATTCTAAATAAGGCACTTTGCTGATGTTATCTTCCAGCAGTTCGAGTGCAAGGGGTTCATCGTCTATGGCGAGGCAACGCAGCATTAGTGCAGTTTTAATTGCAGCGAAGTTACAAACCAGCCATTCTTATCGGCAATTTGCAAAGAATGATTTTTGCCATATAGTAAATTCAAACGCCTTTTTACATTGGTAAGACCAATGCCCGAAGCCTTATCTTTCACTTCGGCTGTGTTACAGTTAAATTTGTTTTGTACCGTCAAATACAGCACGCCCGCATCGGCTTTTAATTGCACACTAATCACCGGTTCCTCTATCATGCCGGTGCCATGCTTAAACGCATTTTCTATAAACGGTATCAATAGCATGGGTTCTATTTCGTAACAGCAATCCTGTATATCAATATCCACTTTCACGGTTAGTTTTTTGCCAAAGCGTTGCTGCTGTAAATCAATATAACTATGCAGGTATTCTACCTCTTTTTCCAGCGGTACCTTTGCCTCATCCGTTTCGTACAACATATAGCGCATCAGCGAAGAAAGCTTGATGAGCGAAGGCTCTAATTGTTCTGATTGTTTACGCGCCAGCGCCACCATATTGTTTAGCACATTGAACATAAAATGCGGACTTACCTGCGAGCGCAAAAAAGATAATTCCGTTTTCAGGTTTTCATTTTCCTTTTCTTTCAACAACCGTTCTGCTTCCATTCTGTCTTGTATCATGCGGTAAGCAGTACTGCATGCAAGAATAAAAAGGTATGGAAAAATATTAAAGAAGATAAAGCCGCTGATATTGAATGGTATTTTGATAATGAATGTAAAGAAAATCCACTGAAACAACGTAAGCACTGCTATAATTAGTAGCTGAAGCAACACATAATAAGAAAGCTTTCTTTTATAAATAAACCTGGGAATTAATACTAAAGAATTCAGGTAAAATAAAACAACCCAGAGAATATCAGTAAAAATGGTAAGATAAACAAACCAGCTTCTGTCGGCTTCTACGTGCTCTCTTTTTCCACGCTGAATAGATTGCGACAATAAAAGCGGAAGCAAAAAAATTAATGTCCATACAGCCGTATGCAGTAAAACAATTACCCATTTTCTCTTGTACCATGCTGTTGCCATTTGGCAAAATTAAATCAGTTATAACCGTTGCATCGGAATATTGCGACAAAAGCGGGAAATGTGTATATGTACAGGCTTCACGTTCTTAAATGTTGGTAGCAGAACGAAAATCTGGATGTATTGTAGCCCATTAAACTCAGTATGTTATAGCAGTTTATAAAAAAGCTACCTTTATACTGTTCGTTAACGAATTGCTGAAAGCATTTATACTGATAGCTGTTTGAGCTATTCACTTGGCGCAGGTAATTTACCTGGAAAATCTGCTTATTTTTTACGATTGCTTTGATTGTAGCTGTTCGGTTCGTCACGATGGTGTGAGAAGGTACAATTAATTATTCCAGGCTATTAAGTACTTCAGCGCAGTACTTCTATTCTTGGTCGCTATTATCCAATGATTGCCATTTTTAAACTGTTCTGCCTTTATTACATGATTATAAAACATGCTTTTAACAGTAAATAGTTTACTAATTTGTATTTTAGACCATTGAAAATATTTCATGCGATTGCTTTATTCCAAAAAAACCATTGTTGTCTTGTTGCTTGCTGTGACTACGCTTTCTTTTGTGCTGTTCACAAAAGGCGACCGGGTAGATTACAGCACACAGGTGAAACCAATAATCAATAAAAACTGTATAAGTTGCCACGGTGGTGTGCGTGCCAAAGGCAATTTTAGTTTATTATTTCGCGAGGAAGCCCTCGCCAAAACAAAGAGCGGCAAGTACGCGATTGTACCCGGCGACCCGGATAACAGCGAAATGATCCGCCGTCTTACGCTAACCGATCCTGAAGAGCGCATGCCTTACCACCACGAGCCATTAACCAAAGAAGAAATAGACCTCCTGAGCAGGTGGATAAAGCAGGGCGCACAATGGGGCGAAAACTGGAGCTATGTAGCATTAAAACCCATTGAAGTACCCATGCCCAAGAAGTTTTTCGGGCTGGTAAATACTACAAGTGATTGGGCAAAAAATGAAGTGGATTATTTCATCTTAGATAAATTAAATCAGAATAATTTAAATCCTTCGCCACAGGCAGACAAAACCACTTTATTGCGCAGGGTAAGCCTGGATATTACCGGTATGCCCGCGCCACAAAGCATAGCAAATAAATTCCTGAACGATGAAAGCAATCATGCTTATGAAGACCTGGTAGATAGTTTACTCGCATCAAAGCGGTATGGTGAAAAATGGACTTCCATGTGGCTAGATTTGGCGCGCTATGCCGATACGAAAGGCTACGAGCGGGATGACAACCGCAATATCTGGCGTTATCGAGACTGGCTGATAAAAGCGTTTAACAAGGACATGCCGTATGATAGTTTTTTGATAAAACAAATTGCCGGAGATTTGTTACCTAACGCTACAGATGAAGATTATATAGCAACGGCTTTTCACCGCAATACGATGACTAATGATGAAGGCGGCACCGATAATGAAGAGTTTAGAACATCTGCTGTGCTCGACCGTGTAAACACCACCTGGAATGTGCTGGAAGGCACTACTTTTTCATGTGTGCAGTGCCACAGCCATCCCTACGATCCCTTCAAGCATGAAGAATATTACCAGTTTGCTGCTTTCTTCAACGATACCAGAGATGAAGATACTTATGCCGATTATCCTTTGCTTCGTATTTACAACGATAGCATGCAGCAACAACTAACTGAAGTGGTGAATTGGGTGCGCAACAATACTTCGCAACAGCGCGCCAAAGAAGTGAAAGAATTTTTAAAAACCTGGCAGCCTGCTTATAATTCGCTTGCCTGCGACAGCTTTACAAACAGCGAACTGAATGATACAAAGTGGGCCTCCTTTCGCAACAATGCCATATGCCGTTTGCAGCACGTGGACTTAACCGGCAAAAGCCACCTTATTTTTCGCTACCAGGGTTGGATGGATGGCGGTGTATGGCAAATACATTTGGATGATGTACATGGAAAAGTAATAGCCACCATACCATTAGCCAAAACTTCCGGCTGGCAAATAACCGAAACAGACATTGAGCCTGCCACTGGCATGCATCATCTTATCTTTACTTATACCAACAGCAACCTGCAAAAGCCAACGGATGCCGGCGCTATGCTCGATTGGTTATATTTTACACAGCCATTCCCCGGCAAAGACCAGCCGGGCTATACAGCGGTAAAAAATGAATTTTGGAAACTGCTGAATGCAGATGTGCCTACTACGCCGGTGATGATAGATAACCCGCCCGCTATGCACCGCACTACTAATGTATTTGAGCGCGGCAACTGGCTGGTAAAAGGCGATAAAGTGTTGCCCGGTGTGCCTCATATTTTAAATCCTTTTCCGGCAAAGCAACCACGCAACAGGCTGGGGCTCGCCATGTGGATGATTTCCAAACAAAACCCACTCACCGCACGTACAATGGCCAACCGTGTGTGGGAGCAACTCTTTGGTGCCGGCATCGCCGAAACATTGGAAGACCTTGGCACACAGGGCATTCCACCCACGCACCCGGAATTGCTGGATTGGTTAAGTTATCAGTTTATGACTGAAGATAACTGGAGTATAAAGCAGTTGATCAAAACCATTGTGATGAGTGCCACCTATCAGCAAACCTCTAAACTTACTCCCGAATTACAACAAAAAGATCCTTTTAATAAACTCTATGCACGTGGCGCCCGGGTGCGCCTGTCTGCCGAAGCAATCAGAGATCAGGCATTGTGTATTGCAGGCGTGATGAACGATAAAATGTATGGTCCGGGCGTAATGCCTTACCAGCCGCCGGGCATCTGGCAGTCGCCCTGGAACAGTGCCGAGTGGGTGCAAAGTACCGGTGGCGAGCAATACCGCCGGGCTGTTTATACGTACTGGAAGCGCTCGGCTGCTTACCCGGCTATGCTTACGTTTGATGCTGCTTCGCGCGAAGTATGTACGGTACGGCGCATTAATACCAATACGCCGCTGCAGGCGCTCACTACGCTCAATGACAGTGCCTTTCTTGATCTTGCGCGCCACTTCGCTTACCGTATGCAAAACGAGGGCGGAGAGAACGTGGTGCAGCAAATAAAGAAAGGTTATACTATAGTCACGTATCACAACATAGATAATAAAAGTCTGGCGGCATTGCTAAAACTATATAACACCGCGTATGAACAGTTTAAAGCAGATAAGCAAAAGGTGTATGAAATAATTGGTGGCGTTAATGAACATACCAATGCGCAAACAGCGGCCTTAACAGTGGTTGCCAATGCGATGCTGAACCTGGATGAAGTAGTAACAAAGAATTAAGAAGCAGATTTAGGATAAAGGAAGTTGGAATGGTGCAGATGCTCTGAGGGTACAAATTATAATTTTAGAAAACAAAATATCGCTGTTATTTTTAAAGTATTAAAGCAACCCATTCATCCGCCCAATGAAAAACGCAGAATGATAAGCTTTAAGCAAGATGAAGAAAATGAATGAGTTGAAATAAATAATGGTTTAAAAATTAACGAATACAACAGTAATTACAGATAAAAAAGTTCTCGCTCTATTCCGTGGAGCGGGGCAGGGGGTGAGGCTTATGACACAACAGGAACTACACAACCAGCGATTGCTTCGCGAAGCAGAACATGCTGTATTGCGCATGCATACCCGCCGGCACTTCATAAAAGAAAGTGCGATGGGTTTGGGCGGGCTTGCACTCGCAACTTTATTTGGTTGCTCGCAAAAGAAAAGTGCATCGCCCATTGTCTTCGATCCGGCACATCCATTAGCGCCCAGGCAGCCACCTTTTTTAGCCAAAGCAAAAAGTGTTATTTACCTGCACATGGCGGGTGCACCTTCACAATTAGAGCTGTTTGATTACAAGCCGGAACTGGCAAAAATGGACGGACAATTGTGTCCGCCTTCTTTGTTGGAAGGAAAACGTTTTGCCTTTATTCGTGGTGTGCCAAAGATGCTTGGTCCGCAGGCAAAGTTTGCACAGCATGGCGAGAGCCGCGCATGGGTAAGCGAAAACATGCCGCACCTGGCTTCCATTGTAGATGAAATATCCTTTCTGAAAGCTGTTTCCACCGACCAGTTTAATCATGGTCCGGCGCAGCTATTAGTACATACCGGATCGCCACGCCTGGGGAGAGCGAGCCTTGGAAGTTGGGTAACATATGGCTTAGGAACAGAAAACGAAAATTTGCCCGGTTTTGTAGTGCTCACAAGCGGCGGTAAAAATCCGGACGCAGGTAAAAGCGTATGGGGCAGTGGTTTTTTGCCCAGCGTTTATCAGGGCGTGCAATGCCGCAGCGAGGGCGATCCGGTGTTGTTCATCAAAGACCCTGATGGTATGAGCCGCGATTTGCGCAAAGCAAGTATTAATGCCATAAATGAAGTAAATGCGGAGGAATACAAGCAGTACAATGATCCTGAGATTCTGTCGCGCATTTCGCAGTATGAGATGGCGTATAAGATGCAGATATCTGTGCCCGAAGTGATGAATATTAATAATGAGCCGCAGTATATTCATGATATGTATGGCACCAAGCCAGGGCAGGCGTGCCTCGCTAATAATATTTTACTCGCCAGAAAACTGGTAGAAAAAGGAGTGCGATTTGTGCAAATATTCGACTGGGGTTGGGATAGTCATGGTACCGATTCAAGCCTTGCCATTGATATTGGTTTTATTAATAAATGCCGCCAAACTGATAAAGCTGTTACAGCATTGATTTTAGATTTGAAACAGCGTGGATTGCTGGATGAAACGCTGGTTATCTGGGGTGGTGAATTTGGCAGAACGCCGATGATGGAGAACAGGGAAGGCAAGCAAAATCCATATAAAGGGCGCGATCATCATACCGAAGCATTTACCATCTGGATGGCGGGTGCAGGCGTTAAGAAAGGTTTTTCTTACGGAGAAACCGATGAGATTGGTTACAGCGCTATCAGTGGTAAAGTAGATTGCTTTGATGTGCAGGCAACTATCCTCGACCAGCTTGGTTTTGATCATGAGCAATTCACGTACGACTTTCAGGGAAGGCCATTTAGATTAACGGATGTAAAAGGGAGAGTAATCGAGGAGATTTTAGTGTAGGATTTTTTAATACATAGCATAATAGGAACACAGGAAGAACATAGCAGGAAATTGGAATAATGTTTATGTAATAATTGAATGTATAATAAATCAACCTGATTAAAAGCAATGCAGCCCGTCATTCCGCAACGCCGCCAGCACGAGAACTCTGCTTTCTAAGAATTTGCGCCAGCTTTGTGCGGAATCTGTGGATGGTGATAGATAAATGTTACTGCTCACAGTATTGATCTCTAACAATTAGTTCAAAGTAAAGGCTGACTGCAGATTCCATACAAGGCCACCGCTAAGTTTGCTTTTATAAAGTCACCTTGCTGGCAGCAATGGAATGACAGACAATATCACCTTACCTTAATTTTACAGGAGTACTTATATTCATATGGTCTTATGTGTTTAACAAAATAAAAATATGCCATTCACCAGGAGAACTTTTTTACAAACCACTACCAAAACCACCACAGCATTACTGCTCTCTTCTATGAGCGCACTAGCCATACCACAAACCATCAACAACATGAATAACAATTTTAAATTGAAAGTTTTAGCAACCAACTGGGGCTTTCCCGGAACTACAGATGAGTTTTGCTCGAGAGTAAAAAAGGACGGCTACGATGGTATTGAAATCTGGTGGCCGCTACAACAAAAAGAGCAGGATGAGTTGTTTAATGCCCTGCAAAAATATTCGCTGGAAGTAGGCTTTTTGACCGCAGGTCATGAGAGCGATTACCAAACACATTTCAACACGTTTACTGGTATGATTGATGCGGCTGCTACCAATACAATGCAGCGACCGTTATACATCAATTGCCATTCCGGTAGAGATTATTTTTCTTACGAACAAAACAAGACATTCATTGCCCATACCGTACAGTTGTCCCGGCAAACCAGCATTAAAATTTGCCACGAAACACATCGTTCCAGAATGTTGTTTGCTGCACCGGTGGCGAGGCATTATTTAGAAACAGTTCCTGCATTAAGAGTAACTTTTGATGTATCGCATTGGTGCAATGTAAGTGAAACACTCCTGGAGGATCAGCAATCTACGATAGACATAACATTGCCAAGGGTAGATCACGTTCATGCGCGCATTGGCCATCCCGAAGGTCCGCAGGTGAATGACCCGCGTGCACCGGAATGGGATGAGGCTGTAAAGGCGCATTTTGCATGGTGGGATAAAATAGTAGCATTGAAAAAACAACAAGGCGATACATTAACAGTTTTAACAGAATTTGGTCCGCCTACCTACATGCCCACACTGCCTTATACACAGCAACCTTTAGCCGACCAATGGACGATAAATGTATATATGAAGGAGTTATGGAGGAAAAGATATAGTTAGAGAAGCTGCATGCTATGGGTTTGAGCTACGAGCAATAAAAAGAAGATAAAGTAAAAAACCAAATACGATGAGAAATTTTAAGGAGTTGAAAATCTGGCAAAAAGATTTTGAAATAGCAGTAAACACTTATAGATTGATTCAAAGCCTTCCTGTTTTGGAAAGGTTTGGTATCATACAACAAATAATGAGCGCAGCGGTATCTGTTCCTTCAAACATTGCTGAAGGAAGCAGTAGAACAAGCGAAAAGATTGCAGGAGATTTATTGAGGTTCCGTTAGGTTCATCGTTTGAATTGGAAACACAGTTGCTTATTGCAAAGCAGTAAATTTTGGAGATGCCTTTATGATAGATGATACATTACGCAAAACAGATGAAGAACAGAAAATATTGATTGCTTTTGCTAATAAACTTACTCACCGATTTTATTAAAACACTAAATGCTTACGGCTCATAGCTTCTTTTCTTATGTCTGAACTCTTTGGTCACTTTCATCCGGTATTGGTTCATTTGCCTATTGGTATTTTAATGGCTGGCTTGCTGTTGCAATGGCTTGCCGGTAAAGAAAAATACAAGTCATTGCAATCCGCTGTTCCTATTGTTTTGTTGGTAGGCGCTGTGAGTGCTTTATTTTCCTGCATTACCGGTGCTTTACTTTCTACTACAGACGATTACAATACCGCTTTAGTATCGTGGCATATGTGGATGGCAATTGCATTAACCTTAGTTGCCGGCATGTTATATGCTAAAGCAAAAAATCCGCAATTTCCCGCAAATAAAAATGTGTTAGCCATTGGCTTGCTGGCGTTGATTATAATTACTGGTCACTTAGGTGGTTCACTTACGCATGGCTCCGATTATCTTACCAAACCATTAGTCAATATTTTTTCCGGTGATAGCAATTCATCACTCACCATAAAGCCGGTACCAAATGTACAGGAAGCACAGGTATATACCGATGTAATAAAACCTATTTTACAAACACGCTGTTACTCCTGTCATGGTGCCGAAAAGCAAAAAGGCGGCTTGCGTATGGACGATAGCTTACGGCTGATAAAAGGTGGTAAAGACGGGATAGTAATTGAAGCGGGTAGCGCCGAAAAAAGTGAATTGATTAAGCGGCTTGCTTTATCACTAAGCAATGATGATCATATGCCGCCCAAAGAAAAGCCGCAGCTTACCAAAAGTCAAATTGCATTACTGCATTGGTGGATTGATAATGGTGCTGACTTCAATAAAAAAGTAAAAGAAATAGAGCAATCATCCGATATTAAACAGCATTTATTAGCACTGCAATCACCGCAGCAGAAAGCAGCGGAAATAACTACAATACCTGATGCGCCTGTTAGCAAGGCAGATGAACAAGTCATAGCAAAATTAAAGACTGCCGGTGCGCTGGTTTTGCCCGTTGCCCAAACCAGCAATTACCTTATGGTGAGCTTTATTACCGATACTACTGTAAGCACAGATGCTTTGCGTTTGATACAGCAGTTAAATAAGCAAATCGTTTGGCTCAAACTTGCTAATACTAACATAAGCGATGCAGCATTGCAAACTGTTGAGCAGCTTACACAACTTACTAGGCTTGACCTTTCCAACACGGGCGTTACCGATGCCGGATTGAAACAGCTTACTCCATTATCTAATTTGCAACACCTCAATCTGGTAAACACAAAAGTTACGATAGAAGGAATTACTTCATTGAAAAATATAAAGACATTGAAGGAATTGTACTTGTATAAAACAGGAATAAATCAATCCGGTTATACCGATTTAAAAAAAATATTTCCGCATACAACTATTGATACTGGTGGCTATATAGTGCCAACTTTTGCAACAGATACAACGGTAGTGAAGGAGAAAAAGGAGTATTAGGTTTTATACTGATGATAAGGTTATTATTATATTGAAAAACTTATTAAAACCTCTTTTGCAGTGTGCCCGCATAAATTATAGGTAGCAATCTTATTCCAATGCCAACTCATTCAATCTTGCTTTAATGACGCTGTATGTTTTGCCAAAATGCTTTGCCATTATGCCAATGGTAATGCCATCATAATACATTGTCATCAGCTCATGGTCAAGCTCATCTGTCCACGGCTTGTAAGCAACTTTATGTACTGTTCTTACTCTTTTATAAGTATTACTTTTCTCCTTTATCTCCTTCCGGTTGTATATAGGAGTAATTGCAGCTTTTTTCTTTTCTTCTTCCTTTACAACAGGAATGATTTGAATGTTGGGTGAAGAAGGAAAATCAGCTCGTATTAATGTATCGGGGATATGCAGTACATTCTTTGTTCGCGTAATGGCTACATACAGCAAGTTGACTTCTTCATTCAGTTTGTCCGTATTACAATTCTCTTTATCTTCTTTTAATTTTTCTAATCTTTTCTCCGTAATAAAATCATCCACCAATTGCACATAATCGTACTCCATTCCTTTGCAGCGGTGAACGGTGGAAAAAATCATTTCAGCCTGCGCTTTATCATCGCTATCTATGTGTTTGTCTTTAATCTTTTTCAAGATGTTTGGAATATCATTCTCGTATTCTTTCACGATTTCCACCATCATTTGAAGTTGTGTATCTTCGGTTTTTTCAATGTATTCTTCCAGTTCTTTCATGTCTTTCATTCCTTTAATCAGCTTGTCTCTGATGAGGTCATGCTTTTTATTGTACAGGTTCAACACATCATACAGCGATGCGCCTTCATCTGCATACGTGTAAGAGTGAATATTGCCTTCAAAATAAATGTGCTTAATGTACTTTTTGGTAGTTACATACTCTATAGCTTTTAGTAATAAGCCAAGGTTTGTTCTTGCCAAAACAGCCTTTGTTTTTTGTTGTTTGCTGCTGCCTTTGCCGGTAATGGCAATTTGTTTTTCCTGTTCAATGTGTCTTTTCCATTGCAACACTTCCATTGCCAAATCCGCCACATCCTGACTAAAGCGAAAGCTTGTGGAAAGATGGTATGTTGCAAAATTCGCTTTCTCCAACGAGTTCACTGCATAGCGCCAGCCATATATCTGCTGATGCGTATCGCCCACGATTACTTTGGTTGCTTTTTGGTTTAAAAATACATCCAGCATTGCCGGGGATGCATCCTGTCCTTCATCAAACAAAATATAGTCGTAGTACAACACCGGATTGGATAACTGAAATTTTTTGAGATAAAAATCATGTGTTATTTCAATTGCGCCTTTATCCATTTTGCTAAGGAGTAAGCGCGTTTTGTTTTCGATGTAACTATAAAATGTTTTTACAAATGCCTTTGCCTTTTCGTCATAAATGGTATTTAAATAATTTAATTCCTGTACTTTTTTCTTATCGCTGTTACAGAAGTAAGCGATGAATTTGTTGATATGGTTGGCAATGATGTACTCCGCATGTTTTTCGCCGCTTGCTTCGAGGTGAAGCATTTCTGCAATCTCGGCTGTTTTATAGCCTTGCGGTTTTATTTTGTAGTTGTTGTAATGCACAATATGCTTATACGCCAGCGAATGGGCCGTTTCTACTTTTACATTGTGCAGTCCTTCGTCTGCAAACCGTTTAGCTGCTTCCAGTTTTACCGATTTATTAAAAGCGAGATATAAAATGCGGCTGTTTGCGGGCCTCGTTTTTGCATATTCAATGATGGTGGTGGTTTTGCCGGAACCTGCAACTGCATTGATTTTTATATCGCCGGCAGCATTGATGATAGCCTGTTGTTCAGGGGTTAATTCCATAGGTAATTAAGAAGAAAAATATAGCTGATACAGCAAAGATTACTAAAAATTGTTAGGTCAAAACCATTGCGGTAAATACTTTTAAAACGGTGTTTTGAAAACCTGCAAATTTAATTCAAAAACCTGTAATTAATTGATGTATTACGGATTTTTATACCTTTTATTGCATATTCTTTATCGAAGGATGACAGTCATTTTTTGCAGCTAAAGAAGACATTTTAGTGATTAACGGAGGCGAGAAAATCTATTACTTTTTTACGGCTAAAGCATCTTGTAACAACAGGAACACAATGTGCTGTTTTTGTATGAATATTTTCCGTGTGATCATCTTTATTCTGTTGTTTCTGTCTTGTTGTTACAGCAAGCATAAAATAAAATCGCCGCTACAATATACCTGTAGCGGCGATGTGTTTTATGCACAATAAAAATTAATTAAAAGCCCAAAGTTTGATGTTGAATATCAGGTACGAATTGCCCGGAATGCCCTGATAATCGGAAGCGCCATACGCCAGACTTGGTGGCAGGTATAAATTGATGATACCATCCTTTTTCATAAGGGGTAAAGCCTCTTGCCAGCCAGCTATGGTACCCGACAAATTAAAAGAAATGGGCGTACTGGCGCCGGTGCTATCGAATACGGTACCATTTAAATAAGTGCCGGTGTAGGTTACACTTACATCGGAACATCTGGTAGGATGCGTAGTATCGGTACCTGAAGATTCAATGGTATAGAAAAATCCTCGGCTATCCTGTATGGCGCTAATACCACTAGAATCAAGATATGCTTTTAAGTTGGTAACTTCGATGGCAGGAGCAGTTACGGTGAGCGGTGTGCAGACCGGTTGTGCAGTATCGTTCTTTATACAACTGCTGATGCCTAAACTTAACACAGATACTATCAAAACAACTGGAATCCATTTTTTCATAAGTATAAATTTTGGCGCGCAAAATAACACCCCTCGCAAGAAATACGCGTTATGATTTCCTATAGTTATGTGAATAAATGTGTGGGTACAACAATAAAGGAGGATGCGTTCGGGAAATACTAATTCGCGCTATTAAAATTACCTGAAGCTTTTTCTATCCCTGTTGATAAAGAACATTGCTGTTGTAGTGAATGTTGTGTCATTACTTTACTCTGCTTACAATTATGCGGCAGTAAATTGAGACTGGATGATGACGTAGGATTTAATGGCACTTAAATTTGAATAACGGCTTAATTTAGCATTATGCTTATTGCTGCTATACAAAAACCTGCTGTTCTCTTTTGGTGCATTATTGCTTTTTGCTTTTCGGTTAACGCTACTGCTCAAAATACCTTACGGTTATCTCCGCAAAATCATCATTATGTAACGTACCGTCAAAAGCCTGTGTTGCTCATTACCTCAGGAGAGCATTATGGTGCCTTGCTTAATCTGGACTTTGATTATATCGCTTATTTGAATGCCTTGCAAAAAGAAGGTATGAACAACACCAGGGTTTTCTCCGGCGCTTATGTAGAACGTAAGAACGATATCAAGTGGATGCTGTACAACAATACGTTAGCACCAAAGGAAAACCGGCTTATTGCGCCTTGGAAGCGCAGCAACATTCCAGGATACATCAACGGCGGTAATAAGTTTGATTTAGACCAATGGGACGATCAATATTTTATACGATTGAAAAACCTCCTGCGGCAGGCGGCTATGCGGAGCATCGTGATAGAACTTACACTATTTGGCAATCAATACAACGATTCTATTTATCAGTATTCCCCGCTTTATCCCGATAATAACATCCAGGGCAAAGGTCCGAAAGGAGAGAACAGTTTTTTGCTTTTTCAATCACTTGCCGATACGGCATTAGTTGCAAGGCAGGAGAAAATGGTGGTGAAGCTGGTGCAGGAACTGAATGCTTTTGATAACCTGTACTACGAAATATCGAATGAGCCATACAACGAGGTAAAGGATTCTGCTGTAGTAGATAAATGGAACGCGCACATGGCAAAACTCATCAGGCAAACGGAAATGCTGTTGCCCAAAAAGCATTTGATTGCGACTAATCAATCAATAGTAGATAATAAGGCGGTGGATATTGCCAACTATCATTATGTACATATTTCCAACATGCCAGGTTTCGATTCGTTGTTGCGCCTAAACAAAGTAATTGGTATGGATGAAACAATGGGCTCTTTGATACATGCAGATGTAAATGATGTGCGTGTAGAAGCATGGGATTTTATACTGCATGGCGGCGGTGCTTACAACAACTTAAGTTGGGAATATACCCCATCTGCACCACAAGGCACGTCCGGTGCAGATACTATACGGCAATACCTGAAGCATCTGCAACAGTTTATGAGTACATTCCGTTTTGTACACATGCAATACAGCCCTGGGTTGCTGGTGCTTTTACCTGCAGAAGCAATTACACGGGTACTGGCGGAAGAAGGGAAGCAATATGCAGTGTACATCCATCATAGTACGCCACATGATATGGAGCCAGTAACTGCTGCTTTTGTAAGTAAATATGAAGCGGATACTTCCTCCTTCAAAGATTCGGTGGCGCTGTCGTTACCTGCTGGTAAATACACAGTACAATGGTACAACCCGGCAAAAGGAAACTGGTATGGAAACCGGCGAACACTGCAACACAAGGGTGGAGTTTATACCTTTCATACGCCCTTGTTTACTACTGACATTGCACTAAGCATTGTAAGAAAGTAAACGCTTTCCGGCTGAAGGATGGTGCAGATGAGCAGATTTGCTTTAAATACTTTCATATATTTGACTGACCTTCATTTTAAAACTTCAAAACCCCTTCCAATCATGAAAGCGATCATTAAAACCAGCCTTTCCTTTTTCTTATTGCTTGCTGTTACTTCCTGTACAAAAGAGCGTATTAATAGCACTGCAACGCAGTCGTTAAACCAAACAGCAACAGCAGCAGATGCAAGCATACAAGCTACTTTGCGTATTGGTGATATGCATGCTGGTGGCATTATCTTTTATCTCGACTCTACCAAAAAGCATGGTTTAGTGGCTGCCACCAAAGACCAGAGCAGCGGTATAAAATGGTACAACAATACGTATATTGTTACCGGCGCCAAAGGAACTATTATTGGTACCGGTGCGAGCAACACTACTAAAATTGTAAATAAACAAGGTAGTGGCAAATATGCTGCAAAGCTGTGTGCCGATCTGGTGCTTAATGGTTTTAGCGACTGGTATTTACCATCAAAGCAGGAACTCAATCAACTGTACAAACACAGAAGCAAAGTGCCCGGGCTTGCAGCAACGAACTACTGGAGTTCAACAGAATCAGATACAAATAATGCATGGGACCAGGAATTTGGTGGCGGCTTCAAATTTGCGGATGATAAAAGCTTTACAATACATGTAAGAGCTGTCCGTTCTTTTTAATTACAAGTATTTTCATACACCAACTAAATAAATCATAGCAGGTTTAAAGCCTGCTATTTTTGTTTAAGTAATTGCCGAAAGATATAGTTTAACGTAGCGAAATCTGTTATTCCTTTTTACATTGAAGAAAATAAATCTTACTATAACACACTTATAAACCAATAAGCACTAAATTTCCGCCTTCATTTACAACGGATTGCCTATGAATCTTCATTTTGCCGATTACCTCATTATTGCTGTTTATTTTTTGTTTGTAGTAAGTGTTGGGTTTATTATTAAGAAACGAATTAAATCAAGTAATGATTTTTTATCAAGCAACCGTAACATTCCTTTGTGGATAACAAGCCTTGCATTCATCTCTGCCAACCTTGGTGCGCAGGAAGTATTGGGTATGGTAGCATCTGGCGCCAAGTATGGTATTATGACGGTGCATTTTTATTGGGTAGGCGCCATCTTCGCTATGGTGTTTTTGGGTGTATTTATGATGCCGTTTTATTATGGCAGCAAGGCAAGGAGTGTTCCTGAGTATTTGTCCATGCGCTTCGATGAAAAAACAAGAGGACTAAATGCTATTACATTCGCAGTAATGACGGTGTTTTCCTCTGGCATTTCGTTATATGCTCTGGCAAAACTGCTCGAAGTAATTTTGCACTGGGATTTTGATGTGTCTATCTGGCTTGCTGCAGGCATTGTAATGGCTTATACTTTTTTGGGCGGACTCACCAGTGCTGTGTATAACGAAGTACTACAATTTTTTCTCATCGTGTTAGGCTTTACGCCACTCGTCATAGTTGCCTTGCATGATGCCGGTGGATGGAGTACCATTAAAGCCTCTTTGCCACCACAATATACCCATGCATGGAAGTATATGGGCAATGCAGATACCAACCCGATGGGCATCAACTTTATGTCGCTCATTTTCGGGTTAGGTTTCGTAATGTCGTTTGGGTATTGGTGTACCGATTTCCTTGTGGTGCAGCGGGCAATGATGGCCAGGAATATGAGTGCTGCACAGCGCACGCCTATTATTGCTGCCATTCCTAAAATGTTAATGCCAATAATCGTTGTTTTGCCGGGCGTGATTGCCATTACGCTGATGCAGCCTGCTTTAGCATCTAAAGGCTATAGCATTCCACAGGATGCCAGTGGCGGTTTGGATTATACCATGACCTTGCCTTCGCTGATTGCGCATTATTATCCCACCGGTTTGCTGGGCGTAGGTATTACGGCATTTATTGCTTCTTTTATGAGCGGCATGGCGGGCAATGTAACGGCTTTCAATTCTGTATTTACGTATGATATTTACCAGAGTTATTTTGTAAAAAACAAAAGCGACCGGCACTACCTGATGGTTGGGAAAGCGGTAACGGTTGCAGGCATTTTGTTATCTATTGTTACTGCTTATATTGCCAAGAGTTTTAATAATATCAACGACTTTTTACAGTTGGTGTTTTCTTTCGTGAACGGTCCCTTGTTTGCCACCTTTTTGCTCGGTATGTTTTGGAAAAGAACCACCAGCGATGGCGCCTTTTGGGGATTGGTGGCAGGTACATTAGCTGCAGCCTGCACACATGGATTGACCATTGCCGAAGGTAAAGGCGGCTGGATTTATCCCTGGTATGAAATCAGCAGTGGCATGGGGCAGGCATTTATTGTAGCGTCTGTTTCGTGGATTGCCAACTTTTGCACCACTATTCTGGTGAGTTTGATTACAAAGCCCAAACCGGAAGAAGAGTTGCAGGGGCTGGTGTATTCCTTAACGGTAAAGCAGTCTTATTTTGGCAATAAATGGCATCAAAAAGTGGTGCCATTAGCTATTATCTTAATAGTGGTTACGCTTATACTCAACATTATTTTCTTTTAAACTGCACGTGTTATGTTCAATAAACTCAATAACCTCGGTTTTATCATCGGTATATTCTTTATTATTGTCGCATTGATATTGTTGATTGGCGGATTGCTTTCTCCGGCACTTGCGTATGCATTGAACTTTTATACAGGCGGTGCGTTTTTAGTGTTTGGAGTGGCAATGGCAGTGGGGAGTGGAAGGAAGTAAAGAATCAGTGCAATTAATATAGAACCAAAGTATCTTTAAATAATTACTTTCTTTTAAATCTGTATTGTACAAACCTAAAGGATAGGATAGAGATTTAATTAGGAGATTTATACTCCTCATTTAAAATATTTTGCAGTGCATTTCTTAAATCCGGATACTTAAAAACATAACCAGTATTTAGAAGCCTTTCGGGAATAACCCAGCGGCTCTTCAGTATCAATTCTGTTTCTGTTTGAATGATGATTGCTCCGATCTTAAGTAGCCATTCAGGCATCGGTATTCCTCCTTTCATTTTCATTACTTGTCGCAATGTTTGCATCAGTGTTTGATTGTTTACCGGATTAGGGGACGAACAATTAAAAACACCATGTAGTTCTTTATGTGATTGTAAAAACAAAATAATGCGGAACACGTCTTCAATATGAATCCAACTGAACATTTGGTTGCCTTTGCCTTGTTTGCCACCTATACCAAAACGTACCAGATGTAAAAGTGGCTTGAGCGCACCTCCTGATTTACCTAATACAATTGCCATTCGTAATGCAATTTGCCTTGTAGCAGGCGGCTGAAACGAGAAGAAAGCAGCTTCCCAGCTTGTTGCAACATTTACGGAGAAGCCACTTCCTATTTCACCATTAGCTTCTGTCATTGGTCTGTCTTCGGCATGGCGGTAAATGGTTGCCGTGCTGGAATTAATCCATAACCCCGGCGGGTTTTTGCATTTTAGAACCGCTTGTCCGAGTGCCTTTGTTGTTTGCAGTCTTGATTGCAGGATGCCGGTTTTATTTCTTTCGTTGTATCTGCAATCAACACTTTTACCGGCAAGATTAATCAGCATTGCTGCACCTTCCAGGGCTGCTATAATTGCTTGTTCATCATTCCAATTGATGTGTTTTTTATCTCTTGAAACAATTGCAACCTGGTAACCACTTTCAATAAATCTTTTATGTAAATACTCGCCTATAAAGCCAGTGCCGCCTGCAATGACTATTTTCTTTTCCACTGTTTATTTTGTTTACGGGTTAATAGCTGTTGTTGCAGAAATCGGTAAGCTGATGCTTCTTTGTTTAGATATTCTTTTGCCCCTGAAAAAGAAATACATGTTTATAAAAAGCATCACACCAAGGTAAATGCTGAACCCGCCAACTTTTTTGCTCAACACCTCAATGGTTGACTGTGCAGTGTTGGTGGCATCGGTTATCTTTAAAATGTATAAGGCAAAGCCTACATTCAACAAATAAAATCCAATTTTAAAAAGCGTGTTCGTAGCAGCGGCTATCTCTAAGCGCCCGTTGAATATGTCTTTCATATATACAATGCTGTTTTTAAACAAATTGTTTGCTACATAAAATGTAAGTAAAACGACAATTGGCAAATAAATGCTGTAAGCAAGAACAATTAAATCTTTCATAGCTGAACAGTTTTTGATGTGGTTAAATGATGATCTTTTTTAGAAAGAAAATAAATAAACAATATGTTGAAGTAGTGTGTTACTGCCAGAATCATCACCAGTATGCTTGTTTTAGTTGCAATGGAAGCTATCATTGTAGCTGTATCAGAAACTTTTTCCCAAAAACTGAATTGGATAACAGCATAACCGATGTTGAATAAATAATAAGCCATTAGCAGCAGGTTATTGGTAGTATCTGTCATCGCCTGGTTTTGGTGAAAAAGCCGCAGGATAAAGATTCTGCCGTTGCGGTAAAAGGCTTTCCCTACCCAATAAATGATGTACACGGTAATACATCCATAAATAAGATAAGAAAGTATATTGTAGTTCATTTCATAACGATTTTCAAAAGCTTTAGTAGCAGCTCTCCGCGGTTTGAACTCATGATTTTATCTGCCAGACTGCAAAACTGTTCTGTGAAGGTGTGTATGTCATTTACCATTGCATAAAACTCTTTTCCTTCTTCTGTTTTATTTTTTTTTGTCGCTTCTTTCAAGTCGCTCAACACATGCATCACCGGGTCAATTTCTTTTTGCTTGCGCATCATGGCTATTTTTACAGCCCACTTCCAAATGTCCTTTTCTGCAACAAAGTATTCCTTTCTATCGCCGGCAATTACTCTTTTATAAATAATTCCATAATCAAGTAACTGACGAAGGCTCATATTTGTATTGCCACGCGATATTTTTAATACTTCCATAATTTCGTCGGTAGAAATTGGATTTGTCGAAACCAGCAGCAATGCGTGAACTTGTGCTACCGATTTATTAATACCCCACTCGCTGCCAAGTGAGCCCCAAGTGTTTATGAATTTTTGTTTTGCTGCCTGTATTTCCATGAAAACGTATTATGGCAGCAAAGATAAATAAGTTCCTGAACTTTCAAAAAATATTGAAAATAAAATAAGTTTTATTTCATTGATTATTGGAAAACAAACTTCATATTTAGTTATGAAATTCGAATTGTAATCTCTGGTGCAGACAGATACTTTTCCGATTAAAAAGTAGTTGATAGTTCTACAGAATCATTTTATCTTTTACCTCAGAATACAATGTGCTAACATCCGAAGGGTGTGCTTATTCTCCAATTATTTTAATAAATAGTTTCCTATGAATAATCAGAACAATGCATCTCAGCAACTAAAAAAAGAACTGGCAACCTTGCTTACAAAAAGTCATGCCCATGTTTCTTTTGATGATGCCATTAAAGACATTCCTTTTGAAGATTTGGGTAAGAAACCAAATGGCGTTCCCTACAGCATCTGGCAACAGGTTGAACATATCCGCATTGCACAAAAAGATATTCTTGATTTTTCCGTCAACAAAAATTACAGGGAACTGAATTGGCCTGCTGATTATTGGGTGGAAGAAGCTGCACCAACAGATGAAGCAGCATGGAATGAAAGCATTGGCAAGATACAATCAGATTTAAATGCATTTATTGAATGCTTACAACACGTGGATGATGTGTATGCACCCTTTAAACATGGAAGCGGACAAAGCTGGCTGCGCGAAGCACTGGTGTTATTTGATCACAACAGCTATCATCTTGGGGAAATCATTGCATTGAGGAGATTGCTTGACAACTGGAAGTCTGAGGTTCGTTAAGACACGAATCAAGACAGGAGCAAGGCACTTCAAAAACGACTTTGTCCTTCTTTAAATTCAGTAATAATTGTACTAACTTTTGATCTGTATATTATTTAGAGTTCAGGATTATTTCATATTAACACTCTTCAATCCATATTGTTTAAGGATTAGCACAGACCGATTGGTAAGCTTGCGTGACGCTTGTTGCCCTGCCTTCAAATATATAATGCATGTTTTGAACACCTATGGTTTTAAACTTCGCCTGGGTTGACGAATATGGGAACAGCGGAACATGATTGGAAATGAAAAAGGGCAGTTTTTCAACTGCCCTTTTCTGCAAGAGTTAACTGCTAAGGACGAAATAACAAATTTAACTGATTTACTAAAACAAGAACTAATAAAAGTACATATTTAAATAAAAGAATAAATACACTAAACGAGAAAAGAGTTAACCGCTTGCGATGTAAAGATAGAAGGAAAAAAGAAACCAAACTAACTTATTTTTAATATTAACATCTTCCGGTTCTTCGAAATTAAACAATGCTGTTAATCATATAGAAAATGGACAAAAGATAAGTTTTGTAGGTTGCTGAATACCAATCGTTTAAATTGTATTTATACAGCGTGTTAGCGCAGCGCACTCCGAAGTGCTGGACAACGGTGATGCTCCCTAGTGATCCATTACTATCCTTAAGCCGGAGAAATTTGCAGGTTTTATAAGCTTCGCCGGATTGTGCAGGATTTTTATTTATACACAGCGTTGCACTACGCACATACTTTGACGAACACGAATATATTTTTGAGAAAGGAAATTATATATCTTAGCCGCTATGGTTATCATAAAAAGTCATGCAGAATTCGAATCGCATTTAGGTCAAGAACTGGGTGTTTCGCCCTGGCATAAAATTACACAGGAGCAGATCAATCACTTTGCAGATGCTACCTTAGATCCTCAATGGATACATATTGATCCTGAAAGATGCAAAAGTGAAAGCCCTTTTAAAACCACCATTGCACATGGGTATCTCACCCTTTCGTTGCTGCCTTATTTTTGGAGACAAGTAGTAGATGTTCAAAACCTTAAAATGGAGGTGAATTATGGAATTGAACAACTAAAGTTCGGACAGGCAGTGGTGGTTGATAGTGAAGTGCGGTGCCGGGTTTCGCTGAAATCTATTGTAAATTTAAGAGGAATTACCAAAGCAACGCTGTTCATTCAGGTGGAGATTAAAGATCAGCCAAAACCTGCCTTGGCAGGCGATGTTGTATTTCTTTATCATTTTATGTAACGATTGTTGAATGGTGGCAAACACCATTTTTTTTCAGCAATGTCTTCCGGTACTTATGCGCGGCAGGCAAGAGCCATTGTAAAAAAAAGTATAAAATACTTCCTTTTATCTGCAACCACCGCAATGTCCTTTACTATACACAACGCGTTGAAAGGAGATATTGAATAAGTGCATGTAATGGCAGAAAGCAGTACGGTGGTGCTATTTTGAGCATGGTAAGTAAATGGTGATAAAAGAAAAGCCTTATCTGAAAATTTAGTGAAAGTGAATATCGCAATTTCAAAAATGGAATTCTTATGCAATTAACCGGTGAACATTGGACGCACATCGCGCTAAGACGTTCTGAGATTGCAGATTATTACTATGATATATTGAATGCGATTGAGAACCATGACATTATTTATGAAGGAAATAGCGGTGCAAAAATTGCCATGTTCCCCATCTTCTTCGATGTGTTAGCATAGCTACTGCGACGTAAAGGACAATACCAGACCTCTGATCTGCATTATATTTACAACGGACTTTATGCTTTTCCCGGAAATTATACTTAAACGATTCTGAAGAATCATTTTATCCCATTCTTCAAAGTGTGCATGCTAACACTTGAAGGACATATGAACATAGCTGCATTTTTAAGTGTCCTCATTTTATTCAATTATCTTCCCTTCAACCCTTATTTTTATCCCTCCAATTTCACCAACAAACCACAGCCATAAAACGCTATATGCCTTATGAAAAAAGCTATACTTATGCTCTGTATTGCATCCCTCTTTTCATTGTTTGCAACAGCACAAAACATCAACGATTCCATACTGCACAAAAGATGGGATGCCAAATGGATTCTGGCAGATCCGGCTGCACCGCATCAGTACGGCGTGTATCATTTTAGAAAAACAGTCCGGTTGGATAATGTACCCCCTCACTTCATCGTGCATGTGAGTGCAGATAACCGGTACAAGTTGTATGTAAATGGCACAATGGTGTCGCTCGGTCCCGCAAGAGCCGATTTGTTCCACTGGAATTTTGAAACGGTAGATATTGCGCCGTATCTCAAAAAAGGAAACAATGTACTGGCATCTGTAGTGTGGAACTTTGGCGAGTGGCGGCAGGAAGCTCAGATCACGTTGCAGACGGCTTTTATAATGCAAGGCAATACTGCAACAGAAGCAATAGTGAATACAGATGCCTCGTGGAAGTGCGCCAAAGATACGGCTTACAACCCGCTGCCAGTGGATATTCATTATGCGTATTATGTGGCGGGCCCGGGCGAAAGAGTGGACTTCAATGCTTATCCGCAGCGATGGGAACAGCCAGATTTTAACGATGAAAGCTGGAAGCAGGCATCGCCTGTTTTTAACGGCTTGCCCAAAGGCGTATTTGACTACACCTACGGATGGATGCTCGTACCCAGAAGCATTCCGCAGGTAGAACTCACGCCACAACGCCTGCAAAGTGTAAGAACTGTAAGCGGAACAACAATACCGCCGGCTTTTCCTGCCACTAAACAAGCATTTACGGTACCCGCTAATACACAGGTAAGCATTTTATTAGACCAGGGATTTGAAACAAATGCCTATCCGGTATTGCAGTTCAGCGGTGGAAAAGGAGCTACCATTACCATAGGCTATACCGAAGCGTTGTATAAAAAAGAAGGCGATAAAGTAATATATCAAAAAGGCAACCGCAATGAAGTAGCCGGCAAAGCATTCGTAGGCGTGTTTGACGAGGTAACTGCCGATGGAAAAAATAATCAAACATTCACTGCTTTATCATGGCGCACCTTCCGGTATGTACAACTAACTATTCAAACCAGCGCAGCACCATTAACCATTAACGATTTTTATGGCATTTACACTGGTTATCCTTTTCAATACAACGCTACGTTTGATGCCGGCGATACGTTGTTGAATACCATACTCGAAGTGGGCTGGCGCACTGCCAGGGATTGTGCAGTGGAAACTTATATGGACTGCCCTTACTATGAGCAATTGCAATATGTAGGCGATACGCGCATACAGGCACTGGTATCGCTGTACAATAGCGGCGATGATCGGTTGATGCGTAATGCTATTAAACAAATTCACGATTCACGCCTGGCAGAAGGCATTACACTAAGTCGCTATCCCTCATATACGCCGCAGGAAATACCTCCTTTTTCCCTATGGTGGATTGGGATGGTGCACGACTATTGGATGTACCGGGATGATACTGCTTTTGTAAAACAGTTTTTACCCGGTGTGCGGGATGTATTGACTTTCTTTTCGCGCTACCAGGGTGGAGACGGCTCGCTGCAACACGCACCCTATTGGGAATTTACTGATTGGAGCGAAGGCAATGGCTGGCAGAATGGAATGCCACCTTTGGGAAGTGATGGCGCTTCTGCGGTATTGGATTTTCAACTACTGTGGGCGTACCAGTTGGCAGCACAGCTGGAAGAGCAGTTGGGAATGCAGGAATATGCACAATTGTATAAACAGAAAGCGGTACAATTAACGCAAACTATCAATACAAAATATTGGGACGAGGGCAGGGGCTTATACGCAGATACAAAAGAACATAACTTTTTTTCTCAGCACGCCAATACATTGGCTGTTTTAACCGGCACCGTTGATGAAAAAAAAGCAGCAAATATTGCTAATAAGCTTTTAAACGATACATCTCTCACGCAAGCAACTGTTTATTTTAAGTATTATGTAAACCGCGCTTTGGTAAAAGCCGGATTGGGCGATTTGTATTTGGATCAATTAGGGTTATGGAAAGATAATCTGGCATATGGTATGACTACATGGGCAGAGATGAGTGATATTAATGCTTCCCGCTCCGACTGTCATGCCTGGGGAGCCAGCCCGAATATTGAATTGTTCAGAACGGTGTTGGGAATAGATTCAGACATGCCGGGATTTAACCATATTGCCATTACGCCACATTTAGGAAAATTAAAGAATGCTTCAGGCAGTATGCCGCATCCAAAGGGGATGATTGCTGTAAGTTATCAATTGAATAATGGAAACTGGCAGGCAAGTATCGAATTGCCAGCAGGAACCGATGGAACATTACATTTCAGGGGTAAAACCTTTGCATTGAAGGCAGGAAAGAATGTGTTAAGTGGGAGAGAGTGATATGATGTAGCTATGTCGTTCCGCAAATGCCGCCAATTTAAACTTGCTTTACTTCTGTCTTATCAGCAGCATTTGCGGAATGACGTAGCCTATTATTTCAGTCACATCTGTGAGCAAATTATTTCGAACTCTGGTTGCTTTTTCCCTGGCTGCCACCTTCATTAGCTTTTCTGCTTGCTCGTTCAGCTTCCTCGCCCGATAATCTTCCTGCTCCATCCGTTACATTTTGCGCTTCCTGCGGATTAATGGGATTGTCCTGTTCATCAGCAGGTTTGGGTGCACCATATCTGTCGGTATTGGTGCCTGCAAAGTCGGATTGATTGTGGCCTGTTGTTTCGTTTTTATCGTTGTTGGTGCTCATAGGTATTGTTTTAAGTGAATCGGATAAATTTTATGCCAGATGTTATTCGTCTGTTATTAATATACCAGCCGGCTGTTGTATATAATTGATGGATGTAAAGTGGGGAGGATAAAATTAATGTGTTGCAGATTGCATGTGTACAATGCTATCTACAATATAACGGCTAAAGCCGCGCCATGGCAATGTATTTTTATATTCTTTATAATGCAAATCGTAGTAAGCACCGCTGTTGCTCATCAGCACATTGGCAAGGCTGTCGTTTTCAACCGAAAACTCAAACTCGTAAGATTGTATAGAACCAGGTTGCTGCGAGCGAATACCGCTTTGAATGAGTTTGCCTTCGTAGGTTTTAAAAAGGTTACCTTTCTTTACAATGTAATTGAGTTGTCCGCTTTTTACACCTTCGCCAAAAACGTATAAATAACTCCACCAAAACCAAAAGCCAATTATCAATATCAAAATGAGTACAATAATGGTAATTATCTTTTTGAAAGAAGATTTGCGTTGTAAATGATAACCTGGGAAAGCCATAATGATAGCATTTGTAGTATAAAGCTAATCTATTTCAAGAATAATGTTGTTGCTTGCGAATTGTATAGATGAACACGGATGAAGCATAATGAATGATAAATTATCTGTCCAATCTCAACCTTACTATTCACAAAAACACCTGTGCTTATCTGTACAGTCTGCGATGAACTTTTATATCAAACTCTTCAAAAGTGCATACTGCAACAAAATGATGGTTTTAGCATCTTGTATCTCGCCCTTTTCCAGCATTTGTACAGCGTCATCAAAAGGAATTTCCATTATTTGTACATCTTCGCCTTCTTTTTGCAATCCGCCACCGCCACCTGCTTTTTGGTCTTCGGTGTAAGAGGCAACATACAGGTACAACAACTCTGTAAGCGAACCTGCCGAAGTATATGCCTGATATACTTTTTCTACATTCTCTACTGCATAGCCCGTTTCTTCTTTTATCTCCCTTTTAATAGTTGCTTCGGGCGATTCACTTGTATCTATTAGTCCTGCACAGGTTTCGGTAAGTATCCCGTCCTCGTTGCCATTTACATACGTAGCAATTCTGAACTGCCGTGTAAGGATAACCGTTTTGCTTTCTTTGTTGTACAGCAGGGCAGTTACTGCATTGCCGTGGTCAAATACTTCTCTTTGCTGGTTTTTCCATTTACCCTCTTCCTGCTGCAGTTCATAGTCAATTCTTTTAAGTACATAATGCTCATCCGATAAAATTGTTGTATGCTTTATTTTTACCTGCGGCATATTGTTTTTGGTAAATGGGTGCAAATAACATGCGCATCTTCATAGTTATTTCGATTGTATTTTTCGCTTGATACGGTAATACCGAAAACGCATATTATCGTAGTAAAAAGCAATGAGTAAAAAAGCAGATGCAAACAACAATGTTTTTAGCCTGAAGGTGCTGTACATCAATCCCGCACTAATACCACCAAAAAAAAAGCAACTGATAATTGCCAGCTTTAAGTAGATGCTTCTGGTTAATTGATGAATACTGTTTGTTTTACGATAAAAAAACAGTTGCGACAATTCAATACCCAGATCGGTAAACGTGCCGGTTAAGTGCGTGGTACGCACTACCGACTGCGAAACACTGGTGACCAGCGCATTTTGCACACCCATAGCAAACAACAGTGAACAAGCCATAAGCCGACTGTCAACGGCCGATGATAAAAAAGGATCGCCGGTAAGGCCTATAGTAATAAGTATACTTATTTCAATAAACATGGGCAAAACGTGTCCAATGGCAGGTTTTATTCTTACAGTAATTTCTGTTAGCAGGTTGGATACGAAAGCACCGGTTAAAAAGGAAAGCACGAATGACAAATAAGTCAGCGCCATTCCATAGTTTTTAACGGAAAAATCCTCCGCAAAATAAGCAAAATGACCCGTGAGGTTGGTAGTAAGTGTATGTACAGATAAAATGCCGGTAGTATTAACCATGCCTGCAACCAACGAAAGCATAGATGCCAGCTTGAGGTTATGAATATACGTTCTGCTTTTGCCCTTGTGCCTGAACATTACTCTTAAATAAAATAAGCGGCAAAAGTAGCCCATTGCGGGTTGCTATACATGCAGCATCAGATTTTAAAAATATTAAAATATTAATTGGAATCCCGCTGTGCCGTTATGCCTGATGCATGTTTATTCTGTTGTATAACACTGTCCTGTGTGGCGTCTACAACACAGTAATGCAACGAACTACCCACCTATCGCATTTACCTTATTACATTGTTGCAATAAAGAAGATTATGGTTAAAGCGCTTAAACAATCACACCACTTTCAAAACATCTGATATCTAGGTAATAGTAAAAAAATATGCCTTATACGGCAAATGCCAGTTTCTTAAGTAATGTATAAATAATCTTACAGCAATAGCACAGGGCACAGTTTTGGGGCGCAGTAGTATTCACCCAAAAAACTATTATTATGGACCAGATGAATGATTTAAAAGCATTATTAAAGCACGATGTGCAAATGCTGGTGTCGGTAGAAGACCAGATAATTGAAGCCCTGCCGGCAATGATTAAGCGCGCCACCAGCCAGCAATTGAAGAAGGCTTTGGATGAGCATTTAAACATTACCAAAAGGCAGCGCCAACGCCTCGACCAAGTGAATCAATTGTTGGGTGCCAGCGAGGAAGATGCTACCAGATATTCCGGCGTATTGGCAACGCTGATGGGCGGCACCAAATGCAAAGGCATGGACGGCATTATAGATGAAGGCGAAAAAATAATGGCCGAAAATCTGAGCGAGGAAGTAATGGATGCAGCCATAATTGGTGCCTGCCAAAAGGTAGAACATTTTGAAATTGCATCGTATGGTACTGCCCGCACGTATGCGCAGGAACTTGGGTTGGCACAGGTACAGCAACTGCTGCAGCAAACACTCGACGAAGAGTATATGGCAGACCAGGAACTGACCGGGCTGGCAGAACAGCGCATTAACCAGCGTGCAATATCCGGCGCTGCAATGTCGGGTTCCATAATGCCGGGCTCACGAACTTTATAAAGGACTATTTAACAGCAAAAACTTTCAAAAATCCGTGACTGTATAGCGTCACGGATTTTTTGTGGGGAATGTCTTATAAAATAATTATCAACAATCAGGTTATAAAACAGCACTGCTGCAGCTTGGACACTAAAGGCATAATAATATAGTACTTGGGAGCAATACAACATACAAACGGCATTGCTGTATCTGAAATGCAGAAGGCTACCAACTGTAAAAACGGTGAAATTTCAACATTAAGCAACCACGGGCCAAACCATTGTTTGTTTACAGTAATACACCTTTTGGCAAAAAAATAAGTCTTTTCTCCGGTGCTGTTGTATATTATTTACTAACAATCAGTTATTACTTATACATTCGGCATAAAGCTTTAGGACAAATTATTGCTGTTTAACTAAATTTGCAGTTTAACTATGATAGAAGTCCTGATAATTCTTGCGCTGATTATCCTGAATGGCGTTTTTGCCATGAGTGAAATGGCATTGGTTTCGGCACGCAGGGCAAGACTGGAAAGCCAGGCTGCCAAAGGCGATAAGAAAGCCCGCGAAGCACTCGATTTAGCCAGTCACCCCGATCAGTTTATTTCTACGGTTCAGTTGGCCATTACGCTTATTACTTTATTAAATGGTATTTTCTCCGGCAAAAATATAGAGGATGATATAATTACTTTTCTAAACCGCTACGAAGTAGTGCGCCCATACAGCACCAATATTGCTACCGTGCTGGTGATAATTGTTATTACATACTTTTCGCTGGTGTTGGGCGAGCTGGTGCCCAAAAGAATAGGGCTTAGCAACCCCGAAGGCATTGCAAAAAATATTGCCGGGCCTATGCGCATTGTTTCGCGTATTACCTATCCCTTCATCTGGCTGCTGGGTAAAAGCAGTAATGCCATTATCAAGCTGTTCAACATTAAGCCTAACGAAACGCCGGTAACCGAAGAAGAAATAAAAGCGATCATTAGCGAGGGCACTGAACATGGCACTATAGAAGAAGCAGAACAGTTAATTATTGAGCGCGTATTCAGGCTGGGCGACCGCAATATTACGTCGCTAATGACGCACCGCAGCGATATTACATGGCTGGACGTAAACCTTACCGTAGCCGATGTGAAAAATAAATTTGATATACACTCGGTGTATCCGCTTTGCGAAGGCAGTATAGACCAGATAAAAGGTGTAATTTATTTAAAAGATTTATTTGTTGCCCAACCCGAAACACCACTAAAAGACATTGCCCAACTGGCTATGTATGTGCCCGAAAACAATACAGCATACCACGTGCTGGAAAAATTTCAAAGCTCCAAAATTCACTACGCTTTTATTGTGGATGAATATGGTACACTGCAAGGCATGATAACGCTCAATGATATATTGGAAGCCATTGTGGGCGATATAGCACAGCCGCACGAAGAAGACTACGAGATTGTAGCACGTGAAGACGGAAGTTTTTTGGTGGATGCTCAGTTGCCCTTTTTCAATTTCCTGTCGCACTTTTACAAAACCGACTGGTTGGGAAATGACGAGGAGGAAGATGATTTTAATACACTTGCCGGCTTTATCCTGTATCACTTAGAACGCATACCGGTAACTGGCGACAAGCTGGAATACCGCGGTTTTACCTTTGAGATAGTTGATATGGACGGGCAGCGTATAGACAAAGTGCTCATCACCCTTTCGCCCGAAGAAATGGAAGCTTATACAGCGAAGTTGAATGAGGAATAAAAGCTGTTCTGAACCGTAAAAACGCGGGCACAAAGTTGTACGAAGAGGAAAGTTATGAATAAACATGTCTTTGCCAAGACCTGAGCAAAGAACATGGACTTGTGAGCGTAGAGAGCAACCTCATTGCGAGCGCGAGTGAAGCAATCTGAGGATTATAATATAGTCAAAACCGCCATCAATAATGATTTAAGGCATAGGTTGCTTCATTCCTCCAATTATGCACGCATTCTGAGTACTACTTGTAGTTCTTCCTTGAACCCCGGCAGAGAAACACCTTAACACCTGTAAAATTTTACCCTATTTTGATGAATTTTTAGTGTGCGGTTTTTTACCCAATTCGTGCCAGTCTTTTTCCTGAATTGTGATACCGTAATGATCTGCGGCTTTTTTAATGTTGGCAAAAGCCAAATCACGGTCCTCATCCGATACACCTTCCACCTGATCGAAACGTGCGAGTGCATTCTTAACATGCGATGCATCTGTCAATGGCTCTTTGCGCTGTTTGGGAAAAGCAAAGATGCTTTCAGGCAAATCGTTTTTTTCTTTTGTACTTAAATCGCCGTGTTCTGTATGCGGCTTCCATGTTGTTTTAGACATTATTCACCTCCTGCAGTTGTATAATAAACAATATACATCCATTTTCAATAAACCTGCCAGTCCTTACAGTTGCAGTATGTGATAAAAATTAAATACGCTATTGCTTTTACTTATATTCGCCAAACACTCCTCGCAACACATCGCTTATTTCTCCAAGTGTGCAAAAATTTTCTACGGCGGCAATTACCAAAGGCATCAGATTGGCAGTGCCTTGCGCACCTATTTTTATTTGTTGTAAGCAGTGGTTTACCTGTTCATTATTCCGTTTCTCTTTTAATGCCTTCAACTGTTCCGTTTGAATGATCCGGATGCTTTCATCTATTTTAAAAGGTGGCATTGTTGCTTCTTCGCTCCAAAATTTATTCACACCTACAATTATCTTATCACCACTTTCAATTTGTTGCTGGTATTCATACGCGCTCCGCGCAATTTGCTCCTGCATAAAGCCGCTTTCTATGGCACTAATACTGCTGCCCATGGCATCAATTTGTGTTATTAAAGCTGTTGCATTGGCCTCCATTTCATCCGTAAGGTTTTCTATAAAATAAGCCCCGCCCAGCGGGTCTGCGGTTTGCGCATGAAAACGCAGCATCATCGCTTTTTCGTCTGTTGCACCAAGGCTGCGCATCATCTTTGCCCATATACGGCGTGCTGCCCTGAATTTTGCCACTTCTTCAAAAAGGTTGTTGTGTGCATTAAAGAAAAAAGAAAGCCGCTTACCAAACACATTGATATCTAAGCCTTTTTGCAAAGCAGCCTGCACGTATGCCTTGCCATTTGCCAATGTAAAAGCAACCTCCTGCACTGCCGTACTGCCTGCCTCGCGAATGTGATAGCCCGAAATAGAAATGGTATTCCATTTAGGCAATTCGTGGCTGCACCATTCAAACACATCGGTAATGATGCGCATGGAAAGCTTGGGCGGATAAATGTATGTGCCGCGTGCAGCGTATTCTTTCAGGATATCATTTTGGATGGTTCCGCTTATAGTGGATAAATCGGCACTTTGCTGTTTTGCCACTGCAACATACAATGCCAGTTAAATGTATGCAGTAGCATTGATGGTCATCGAGGTAATAATGTTTTGCAGTTGAATGCCCTTAAAACGGCGTTGCATGTCTTCTATGCTATCTATTGCCACACCTACTTTGCCTACCTCACCTTCGGCGAGCGGATGATCACTGTCGTAGCCGATTTGGGTAGGCAAATCAAAAGCTACACTTAAGCCATTTACTCCTGGCGACAATAGATAGTGATAACGGTGGTTGCTTTCTTCGGCGGTTGAAAAACCAGCATATTGCCGCATGGTCCATAACTTGCCACGGTGCATATCGGGCTGAATACCGCGTGTAAAAGGGAATTGTCCAGGCAATTCTTACGGCTTGTTTTGAGTATCTTTTGCCGTATAAACAGGCTTTATTTCAATGCCGGAATCGGTGGTAATTTTTTGAGACATGGCAAGTTGGAGTTGACAGCAAAAGTAGTTGACATCTGTTAGATGACCATTGACAGATTAGACAGTATGGCTAATGATTGTACGGATGATAAAGGTTAAAAGTGCTGATAAAACTGGTTAGCATGGCTTATTCATACACCGTATAGAAAGGAGCATTATACCAAAATTAATTAGCAGCTCTGCAATTTATTATCCAGGATTAATTCTACAATAGCTTCTTTGCTTCGTAGCTGAGCACTTCGCTCACTACTTCGTGCAGCGCACCTTTCTTATCATTCATTAAATACTCCAGCAAAAACTTGTTCAGGTCAAGTCCGGTAGCCTGTGGCGGCAGGGTGTTGGCAAACTGGTTGATTACGAGGATGTTTTGCTCTTTCAGGTTTTTAATGGCACCCCAGGCATCGGCGCTTACATAAATCTGCTGCGAAATATTATACTCATATTCCTGCTTGATGCTTTGCACCAGCAAATGCTGCATTTCTTTGGCAGTAGCGCCCGGTTGATTGAGGCGGCTGATTAAATTGGGCAGCGAAATACGGTCAACGAGCAGTATTAAACGCTCATAGGCTGCTAACTGCATTTGCCGTGTGGCACTATTAGCAGCTTCTTTACCTTCAGGCTCCTTGCTTCTGTTGGTAAACAGATAATATACAAAAGCAATGAGCAAAACTGCCAGGATACCCAGTACTATATTGGATGAAATTTCCATGAACTAATTTTTACAAATGTAAGCGAAAGGTCATCTTTTGGATGAATACCTGCGCATTATAAAAGCGTTAAAGAGGGATTGTTTATTTTTGTAGAAAATATTTTTGTATGGAAATGATAACAACAGCTCCCGTAAGCCTGTCTGCCAGTGCAGTAAAAGAACTGAAGCGACTGATGAGCGAGCCGGATTTCGATACTTCTAAAAAACTGCGCGTTGGTGTGAAGGGTGGTGGTTGCACCGGTCTTTCCTATGTATTGGGGTTTGATGATGAGCAGGAAGGCGATGTTGATTTTGATATAGAAGGTATACCTTGTGTTTTGAATAAAAACCATGAACTTTATTTGTATGGTATGCAAATAGATTGGCTGGATGGGCTGAATAATCGCGGCTTCACTTTTAAAAACCCGAATGCTTCCTCTACCTGCGGCTGCGGCAGTTCGTTTGCAGTATAATATTTTTATAGTTAATATCGGTTTTAATCAGGTTACAAGCAGCAAGCGTTTAGCTGCAAGTAGAAACTATAAAGCATGGTAAATTAGTCAATTAAAAATAGTACAATTTTAAAATAAAAGCGGCTTTCAAGTGAAAGCCGCTTTTATTTTCATCAAAGTTGATTGATTATTTATCCATTTTTCCTGTTGTGCTGTTGAGGCTGAAATTGCCTGCCACCATTTTGCGGAGCGTTATTGCTAAAGTTCCTGTTTTGCATTTGCTGCTGGCGTTGTTGTAGTTGTTGTCTTTGCTGCATTTGCGATTGCCTTTGTTGCTGTTGCCGTATTTGTTGTTGCTGGCGTTGCTGCTCCAACTGTTGCTGGCGGCGATCATTTTGCTGCTGACGCATCATCATATCCTGCTGGCGACGGTTTTGCAACTCCTGCTGACGTTGCTGTTGTTGCCTGCTATTATCCGGCTGCATGTTTTGCTGGCGCTGATTATTCTGCATTTCCTGCAATCTTTGCTTGCGGTTATTTTGCTGCTGTTGCTGGTTATTCAACTCTTGCTGCCTTCTTTGTGTTATACGTTGCTGTCTGTTGTTCCTTTGCTGCTTGCTATTGTTATTATTTACGGCATCATTATCCGGTCTGTTTTGCTGCTGGCTGTTCCAGGCTCTGGCGGGCAGGTTGTTGCGGTTGGTATGCTGCTGTGCGTTGTTATTATTATTGTTTTGAATAACATTCGTATTATTATTCTGCACATTGTTTTTAACCACATTCCTGTTGTTTATAACCGTTTTTGGCTGTGGACGATAAAGGTGAATGCCCCTATTATCCTGCCTTTGCACATTAGTACGGTTAGAAACATAGATGTTTTGAGGCTGTATGCGACGTCCGGTATAGCGCTCAACTTCCTGCTTTTGCGGACCTACTACATACCGCGTGTTTTTATACACATTGGTATTGTTGATAATAGTAGTGTTGCGGATAATAGTAGTGTTGCGGCGCGTATTTACATAATAGGGCGAAATATTGCGATGACCCATATACCGGTGCGGCATAAATACCCAGTTTGCTGCTGCAATACCACCGCCAAAACCAACACCGATGCTTACGTTAATGCCGGGAGATAAAGGTGCCCAGCCATAATAATCACCACCATGACGCCAGCTTACCCAGGCCGGTCCCCAAGTGTAACCCGGAACCCAAAACCATCCATAAGCAGCATCAAAAGCCCAGCGTCCGTAGTGGAAGGGAGCCCAGCCCCAATCATAATCGGATACCCAGGTCCAGCCATAATGTGTGTAAGCCCAGTGTCCGCCGGTATAATAAGGGCGGAAGCCTGATATATTTGTAACCCACACACGTCCATAGCTCGGATAATCTATCCAGCGGCCATGCGGACTTAAATCGTTGTAAAACTGGTCGAAGGTTACATCCTGGTCAGGCTGTATCAAAGGCTCCTCGTCGCCTTGATAATTATCGCCGTTCTGAGCATAATTATCGCTGTTGTCGTAATTGTCGTTATTGCTATAACCATTATTGTCATAATCATCCTGTCCATACGCTTTTTGGGTAGTAGAACAGGATACAGCCAGCAACGTCACAAGTACTGCAAGGGGAAGAAAACGAAAATTAAATTTCATGGCTGCAATTTTGTTTTTAAATGTTTTTATAAAATGTATCTATCAATATGCCACTTAATTGAAAGTACGAAAAGACATTATAATAGACTGCTAAAAGAATAAAAGTTTAATTTATATAAACGTAAAAAACGTTCCTTTCGCATTAAAAAACAGGCTTTTAACCGAAAACTAACAAAAGTTAGGAGTAGTGTGCCTGAAACCGGACTTACCGGCAAAATACAGGCTTAGAGATGCTATATGAAACATGCGTTTGCTATTTAGCAATAAGTATAATATCAGTGTTGCGTTTGACTAATTTTTATGTACATATTCCACACTACTTATTCTCAACCGGGAAGCCGGTAAGTTTGTATCTGCTATTTGCACCTAATGGACAGCCTTATCGCTGCCGAGAAGGAAATAGCTTTGATTACATACCTTAATTTTAGGTGGCTGAGTACACTGTTAGCTAGCTTATTTCTAATCTCTTGGGGTTAGTTCCGCGAAGCTCTGCTTCGCCTTTGGTATTATCTTTATGTAGTGAGTGAATATATCCATAAGAGTCATAATGTATCAGTTTTATTGTATCATTATGTATGTCC
>NZ_SZQL01000021.1 GCF_005233845.1 Ilyomonas limi
TGTTTTGTTTTCATAGTTTCAACATGTTAGTTTACAACAATTTACTTCATTGCAGCGGGTGCATCAAGTACCACGACTGCTCACCTGTAGCGGAACCTCCTTTTACATATAGACTTGCTGCCATAGCGGCCCGATAAATTTGTGCTGAACATTTGTAATTCTGTTAAACTCTATATCTTTATCCAAACTAACGAATCTTTATTTCCGTTGCGGCTGATTACAGGAAATTAAGTCTGTTTTAATAATAACAATTATGATGAACAAAGAAAGAGTATATGCGCTCGTTTTTGCAAGTGTCTATCCGTTGTATATAAAAAAAGCAATGGCAAAGGGACGCACAAAGGAAGAGGTAGATGCCATTATTTTTTGGCTGACAGGATATGATAATCAAACATTACAACAACAAATCGAAAGGAAGAGTGATTTTGAAACCTTTTTTGCACAAGCACCACAAATAAATCCAAATGTTTCAAAAATTACAGGTGTTATTTGCGGCTATCGTGTAGAAGAAATTGAAGATAAACTCATGCAAAAGATTCGTTATTTAGATAAACTGATTGATGAATTGGCAAAAGGGAAGGCAATGGAGAAAATTTTAAGAAAGTAGAGAGAATGGGCTGCAGGCAACATCCGTTTGGCAATAGGATAGTTGAACGAAAGTACAATCAACAACTTATAGCGTGCGTTTGGTATAGCCTCCTTTTAAGTTTATTCTTTGATAAACATTTTTCAAGGAATCGTTAAGCGCATTATTTGATTTATTAAGTGATTTATCAACATATTCAAGTGTACTGAAGTTATTAAATTTCAAATACCCAACATTTGTAATTCTGTTTTCCGCGTCTTCGAAAATGCTGCTGATAATTCTTTATCCAATCTCTCTTTCTTCCTTTATAAAGGCAACGCTTACCTGGTTTGGCCATGTTGTGGAAAATAACAAATTATAGCAATACCGTTTTATTTATTAGACTAATTTGTACATATGAAGTAGTGTACTCCTGTTTTGACAATAAAATTTCAGTAATCATTTAAAAAGAACTATCTTAGAATTGCTTTATTAGTCTGTCTAAACCTGGAAATAGAAGCTCTATAAATACCTTTGGTGTAGATCTGTTAATCAGGTAATTTCCTGAACATGGCTATTTTCTAACGTATGGACTTGCCACTATCAGAGCTTTGCTTCCCTTTCTCCATTGACCATTACGCACGGATATTATTACTACAGCAGAGCCCTACCAACAATAACAAGCGCATTGGTTTAATCTCTTAAGTCAAGTCTATGAAAAAAGTAACGGTTTGCTTTCATTGATATCCTTTTTCTCCTGCAGAGGTATGGATCCGGCAATTTTCAAAGAATGGATGTGATAATTATTTATTACGGTCAGAATAAAATAGACAGTGTTCTGTCAGAATAGCTATTTCTACAAAAACAGCCACCAAACTGCTAACGGCTTTAAGTAAACCCTATCACAAACAATTAAACTCTATTCCTATGAAAAAGTTATGTTTATCCCTGCTTTTTTATGTTTGTATCTTCAAGATTAGCGGTCAACCAGGCAGCCTTGACTCCTCTTTTGGTAATAATGGTATTCAAACGACTTCTTTTTTTCACAACCTCAACATTTATGATGAAGAAGGGCGTGTAGTACTGACAAGTGCTAACGGAGATTTCTTTGCTGTAATAGGACTTAGTGCTTACACGGCAATTGCCAAATATTTACCTAATGGAAGGCTGGATTCTTCCTATGGCAATGCAGGCTACTCCAAAGCTGTGATACTGAGTAATCCCAGTGCTGTTCTCCGGGGAGATAAGGTCATACTGGCTGGATATACAATTGGTCTTGAAACATACACCAGAGACTTTACCCTTGTCCGCTATACCGCTGATGGAATATTGGATTCATCCTTTGGAGTGGATGGAAGAGTTATAACTGATTTTAATAACTCTGAGGATGAGGCAACTTCCATAGCGCTGCAGGGAGACAGGATTATTGTAGGGGGATATACTACCAGTGATTTTGAATTCGGTGACTTCGACTTTGCCCTTGCCCGTTATACTGCCAATGGAATACTGGACTCTTCCTTTGGAGCGAATGGAATACTAACCACTGATTTTAATAACTCTAACGATGAAGCAAGATCAATAGCAATTCAGGGGAACAAAATCATAGCTGCCGGATCAAATAATGGAGATTTTGCGCTTGCCCGTTATACTGCCAATGGCGTTTTAGATTCTGCCTTTGGCGTGAATGGAATAATAACTGCTGATTTTAATAACTCTGAGGATGAGGCGAATGCAATAGCGGTGCAGGGAAACAGGATTATAGTGGCCGGATATACTTATAATCCTAATAGTAGTAATGACTTTGCCCTTGCCCGCTACACGGCTGATGGTGTTTTAGATGCTTCCTTTGGAGAAAATGGAAAAGCAACAACAGACTTTAATAACTCTTCAGATGATCATGCCAAGGCCGTAGTGCTGCAGGGAGATAAGATTATAGTAACTGGATATACTGGTGATCCTGGTACAAACACCAGTACCTTTGCCCTTATCCGATATATGGATGATGGTGCATTAGATCTTTCCTTTGGAAAGAAAGGAAAAGTAACAACTAATTTCAATAATCAGGATTATGCAAATGCAATAGCGCTACAGGGAGATAAGATTATAGTAGGCGGATCTACTACTAACCTTAAACCCTATTTTACTGACCTTGCACTTGCCCGTTATACGGCGAATGGTGCTTTAGATGCTTCCTTCGGACAGGATGGAAAACTTACAGATTATATTCCTTTAGGCCAAACTTATTTCACAAGTACCGCTATTCAGGGGAGTAAAATTGTAGCAGCTGGATATGCGTTCATTAACAACGATAAAACTGATTTTGTGCTTGCCCGCTACACGGCGGATGGTGTTTTAGATGCTTCTTTTGGAGAGAATGGGAAAGTGATAACAGACTTTAGTGGTTATGCTTTTGCAACTTCAGTAGCTGTTCAGGGAAACAAAATCATAGTGGGTGGATATGCTTTTAACCCTGTCAATCGTAACGAAGATTTTGCGCTTGCCCGATATACTGATGATGGTACATTAGATTCCTCCTTTGGTGTGAATGGAATAATAACCACTGATTTTAATAACTCTGGGGATGTTGCAAATGCAATAGTGCTGCAGGGAGATAAGATTATTTTGGCAGGAAATATTACTAACCCTGATTACACTAACGACTTTGCAATTGCCCGCTACACGGCCGATGGTGTTTTGGATTTTACTTTTGGAGAGCATGGCAAAGTAACTACTGATTTTCATAACCACTCTTATGATATTGCAAATTCAATAACCCTCCAGGGAGACAAAATCTTAGTAGGTGGCACTACTTATTACTATGATGAAAGTACCAATTTTTTTGCCCTTGCCCGCTATACGGCAAATGGGGTTTTAGATGCTTCCTTTGGCGTGAATGGAAAGGTAACAACTAATTTTAATAACTCTTATGGAGGTGTAAATTCAATAGCTACTCAGGGAAATAAGATTATTATAGGTGGATTCAGCGGCGATGACTTTGCCCTTGCCCGCTATACGGCGGATGGTACCCTGGACTCTTCTTTTGGAGGGAAAGGAATCGTAACAACTGATTTTAATAACGCTCAGGATTTAGCTTATTCGATGGTTGTTGAGGGAGATAAGATCATACTCGCCGGATTCAGTAACAATAACTTTGCGCTTGCCCGCTACAAAACAGATGGTGTTCTGGATGCCTCCTTTGGAGAAAATGGGAAAGTAGTAACCCCCTTAGGAGGCTCCGCTTTTATACAAGCGTTTGCCGTGCACCAAAACAGGTTATATGCAGTGGGAAGATTTACCTTCCAGGTAAATGATATCTATGGCATAGTAGCTGCTTACCAACTGGAAGTTCCAGAACCTACCATCAGCATTGCTGATGTGGCGGTACAGGAATCTAAAAGGCTGGCCATTGTAACAGTTCGTCTGTCTGCACTTGTTAACCAGATTGTACGGGTACATTATACTACCCGGGATAAAACGGCTGCACATTCTGAGGATTACCTCTCTGTTAATGGTCCGCTATTGTTTATTCCTCACTTCAATACTACAGCTAAGGTCATCATCCCCATTGTAGATGATAATAAAGAGGAAGGTGATGAGCAGTTTGAAATCGTATTAACGAAACCTTGGAATGCAACTATACAAGACAGTATAGGCGTAGTCACTATCATTGACGATGACAATGCACTCGTAACAAAGCAAAATACTTCCCTTTACATCAATGTTAGTCCTAATCCTGCTAAAAACGCCTTCACTATTCAGCTACAAAGTAGTAATCTCAAGCAGTCAGTCAGTATATTAGTCTATGATGTGAGTGGCAGACTAATAGAAGAAAAAACCAACATCAGGATAGGACAAAGCTTTCGCTTGGGAGAGCAGTATAAAGCAGGCACCTACATCATGGAAGCTGTACAAGGCAATCAAAGAACACAGACCAAAGTAATTAAAACCTATCAGTAAGCCAGTCGCCAAACAGCTATTAATAACTCCTATCATAAACAGTTAAATCTTCCTCTTATGAACAAGGTATGTTTACTGCTGCTTTTTTACTTTTATATGCTCAGGGCCGTTGGTCAGGCAGGCACTCTTGACTCTTCTTTCGGGAATAATGGCATACAAGCTGAGGCTGTTTTTACCAACCTCAACCTTTTAAATGAGCAAGGGCGTGAGGTGTTAACGAGTACTAATGGAGACATTTTTCTTGTGATACAGGTGGAGATACAGAATGATAAGTTTACAAGAATTGTTAAGTACCTACCTGATGGAAGACCAGATCCTTCCTATGGTAATGCAGGCTATTCCAACGCTGTGAACCTGAATGTTACCAGCGCTGCTATGCTGGGAGGAAAGATCGAAGTGGCTGGATACGTTTATAATCTTAATTCTGGTAATTTCGATTATGATATTGCCCTTGCCCGCTTTACTGCCAATGGTAAGTTGGATTCTGCTTTTGGAGAGAATGGTAGAGTAACAACAGATTTTAATGGTTACGCTGATGTTGCAAATTCTGTAACGCTACAGGCAGACAAAATCATAGTGGCCGGATCCAGTAATAACGACTTTGCGCTTGCCCGCTATACAACGGATGGCATTTTAGATTCCACCTTTGGAGTGAATGGTAAAGTAACAACTGATTTTTATTCTTATGAAGATTATGCGAATGCAATAGCACTGCAGGGAAACAAGATCATAGTGGCTGGATATAGTCGTAATACCATTGATTTCTCTTTTGACTTTGCACTTGCCCGGTACACCGCCGATGGTATGGCGGACTCTTCGTTTAGAGAGAATGGTAGAGTAACAGCTAACTTTAAAGAAAATGCTTCTGAGTATGCAAATGCAATAATGCTGCAGGGAGATAAGATTGTAGTGGCCGGAAATACTGATAATGCAAGTGCAAACGATAATGACTTTGCACTTGCCCGTTATACTGCCGATGGTATTTTAGATTCCGTTTTTGGAGAAAATGGAATGGTAACAACTGATTTTAATAGCCTGGATGATGTTGCCTATTCAATAGCTCTTCAGGAAAATAAGGTTGTAGTGGGAGGCGCTAATGGTAATTTTATTCTTGCACGCTATACCATTGATGGCATGTTGGATGCTTCCTTCGGAAAGAATGGAAAAGTAACAACCGGTTTTAATAGCCCTTTTGATGGGGCTAATTCAATTGCCCTTCAGGGTAATAAGATCATAGCGGGTGGATTTACTACTAGTAGTAATTATGACTTTGCCCTTGCCCGTTATGCTGTTGATGGTGTTTTGGATGCTTCTTTTGGAGAGAATGGGAAGCTTACAGGGTATATTGCTTCAACCAAAACTTATTTCACGGCTACTGCTATTCAGGCAAGCAAAATTGTAGCAGCCGGGTACGCAATCAACGCTTATAATAACACTGATTTTGTACTTGCCCGCTATACCCTTGATGGAACTTTAGACTCTTCTTTTGGAGAGAACGGAAGCATAACAACTGATTTTGATAGCTCAGATGAAGAGGCATATTCATTAGTTTTTCAGGAAGATAAGATTATAGTGGTTGGATATAATTATAATGCTAATGCAGGTGATTTTAACTTTGCCCTTGTACGCTATACCAAAGATGGTAAGTTGGATTCTGCCTTTGGAGTGAATGGAAAAGTAACAACTGATTTTTCTTATGGTGATTTTGCAAACTCAGTAGCGCTGCAGGGAGACAAGATCATAGTAGCTGGATATACTTATAATTCCAGTGCAGATGCTTCTGAATTTACTGTTGCCCGCTATAATACTGATGGTGCTTTGGATTCCACCTTTGGACAGAATGGAAAAGTAACAGCTGATTTCATTAATATCTCACGTGCTATAAGAAACTCAGTAGTGCTGCAAGGCGACAAGATTATAGTGGCTGGATATACTTTTAATCCCAAAACATACGATAATAACAACGACTTTGCCCTTATTCGCTATACTGCTGATGGCACTCCGGATTCTTCGTTCGGAGAGAATGGTAGAGTAATAACCGATTTTAATAGCTTATACGATGATGATTTTGCAAATTCAATAACGCTGCAGAGAGACAAGATCATAGTGGCAGGATATACTGTCATTTATGAAGATGAAGGCTATACCACTTCTACTATTGACTTTGCTCTTGCCCGCTATACAGCTAATGGGGTTTTAGATACTTCCTTTGGTGTGAATGGAAGGGTAACAACAGATTTCGACAATACTAAGGATGGTGCAAATTCAGTAGCGCTGCAGGGAGACAAGATCATATCGGGTGGATATACTTTTAATCCTAATGCAAATACTAACGACTTTGCCCTTGTTCGCTATACGGCTGATGGTGCTTTGGATTCCTCCTTTGGCGTGAACGGAAAAATAATAACGCCCTTAGGAGGCTCCGCTTCTGTACAAGCAATTGCCGTGCACCAAAACAGGTTATATGCAGCAGGAAGTCTTACCCTGCTTACAGGTGAGACCTATGGCGTAATAGCTGCTTACCAACTGGAAGCTCCAGAACCTACCATCAGCATTGCCGATGTAGTAGTATCGGAATCTAAAAAGCTGGCTGTTGTAACAGTTCGTCTGTCTGCACCTGTTAACCATATTGTACGGGTACATTTTACCACCCGGGATAAAACGGCTACAGGTAATCAGGATTATATTTCCGTTAATGGTCCTTTATTCTTTATTCCCGGTCTTAACAGAACAGCTAAGGTATTTATCCCTCTTATTGATGACAACCAGCATGAAGGTAATGAAGAGTTCGAGATCGTCTTTACCAATGCTCTGCATGCCACCATTGAGGACAGCATAGGCATAGTCACTATTCTCGATAATGATAATATATTGATAACCAAACAAAGCACTTCCCTTCACATCATTACAAGTTCAAACCCTTCAGCAGATGGATTTACCCTTCAGTTATTGGGTAACAATCTCAAGCAGCCCGTAAGTATATGGGTATATGATGTGAGCGGCAGATTAGTAGAAGAAAGAAAGAAATTATTTATAGGGCAAAGCCTCCGTTTAGGTAATCAATACAATCCTGGCACCTACATCATTGAAGCAGTACAGGGCAGCCAAAGGGCGCTCACTAAAGTAATTAAAACCGGAAAGTAAAAACTGTGGTAAAAGGCTATAAAATAGGTTATAACAATACACGTTAATGCATTAACACAAACCGGTACAAACAAATAATTTCCCGGAGTTTACATCAGATGATTTGCAGCGATACCACAGCAATGAATGGTTTTTAATCATAAACGGTTTTATTGCTTAAGTTCAATGAGGAAACCAGAAAGTAATTAAGTTTTTTGTATAAAAGTTATATATGAAGTGAGTTTATTCTATTCATACTTCCTGTAAGCATCAAACCTTGCAAGCCGGTCCTCACCTAATTTGTAATCGTCAGGACTTCTTCTCACAAAATGAATCAGATTAGTTGCAAGCATCTTACAAAAGTATGTTAGGAAAAGGTGTCAGATTATTTAAATTACAATTGAGTGTCAGGTCAGATGTTGTCTTGGTTATTACACCTAATTGCTGCGGAACAGGTGCATCCGTCCTTTTTCTTTATCGCATAGCTGTTCCCACAAGCCGGCTCTTGCATATGCCTGATGCATTTTTTGCCAGGGTGTACGCATTGGTTTAATCTTTGGCCGGGGTGATTTTATTTTCATTAATCAAAAACTCTGAATTCTTCTTTAATTATTCTATTCATCTGCCTTTACATCTACTTTGCTCAGCCATTGCACGCAATCAGGTTATCAAAGAGTAAGATTTCCTATGATGCTCTTATTTTGCAAGCTTGTTACTTAATTCATTCAACATGGCTTTTCCTTTTGCAATATCATCCTTCAGCTTGTTTTCATTAAAAGTTTTTTCGTTGTTGAATGTTTGCAGATGTTCATCGAATGCCTGCATCATTTTCTTTACTGCCTCATCATTTGATGTCCGCGCCAGTCTTCTGATAATTTTAATTTTTTCAAAATCAACAATACCTTCTCTTAATTTTTCAAAACGTATACAACTATTGCCACCGGGATAAACAAGATAACAATCACCTGCTGCCCATGAGCCATACCGCGCATCGCGCATCGGATCTTCAGGCCACGCATCGTAAGCCCAGCGCAAGAAACCACTGTAGCCATGTGCAGCAGCATACCAGCTTTGCCACCTGCCTTCTATAGGTGGCGAAAACAAAAAGTTATTTGGCTTTGCAGGATTACAACATACATAATATGTTGTGGTTTGCCCTCTGGCAGCTCTTGCTTTTACTTCTTCGACCGATGCTTCATTACCGTACAGAAAGCAATAGTCAGTGAGTAAAGTATCCAATTCCTTATGCCAATTACCGGCATACGTTAATTTCCAGTCTTTTGAATGTGCTTTGACCACTTTGATTGCTGATAGCGTTTGCTCCATAGCATTCTCATTGATGCCGATATATGTTTTGCTGAACCAGCCTTTCTTCTCCAGATGTGTTCGAAAATCAGTAAGAAAGGCATTCCAGTTGGTTTTAAAAGTGTCTGAGGTAGGCAGCCATCGCTCATACGCATAATTGCCTGTGGCTTCATCCATATAACGGAACCTTTCACCCCAGGGAAGCGGTGTGTAAAGAGTAATAGCCTTATCAATACCCAGGCTCATGGCAAGCTCCACATACTGGTCAAAAATGTTGTAATCAAATTTCCATGAACCGTCTTTACGTTTTATCCATTCTATCATTCCACCCTCAATGGCGTATTCATTATCGCCCCACGGAGAATGAACACCATAAGTTGTAATATATGTGCCGCCGGCATCGGCATACAATTGCATATGTTTCTTAAGCAAAGCCTTATGCTCATTTCCCCAGGGTTTTACGTGGTAATAGTTTGCAATTACCCAGGGATTCTGCCAGAGGTCCAGCCGGTAATCCCAGTCATGAGGTTTAGGTAATAATTGATTTTGCACGTTAATAGTTACTTTCAGAGTTGCATGTTCACTTTTCGTATTTATTTCAACCGCTCCGGTATAGCTTCCCGGCTGCGCATTTGAAGGAATGTTTATAGAAAGCCAAACCGGCCTCGTTGTTCTGCCAGGTACATCAAATCTGTCAAAATCTTCAAATCTGTCCGGCATAAGAAAGCCATTTTTGTAAGGCGTCGGGCTGCAATCAGGTTCGTTAGAGCCATAAGGGAAATTGGCAAGTACGTAACACACTTTCTTCAACCAGATGTTGTCTTTGTTTATGACTTGTCCATTTGCATTTTTAAGATCACTTACCGTAAACCTGACCTGCTCTAGCGTATCCGGAGACCACACTACAATCTGGGTATTTAATCTTTCACCTTTCCAGCCTGTTGACTCCCACGTAGTATTGTCATTTGTATGCGGAACTTCTTTTCTGAAATACAGTTCATCCTCCGAACCAAATGCTACATGCATTCCGCGCTTCTCCTTAATCCATGCGTTTGGATCAACCGCAACATCAATATCATATTCAGGAACATAATGTGCGGGTGCAATGGTTGGTAATAATGTAGAATCAATCTGCCCTTTAAAAGGCTGTGAAAAAGTGATGTAAGACAACAAAAAATTTATAATTAAGAAGGCAATTTTTTTTATCATAAACCATTATTTAACGATAAATCGAAAATTATAGTTAGAGGCAATCTAAAAATAAGTAATTGAGACTAAAGAAAAAGGATACAAAATAAAAAAGGAGTTTGAATGGCAGGTAAAGAAGGTAAGTAAAACTTCAGGTAATACAATCTTTATACATACTGTCAGGCGCCCGCCGGGAGGAGATAGGAATAATTATTGAGCCTGAGCGACGCAAGCGCAAGATGAGTTTGCAGATAGTTGTAAGTGGTATTATCTACCTGCTGAACAATATAAGTATAGAAGAGCGGCCATACGATTCGGGGGTGTGAAGCAGATAGTGGAAAGAACACCGGCTTGGCTGAGTAACATTAGACGACTCAGTAAAGATTATGAAAAGTCTGTGGTCATGTCCAAAGCCTTGATCCTGATGAGCTCCATTGTTATAACGCTCAATAAATTATGTACTTAATTTTAGATTACCGCTTAAAAACTTTGCTAAGTTGGCTTCTATCTGTTGAGCGGGTAAACTATTTTTGGGCAAACTAAATGCAATGATGTTCAACAAAGTGTTGCCCCTGTTTAGCATTTTACTTCTAGGCTTTGTAAGTGCGCCCCTAAGGAGCATATCGCAGCAGGTACAGATCCGGAACAATGTAAATGAGAAGTTAGTTGAATTCGGCAACAACAGAATGCAATTGACGCTCGACTATCATAACAAAGCAACTATTGCTTCTCTCTTTGTAAATGGCAGGGAAGTGTTAGCGGGTGATCAAGGTGTTTATTCTTTATTAAACACCAGGGAGGGAACATACTCCAGTCTGCAATTACTGTCTCAACCGATAGTTCATACGGGTCAATATACAATTACTCTTTCCAATATCCAATACGGATTGGCGTCACATCCCATAACGGAAACCTGGAAGTTTACCGTACTGGCTGATTCGGTTCAGTTTACGATTACCAGGAAGCTGCCGGTATCGCTGGTTGCAGAAAAAACAGGCTTGCCGGTCTTTGTTTTTAAAGACACCGCTACCTGGGATGGTGCCTATACCGACTATGGTGGTCTTGCCTGGTTTTACCTTTTTAATAAAAAAAGAGACACCTATGGCGTGCATACCCATGCTTCACAATTCTGGAACAGCAAAACAGGCGATGGGCTGAATATTGCAGTACATGCACCGGGCAATGGCGTAGCAACCGATTATAGCAGAACAGCCGATGACCATATAGCCTGCACGATTGCAGTAGCACCCGGCGAATGGCGCTACCGCTTTGATTCGGGAACCTACCGGCGCCGCTATGTACGCGATACCACCGATGTATGGGCGCCTGTAACACTACCGGCGGGCACTACTACAGCAACAGTAACCCTTTCTTATTTTGATTATAAACAAGCTTCGGATCGCGGACAATTTGCAGGTATCAACGGCAATGAAGTGACATCTGTGTTAAACACCATTGCGAGAATTGGTGTTATAGACAAGCAACATTTTGGCGGTAATAGCTGGCATACACCTTATGGCCCTATTTGCCTGCACGAACAATATATTGCGCAACTCGGGCTTGGCATCAACGACCCTAATTATCTGAAAGGTTATCGGGAATGTCTTAACTTTTACCGGGATAATGCCATTGCAAAGGATGGAAGAGTATGGCCAAGATGGGCATATACCAATGAAGATGCAATGCCGGGTAAATTTACCGATAAAGGATTTTATGAAGCGCAGTGGGGCTACCTGCTGGATGCCAATCCCGACTATGTAAGCAATGTGGCAGACCTGTATAATATGAACGGTGATCTTGCCTGGGTAAAAACACAACAGCCTGCTTGCGAAAAAGCATTGGACTGGATATTAAGGAGAGATAGTAACGGCAATAACCTGGTGGAGATGATGACAGACAGCACGGGCCAAAAACGTGGCAGCGACTGGATTGATATCATCTGGGCGTCGTATGAGAATGCTTTTGTAAACGCCAAACTGTATCATGCGCTGGTACTGTGGGCAAATATTGAGCAGCAACTGGGCAATAGAACAAAAGCAGCCTATTACAGCAGTTTTGCAGCAAAGCTGAAAGAGCGCTTCAATAAGCCAACAACAAACGGCGGGTTTTGGGACGAAGCGAAAAAATGTTATGTGCACTGGCGCGATAAGGATGGCTCCATTCACGGTAACAACATGGTAACACCGGTCAATTTTATGGCGATCGCTTACGGTATTTGCGATGACAGCACAAGAACGAAAACGATACTGGACGATATAGAAACACAGATGGAAAAAGAACAGCTTTTCTTTTGGCCACTCTGTATGTACAGTTATGCAAAGGGAGAGGGCAATGACTGGCAATTTCCTTTTCCTGATTATGAAAATGGTGATATTTTTTTGTCGTGGGGCTCGGTGGCAGTGAAAGCATACGCCTCTTACAAACCCGAACTGGCGTTGAAGTATGTACAAAATGTGTTGAACCAATATGCAAAAGACGGTCTTGCCTTTCAGCGGTATGGTCGTGTAAAACAAGATGGTTTAGGTGATGATATACTATCCGGTAACAGTCTTTCCATTGTTGGTTTGTACCAGGCTATTTATGGCATCAACCCATTATATAACCGTTTTTATCTGGAGCCGCATATAACGGATGCGCTCAATGGCACACAACTAAAATACAACTATCGCAACCGGAAGTTATTAATTGACCTTCATCAAAACAACTATGGGGTTTCGGATGATCAGTTTACCATCCGGTGCAATACGAATTTTGGTTTTTATCATACAGGTGATACGCTGTTGTATTTTAATAAGCATGATGATACCGCTTCTTTACAAGTATCAACAGGTACGGAACAAAAAGTAGCATTGGATATGCAATCATGGACTGCAAATGAAATGCAGTGGAAGCAAGCTGTTGCAAGCCCTGCTGCTACTACAATCAATTACTCGGTTAATCAACTTGAACGGGGTAAATGGTATATTATTTTCATTAATGATCGATTGCTGAAAAAAGTGCAAAGCAATAGCAAAGGCAGTATTGCATTTAGTGCTGATGCTAACGTTAATCCTGTAATGATTGCGGTACGGAGGGAATGAAATAGATGGTGAATTAAATAACCTTACGTTCCTTAGGGTGTTAACATACTGTATTTTGATGTAAGAAAGCACATCTGAAATGTGCTGCTTTATTAGATGAATTTAAATAAAGCAATTTGCTTTCTTAGTATGATAATCTTACATTATAATGAATGATTCATAAGAATCATTTTTATCTTCAACTTCAAAGTGCGCTATCGCTAACACTTTGAAGAACGTGAAAACTTCGCTGAGTTGGAAGAATAATGCCTCCGCTAAACTTATTTTTAATCACCCGTTCGGGTGATAGCACAGTAATCAAATGATGTGTACCTTTAATAAGGTAGCCTGATTGCATACATTAAATATGAAAACAGTAATAATACTTTCTTTTCTATGCTGCACCATGCTGTTTTCATTAACAAGCTACCCTCAATGGTTTGATTCTGTAAAACACGCTGCAGCTACACAGAAAATCGATACCAACAAAGTGCAAACGCTTATCCACTTATGTGAAGCTTATGCTTTCTCGTATCCTGACACTGCATTTTTTTATGGGCAGCAGGCTTATGCACTTTCCGAAAAGCTGGATTATGATAATGGAAGGCTATTCTCAATCATTAACATCAATGCTGCATTATATGCGATGGGCAACTATACATTAGAATTGGATTACGCTTTTAAATTGCTTCCACTGGCAAAAAGAATGAACAATATTTATGCAACAGGTTTTTCTAATGGTGCAGTTGGTGATAGCTACGCGAATCTTGGTGAATACAGTACAGCGATGAAATATTATAGAGAAGTGCTTAAAATAGGCATTAGGGAAAAGCTTCCTGAACTGCATCGTATGTACAGCATGTTAGCTCCCGTGTTTATAGGGATGCAGCAATATGATTCCGCGTTATTTTATGCAAAAAAAGGGTATGCGCTGTTTAAAACAAGTCCCTGTTTTACTTCAAATGATTGGGACACTAAATGGTCAGAAAGTGCTGTGTATACGGAACTGGGTAATGCGTTTGCAGGCAAAGGTATATATGATTCGGCGCTGTTTTATTACCGCAGGAGTATTCCGGTGAGTGAGTATATCGGGATGACGATCAACAAGATAGATGCCTTCAACGGAATGGCGTCCATATTTAGGCAAGTGCACAAGTTTGACTCTGCAAAATGGTATGCACAAAAAGTCCTTATTGAAAAAGGACCAATTCATCCGGCAGGCAAACAAAAAGCAGCCTCCCTTTTAGCTGACATTTATGAGCTGCAGCATAATGCCGATAGCGCGTTAAAGTATTTGCACCTTGCCATTCAATTAAAAGACAGTTTGTACAACCACGAAAAGATGATGGCATTTCAAAATGTGCTTTTGAAACAAAATGAAAAAGAACATGCTGTAGAAGTAGCAACAAGTGCGTTACAAAACCGCTACCGTTTATACTTTGTAATATCGGGATTGATAATAGCATTTACCATAACAGCTATTTTCATAAGAAATAAAAGGCAAAAGCAATTGCAAAACATACGTAATAGCATTGCGCATGATCTGCATGATGATATTGGGTCCACACTAAGCAGCATAAGCATTATGAGTGAACTGGCGAAAGCAAAATCGCCGGATGCCTTGCCGCTGTTGAATTCCATTGGAGAAAGCACTGCCGTAATACAGGAAAATATGAGTGACATTGTGTGGACAGTGAACCCACAAAACGACCAGCTTGAAAATGTAATAAACCGTATGAACTTGTTTGCTTCAGAAATATTGGATGTAAAAAATATAGAACTCCAGTTCACAAGCGATGAAACACTTGCTGCATCAAGATTAACCATGAAACAACGGAAGAACTTATACCTCTTCTTTAAAGAAGCTATTAATAATGTAACAAAATACTCCGAAGCATCAAAGGTTATAGTAAGTATTTCCAGGCAAGACCATCACATCAATATGTGTATCAAAGATGACGGAAAGGGTTTTGATGCTTTAAATGTTGTAAATGGGAACGGGATGAATACCATGCGTAAACGTGCAGAAGAATTGAATGGATATTTCAACATTAGCTCCGAAATAAATGCCGGAACTTCAGTACAGCTAAAATTTAAAATCACCTGAACAGGTGAGGTAATACGTGACATAAAAACTATTTCTTTACAAGTAAATGGAAATTAAAGTAGCCATATTTGAAGACAATAAATTGTTGCGGGAAAGCCTGCAACAGCTGGTAAATAGTGTTGAAGATATGGTATGCAACGGTGCTTTTGCAGATGCCAATAAACTGGAGCGTAATATTCAATCCGCAAATCCTGATGTGGTGATGATGGATATTGACATGCCGGGCGTCTCAGGCATTGAAGCGGTGCAAATCATCAAAGAAAAGTTTCCGCATATACATATTCTCATGCAAACTGTGTTTGAAGAGAATGATAAAATATTTGCTGCTATTTGTGCAGGTGCATCCGGCTACATGCTCAAGAAAACAGCACCGCAAAAAATGATAGAAGCTATTCGCGAAACACATTTTGGCGGTGCACCAATGACGGCTTCTGTTGCAATAAAAGTATTGCAGATGGTTAGGCAGCAATCGCCTACTTCTACTCATGAATTTATAGATCTTTCAGAACGCGAAAATGAAATTTTAGCCCTGCTTGTAAAAGCTAAGTCTTATAAAGCCATTGCATCCACTTGTTTTGTCTCTATAGATACAGTAAAAACACACGTGCGGCACATCTATGAAAAGCTGCATGTGCATTCTAAAAGCGAGGCTGTTGCAAAAGCCATCCATCAAAAGCTTGTATAGATATTTGTTCAGCCTTTTTGATGATCATTTATGTAATTAGCTTTGATACTGCTACCATATTTTGTTGTGGCACTCACTTATACGTTCTAATCGTTAAGCAACAAATCAACCAATAAAATCACCCCTTCTCGCGATTGACTTAAGCCTCTTCATCCCGATACCTTCATATAAATTAGTGAATGATGAAAAATGCCGGCAGATATGCAATTGCAAGTGGTATAATTGGCATTGTAGCATACGCCTTTTTAATTGTTTATCTTTCGATACGCAACCAGGATGCACAAAATGGTTTAGTTCCGGTAAGGATTCATGATTTCTGTGTTATACTTCAATTTCTTTTTTTAATTCCGCTTGTAGTTGTCCTTTTTAAACTTATTAAACAGCACTCGCCCAACACTTCACAGGCATTGCTTTATGTAGGCATCGTTTCTATTTGTTTTACAGTACTGTTCTTATTGCTCAATTTTCCAAAAATTCTTGCCGACGTGTTGTATATGTTCCCGCAAGGTGTTTTTGGTGCATGGATGATAATAGCCTGTTTTCGCACGGGAAGTTTGATTCCTCAATGGCTTAGATGGTTCGGAATAATCGTTGGTGTTGGTCTGGTGCTTGTTGGCACATTTCCGATGGGCTACGCCATCTTTGTTGACAATATAATTCTTCATATACCAGCAGTATCAGACGAAGTAGTAGCAAAAATACCTACTGATACGCCGGCGAATGTCTTCCTGCATCAACTCATTTGGATTGGAACTATAATGGGCGTCTTAACGCTTCCAATCTGGACCATATTGATTGGTGCAAGATTGCTTCGAACGAAAACATTCTTATTCAGCACCGCTCATTAAAAATCATAACAATGAAACAAGTATATTTTTTATTAATAGTAATAATTATTGCAACTACATCTTTTGCGCAAAACACAGAAGATACAACGGATCATCGCTTTCATGATGATCTTCTTGACCATCTTGTTGGTAAATGGAATGTTACCTCAATTGCACATGGAAGCCCTTTTACATCGGTCATTGATGCAAGCTGGATTTTAAATCATCAGTATTTAGTTATTCATCTTAAAAGCAATGAAGTAATTCCGTGGTGGCATGTGCAGATGGAATATTATGAATATATCGGTTACAATCATTATCAAAAAAGATATACCGTTCACGGAATGAGTATAGAAGGTGATGAGGATCTTTCTGAAGGCTTTAGTTACGGCTATCGCAATGGTAATGACTTCAAAACCGTTGCAAAATTTGGTGCTGATGCCAATATCGTTCAACATTTTATCTGGCATCCGGAAACCAATTCATGGAATATTCAGTCAAGACAGGAAATCAACGGCAAAGAAGGAGATATATTTCTCGATATGAAACTCACCGCAGAAGAATCAAAGGCAACTAAGGACTAAACATTTTTTTCACCAATAAATATTCAACCATGCAATTACAATTTCAAACACTCAGAACAATTTGCCTTTTCTTATATATAGCAATAGTATTTGCTGTTGTTTTACTTGCCTTTTTTGCAATACAGAACATTGTCCAGTTTTATATAAGCAATCTCTTAATTCACCTTGTTCCTTCTTACAAATAATCTAATTGAAGATGCTCCATCACACCCGCAATCAACCATTCAAAACATTATATAAGCTGGCTGTAACAGCAACGACAATATTTATCGTTTCTATTAATCAGCTTGACGCGCAACAAAAGAATTTATTTGAAGCTGTTAGAAATAATAATTTAAAAGAAGTAAGCGCATTGCTTAATGAAGGTGCTAACCCAAATGCTTATGATGATGACAGTGACAATGTATTAATTAATGCAGCTATCTATGCATCGGCAAATTGCATGAAATTACTGCTGCAACGCAAGGCGAATCCCAACCTTAAAAACAAGTATGGGCAAACGCCATTAATGCTTTGTACGCATGAACTGGACAAGATGAAATTGCTGCTGCATTATGACGCTGATATAAATGCAAAATCCAATTCTGAAAACACGGCACTCTCTATTGCATGTTCTGAATACGGGTTGTATAAAAACGTAAAATGGCTAATAGACAACGGAGCAGATGCATTGTTTAAAAGATGGGGAGGATAACATCGCTCATGCAGGCAGCAGTGTTTGCAGATACAATGACTATTCGCTTGCTTATTAAAAAAGGTGTTGATGTAAACGCAAAGCCCTGGGGATCTTCCGCCTTAATAAACGCGGCGAGATATGCAAACTGGCCAGTTGTTATATGCCTGCTTAACAATGGTGCTGATGCTGATGTGCAGGACGAAATTAATATGCCTCCAGCCTTGTGGGCTGCAGAATTTAATAATGCGAAAGTGCTGCAATTGTTGCTTCAAAAAACAAAGAATATAAATACTACCGATAGCCTTGCAGGCATGACACCACTGATGTGGGCAACCTATAATGAGCATGATAATCCGCAAATAATACAGATGCTTTTAGATAAAGGCGCATCCATAAATGTAAAAGACAAAAATGGTGAAACAGCACTTTCGTGGGCAATGAAGAAAGGTAACACAGCAACTGTTGCACTACTTAAAAAGGCGGGTGCGGAATAACATTTTTACATAGTAATACAATTCAGCAAAACAGTTATGAAAAAATACGTCATCACCGGCTTTCTTTTTGTATGCATTTTTGCTTTTAGAAAAGCTCCTGATAATGAGAAGTCTGCAGAAATTAACAGCGCCATCGGCAAAAGCCTGGTGTTATTACAAAACAGCAGTCATGAGTTTTTGGAAAATGCTGTAGTTTGTCATTCCTGTCATAACCAAGGCATCGGGGTTGTTGCATTTTCACTTGCAAAAGAAAAAGGATTTGATGTAAGTGATGGCAAAATAAAGGAGGCACTTGACAGTACCCTGAGTTGGTGGAATAGAAGTGCCAATACTCAAACGCTTGCGGAGAACTCTGATCCTGTAGCTATTACTATGACAGGCAATTATGACCTTTGAGCCTTATCAGCGAGTCATTTTGAAACTAACAAAACGCTAGACCTGCTTGCGCGAAATATCATGCGCAAACAAATGTATGATGGTAGTTGGGTAAGTCCCGGCCAGCGTCCACCGCTTGAATATTATTCTTTTACAGCCACTGCATTAACGGTAAAAAATATTCAGTCTTATATGCCTGCTGTTTTGCACGATGAAGTAAAGCAGCGCATTGCAAAAGCACGCACATGGCTTATCAACACTAAACCAGAAGCCAATGAAGAAAAAGTGTTTCAACTACTGTGGCTAACCTGGTGCAAGGCAGAGAGGGAGAAACGCTATCAGTACAATAAGTCTTTGATCATTAAAGTTTGGGAAGAAGTGAAGATTCGGGTTTGGTTTTATTCAACACAGAAGTAATACTGGTAATCACGCCTGCGATATCAGAAAGATCTGCCGGAACAATCATGGTATTATTCAACTTTGCCAACTTACCAAACTCTGTCAGGTATTGCTCTGCAATGCGCAGATTTACAGCATTCATTCCGCCTTCTTCATTTATTGATAAAGCAATTTCCCTGATCCCTTTTGCTGTAGCTACGGCTACCATTTCTATTTCGGCAGCAGTACCGGCAGCTTCATTCATGCGGCGCTGTTTCTCCCCTTCAGACCGTGCAATGGCTTCCTGCTTATCACCTTCCGCCCTGTTTATTTTTGCCTGCTTATCACCTTCCGATTCTGCAATCAAAGCTCTTTTTTCACGCTCGGCACGCATTTGCTTTTCCATGGCATCTTTAATGCTTTGCGGGGGAGAAATGTTTTTTACCTCATAACGCGATACTTTTATACCCCATGAGTCGCTGGCTTTATCCACTGCTTCCACAATACTTCCATTCACGGTTTCCCTTTCTTCAAATGTCTTATCCAGTTCCATTTTACCAATAACACTTCTCATGGTGGTTTGCGATATTTGTATAACGGCAAACTTATAATTATCAATGCCGTAAGACGCTTTTTGCGGATCAATCACCTGCAGGTACAACACACCGTCCACTTCTACGGCAATATTATCTTTAGTGATACATATCTGCGGAGCTACATCAATAGCCTGTTCCTTTTGGTTTTGCTTATAAGCAATCTTATCTATAAAAGGAATAAGGATATGGAAACCTGCTTCCAATGTACGGCTGTATTTACCAAGCCTTTCAACGATGTAAGCCGACCGTTGCGGCACTACTTTAAACGTGGATAGAAACGCAATTAACAGGAAAATTACTAATCCGATAAGTATAATAGTAGATGCCGTCATAATAAAGGTTTTGTTGATTTTACAATCAATTGAATGCTTTCGTTTCCGGTAATAGTTACGTTTTCTCCTTTCTCAATGGTGTCCTCCGACCGGGCATCCCAACTGGTTCCCTTAAAGTGAACCTTACCGTTTTGACCCGGGCCAATAAATGTCTCCGCCTTGCCGGTTTTACCTAAAAATTCGTGCTCCAGTTCGGTGGAATGTTTCTTTGTCCATATTATTTTCTTCACCCACTTTCTGAATAAAAGAATAGTGAGTATGGAACTTGCCAAAAAAAGGATCAACTGCACATTGACACTCATCTCTATAAACAGGGAGAGTATGGCAACGATCCATGCGCCAACAGCAAAAAAGAAAAGGATTAACCCTGGTATTACGAATTCCAGTAAAAAACATAGTAAGCCTATAATGAACCATATCACTGCGGCATTTAAGTAACGCTCCATTTAAATAATGTTTTTATACTGAATAAGTATCAATTTCAAATGTAACTTTAAAATCGCACAGTTTTTCGGCAAGGCTAAAGAAAGAGCGGATTGTGGATAGATATAATAACAACTATTCTTCTTTAGCAAACAACTGCCATATCCCTTACCTATTGCACAAAAGTTCCCGGTGACATTGCGGCAAGATGAGGGATGTGAAGACACAAATCAGCGCAGAATGTTACGAACTTTTTTTGCTGGTGAAGAACACCAGCAAAGGCAGAATACTTATTTTTCTGTTACCTGTCCCGAAAACGCAGCGTTTAAAATGGTTCCGTTTCCGTTATCGCCGGCAAAATCAACATCGCAAAACGCAATTCTTAATTTTCCATTTACGTGTGACACATAGACATCCTGCCCGGCTTTGCTTTTAAAAAAATAGCCGCCGTACTGGCATTGCAGGTAAATAGCATTAGCATCCTGCTGGTCATTAAAAACGGGGACATTTACTGTTTTATAAATGCCATCTTTCGGCTCCACCTGACCATTATAGGAATTGAACAGGAATGTATAAGTTGGATACCCAAAACTACCGGACGCATACATTGACATACAGTTCCATACAGTGCTGTATTCTTTTGTAACGCCCAGCGCCTGTAAGGTAGGAAGCCCGTCTCCATCAATTGTATTATCAACCAAACTACAGGAAGGCGTACCCTGTTGATACTGCACATCTATATAAATACTGTCGGATAAAGCATTGCAGCCTGGTGCCGATACCCTGCAGTAATACCAGCCCGACTGATTGATAGCGATATTGGTAAATTTAATTACGTCTGTGCCATCTTCCTTTTGTTCTGCATAATTGTGTGGTCCGCTCCAGTTATAGATAAGAGCGCCATCATGCGCAAAAATGGTAAGGTTGTCACCAACAGTCGGCTTTGTATTGCTGGCAGTCAATTTCAATGTTGCAGGGCAATAGCCTTCGTCTTTTTTTGCACAGGACACCAACAATAAAATGACAGCTATGCTGTATATCCAAGTCTTCATAAGCATATATTAATGTAAAGTTATAACAGGACGTTTTGGTAATGCTGTAAATATATAAAAGCTGACAATGTATTTTTAGTTTTTATTATATATGGTAAGAAAATAAAAACGATGTACTTAAAGCGGATCAATATCTTATTCCCCTTTAGTACTGTGGGCTATCACTAATGCGGAAACACCTATTATTAAATAGGTATTTACATAGATTTTTTTCTATTCTCCTCCAATGCTTTTATATATGCTCTCATTAGTTTGGAGTATTTTGATGAGCTTGGAGTTGTATAATCTTTTTCCAGCTTTCTGTCTGTAATTGTAAATGTAGCAGACGTTGGAGTAGTTGAATAGTGATAACGGGTAGTTGTATAGCTTAAACTGTTATCAAAAATATACCTGTATTCATCTACCGGGTAATTTTCAATTTCCTTAGAGCTGATAATCTTATAAGGACCGGTATAATTTTCCCGAAAATTCTTTTTTAAGTAATGATTATATCCCCAGTTCTCAGAATGACTAACGACCAATAGTGTGTCCTGGAAAGTATTGAATTCCGGTGGAATCTGCCCGCCACCAGTTGTAAAACTCATATTTTTAACCGAGGTACTTGCAACAGCAAGGAATAAGAAAAACAGGATGGCAAGGAGTGAACACAGATTTCTGAATGGATGGAACATGTGATAAAGATTATTATTTAATAGCTGTGAAATATTTATTTGTTAGTAATGCTATAAAGCCAAAAACAGAATAGGTGAGTATATCCCAACAATCACCTGTCCCCTGGGCAATGTGATAATATTGAAGGGTTTCGAAAACAATAAAAAGAATAAGAGATGCAACTACCCAAACAAAATTGATTACTCTGCTCCAAATGATAAGTATCGTAGACATTAATGCATACGCCCATAAACCATCAGGCAGATAATTGTTTATTATTTTATGAGAACCAAATGGTTCAAATGTTAGGTAAATGAAGCTACCTGCTATAATTGGGAGTGCAATGTTTAATGTTATGTCTTGGTATAATAAAAGTCTCATGAACTAATAACTGTTAAGCTAAGATTTTGCTATTCCATAAGCAGAGCTCAAATGTATTATCCATTAATAATTGTTATTTAAATTCATTCTTTTTTAAGTAAAATATAAGCTCATGATCTTTAAATATCATAAGGCAATAGCATAAAGTTTATTTACCTTGGATATATAAACAGAATAAGTAGTTCGCCTTACGCGCCAGGCAGTTATGAAACAAATTAAATAAGTTAGCGATTATAGACAACTTTACAGATTTATATGCATGTTCTTCAAGGTATTAGCGTAGCGCACCTTGAAGTGAAAGATAAAGGGCAGATCGGAAAAGACCTGCCCTTTATCTTTCACTTGCTGTCCTACCAACCGAAAATATTTAAGACATATTACTAGTAGGTGGAACTCTCCAGTAGGAAAATCGTTTATCGCCCTTCTCCAACTTACCATATCTGCACTCTCTTACTTTCCGGCAAATACATCTTATCTCCCGGCTGTACATTGAATGCATTGTAAAAATGCGGATTGTTCATCAGCGGACTATTTACGCGCCACATAGGCGGGGAGTGCGGGTTATTATTAATCCACAGTCGAAGGAATTCATCTTTCATCTTTACCCGCCAGATGTTGGCAACAGAAATAAAGAATCGTTGATCGGGTGTAAAGCCACCCAGCTTCGCAGTGTCGTGCCCTTCTTTGGTTAGTTTAAAAGCATCATAAGCAATGGCAACACCCCCCACATCTGCCGTGTTTTCGCCAACGGTCATGGCGCCTTTCACATGCACGGTATCCAACACGGTGAACGTATTGTACAGGTCAATGACGCGCTGCGTTTTCCTTTTGAATTGTTCATAATCTTCTTTCGTCCACCAGTTTTGTACATTCCCTTCTTTGTCAAATTGTGCGCCCTGGTCGTCAAAAGCATGCGTCATTTCATGACCGATCACCATGCCAATACCACCATAGTTAAGCGCATCATCCGCATTGTTGTCGAAGTAAGGCGGCTGTAAAATACCTGCGGGAAACACAATTTCATTAGCCGATGGGTTATAATAAGCGGTAACGGTGGAAGGGGTAGTAAACCATTCTGTCCTGTCAACGGGCTTATTTAGTTTTGCCAGTTGAAACTCGTAACTGTTGGCTGCAGCCGATCTTATATTCTGGAAATGTTTGCCCTTTACAATATGTACGTTGCTGTAATCTCTCCACTTATTGGGATAGCCAATTTTTTTGGTGATGGCAAACAGTTTTTCTTTTGCCTTTTGCTTGGTGCTGTCGCTCATCCAATCCAGTTTATCTATTCTTGCAGCAAATGCTTTCTGTAGATTATTTACGAGTTCCAGCATGCGTTTCTTTGCATCTTCCGGAAAATATTTCTTAACATACAATTGCCCGAGCGCCTCACCTAAATATCCATCCACTTCACTGGCCATCATTTCGCCACGTGTTTTTTGCACCGCTTGTCCGGATATGACTTTGCTGAACTCGAATGCTGCATCAACAAAAGGTTTGCTTAGGTCATTTGCATAATTGTTTAACGAATACCCTTTCAGATAAACTTTCCAGTCGTTGATAGGAATCGTTTTTAAAAGGATGTTCAACTTATTATAATAAGCCGGTTGTGCCACATCAATAGAATCGGTCTTTGCACCCAGTTCGGCTAACACATTTGCCCATCCAATGTTGGGTTGTTGTTTTGCAAGGCTTGCAACAGCCATCTTGTTATAGTTAGCAGCCACATCGCGCAACTCAATATTGGTTCTATGTGAAGCGGCCAATTGTTTATCTATGTTATAAACAAGTTCGGCATTTTTGCGTGCTGTTACTGTATCGCTGCCGGTAAGTTGGAACAGTGTAGCCAGGTATGTTTTGTAGGCCTGCTGAATAGCGATACTGGGCGCATCCCCTTTAAAATAATAATCCCGCTCCGGCAATCCAATACCCACCTGGTAAATATGCGCGATATTGATGCTGCTGTTCTTATTATCAGGTCCAACACTAAAAGCTAAAACAGAAAGATTGTATGCCTTTGCTTCATCAGCTATAAACTTCATTACAGCGGCAACATCGCTGATGCTGTCAATGCGGGCAAGAATGGGCTTAACAAGCTCATAGCCAAGCCGGTTAATAGTATTGGTATCCATACCTGAAGCATAAAAGTCGCCCAGCTTTTGTTCAATGCTTCCTGCCGTGTTGCTGGCACGCGCCACACTATCCAGAATACCCTGCAAACGCAGGCGCTGCGGATAGTTCATAAACATGTAGGTGCCCACACCTGCCTGCGACGGTGGTATTTGTGCCGAATCGTACCACTTGCGGTTCACATACATAAAAAAATTATCACCTGGCTTTATGGAAGAATCAATGCCCTGTATAACAACAGCAGTGTTTTTATCCGAGGTGTTTTTGCAAGACGCAAACAGTAGTAATGCTGTAAAAAGAAATAGGCATGTTTTCATAAACAGGTGCTTTGTGCAGGTAAATAATTAAGCCTGTAAAGGCTTTAAATAGTACTATGCGAATATATTTTAAAATAATGCTTATTGCTGCCGAAGTTAATCCGTTCTCACTGTTTTTGGTGCAATTGTATGGCAATTAATGACAATTGAATTCTTGTGTGGCTGATGAATAGTTATAATTAGTATCGGAGCCAAAATACTGCAAGCTTAATCGTCCTCATCTTCTTTTCTTTCTTTTACAGGCAATGTCATCTTTGCCGGATAAGGCGTATCGCCATTTACCGAAAACCAGATAATACGATTTAAAAGCTCATCATTGCCGGCATCAATATGGTCAAACTGGGGTAACGAAGATAGTTTGGCATAATGCTTTGCCTTGCCCCTTAGTAATGCAGTACTTTTATTCATTTCATCCAAAGGAATTTTATTTGAAACAAATTTATAAGGTGTCTTATTGAAGTTGCCGCCAAAGCAGTCAAACATCGGAAGCGCAGTAGCATCAATAGCATTCATAGGCGGAATGCCTAATATTTGTTCAATCGTTCTCACCATACAGGTTTGGTTATAATTGGTATGAATGGTTTTGTTTAATACCGAGTAAGGACTTATAACAAAACCGGTTGTGCGGTATGCAGATACATGGTCCCATCCATCCTGCGAATCATCTTCGGTTACAAACACAGCAGTAGAATCGTAAAAGCGGCTATTGGTTACTGCTTCTATAATTTTACCAAGTGCAAGATCGTTATCCGCAACCATAGCTCTTGGTGTAGGATAACCTTCACGCATGCCCGATGTGTGATCGGATGGAAGCGCAAGAATCATCAACTGCGGCAACTGATCGCCAGGCATATTTTCATAAGCTTTCAAATCTTTAATAAAAGCATCTGCACGGAGCTGATCATTAATTTTATGTCCATCATAGCCGGGATATGTTTGAGATAATATGGGCGCTACCCTCGATATAGTAGTAACATTTTTAAACTGGAATGGTTTGCCTTCGAGGTACAAATTGTAAATATCTTTCCAGGTGTCATTACCCTGCCACTCAGGGATACAAGCTTCTCCATAAATTTTTACACTTTTACCGTGGTCAAGGGCATTGTTCCAGATAAAACCCGGTTGGTTGTAAACCAATGCATCTGTTTGCACATGCGGATAACTTTGAAACCAGGCTCTTACATTCTTTTCAACATAATCCGAAGTCATAGCCGCATCCGTCCACTGGTGCCCTTCAGCAGAAGATTTGCCCGAAGCCATATAATTATCCAGCAAGAGAAAGTTTCTTGCCAGCTTATGTTCGTTAGGTGTAACATTCTCTCCAAATGTGCATAAAGCACTACTGCCATTACCTTCACTCATATCGCCCAACACTTGGTCGTACGTTCTGTTTTCCTTAATGATATAAATAACGTGTTTAAAAACAGAAGGTTCGCCAATGCGTTCAGGTACCGGCTTAGGTGCTATGCCTTGCCTCGGCAGTTGCTGTGCAAGGTTTCTGCGAAAAAGAAGATTGGCATTTTCTACACGGGTAGTATAATGGTGCAATCCGTTGTCATCTGGCAAAGGAATAATGGATATTGTCGCTTCATCGTGATGACTGTTAAATGCACCATCCTTTCCCGGCACATGTGCACCTTCCCCTTCCAGATTGGTTACACAAAGCAGGTGGTCACTTGTAAGTGCTAAACCCGATGGATAAGCACCGGTTGGGATAAAGCCTTTTATCCTGTTATTGCCCTTTCCATTTGCAGATACTTTTGCACCAAGCGCTACAACAGCAACCGCATTATCCATTCCATTAGCAACATATAAGGTAGTTCCTGTACTGTCAATTGCAAGCGCATTTGGAGCATCGCCTATAAAAGGATTTGCCTCTCCATTTAAACGAACAGAGATAGAATCAACTACTACATTGGTATTCGTGCTGATAACAGACACGTTATCACTATTTCCATTAGACACATAAACAAAATGCTTGTCAGGGCTTGCTATGATTGCATTGGGATGTAGCCCAACCTTTACTTCCGTTACTTTATTTCCAGCGTCCAAATCAAACACAGCTACAGTTCCCATAGCCGTTGCGCCGGTACGCGGATCAATATAAACACTGCCAAAAGGGATGCCCGCCGTTTCTCCCGTTCCGGCAACCGGCACCGGGCCTGCCCAGTTGGTTACATAAGCTTTATCGTTGGTAACAGCAATGCCAAAAGGGGCCATGCCGGTAGCAACTGTCCAGATCACTTTTCTATCACGCCACCTGATTTTTACAAGCTGGCTGTTCCCACTTAAGACTACATACAAATACGTTTCGCCCCCTTCGTTGCTGATGGCTATATCGTTGGGTAGAGCCAAAGGTGAAGGCTGTACCGGTTCAAAAGAAATGGAACTATTTATTTTGCCTTTGCTTCCGTCCCATACTGCGTCAAATAAAAAAGAACGCTTTGAGGAAGGATTAGATGCACACCAGAAAACATGTGTTTCATTTCCTTCCTGCAATGCTTTAATGCCGGAATAGGTGCTCATTAAACCTTTATATGCAGCATCACCATTATAATCTAAATGGTAAAGCAACTGATTAGTATGTATATCTATAAAAGCAATGCCATACCTGTCTTCTACTGCTAACACATTGCTGCCGGGCAACAGCACACAATCAAGCGCATGATTTTCTAATGCATCGCTGCCAAAACGAACAATAGTTCCGGCAGGATCAATCAAACGGTTATAAGGCATCCTTATCATCTTCGCATCAAGCGCAGTGTCGGTTATGGAATAATGGCTGACGCCAGTGCTTGCTGAACTTTTATACACTTTTCTTGTACCGCAGGCAAAGAAGAATATGCAGCAAAAAAGCAATACTAATCCCTGGATAGTCTTAAATGAATTCCTTTTCATGGTGGTAAATTAAGAGGCTTAATTTTCTATATCATTTGTGGAAACAGGTGCATGCTGGTAAAAATAAAAAATTCTTATTTGAAGCAAACATCCTGCAGAATGTAGAAAAAAGTCTAAATCTAAAAAACAATAGAAAAAGCAGGAAGATTAGAAGTAAGGCTTACTACTATGGTAAAACGAAATATCAACGTTTTAAACATTATTAGATCAGGCTACAGCAAACATTTCTCAATTAGATGGTTTTTACATAAATGGTTCAGCTATTTAAAAACGTAAAATCATTAGTTCGATTTTCCCAGAAAACTGGCTTTTGACAGATTTGAATATCGAACTGCACAAATCAATGAAGCATTTGATGTATTCAGTATGATTAATAGGAAATTAGATATAAATGAAAACGAGACAAATCAAAACAGAATTGATTGGTCTCGTAAAGATGACCCCGACAATACAAAACTTGAACTATTTAATCCAAGCTTTGAAGTTGATGGCAGATCTCACAAATGAGTATTATCGTTAAAAAGCTGTACATCCTTCATAAGCCTTGGGGATGTCCCCTGTTTGAAAGTGCTGGAGATCATTAGCATCCCACCTGTAACCAGCAATGAGCGCGACGTGCATAGAAAGCAGTGGTATAATTTTCTTTGGACAGTAGAAGGTATCAGCACTTGTTGGGTTCAAGCGTGCACAAAAGAAGCTTAACAGAAACATGGCTGCTGAATAGCTTGTGTGTTTAGGGGGAATATGTTTTGTGTATTGATCTTTAACTTAAAGCATTTTGCTTTGGTGGAAGTTATGTGCGGAGGCTTGTAAGAAAATGCTTTTAGTTGTGTAAAAATACTTACTGATTAGCTCCGTTTATGGCTGAACATGAAGTAATTTTCCTGTTCCAGGATGCACTCCCTTTTGCCGGATTGCTTAAAGTTTTCACAGCGCTGAAAAAAAGATTTGGTAGTATAAAAGTTCTCGTATTATCTTTGCCTAACGGTGTTAAATTATTTTACACCTCTATAAAATGGCAAGTAAGGATCGCATACAAAAATTAAAAGATGACACAAGGTGCAATATCCTTGCTGCCTCCCTTAATATAGTTAAGGAAGAAGGATGGTCATCCTTAAGTATGCGTAAAATTGCTGACAAGATAGACTACACTGCTCCTATCATTTACGAATATTTCAATAATAAGGAGGCTCTGCTAAAGGAACTTACCCGCATAGGTTATATCAAGCTGGCAAATGAGATAGAAGAAGCCAGAGATAAGTTCACTGATGCCGCTGAGCAATTGGAAGCCATGTGGATGGCGTACTGGAATTTTGCTTTTAAAGAAAAGGAGCTATACCAGATAATGTTTGGCATTGAGGCAAACTGCTGTGTTGGAAATCCGTGTAGCGAGGTGCAGCGGGCTAGTAACTTACTATGGGATAAGATAGAAGAAATCGTGCCTGCAGATAAAAGGACAGAAGAATACATAGATACCAAGTATTACACGTTCTGGTCGGTGGTGCATGGTTTGGTATCGATTAATATGACCAGGCAGTTAGCAGCAGGGAATAACGAGCAACAGTGGGGCAAGGACATTAACAAGCAGGTGTTAAAGGACGCATTAGAAGGAATTATCAGTTCTATAAGGCGATAATTTTTTTTACCCTGTAGTTAACGGCGTTAGATAATTTAATAATGTTATAATCTCAAATAATAATAATGTATACAAATGTAACAGTTGGAAAACTGTTTTTTTTAACCTCATTACTTAACACCGTTAAATAATTTATCGCTATGAAAAATTATATCTTTTATGTTGCCTTTCTCTGTTTAACTGCCTGGGCAGGCAATCATCTAAATACAAAGGTTCCGCCACCTTCACCACTTCCTGCTGTAAAATCAGATTCGAGTTCTATTACCAAACTGCAGGAATATCCTGCTGCTGTTTATACCAGAGCTTATATACATCCGCAGTAAATGGCTTTTTCAAAAACAATCAGGAGGATGGCACTCCATCCTATTAAGATCGTGATTGTTTAATCCATAACGTTTTATAAACCAATTCAAAATTTATGTCAGCACTATTTACCTCTGCAAAATTCCCTTTCCTAATAACCAAATTGAATAACATTATGAAAAAGTACTTCTTATACGCAGCAATCCTTTATCTCGCTGGCTGCACCAGTAAAGCCAGTAATTTACCGGCGCCACCCCCACAATCTTTACCTGTTGTAACATTAAATTCAGGTTCTGCTACTACCTGGCAGGAATACCCCGCTACGGTACAGGGAAGCGCGAATATTGAAATCCGCCCACAGGTAAGCGGCTATCTCGAAAAGATATATGTGCAAGATGGTGCATGGGTTACCAAGGGACAGCCCCTGTTTCGCATTAACAGCAAAGAATACAGCCAGTTTAGCAACAGCGCTGCCGCCAATATACAAGCAGCAAAAGCGGCTGTAGAGAAAGCACAGGTAGAAGTGGACAGGCTGCAACCTTTAGTTGATAACAAGGTAATTGCCGACGTGCAGTTAAAGACAGCCCAAGCCATTCTTCACCAGGCACAGGCTTCCTACACTCAGGCAGTCTCCGGTAAAAACAGCGCGGATATTACATTAGGTTTTACGCTGATTACTGCACCGGTAAGCGGCTATATCGGTCACATTAACTTCAAACAGGGCAGCCTTATTGGTAAGGGCGAAACGGACCCGTTAACCGTAGTAAGTGCAATAGATAAGATGCATGCTTATTTTTCAATGAGTGAGGCCGACTTCTTCAGATTCTTTTCAAATGTGCCGGGCAAAACAGCGGAAGAAAAAATCAAAAATATTCCTCCGGTTGACCTTCAACTTGCAGATAACAGCATCTACAACAGCAAGGGTAAAGTGGAACTGGTGGAAGGTCAGTTTGACCCTAACTCCGGCAGTATTAGTTTTAGAGCAGTTTTTCCTAATGCTGATAAATTATTACGTTCCGGTATTACGGGCAGAGTACGTATTCCTTTCTACCAGGAAAATAAATTACTTGTACCGCAACAGGCTACCTACGAGCTGCAGGATAAAGTATATGTATTTGCTTTAAGTGATAGCAACAAAGTGGTGAGTAAGCAAATTACCATAACCGGCAAAAGCGAAGGCAACTACATAGTAGCCAATGGCGTTACCAACGGTGAAACCATTGTGTACAGCGGCTTGCAACGTTTGCGTGATGGTGCGGTGATTACACCACAAAACATTTCACTCGATAGTGTGCTGCATCAGGCAGTGGCTGTCAGAAATTAAAAGGTGAAAGAATTTAAATGATGAATGCTCATTATGAATAGCACTTAATTCATTCTCTTTTAACTACACAACACAATTCTAAGATAGCAAGTTGAACCTATTTTTTTCAGCATACATGCTGACAGGGCATCTTTTGTCCTAAAAATGGCCAAACTCCAATAACAAACTCACACAATAAATCTTTTTATGCTCCAGAAATTTATTGAACGCCCCGTCCTCTCCACCGTTATTTCCATACTGCTGGTATTGATGGGTATTATTTCTCTCACCAGGCTGCCTATTACGCAGTTCCCGGATATTGCGCCGCCGGCAGTGCTGGTAACCGCGGCTTACCCCGGCGCCAGTGCCGAAGTAGTGGCGCGCTCAGTAGCTACGCCGATAGAAGAAGCCATTAACGGCGTGGAGAACATGACCTACATGACCTCCAACTCCAATAACGATGGCACAATGACGCTAAGTGTTTTCTTTAAGGCGGGTACTGATCCGGATATCGCTTCGGTGAACGTGCAGAACCGTGTGGCAAAAGCCAGCAGTCTTATTCCGCCGGAAGTATTACAGGCCGGCATTACCACGCAAAAACAGCAAAACAGCATTATAATGGCTATTGCGCTGTATAGCAAGGATACTGCCTATGATGAAACTTTTTTACAGAACTATGCCAAAATCAACATAGTACCGGAGATACAGCGTGTGCATGGCGTAGGACAAGCTACGATATTTGGCTCTAAAGATTACGCCATGCGTATCTGGCTAAAGCCCGACCGCCTGGCTGCCTACAGTTTGTCTGCACAGGATGTGCTGGCTGCTGTAAAAGAACAAAACCTGGAAGCTGCACCCGGCAAGTTTGGCGAAGGCAGCAAAGAATCTTTTGAGTATGTAATAAAATACAAAGGAAAGCTGAGTAACAACCAGGACTATGAGAACATCATTTTAAAAAGCAATACCGATGGTTCAACGATACGGTTAAAAGATGTTGCAAGGGTTGAATTAGGCTCATTCAACTACAGTGCTGTTGCTTCGGTAGACAAAGGTCCGTCAACAGGTATTCTCATCTATCAAACTGCAGGCTCCAATGCCAACGATATTTTGACGGAAGTAAATTCCATCATGGAAAAGGTAAAGAAGGATTTGCCTAACGGCGTGAATGTGTTTGTGCCCTACTCATCCAAAGAATTTCTGGATGCCTCCATTGAGAAAGTGAAACATACATTGGTGGAAGCTTTTATACTGGTGTTCATCGTAGTGTTTCTTTTTTTACAGAATTTTCGTTCTACACTTATACCGGCAATTGCAGTGCCTGTGGCAATATTGGGTACTTTCTTTTTTATGCAGTTATTTGGTTTCACCATCAACCTGCTTACCTTATTTGCGTTGATACTGGCAATCGGTATTGTGGTAGATGACGCGATTGTGGTGGTAGAAGCAGTGCATACAAAAATGGACAAGGAGCATTTACCCCCAAGAGCGGCTACCATTAAAAGCATGAGTGAAATATCCGGCGCCATTATTTCTATTACGCTGGTGATGGCTGCCGTGTTTGTTCCCGTTGGCTTTATGCAGGGACCAGCCGGTATCTTTTATAAACAGTTTGCCTTTACGCTTGCAATTGCTATTCTGATCTCAGCAATAAATGCGCTGACATTAAGCCCGGCACTGTCTGCCTTATTTTTAAAGAACAATCATCATAGCAATAATGGTGTAAAACCAACAGGTTTTAAGAACAGGTTCTTTCATGGCTTTAATGCAGGTTTTGAAAACCTCACCACCCGGTACAGCCGCAGCCTCCGGTTTTTAATTAAAACAAAATGGGTGGCTTTGACCGGACTTGCAGTCATTACCATTGCCACTGTGATCATGGTGAACAAAACACCAACAGGTTTTATACCAACGGAAGACCAGAGCATTTTCTTGTATTCATTAAACATGCCTGCAGGTGCTTCGCTGGAGCGCACTCAAAAGGTGGTAAAAAGTGTTGATAGTATTATCGGCACCGTTGAAGCGGTAGAAAAATCGTACAGTGTTGCAGGTATGAATATCATTACCAATGCATCGAGCCCAATCAGTGCATTGGCATTTGTAAAACTGAAGAAACCGGGCACCCGCGGGCATACGGAAGACATCAATAAAATACTGGGAGAAGTCAATCAAAAACTGAGTGTTATTTCCGCTGCGGATCTTTTCACCTTTACGTTGCCTACGGTACAAGGCTTTGGTAATACCAATGGCTTTGAACTGATATTGCAGGACAGAACAGGCGGTAAGCTGGAAGACCTGAGCAATACCGCTTATGGCTTTATAGGTGAGCTGATGAAACGTCCCGAGATCATGTATGCCTTTACAACCTTCAATACAGGCAATCCGCAATATAAACTGAATATAGATGAAACAAGAACCAAGCAATTAGGTGTTTCTATCAGTGATTTGCTGCAAACATTACAGGTGTATTATGGTAGTTACCAGGCATCCGACTTTAACCGTTTTGGTAAACAATATAAAGTGATACTGCAATCGGATATTGCTTACCGGATTGATCCTTCCACTTTGAATAACGTACAGGTAAAAAATAATGCAGGGTTAATGGTTCCGGTAAAATCGTTGGTCAGTCTGGAAAAAGTGTATGGTCCGGAAACAGTAACTAGAAATAATTTGTTTAATGCGGTTACAATCACCGGCGTGCCTAAACCGGGCTACAGCTCAGGACAGGCATTAAAAGCAGTACAGGAAGTAGCCGCTAATTATTTGCCGCGTGGCTATAGTTACGAATGGGGTGGACTAACAAGGGAAGAAGAACAGTCTGGTTCACAAACCACCTGGATATTTGTGATGTCACTCATATTTGTGTACTTTTTATTAGCTGCTCAGTACGAAAGTTATATCCTTCCACTGGCAGTGATATTGTCTGTACCAACTGGCTTGTTAGGTGTATTCGCCTTCATCAATATAAGCGGTATTGAAAACAATATTTATGTGCAGGTAGCCATCATCATGCTGATTGGTTTGCTGGCCAAGAATGCTATACTTATTGTAGAATATGCCGTACAAAGAAGAAAAGCAGGACTTACTATAAGGCATGCAGCCATCGAAGCAGCAAGGTTACGCCTCCGCCCCATACTCATGACTTCTTTTGCATTTATTGCAGGACTTATTCCTTTACTTACAGCAACAGGCGCATCAGCAATGGGCAACCGTTCCATTGGTACCGGCGCTGTAGGTGGTATGCTTACCGGCGTGCTGTTGGGAATTTTCATTATTCCCGTACTGTACGTCATCTTCCAAACCTTGCAGGAAAAGATAAGCCCTAAGAAAACTATAAAGCAGGATGAATCAAACATAATGCAACCAGCATATATGAATTAAACAAATACTATTCAATTAATTTACCATGAAATCAGTAATCATAATATACATCACCGCATTAATCATGTTATTTACCACTGGATGCAAAGTTTCAAAGGACGTGAGCCTACCTGCCAATGCAGCACCCGCTGCATACAGGAATTCAAATACGGCAGATACCTCCACCATTGCAGATATCCGGTGGAAACAGTTTTTCAATGAGGAGAATCTTCAGCACCTGATAAATAGCGCTATTACCAATAATTATGATATGCAGGTAGCGGTAAAAAATGTAGAAGCAGCGCAACTAATCGTGAAGCAAAGCAGGTTAGGTTATTTGCCTCAGGCAAGTTTGCAGGTAGCAGGCTCTATCAACCGCCCTTCCGATGCCAGTTTAAATGGGTTAAGTTTGAGCAAGTTCGTTGGTAAATCTTATATAGAAGATTACTCCGCAAGTGCTGTACTTAGCTGGGAGGCGGATATATGGGGTAAGATAAAGAACCAAAAAGACAAAGCATTGGCAGCCTATCTGCAAACAATAGAAGCCAGGAAGGCAATACAAACTGGCTTGGTGGCGTCTGTTGCACAGGGCTATTACAATTTGCTGATGCTGGATGCACAAATAGCTATTGCGAAAAAAAATTTATTACTTAACGATAGTACGCTGAATATTATCAAACTGCAATACAATGCAGGGCAGGTAACAGCGCTCGCTGTAGAACAAGCAACCGCACAGCGTTTGGTAGCAGCACAATTGATTCCGCAAATAGAGCAGGACATAATCATACAGGAAGACGCATTAAGTGTATTAACTGGTGAAATGCCCGCTGCTATTAAGAGAACTGGCACCATCAGTAATATCTCGTTTACAGATCAGTTATCAGCAGGCGTTCCATCATCTTTATTACGCAACCGACCTGATGTAAGGGCAAGAGAGCTGGAACTCACCATTGCCAATGCCAATACCGGTATAGCCAAGGCAAACTTGTATCCCTCCCTGAGCATTACGGCATCCGGTGGCATCAATGCTTTCAAAGTGAGTAACTGGTTTACCATTCCGGCATCTCTGTTCACTGCTGCAGCAGCCGGAATTACGCAACCGCTTTTTCAGCAAAAACAGTTGAAAACACACTATGAACTATCAAAAGTAGAGCGAGAAAAAGCAGTAATACAATTCAGGCAATCGGTTTTGACAGCAGTAGGTGAAGTTGCAGATGCATTAGCAAAAGCAGGCAAGCTACAGGAGCAGCAATCTATTGCAGCAACCAGAGTAAACACATTGCAACAAGCTACAGGTAATGCCAATCTTCTTTTCAAAAATGGTATGGCGGATTATTTAGAAGTAATTACTGCACAGGGCAATGTGTTACAGGCAGAATTGGAACTGACTGTATTAAAGAAGGAACAGCTTGATGCCCGAATAGAGCTATACCGCTCGCTTGGCGGTGGCTGGAAATAAAACAGATGCTAAGGGTTTATGAAAATTATGGACCCACATCAGAACCCGGTAACGAACTTTTTCTTACAGTATTGGAGAAAAACCTGCTAAATGTTAATAGCAAAGAAATGAATACACCTTTCAAACTGTGGAAAAACACACTAAAAGAATACAACGATTTTTATGGTGGGAATCTCACAATCGAAAGACTTTAAAGTTGTGCATAATGTCCCGTAGTTTGCTGGTTTTACTGCCAATAATCAGGTGTATATGACTGGTCATAATGCACCAGGCATATACATCCAATCCTTTATAGCGCTGGCAAGCTTCAAACTATCCACCACAATGTTGTGGTATTTATTTCTGATAAATATATCTATCCAATACACCACTGCAAAGAAGACAAAATAAAACATTGTGTTATCGTAGAATCTGTATCGATCATTCCTGTTTGTAAAAGAGCTTAGCTGATGAAGATAGTTTTGGATACGTACATGTAAGTGGAGGTTGATTATTGGAAGCGAATGTTCCGGTATAGTGGACATAAGCGAGACTCTTGTGCCGGTGAGAGGAATACTAATTATCAATTAGCGTGTTTGCCACCTTTCGCCATTGCGCTTAAGAAATAATCAGGCAACAATGGTTACATTTTGCTAACAGCTACGTACTAATATATTTATGTGAACTTCAATATATCAACCACCTTCATTTATCATTCTTTAAAAAAACATTTATGAAAATCATGTGTTACGCCCTGGCTTTTGTTGCTTTACCTTGTATAGTACAGGCACAAAACAATATTCCACCTTCGCGGCAAAGTATCAGTATCAAATTGCCTTATTGGTCGCTAAAAGGCAATAGCGGCACTAATCCCGCAATCAATTTTTTGGGTACTAAAGATGCGCAGCCGCTCGTGTTCAGAGTTAATAATAAAATATCGGGGTATATAGAGTATGACTCTTTAAAGGGAAATACCTCATTGGGGTATCGGTCTTTGCAGCTCAACACGAGTGTTTATAATACAGCTATGGGATATGGGGCGCTTTCCTTTAACACAAACGGTCAATACAATACGGCTACCGGTGCATTTGCACTGTACGCTAATCAAACAGGGCTAGGCAATGTGGCTAATGGTGCATTTGCACTTAACCAAAATACGTTTGGTAGTTTCAATACGGCTATTGGTCAGGATGCCATGCGGTCTACCACCTTTGGCTCTAACAATATTGCTGTTGGTAACCAGGTACTAACGCAAAACCTGACAGGAAGCAATAATGTGGCAATGGGCTCTCTGGCGCTTTATTTCAACAAAGCATCCGACAATACTGCCATTGGTTCAAATGCACTGTACGATAATACAGATGGAACCGGCAATACAGCTACCGGCGAGTATTCATTATACATCAATACAACCGGCAATAGCAACACCGCGGTAGGCAACGCTTCTCTCTTTTTTAGTTCAACCGGCAACAATAATACGGCTATAGGTAATTCTGCTTTGTTTACGAACCAAACAGGTAGTAATAATACAGCTATCGGGTACAATGCCAATGTAACATCCGGCAATCTTTCCAACGCCACCGCTATCGGCTACGCTGCTTTTGTAGATTCCAGTAATAAGGTGCGGCTCGGCAACAACTTTGTAAGCAGTATTGGCGGCGAAGTAAACTTCACAAATTATGCAGCAGACAATATCAAAAAGGATATAGAAGAAAACGTTCCGGGGTTGAAGTTTATCAATGCACTGCGCCCGGTTACTTACAATTTAAACCTTGTTGGGCAAACGGTGAAAGTAGCAGGTAATATTCCATCTAATAACAGTAAAGTAAGCAGTTTTCTAAAAACGGCAAATAGCATGACCACCGAAGTCAGTAAGCAAATTGGTGAAATCCGGTTTACAGGGTTGCTGGCAAACGAAGTAGCTACTGCTGCCAACGCCTCGGACTATGATTTTAGTGGTATTGATAAGAATGGAACAACTACAGGCTTGCGCTACGCAGAGTTTGTAATGCCGTTGATAAAAGCAGTGCAGGAGTTAAGCAAAAAGAATGATGAAAAAGATGAAAAAATTAATGACCTGCAACAGCAAATTGATGATTTAAAAGCAATGATTACTGCCGGAAACCAGGCTTCTGCCCGCAATACACAACAGCCGGTTGCCGCTACATTAGCAGGAGCTATGCTTCAGCAAAACGCGCCTAATCCATTCGCCAATTCAACGATCATTCATTATACGCTGCCGGCAACTTATTCATCAGCCATTATAAAGGTTACCAATGCTAAAGGAGATGTGGTAAAACAAATCAGGCTTACCGGCAGTGGCAACGGAAACATACAATTAGATGCTTCCTCACTGGCTTCCGGTACTTACCAGTATTCATTGTATATCAATGAACAGCTTATTGGCAGCAGAACAATGATGCTTGTAAAATGAGAAAATGCATGTTAAAATCAGGTTACATGCTGCAGGTGAGGGGGAGATGCTGAAGGCATAATTTAATACTTGCTTTGTTTTATTAACCCTGAAGCTGCGATAAAGAGCTTCGGGGTTTTTTGTTGAATATATAGGCATTTTGAAAATCAGCTTCGCCGCATCTTACAATGCAGTTTATAACTGCTGTTTGCTTTAAACATAAAAGCCTCTGTTTGAAGTTATAAACTGCTAATGAAAAGCTAGCGAAGGGTTCCACTTTGCTGAGTTGGGATCATTTTTTTCTCATTGCTTGGCTACGTATGAAGATGCAAACTGGGTGAAGATGCGGCGAAGCTACAAACCATAAGTGTTCGAAACCTGCGATATTAAGGTTTTCAGCTTGTCATTGCGAACGGAGTGAAGCAATCTGTGAGTTGTAGAAAAATCAAGATGAGCCATCAAGCTTTGATTTACAGCTAAGCATAGACTGCTTCGTAAACCCGCAGTGACGATATTATTCTACTGTCAAACATAAAATTCATGTTTCGAACACTTATGGCTACAAACTTCGCCGAGTTGTAAGATTGCAATCTTCGCTGAGTTGGTACGCAAAGTAACAACGGCATAGTTTTTATTAATACATAGTAAAACATAAATAGCATGAAAAAGTATTCAATAATCGTGGCTATGCTTATGGTAATTGGTGTCTCAATCAGTTCTTGCAGCGCGTCTGCACGAGTAGGTACCAAAAACCATGAGGTAGGTGCCAGTACACATGTTAATTAGCGATTAAATTCAATAGAGACGTGCGTACCAAATAAGTGACGTATTAAAATCAATCCATATGCCGCTAATAACTTTACAAAGCCCACGAAAGCGGGCTTTTGTATTTATAGCATTGCATCCCCCATCTGGCGAGGCTTGCAGCTTCATCGCATCTTTTCAGTAGTTTATAACTGCCCTTATTTATTGTAAAATTCACTTATTTAAACTTATAAACTTTTAATAAAAGCCAGTGAAGTTGCAAACTTCGCTGAGTTGAGGGAATTCATGTTTCGAACACCTATGGTGGAACACTTCGCTGAGTTGGGATTGGACTACACGTAGAGTGTAACATCTTCTAAGAATCCAGTGATTTCTGTTTTATACATAAGGTGTAAATTTGGTTGCATACTTTATTGCAAGTAAAGATTAAATGAATAAACAACAATTAAGAGACATATACAATCGTGTATTTTTTATTGGTGCCGGCGCATCTAAACAGGATAGATTTCCACTTACTAATGAATTAAAGTATGGAGTGGCATGGGCTGTTTGTAAAGAGGAAGCACGATTACAACCACTCAAGAAGCACTTAAGATATTTATATAATGTTCAGGAAAATACATTAAAAGCAGGTAAAGCATTTTGGGATAGGAAGTTGCTGGCAGACAATTCACAACAAGATGACTTAGGTAAATTGCCAGATGTAACTGATCTGCTATCTACCTTAGATTGGATGATTCGTGAGGAAAGCAGCTTTGGTCCCGGATTGAATACAGGCAAATCTGAGGTCAGCAAATCAGCTATTGAGCTTGCATACATAAGGGATCTTATTGTTCAGGCTTTGTGTTATAGTCTGGGTTTATATATGGAATTGAAAGATGCCTCTACTTCTTGTAATTTCATTGAGCATGTCAAGCCCAACGATTCAATTATAACAACAAACTGGGATCTTTTACTTGACGCTGCCAGAGATACAAAATTTGGTTCGAAGCCGGAAGATTATGGAACAACAGGGAATGTAGTTTTGGAAGGTAGCACAATACACCCTTGTAAAAAACGCCCTAAGCTTTTAAAATTACATGGATCATTAAGCTGGCGCTACTGCCCGCGATGTCAGCGTCTTGTGATTGATCCTTTACACCATGTTGCGGGAGAGCGGGAGCAAAATGCAACATGCTTATGTAATTGTGAATATTCAGAGTTAATCGTTACACCAAGCTTTGTACGGGAATATAGGAATGTGCATCTTTTAACCATATGGCGCGAAGCATTAATGACTTTAGCAAGATCTCCGGAATGGGTATTTATTGGTTATTCACTTCCTCCGGATGATATTGGTATCCGAACATTGCTATTAAAAGCTCGTTGTATTCGCAAAGATGCAGGTCTTAAAGATCCTGTTGTAACAATTGTGACCGGCTCAAATAGGCGTGAGGAAACAATCAAACGTTATAATGGTGTTTTTACTAATGCCAAACTGTATGAGAAAGGTGACTTTGGAACTTTTGTAAGTAATGGGCTATTATAAAATGAAAGGAGGGTTAACTATTCTATAAAATTTCTTCCAGGTTAATGCAATTGAAGGTTCGTGACATCACGAATCAAGGCAGCAAATAGTTCGGATGAGCAAATGTAAGTGGGTTTGATAATTGGAAGCGGACGCTTCGGTGTAGCTGGCACAAGCGGTATGCTTGCGCCAGTAGGGAAATTGGAGATTCGTGAAGGCACGAACCAAGGCAACAGGCATTATCATTAAACGATGCCCTCAATTTCAAATACAGAACCAATGCCGGTAGGCATTTTGTCCGGAACGGTAACCAATAATCCATCACTTGTATTTTTCCAGTTGAGCTTATCATTATAACCCATCAGAGCAACACGGGTAGCTGTTTTTCCCGCCAGGGTTTTTATCAGCACTTCTTTTCGCGGAACGCCTAACGTGGTGGCATATAGAAGTCTTTCTTTCTGTGCAAAGCGGATGTCTTCTGCCGTGAATGGTTTTCCTTTTCCTTCGTTAAAACCCTGCGCTGTTAAAGCGGCTGTTTCTTGCATGGCGGGGCCTTCACCTAAAATGGCATACGGATGTGTATCGTAAATGCTGTTACTGTTTACTTTCATCCATGCAGTAATACCCTTCACCACTTCTTTTTCATCACTGTCTATTGTACCGTCACCTTTAACCGGGATGCTTAACAACAGGTTGCCATTTTTGCTTACTACATCTACCAATGTATGAATAACAGTTTCTGCTGTTTTGTACCGGTGGTTTTCGTAAACGCGCTTATCGTAGTGCCAACTTCCGATGCAGGTATCCGTTTGCCAGGTTTCGGGCTCTATGATATTGCTTTGCCCTCTTTCTATATCCCATACCATGCACTTACGCTGCTGCTCGTCTAATATTTTACCATTGATAACGGCCTGTAAAGAACCATGCTTTTTGATGCTGCTGTTGTACATATGTGCAGCTATGCGCAGGCCGGCATCGTTTATGGGCCATAACGGCAATGCAGTATCATCGAAGTACAACAGGTCGGGTTCATATTTATCTATAAGTTCTACGGTTCTGTTGTAAAACTTTTCGCAATACTCCTTTGAAGGGGGTGTTACGCCGTTGCCCCAGTTCCACTGGCGGTGAATTGCTCCATCATCTAAGCTGTGTTCACTCAGCGGGTGATTTTGTGCATACAGGTCCTGGGGATCATAACCAGCCCACCACTTGCCAGCGCCCTGTTCCCTGGTGAGCTTACCATCGTAGGGAACACCTTTTAACGTACCTTCTTTATCGCTGCGTTGCGCTACTTCGTACCAGCTCCAGGCATGTGCCGCATGCACACTTACACCAAAGTGCAGACCATGATTTCTTGCAGCTTTTGCCCAGCCGCCGATCAGGTCTTTTTTCGGTCCCATTCTTACCGCGTTCCAGGGCTGGTAGGTGCTGTTATAATTATCAAAGTTGTCGTGATGGTTAGCCAAAGCTACAAAGTACCGGGCACCTGCTTCTTTGTATAAACGGAGGAGCTCTTCGGGTTTCCAGCTTTCTGCTTTCCATTCGTGAATCACGTCTTTAAAACCGAACCTGGAAGGATGTCCATATGTTTTGAGATGATAGTTATACTGGTCGCTGCCTTCCTGGTACATGCCTCTTGCATACCAGTCGCCATACTCCGGTTGGCATTGCGGTCCCCAGTGCGCCCAGATACCAAACTTGGCATTCTTATACCAGCCAGGAGTCTGGTACTGCTGAAGCGATGTCCAGTTTGGTTTAAAAGGACCATCAGCCATAAACCTATTTGTATTGCCTGATGCTGCATGCAGGTATGCATTCCGAAGCCAGATGGCAGGTACTAAAGCGGCAGCGGTTTTCAATAACTTTCGTCTGTTCATATTACAATAATCTGTTTTTTAGAGACTCACCTGGTAGCCCTTGCCGGTAAAGATAGCTAACCTGGTCTATAGCCTTGGATTATGGCGACAAATGATGCAAATGTAAGCTATGCAAATCGGGAGATTTGATGACGAAGCGATATAGTAGGGAGACTATGCCGAACGGGGAATAGCAAATGCATCTTTAATGGCTGAATTGAACTGCTATCATGCGCACATTATCCTGCTTCGAACACTGGCGGTTTACAAGCTTCGCTGCATTATTCCGGCAGTCTATAACTTTATACCATCTTTCAATGGTGTACTAAAGTAACTTCCAAAATAAGAAGGATTGAAACTAACCTCTTCGCAGGTGTGCAAGGATTGGAGTAAAGTACTCCTCTTTTTTTGGACAGGGTATGTGCTCCTCTAAGAGAGGAGCACATAGTAAAAAGAACAAAAGCCACCAAAGCTTTTTTTCTTTTTACGAGCAATCATCAGGCTGCCCTGGTGCACAAAGTTAAGGGTATTTCATACTTTAGTGACTGGTGCCTCCTTTCACCATTGTAAAATGAAAAATACTGTTGCAATCCTTTGAACAGCGACAGCCCATCTGCATAGACATACAGATAGATGTGCTCGTATTTTACGGTGCGCCACAGCCGTTCACTAAAGATGTTGTCAATAGCTCTGCCTTTACCATCCATGCTGATCTGTATCTTATTTGCTTTTAGTAAAGCCATATATAGCTCAGAGGTAAACTGGCTACCCTGATTACTGTTGAGGATGCCGGGCTTACCATGAACAGCAATGGCATCTTTTACTATTTCGGTGCACCACTCGGCAGTCATGGTGTTGCTGACGCCCCAGCCCACCACATAGCGGGTGTGCACATCAATGATGGCACACAGGTACATAAAACCACTTTTTATCGGAATGTAGGTGATGTCAATAGCCCACGCCTGGTTCTTTGTCTCTATACTCAGTTCTCTAAGCAGGTAAGGATACTTGTAGGCTGTCGGGTCTGTGCGGGTGGTGCGAGCTACGGGATAGAGCGTTTGCCAGCCCTGCAGCTTTATCAGCCGGCGCAGCCGCTTGCGGTTGAGCCGGTAACCGGCGAGCATCAGCAAACCTGCAATTTTTCCACACCATAGAAGGGCGTACGCAGATACTGCTCGCCCAGCAGGCGCATAATCGCCAGATTTTCTTCACTTTCTTTCACCGGCTCGTAATACAACCCGCTGCGGCTGATGCTCAGCAGTTCGCATTGCCTGACTACACTTAAACCCGGATGTGCTTTCTCTACCATCATACGACGTTGTTCCAGCGGCTTTACAGCAATTTTTTTTCAAAAAATCAATGGCTACTTTCTGCTCGCCAATATGGGCATACAAAGACTGTATCAGCTGGCCTTTTTCATCCGCATTGCTGACAGTACCCTCTTTTCAAAGACAACAGATGAATGTTGTAAAAACTCCTTTTTCCAGGTGTTGATTTGCGTGGGATGCACTTCGTATTCCTCCGCCCTCTGGTACAGAGGCAATTATGCTACTTTCAATACCCATTATTTTATGCGTAGCCTTGATCATTCCATGAATACAATGTCTGCCACCTTTTACAGTGCTCCAAGTAAAAGCGGCGGCAGTTTTGGCAGTGGCGGTTCTTCGGGTGGCGGATTTGGGGAAGGTGGAGGTAGTAGTTGGTGAATGTATTTTACAACTGTTGCAAGGGATGTATACATATAGTATAGAGTTGTTGTTTTAACACTCACAAAGAAGTGAGCTTTCTGGTAGATGTAATTAAGAAGGCGCACATAAAAGTCCACCGTAATAAACTTTTCACCTAAAAAAGTAGGATCTAATAAAAACCAGTCGAATAAACATATAGGCTGATAATAGTTGAGAAAATGCTTTAGTCTCGCTTTCCAATAGTGTTTGACATGCACTTGAGTTGTTACAAAATAGTATGTCAATGATAGCTAAACAGTTAATTGTTTTCATTGTGCTGATTGCTTAAAGTTCTCTGTTAAACATACATACAAACGTAAATCATACTTTTAAACTTAGTAATTGGTATTTTACAAGATTTTATAAAAGGTTGTTGAAAGATTTGAAGTGTACTTCTGATTTCCTATATAATCAAAACCGTTTTGTCTTGAGGATATGCATAATAACTTGTTTCGTTATTTTTTGCTACTTAATTGCTGAAGAACCAAGTAATTTAGGTGAAAGTTATTTGATAGACAGAGTGCTTTACGTAAATGAAAAATGGCAACACCTTATAAAAGCATTTTGAAATAGTTGTGTTAAGGAAAGAATGTTAAACTTCGCAAGAACAACAAAGCCTGAATAAGTCTCTGTTTAAGGTCACATTTGTGATCACATAAATAAAACAAGCAGTTAAGTAAAAACTTAACTGCTTGACCTTCAAGTGACCCCGCAGAGACTACTATTCAACACCCTATTTCACCCGTTTGCTCTCAAATGCTTATTTTACAATGCTTTCAGCAAATAGCCGCTGCACGCCAAAGCATATAAAAGCACAAAAAAGTTGAAAATGTTTACCCCATTGTTTACCCCAGTTTGCACTATTTTGCTTATCTTTATACTACCATAAACCAAATACAATGTCCAGTTTATCAATCGTTTATCGTAAAGATAAAATAAACAAAAAAGGGGAAGCACCCATTCACTTCCGTATTATCAAAGATAGAAAAATTAGTTACATAGCCTCTGGCATAATGTTGCCTGTAGAGCATTGGGATGAGGAAAAGCACAAAATCAAATCCAAGCACACCAACAGCCAGCGCCTAAATTCTTTTTTGTCAAACAAGTTTGCCGAACTGCAAGACAATGTTTTTGAGCATGAGACTGTAAGCAAATCGCTAACAAGCAGGATGCTAAAAGAAAAGACCTTTGGAAAAAAGCCGGTTGATTTCTTTGACCTTGCCAATGAAGTCTTACAGTATTACGCCAGTGAAAACAAGATTGGCACGCATGATAAATGCCAGTCCATTTTAAAAAAGTTTGAAGTTTATACAAAAGGGCGCAATATCACTTTTCAGGAAATTACAGTTGATTTTCTCTATAAGTATGAAAACTACCTCCGTAGCGAACTTGGCAATAAAACCAACACTATCCACAAGGATTTAAAGTTTATACGCCGAGTATTCAATGAAGCATACAAACGTGATCTAATAGAGCACCAGGTTAATCCTTTTTTACGGTATAAGTTAAAGCAGGAAAAAACCAGCCGGGAATACCTTACCGAGGATGAACTAAAAACAATAGAGAACTTAATTGTTCGCCCCTTCATGCCAGCAAAATTAGATTTGCACAGAGATATGTTTGTATTCTCTTCTTATGCTGGCGGCTTGCGTGTTTCAGATATTTTGCAACTTAAATGGCAAAATTATGATGGCTCCCATATACATTTCTGTATGAAGAAAACCAAAGAGCAGCTTTCAATCAAATTGCCGGATAGAGCCATTGCCATACTAAACAAGTATAAGCCTAAAAAGGAAAATAAAGAAGCACACATTTTTCCAATGTTGCCCGATGATTTAGATGATAACAACCCAAGAGAATTAGATCAGGCTATTTCATCCGCCACTGCTTATATTAATAAAAACCTTAAAATATTAGCTGAGTTTTGCAAGGTAAATAAGCCATTAAGTTTTCACATCAGCAGGCATACGTTTGCAACCAGAGCATTGTATAAGGGAATGTCAATAGACAAAGTTTCAAAATTGATGGGGCACAGTGCTATAAGAGTTACGCAGATTTACGCAAAAATTGTCAGTTCTGAATTGGATAAAGCAATGGACATTTTCAATGATTAATTTTATTACCTTTAAAACTAATATCTACGCTTAGAAAACTGTCAGTTCAGAATGGATAATATTGACTTTAGCTTATACAATAGCATCATTAACGGCGAACTACGACCACATACCAAACGTCTTTCCGACCCAACTACAATTGAAAGGCTGTACAATAAATACCTGGCGATTTATCGTGTATGCTCCAAAGACGATGCTTTAGACTTATTAGAAAGTATCAATCTGGAAGAGTTAGGTTTAAATCCCTATGATACAGCAAAGGCTACGATTGAAATAGATGGCAATAAAATAAACGTCACAGTAGAAAATGAAGATGAATTAGATGACCTGATTGATTTAGATATTCCACCACCTGCAGATGAAAAATCATCGTTTTATTTAGAACTGATTAAAAAGGAAAATAGCAAACTTGAAAGGGGAATTACCCATTATTTCAATACCTGCAATTCACCCGATGATCTCAGATTTTTTGCAACCAAGAAAATTCAGCAATTAAAGCATCTGGCTACAGAAGCGCACATTTACCATGTTAAACTTAAAAGTAAGAATCAGTTGCCGGAAAATAGCGCAGACACCTATGCTATCAATGTATTGAAAGAATACCTTGTTAGATTAATCGGGCATATTCAATACCTTTTTTATCCTTACTTGCCCAAAGTGCAGCCTTATGAAGATTTACATTTAGAACTTTACAACCACAAAGTAGGAGATGCACTTTTAGATCAACTCAAAGAACTATTTCACGATACGCCTTTGCAATCGCTGCCTGCTGCAATCACCTACATCAATAAAGGCTTATTTCAAATAGAAATGTTTTTACATGGCAGCGTTAAAAAACTACAGTTTTATAATCTCACCTATGCCTTTGACTACTTTTTGAAGGAGTTCATAAAGTTTGAGAACTATACAACAGCCAACCGGAAGCTGTTTTCCAAGTATTGGTTTATCATTCGTGACTTGAATCATAAATACAAAAATGGTTATTACAACCAAGCCATTGACACTACCCAACAACACTTTAAACAATATATTTCTTATCTGAATCAGTTGGAAGAAAAACTACCAGAATACTACCAGCATTTAGATCTTACAGACGAACATAAAAAACATTCTATACTTGATTTAATTGAAGATTCAGAGATAGCAAATACTGACAAAGACACAAAGAATACATCACCACAGGTATCAGAAAATTCAGCCGCACAATGTCCGCATTCCTTCACTTATATTCACTACAACACGCAACCCGGCAACCTTACTGATATATGCAACGCGCTTAAAAAGCACAAGCTCATTTGTGCAAATACACAGCTTACATCATTCAAGAAAATCTTTTCAGGCACCCCGATACAAACACCCATTATTTGGACAGGTAATGCAAGTGATCTATACTATTTTATTACTTTATTGTGTAAGCAAAAAAAGGTAGAAGATTTAAAACAAAAACATTGGGATGTTACTATTAAGTGTTTTGTAGATCAAGCTGGAAATGCCTTTACTAAGAGCCAAATCAAAGGTCTGAAAAAGCCACAAACAACAGCAGCTATTATTGAAAAAGCGGTTAATGTACTATGATTGCACCCTTTTGCACTCTATACCGGCTAATTTCCTTAGCATAACTTTTTTACACGGCTATTACTTAATTTATTGATTTTCAAATGCTGGGTTGATACTCTACACTCTACCCATTACTCCACACTCTTATCAAGGCTTCTATCACCGCCATTCTATTGCACAAATTCGCTTCCAGAAGCACTAAATAGTAGTACAATGGAAGTAATAACAATTCAATCAGAAGCATTTCAACAATTGGTGGGCAAACTGGATGCAATAGACACCCGCCTGACGCAAAAGGAAAAGCAGCCCGAAGTTCAATGGCTGGATAATCAGGAGTTCATGCAGTTGCTTAAAATTTCTAAAAGAACTGCACAAAGCTACCGCGACAACGGCATTATTTCTTTTTCCCAAATCGGCAGCAAAATTTACTACAAGTTGTCCGATGTGGAAGCTTTGTTAAACAAGCATTATGTAAAGGCATTTAAAAAATAAATGCCTTTCCCTTTTTCGGACGTTTTCCCGACGTTTCTCGTCGTTTTTCGGTTGTTTCTGTAGCAGTTAAGCAATTACATTTTACTACAAAATGCTACAATTTCCTACACTTTTTTATTCCTTATCATGCCGAGTATTAAACAGCATACTTGTACTTTAGGTTTTGCCCAAAGCGAAGCCAGCGTTCAGCGTAGTAAGACTTTAATCAGTGCTTACGGAGATTGGCTGAACAGCAAAGCATGGTGCTATTATTGCACCTTTACCACAAGACACAAACTAACGCTGCCGGCAGCACGCCGCGCCATGCAACGCCTGCACAGTTTGCTTTCGCAGACCAGCAGCACTGCACCAACTATCTTTTGGGTGGCAGAGCCATTTGATGCCAAATACGGCTGCCATCTGCACGCTTTAATAGAAGTAAAAGACAGGACGGTAATAACCAAGACAGACGTAAAAAACGCCTGGCAGGTAGTAAGCAAAGGCAGAGGCAAGAAAGAGTACAACAACACGGTCATACAAGACTACGTCACCTCAAAAGGTGCTCACTTTTACTTAGCTAAATACCTGCAGCGGTATGATGCTGATTATGATATTCTGTAGAGCCTTCATGTAAATAATTGATAAATAGGTGCTTGCACCAGTATCAATCAACTCGAAAATTAGTTTTAATCATATATAAACAGTTATTTAAATTGCAATGCTCACTTACCGAAACTTTTGCCAGAATGATTTTAGCCCAAATAGAAAATAACCTTAACCAGCTTGTAGAAAATTTCAACAAACAAACTTTTATCTACGAATTGCTATTGGCTTATAATCATCCGAAAGCTTCTATTACTCGTTTGCAAAAAGGCGGATTGAATCTTTCTAAAATTCCAGGAGAAATTGATTGGAAGAAGAAACTTTTCTTCAAAGAAGTTACCCACGAAGATTTGCACGACGTAATTGATAATGCAGTAACAAATGAGCGGATAATTAAACATGATCCGCGCTTTATAGTTGTCACAGATTTTGAAACGTTGCTTGCAGTTGATAGAAAAACAAAGGACACCTTAGACATTCCAATTTTGGAAATAGCAAAGCACCCTGACTTTTTCCTCCCTTGGGCTGGTATTGAAAAAAGGCAATTGCCAACAGAAAATCCCGCCGATGTAAAGGCTGCCGCTAAAATGGCGAAGCTGTATGATGAAATAAGAAAGGAAAATCCTGCTACTTCACCAGATGATATTCATAGCCTAAACGTATTTCTTTCGCGGCTCTTGTTTTGCTTTTTTGCTGAAGACACGGGAATTTTTGAAAAGAATTTATTTACAAATTCAATAAGCAGTCACACAAGCCAGGATGGAAGCGATTTACATACTTATCTCAATACTTTGTTTGAGATTATGAACACAAATACAAGTCAAAGAAATAATCCTCCGGCTTATTTGGATGCTTTTCCTTTTGTAAATGGTGGACTTTTCCGAAACAATCATCCATCTCCTAAATTTAGTATGAAGAGCAGGCAATTGCTTATAGAATGTGGCAGTTTGCAATGGCGGGATATACATCCTGATATATTTGGTTCGATGATTCAAGCTGTAGTTTCACCAGAGCACCGCGGTGGCTTTGGTATGCACTATACAAGCGTACCAAATATTATGAAGGTTATTGAACCTCTTTTTCTGAATGAATTAAAAGAGGAGTTTGAAGCGGCTAAGTTTGAGCCGAGGCGTTTATTAAAGTTATTAGAACGATTAAGCAAAATTAAAATTTTTGACCCGGCTTGCGGTAGCGGAAATTTCTTGATTATTGCATACAAAGAATTAAGACTTTTAGAAATAGAAATTTTACAACAACTTCAATCTTTACAAAAGGCGGCAACCGGCTTTGAACCTAAACAATTAGAATTAATACCCAAAGCACAATTAACCTTAGCTGCTGCATACCAACCAACATTGTTTTCAAGAATTGAATTGTCACAATTCTATGGAATAGAATTAGATGATTTCGCACATGAAATAGCAATACTATCTCTTTGGCTTGCTCAGCACCAAATGAATGTTAAGTTTAAAGAAGCATTTAACACATGTAATCCCACACTTCCTTTACAAGCAAGTGGAAACATAATACATGGCAATGCAACGAGACTCAATTGGGAAGTTGTATGTTCAAAAGAAGCCGATAATTACATATATATTTTAGGAAATCCTCCATATTTAGGGGCAAAAGAATTAGATAAACAACAAAAGGGCGATATGGATTTAGTTTTTGCAGAATTAGGTAATGTTAAACGCCTTGATTATATATCGTGTTGGTTTAAGATCGCTTCAGATTACATATTTGGTAGTGAGGCAAAATACGCTTTTGTATCTACTAACTCCATTTGTCAAGGAGAGCAGGTGCCTTTGATCTGGCCATACATTTTGCTGAAAAAAGAAGAAATATTCTTTTGTCATCAACCATTTGATTGGGAAAATAATGCTAAATCAAATGCTGGCGTTACCTGTGTGATTGTGGGAGTACAGAATATTAAGAAGGATTGTGGTAAAATTATTTATTATGGAGCCATCAGTAAACAGGTAAAAAATATTAGCCCCTACTTGATTGAAGCTAATTCGATAATAGTACATCAAAGAGTAAATTCCCTTTCAGGTTTTCCCAAAATGATTTTAGGAAGTAGTGGATTCGATGGAGGAAACTTACTGCTTACAGTAAATGAAAGATTATCATTAATAAATTCAAACCCTGAAGCAGAAGTTTACATTAAACGTTTTATGAGCGGTAATGATTTTTTATATGATGACATTCGTTATTGTTTATGGATTGATGATGATCAATTAGAAGAAGCATTGAAAATTCCATATATCAAAGTTAGGATTGAGAAATGTAAAGAATTCAGGCTTAAAGCTGGTAGAGACGCACGCAAGGCTGCAGATGTACCACACCGCTTTTTTTACCAAACACATAGGGATTCCGATGGAATCATTTTTCCAAAAACGACCTCTGGTAAAAGGGAATACGTTCCAACCGATTTTGTCAAGGCAAACACAATTTATAGTAATGCAGTTTTCCTGATATATGATGCAGACCCATACATTTTTGCTATTTTATCGTCCAGAATGCATAAGGTTTGGATGGAAGTAACAAGTGCAAAAATGCGTTCAGACTTCAGGTATTCTGTCAATCTAACCTATAACACTTTTCCATTTCTACCAATTACACACAACCAAAAGCAAGAACTTGAAAGACATGTTTTTACGATTATCTCGGAAAGAGAAAACTTATCAGAAAAGACGCTCGCGGAGTTATATGATCCTAAAAATATGCCCATTAGCTTAAGGGATGCTCACCAAGAACTTGATTTTGCAATAGACAGATGCTACAGGAGTAAGCCATTTACAAGCGATGAGGAGAGATTAGAATATTTATTTAGATTATATGCTCAAATGATTGAAGAAGAAAAACAGAAGAATGGTGAGATAATTTTTGAACAACAAAACACTAAGAAAAAGATAAGAAATAAATATGCCTGACATAGTACATGTAACCTACGCCCAAACAGGACAAAGTTCTAAAACAAATAGCCTTGGTATGCGGGAAATGCAGCAAAAAGCATATCAGGTAAGAGATGCTCAATATATACTCTTAAAAGCGCCACCCGCTTCAGGTAAATCAAGAGCATTAATGTTCATTGCTTTAGATAAACTAATAAACCAAGGCATAAAAAAAGTAATCGTCGCAGTACCGGAAAAATCAATAGGAGGTTCATTTGCTCCAACAAATTTGAGAAGTACAGGCTTTTATGCTGATTGGTTGCCAAATCCTGCCTACAACCTCTGCACACCTGGTGGCGATACCTCAAGAAGTAAAGTGCAGGCATTCAAAAGCTTTTTAGATAATAATGAGCAGATATTGATTTGCACACATGCAACGCTTCGTTTTGCTTACGAGGAAGTAGACGAATCCAAGTTTAATGATACGCTTATCGCAATAGACGAGTTTCACCATGTTTCAGCAGATGGCGATAACAGATTGGGTGAGTTAATACGGTCTATTATGCAAAAAACCAATGCACATATCATTGCAATGACAGGCTCCTATTTTCGTGGTGATAGCGTGCCAGTGTTATTACCGGAGGATGAAGCAAAGTTTACTAAAGTTACTTATAACTATTATGAGCAATTAAATGGCTACACTTACTTAAAATCTTTAGGTATAGGCTATCACTTTTATCAAGGCAAATACACCTATGCTATTAATGAGATTTTAGACACAGATAAAAAGACTATTCTGCATATTCCCAATGTTAATTCAGGTGAATCTACAAAAGATAAACACAACGAAGTTGATACCATACTGGACAGCATTGGCGAAGTAACTAAAGTTGACACGGAAACAGGAATCATTTTCTTAAATAGGCATTCAGACGGCAAAGAGATAAAAGTTGCAGATTTAGTAAACGACAATCCTAAAGACAGGGATAAAATAGTTTCTTTTCTAAGGACCATACAGAATGTAGATGACTTAGATTTAATTATTGCTTTAGGTATGGCAAAAGAAGGTTTTGACTGGCCATATTGTGAACATGCCTTAACTGTTGGTTATCGCGGTTCACTTACCGAAATAATACAAATTATTGGTAGAGCTACACGAGACAGTAGCAATAAGAGCCATGCACAATTTACAAACCTCATTGCTCAACCAGATGCAGCGGATAATGAAGTTAAATTAGCTGTCAATAATATGCTTAAAGCAATCACTGCATCCTTGTTAATGGAACAAGTGCTTGCCCCTAACTTCAAATTTAAAGCTAAACTTTCTGATGAAGATAAAGCCGATGCTGGGGAAATTAAAATAAAGGGATTTAAAACTCCAAGCTCAAAGCGGGTAAAAGATATTATTGAATCAGACCTGAATGATTTAAAAGCTACTATCCTACAGGATGATATAATGTTAAAAGCAATGCCGGGCAATCTTGACCCTGAAGTAATCAACAAGGTCTTAATACCTAAAATCATCCAGGTTAAATATCCTGAACTTACAGAGGATGAAATAGAAGAAATACGCCAGTATGTGGTTGTTGATTCTGTGGTTAAGAATGGCGAAATAAAAGAAGTTGGTGATAAGCGGTTTATTCGCATGGCAGACCAATTTGTAAATATTGATGATTTACATATTGATCTAATAGACCGGATAAACCCCTTTCAAAAGGCGTTTGAAATATTGTCTAAGTCGGTAACTACAAAAGTTCTTAAAGTAATTCAGGAGTGCATTGAAGCAACAAGAATCGTTGTAACAGAAGAAGAAGCTATTATGCTCTGGCCTAAAATAAAAGACTTTTATGCCACTTTCAAAAAAGAACCGAATCTAAATTCTACTGACCCATTAGAGAGGCGAATGGCTGAGGTGCTGGTATATATCAAAGAACAAAAACGCAAACAAACCAATGCAGTCTAAAAAGAAATTAAAAGACATATTTGAAGATGACCCGTTTGGCTTGCTAAATACTAAGCATTCGGCTTCACCTGCAAGGAATGCAAATGAGCGCCTAATTGCCTCTTTTCAAGAGATAGTTGATTTCTATGAAAAGTATAATAGGGAACCGGAGCAGGGCGGCAGTATACAGGAGCACCAGCTATACTCACGGCTTAAAGGAATAAGAGAAAACCGCGAAAAGAAGCAGTTACTCAAAGAATATGATAGGTTTGGTTTGTTAGACTACGAACAAAAACAAATCGCATCATTGAATGATATTTTAAACGATGATACGTTTGGCATCCTTGACGATCCGGCAGAAGAATTATATGAATTAAAGCACATCAAAAGCCCTGATGACAGAACAACTACAGATTTCGTTGCAAAGCGAAAGCCATGCAAGGATTTTAATAAGTATGAAGCGGCATTTAAGGAAGTACAAAAGGACCTGTCTACTGGCAAGCGTAAATTAATTTCATTTAAACAGGACAACTTAAGAGCTGGCGACTTTTATGTTCACAATGGAATATTACTTTTTCTTGAATCAGTAAAGTTTGATGAACACGAACAAAAATATAAGGGAGAGAGCAAAAAGGACGGAAGAACAAGAATAATATTTGAGAATGGCACTGAATCAAACATGCTTTACCGTTCCTTATACAAAGCATTATTAGCAAATGGAAAAGCTGTTTCAGAAAACCAAGACAAGGTAAATGAGGATTTTGCTCAAAAATTCAGCACAGTAAATGAGGATGATATAGAATCTGGATATATCTATATTTTAAAATCCCAAAGTGATAAGCCAGAACTTAAGTCTATTCCTAATTTATACAAAATAGGTTATTCAAAAATGCCTGTAGAGGAAAGAATTAAGAATGCACACCAGGAACCTACTTATCTATTTGCTGATGTTCACCTTATAACATTTTACAAATGCTACAACTTAAACCCGCAAAAGTTTGAACAGCTTATTCATAACTTCTTTGGTGCTGTATGCCTTAATGTTGATGTGTTTGATAGTACAGGCAAAAGATACATTCCCAGGGAATGGTTTGTAGTTCCATTACCTATTATTGAAGAAGCCATAAAGCTTATTACAAGCGGAGAGATAATCAACTACCGCTATGATAACTTAAAAGATGTTATTGTAAGCCGTTAGAAAATTATTTAATCTTTAAACTATAGACAAACTTGGGAACAAAATGCACATTTCTTTGCGGTCTCCACAATATTGAAGTTAATGAGGACTTAGGAGATGGATTTATACTCGTGCCAAATGAAAAGAGTAATAATTTCCCATCTATCAAAATTACCAATAATAAGTCGAAGTTATCTTCACTACTAAATAGAGAACTTGCTGTTCTTATCGGGGCTATAGAGTACAGTCACTTAACGGAGGGATATCCAATTGTTGCATTTGCAGAAAATGAATTTGAATCAGATAAGGTAAGTTCTATTGACCACTTGGACTTACACCTTTATCTACTTAAAGCTTTCTTTTTTTGCTTATGGATGACCAAAGATAATGCTGCTGACTTTGATATAGGATTTTTGCAATTTACTAATTCTGCAGGTATGCAAGAAGTTTCAGCAAACAATATGACCACTACGAACTTTGATGTAAGCGGAAATAGAGCTTCTAATCAGTTTACAATTAAAGAATTAAATACCGCATCCAAATATTTAAAAGAATGCATCCATATACAACATAATAATAGACCGAAGTTAGCAAGTGCATCCTCCTTAGATAGGATTGGCATTGCTAATTACTTTATTCAAAGTGCAACTATTTCTTATGACCTTGGTATTAAAGCAGTAGGCTACTGCTCTGCTTTGGAAACCTTGTTTGCTAATGGTGATAATACGGAACTCTCCCATAAGTTATCAGAACGCGTTTCTAAATTTTTAGAAAAAGAATTAGAACCACGTAAAACCATTTACAAAAATGTAAAAAAAATTTACGATATACGTTCAAAAGTAGTACATGGGGCTACATATAAATCAAATAAAGTTGAAGAACTTAGCGAATCAGTTAAACAAGCAGACGAAATTTGTAGACGTATTATGATTTATGCTTTAACAACCAACGAGGTTGATAATATTTTTGATAAATCAAGAGAGGACTTGGAAACATATTTCTTAGATCTAATCCTTAGATAAAAACTGGAAGAGTCCTGAGATAATGAAATTTCGCTTCGATAATACCCAACTTTAGGTAAAAAATTGATCTCATTTTTAAAACCTAATAGTGGTTATTCTTAATTATAATTTTATCAGTATTATTAATTCTATACCTCCTTTAATTTCAAGTTTTTGTTAAACCCTTGTCTGTATGGCTTATAAGAAGATAAATTTCGATGTTTTTAAACTTAGTGCTTATAACAGTGTAGATGATATAATTGGCTTTGAAACTGTACTATTAAACGTACTCTCATCTTATCGCCCAATACATAAAAATACAGGACCAATTTCTTTATCTGATGCCGTTAAGCAACATGGTAAATTCATCGTCGGTACATTGGCTCATACCCAAATGAATGATCTACCAAACTACAGGAATACTCAAACTGGCGAAACTGGACAATTGCCGCTAAATGACGAACAAGGTCTTGATTATAATACTTCCTTTTTATTTGATAAAGAATTGCAAATGCTTGCACTTGAATCCAAAAAGAATGGTGTAAGCCTTCAACTCTTTTGCAACTTCTTTCAGCATAATTACGACCTGAATAAATTAGAGACTGAAATAGTAATAGATCCAATTGAAATGCAGAAACTGCAACGAATGAGCGTTGTCAAAAAGTTTAAAGTAAAAATAGCAAAAGTTGCAAATGGTGAAATATTTAGCGATGGAGGTAAAAGGCAATCTTTCGGTCAGATTATAGATTCAGCTGACGGCACAAATACCGATACTTTAGAATATGTACTTACTGCAAGTAGGTTAAAATCAGACAGTTTAAATGTAAATAAAATTAAGCAATTTATCCGGGAATTGCTTATATTTAGGGACACAGAAGAAGTGACAAAACTTGAGTTAACCGGGAAAGAAGATGAGGATGCTGCATCATATCCAATCAACTTTATTGGCAGTAGAGTACGGTTCCAGATTGAGGTTGAAAGAAAACGGTTTAGCGAAAGTTTTGCATTGCAAGAGAAATATTCTCTTTTAAAAGAAAGTTATAATAAAATACGTCCCAATTTATTAAAAGCCTACAAGTATAAAGCACCATAATGCGATACTGGTTTGAAAAATATTACCCCTTTGCCATTGCTGTCATAATAACCCTCCTTATTTACAAGTTTGAAGATTATATGGCAGAACTTAAAACTTTAATACCACAGGTTGCACAAAACTCACTTACTATCTCAGGTACCCTTTTAGGATTCCTTTTAACTATCCTCACAATTATCAATACCATCAATACGAGAAGGATGCAATTTGTAAAATCTACAGGTAACTTCGACAGACTTAGCTCTTTTTTAAATTTGGCTATCAAGGCAAATATTTTCCTAATCCTGACTTCATTTTTTATAATCTTTATCAACCCTGATAAGTTCAATAATAATATTCTTCAACTTGTAAACTTCTCATTCATTTTTATAACAGTATTTGCCATTTCCTTAACAATAAGATTTGCTGTAATATTTATTAAGCTTCTAACAGATGGGTAGCTCTACTTATAAACAATATGCGAATTGATTCTGCCGTAATTGATAAGATTAGCTGCCAAGTAAAATTTAAAATAAATTCCCCTTAAAGAGAAAGTAAAAAAATTACTTAAACTCTAATCAATTTACTAATATTGGCTTATGGCTGAAAAGATACCAATTGTGGATTTAAATAATGAGCTTCTTATTCACATTGGGGGTGAAGCTACAAAAAAACACTCTATACCTTGGGATATGCTTCGTAATGTAGGTGATAAGCTGCAAGCACTTCTTATAACTTTAGCAAAATACTCTTTAGATCAAAATGAGGTTGTTAATCTGAATAATGTTACTATAGACTTCACCGGTTTTTATCAAGGTTCTGCAGTTCCATCTTGGTCGTTGAATAGACAACCAGTTCCCACTCTTTTTGATGCTGATGATATCCTTATAAAATCTTTAAGCAAAGATTTTTCACGTCTAATGTATAATGTAGATAAGGGTAATTATCAAGCCATAGCAGATGCCTATAATACTAATGAAGTTAAGAACGAAGTTGTTACTAAAGTATTTGATTTTACAAACGCTGCCGGCACAGCACCTATTCAAATAGTAAGAAGGAAAAAGAACAATAAAGGATTTGCAAAAATCTATAATATACGAAGGTTAAAAAAAGAAGTTTACGAGCAACTTATTGCAAAAGACAAAAACGTAAATCTCGTAGCCAATACTCCTGATCAAACTGCAGTAGGCAAAATCGTTGTAAAAACTACTAAATCGGGTAGACTATCTAAAAAGCCATCTGAAATTTATCCTGAAAAGGAAGCTGTACTGTCATTGAAATTAGAGCAAATTGTTACATTGGAAAGAAAATATTTGTTCAATGCCCCCGTATTTTTCCAATTTTATCCAGAAGGCAAAGGAATTATAATAGAAAATGAACAGCTTGATCTGTTTGCTGCTGGTAAAAGTTTAGAAGAGGCAAAATTTGATTTATTCCAACAATTCGATTTTTCCTACCAGCGCTTTAGTCAATTGGAGGATGAAAAATTAAGTCTCAGGTTAAGGAAGGTCAAAACGTATTATAAATTGATTGTAAAAGATGTAATAAACGGATAATGGCTTCATTAAAAGCAACCAAAGTAACCAAAAGTCTATCAAAGAAGGGTTTTATCAAAGCCGAAGGTGACCACCACTACTATGAGTTTTGGCACAATGATGTTATGATTGCAAGAACCAAAACCAGTCACAATAATCAAGACATCAATGATTACCTTATTTCTGCAATGAGTAAGCAGTGTATCATGGATAAAAACTTTTTTATTGCGTTTGCAAATTGCACTAAAAGTAAAGATGATTATTTAGAACTTTTAAGAAGAAAAGGTGAAATCTAACGATAAAAGTATTTACTTTAAACTCTTTCAATGATTCGCTTTTTACTACTTCTATATTACATGAGCTACATTTACATAATCATTGTACTACTCATAGGTTTGATATTCCTTGCAGTAGCAGGACTGGAAATTACCCGCCAATACTTTATAACTGTTGCTACTAAGTGGTACACAATCCTGGCTTTCATATTTTTTTTGCTTCGCATTATCGCCAGTCTGTTTTTTAAACCAGAATCAACAGATAAAAAGGTTTAATCTTTTAAATTTTTTTCCACATACTTAAACCCTTATCCACACTGCACTTCGCCTAAGAATTAATCAGTGTGCTACCATTAAAACTATAGCTTAATACCACATATCTTTTGTTGGCACAAAATTTTGGCAAATATTTGCTAATATATTTAGCTTAGAAAACCAACTAATCACTATGTACCTCAACTGTAAGACATACTACAGCCTTCGGTTTGGCACGTTCTCAACAGAAGAATTGGTAAACACAGCAGTGGATAAAGGTGTTTCAACTTTAGCATTAACCAATATCAACGGCACATACGACGAATGGGAGTTTTATAAACTATGCTTGGAAGCAGGCATTAAGCCAATACTGGGTGCGGAATTAAGGAATAATGATAAACTGCTTTGTATATTGCTTGCTGCCAACAATTATGGTCTTACCTGCATACATGAATTTCTATCGGAGCACATCATTCCAAATAAACCATTTCCTGAAACGTCGGAAAAACGTCGGGTTTTTACAAATTGCTCAGATGGCTTTATCATTTATCCTTTAGGTGCAAAGCCCCTGGATGAACTATTAGTAAATGAATACATAGGCATTCTGCCATGGGAAACCACCAAACTTATAACGCTTGATTGGAAGAACCATAAAGACAAGTTAGTAGTTCGCCAGCCTGTTACTTTTCAAAACAAAACTTATTTCAACTTACACCGGCTGCTTCGTGCCATTAGCAAGAACTGTTTGCTATCTAAATTGCCAGTAGAAGCACAAGCTTCAGACAAGGAAACCTTTGTGCCGCCAGCTACTATTTTACAGGCTTTCAAAGATTATCCATTTATCATTGTAAATACATACAAGCTAATGGAGGCTTGTAATATTTCCATAGACTTTGAAGAAGACAAAAACAAAAAATGCTTTAGTGCCACCAAAGAAGACGACAGGGTATTATTGTACAAATTAGCACACGATGGCTTTGTAAGAAGGTACGGCAGGCATAACAAAGCAGCATTGGAAAGATTTGAAAAGGAGCTTAAAATCATTAACGATTTAGGTTTTAATGCTTATTTTCTTATCAACAACGACATTGTACAGTATGCCAATGGGAGAGGCTTTTACCATGTAGGACGCGGCAGCGGTGCTAATTCCATAGTAGCCTACTGCCTCGGTATTACAGACGTTGATCCTTTAGAATTGAACCTGTACTTTGAACGGTTCCTAAATCCTGAACGCACCAGCCCGCCCGATTTTGACATAGACTTTAGCTATGCAGACCGCGATGAAATCATGGATTATATTTTTAAAAGGTTTGGCAGGGATCATGTTGCTATATGCGGCTCTTATTCTACCTTCAAGCACGATGCAGCCATACACGAATTAGGCAAAGTGTTCGGATTACCGGAAGAAGAAATCAAAGCACTGCAAAGAGCTATCAACCCCGAAGATAAGATTCAAAAGCTCGTACTGCAATATGCAAATCTGCTTAAAGGCTTCCCCAACATCATGTCCATACATCCTTGCGGTATGCTCATTACGGAAGAAAGAATAAATACCTATACTACTTCTTTTCTACCGCCAAAAGGCTTTACCGGCGTGCAGATGGATATGTTTATTGCGGAGGACATAGGCATTAACAAATTTGATATTCTAAGTCAGCGTGGATTAGGACACATCAAAGAATGTTTGCAGTTAGTCAAAAAAAATAAAGGTGTTGACGTAAACATACATGACTTTGCAACCTTCCGCAATGATGAAAGAATAAAAACGCAAATCCGCGATGCAAATACCATTGGCTGCTTTTACATAGAATCGCCAGCCATGCGTCAGCTACTCAAAAAGCTTCGTTGCGATGATTACATAACTTTAGTTGCAGCCAGCAGCATTATTCGCCCTGGCGTTGCATCTTCTGGCATGATGCGGGAATATATTTACCGCTATCATAACAGAGACAAAATACAATACATACACCCTTTATTTAAAGAGCACCTATCGGAAACTTTCGGCGTTATGGTGTTTCAGGAAGATGTAATAAAAATAGCGCACTACTTTGCCGGTCTTTCGTTGGGAGAAGCGGATATACTACGAAGGGCAATGAGTGGCAAGTATCGCAATCACAACCGCTTCCACCTGATGAAAGCGAAGTTCCTTGACAACTGTAAAGCCATTGGACACCCGGACGAGTTGGCAAATGAAGTGTGGAGGCAAATGGTATCATTTGCAGGCTATAGTTTTAATAAAGCCCATTCTGCAAGTTTTGCTGTAGAAAGTTATATGAGCTTGTATCTGAAGACCCATTATCCAAAGGAATTTATGGTAGCAGTCATTAACAACTTTGGTGGCTTCTATTCAAGAGAACTATACTTTATTGAATTGCTAAAATGTGGCGGCGAAATTGGGGCACCATGCGTAAACTGCAGCTATGAATACACCAACATCAGCGGCAATGAAGTATATGTAGGTTTTATCCACATCAAAGGACTGCAAACTAAATTAGTAGAGACTATTATAGAAGAACGAACAAGCAATGGTCCTTACCTACACCTGCAAGACTTTATAGAGCGTACTAACATTGGGTTAGAACAATTAAATACTTTAATCAGTGTAGGCGCATTCCGCTTTACCGGCAAGTCAAAGAAAAGATTGCTTTGGGAAGCTAATTTTTTACAAAAGAAAAATGTACCGGAGCTACACAAAGGCACGCCATTATTCGGTGATGAACCTTTAGAATTTACTTTGCCCGAACTTATAGACAATCCCTTAGATGATTTATACGACCAGTTAGAAATATTAGGCTTTACCCTTACTAATCCATTTGAGCTTGTTGCAGAAGATGCGGACAAGTACATAAGTGCAAAAGACCTGAAAGACAATGTAGGAAAAATGGTTACCTGCATAGCTTACTTCATTGCACATAAGCACGCTGTTACAAAAAACAATGATATGATGTATTTCGGCTCCTTCTTAGATAAAAATTTAGATTGGATTGATACCGTTCACTTCCCCGATATAGCCGCTAAATATCCTATTCATAATAGCGGTTTTTATAAGATTACCGGCAAGGTAACGGAAGACTTTGGGGTTCACAGCATTGAAGTGTACACTATGTTTAAGGTAGGATATAAGAACCGTAGCTATGTAAACTTAGGTTAATGGTACTATCATCAGCAAGACATATAACGCACATGGATTTAGATACCTTCTTTGTATCGGTGGAATGCTTACGCAATCCCAAGCTCAAAGGCAAACCGGTACTAATTGGTGGCATGAGCGATAGAGGTGTAGTAGCCTCCTGCAGCTATGAAGCAAGAAAGTTCGGTATTCACAGCGGTATGGCAATGAAAATAGCCAAGCGCCTATGCTCTCATGCCCATGTGGTTAAAAGCGACTATGAAGCTTACAGCAAGTATTCCCGTTTGGTTACAGACGTTATAAAAGACAGTGTACCCCTATATGAAAAAGCAAGTATTGACGAGTTCTATATTGATCTTACCGGCATGGATAAATTCTTTGGTTGCCTGAAGTATAGCGATGAACTAAAGAAGAAGATTGTAAAAGAAAGTGGCTTATCTATTTCTTACGCTTTGGCTTCTAACAAGCTGGTAAGCAAAGTTGCAACGAATGAAGTGAAACCTAACGGTCAATTAGAAATTCCATTTGGCAATGAAAAAACATTTCTATCTCCACTAAGCATTATGAAAATACCAGGCATCGGAAAAGAAACAGGTTATAGGCTCTTGAAGATGGGGGTAGAAACGGTAAAGACGTTAAGTGAAATACCTGTGAATATGCTATATAACTTATTAGGTAAATGGGGCATTGAACTGCACCGCAAAGCCAATGGTATAGATGAAACGCCAGTTATTCCTTACCGCGAGCAAAAATCCATTGGCACCGAAGAAACATTTACAACCGACACGATAGATGTAAAACTTTTACATCAGGAGTTGGTTCGCATGACAGAAAAGATTGCTTTTGAACTTCGCTCACAAGAAAAACTAACAGGTTGTGTAGTGGTTAAAATCAGGTACAGCGACTTTCAAACAGAACAAAAGCAAATGACGATTGATTACACCGCTTTTGATGATATTTTAATTCAAAAGGTAAAAGAACTGTTTACGGGCTTATACACCAAAAGGCAGTTAATACGCTTGATAGGTGTTCGCTTTACCGACCTGATTAGCGGCACACACCAGATTGATATGTTTAATGATTCTCAGGAAGCAATAAAACTACATCAAGCAATGGATAGCATTAAAAAGCAATTTGGTCAGCAATACCTAATGCGTGCTTCCGCCTGCATGGATAATAAAAACATTACTCACGCACCAAAACCTTATAAAACCTGAGATTAAACAGCTAATTCCAACGCCGGCAAATCCTCATACATAAACTCTTTGGTAGGTTCCAGTGCTTCCCTGAAACCTTTCTCAATAGAGCAAGCCTGCATTTCTTCCGATGGATATTGTGTAGCAGCTATTTCTAATATTCTTTCTTCACTCAAATCACTAAACAACCACTCATAAGCCAGATCATCATTTAAAATAGCAGGCATTCTTTTCTTGGTATTATGTATTTGCTCCATCAGTTTATTTGCTTTTGTGGTAACAATAGCAAACGATTCCACATACTCACCTGTTTCTTTATCCGTCCACGGTTGCCATATTCCTGCCATATAGAAATAAGACTTATCTTTTAAACTGATATAGTAAGGGTAAGTAATTGCTTTCTTTACCGGCTGACCAGTACGTTTATTAATTGGAAATACATGCCGCCATTCAAAAAATCCGGTAGATAACACAAGACATCTTCTATGCAAGGCTGCATCACGAAATATTTTACCCCCTTTAAGCAGTTCCTCACAAACAGCATTTAGAGTTACCATTGGCGGGCGAAAATTCTTGTCTTTATCATAATAACCATTGCGCATTTGCAGCACGTCGCTACGTGTTTTCATATAATGCGGTATAAAGCCCCACTCCATTTGTACAATGTCAAAATCTTCTTTATCAGGATAACGCTTAAGTACCGCATTCGCACTATAATCAAAACCAATCTGCAAGGGCTTGTTGAGAAAGTCAAAATCTGCAATTGCTTTTTCCAATTGCTTCAATCTGATAAACTCTTCCCTTGTTACTTTTTGTCCATTATAATAGCACATCGTTATTGTTTGGTATTTAAATGTTCAGAAATAAGTTCCCCAATTTCTTCTGCTTCTTTTTGCCGTCCTTCCGGTACAGAAGTCCAGAAATCAGTATAATTATTACGTGTAGCTCTGGTAACAACTAATGGTTTACGGCTATCAGGAAATACAATTCTGAAAACAGTAGTGCCGGCAACAGTATGCTCCTGCACCCTTATCTTACTACCTTTATAATCCAGTTCAAACATAATAGACACAATCAATTGTAATTAAAACGCCATTATACTGAATCAATAAAAATTATTGTGGATTTATTGATGCGGAATTACACTTGTAAACTCCAAAGAATAACCTTAATCCTTAGGGATTAAGCGTAGGAATCTTCATTTATAAATAACCTTAATTCTTAGGGATTAGAAGGATATTTTTCGGATTCCCATTGCTTTACATAAGGCTTTAGGTACACCTGCAGTCCATCTTAAATCGTCCATTTCCCACTGTTTTAAAGACAATTTTTTATACCGTTGTGCCTTTTTAGTCAATATGCCTTTATAGGTTCTTTTACCATTACATGCCTCTTTTTTGATTGCATTTAAGTGCTTGTCTATTCTCCAGTAATTGTCGTTATACTTATTCAGCTTAGAACTTTGTTGACAATCATAATAAAGCCTATTGTTGTAAGATTCCCTGCTTTTAAAAATAGGAGAATCATAAGCCTTATATAATATCCTGCATTTCTTCCCACTTTGCGGACACAAAAAATAAAGCACCTTTCCTTTACCTAAATTACTGTCCACTTCACACAAATACACCTTATAACGGTAGTCAGTTTTAGTGCCATCACTTCTACTTTTCAGAGTATAAATAAGCTCCAAATACATATTCTCCGGCGTATTCAAGTAGCTGCTGATACAAGTTATACTACCTGTAGGATTGTCCCGCTGGTCACACCAGTTCAAACTAAAGTACAACTGACTACCTTTCTTGATGTAGCCCTTCTTAAGCAAGTAAGGCATATCAATTCTTAGGCTTTCATATACTGTCCATGCTCCGGTTGAAGGTCTTCCCATATATTTATGAATAAGCAATATGCCTAATTTACAGAAAATCCCTCACTTCTTAAATTAATTATAATATATTTATGTCAAGAACGCATATTTCTTATATCCTCTCAATTTCAGAAAAACTATACCAGATCTTTAAAGAAACAGCATACCAAACATAAATCCTAACACAATACAAAGCCTTATAATTTCAATGTTAGCAATCTTAACCTCATACTATGACAAATAGACTTTATCCAACTTGGGAACAATTAGCACAACTACATAATCCGTTAACTGTAGGAGAAAAGGCATTTATTACATACTTAGACGCCTATTTACCCAAAGATAATAATTGGAAAAAGGAACATGGATTAGATAACTACAACGGTTGGCTAATTTTCGCACAGCCCTTTCTAAATGGCACAAGACCAGACATAATTATTTTCAATCCTCAGGTCGGAATAGTCATTTATGAAGTTAAAGATTGGAACCTTGATAATTATGAATGGAGAAAAGGAGAAGGACTTTTTGTTAGGGATAGTAGAGGTTTATATCCTGTAAAAAGTCCCATAGACCAGGTTGAATATTATAAAGAAGTACTTATCGGACAGCTTGTTCCAAGTATTGGAGAATCAATAGATAGAAATGAAAAGAACTTTGGTCTCATCAAAACAGGTGTTTATTTTCATAAGGCGTTAACCAATGTTTGCCGGGATAAATTAGGAACAAAAATTAAAGACTATAGATATTTTCCATTTTTTGGTTACGATAGTTTAATTGAAGGCAGGCTTAAGGAAATTGTTCCAGACGTAAATATTACAAGTAGCAGATACTGGAATAAAAAATGGAATGAAGATGTTCTGTTTTGGCTTAATCCACCTTTTCACAGCATAGAACAAGGCACACTATTAAAATTAAAAGGCAACCAAATAAAGTTAGCAGAGCCGAAAAGTGGGCATTACAGGATAAGAGGTGTTGCCGGTAGTGGAAAGACACAAGCGCTGGCATATAGAGCCGGAAAGCTTGCCTCTCAAGGCTATAGCGTATTGATAATTTCTTATAACATTACACTTTGGCATTATATCAAAGATATGATAGCTCGCTCGCCTTTTGCTTTTAGCTGGGCATTATTCACTTTTACTCACTTCCACGGATTTTGCAAAACCAAATTAAATGAGTTCGGCAGAATGTGGCCAAAATCACCTGAGCGAAAAGACTTTACAGATAATGCAGCTTACGAAGCCGCGCTTGAATATTTTTTCAAAGTCACAGTTACAAATACGGTAATAGATGCTATTAAGGGAAAACAATATCAGAGATATGATGCAATACTAATTGATGAAGGACAAGATTATCATTATGAATGGTATTCCATGCTTGATAAGTATTTTCTAAATGTTAGAGATGAAGTAATGATCGTGTGCGATAAAAGGCAAAACATTTTTGACAGAGAACTTGATTGGCTGGATAAACGTGTGACACGCGAAGGACTTGAGAAATTCAAAGACCCTTATATTGATCTCACTATAACTTTCAGATTACCTAAAAAGGTAGCAATGATGTCAAACGAGTTTAGCGAAGTATTTAATCTTAATCAAGAATTGAAAGTTGCTAAGTTTGAAGATACCCCTATATTAGTTCATTCACAGCATATTGTTTGGCTCAATATTCAAGAAACTGAATGGGAGTATTACGTATATAATTCCTTTTTAAGATTAAAGAAAGAAGGATACAGTCCTTCGGATATGGTATTCTTGCTACCTAATCACAAATTAGGCAAATCAGCAGTTAACATATTTCAACAAAAAAGTATTGAAGTAAATCATGTTTTTGAAGAAGATGCAGAAGCGAGATTGCACGTGCATAAAAAAGCGTTCTGGATGGGAGATGGGAGATTGAAAATGTCAACTATACACAGTTTTAAAGGCTGGGAATTATTAAACATTGTTTTATTCATTCCTGAGAAAGCACCTGAAAGTAATAAGAAGCTTGATGCAATTGTTTATACAGCTCTTACCCGGACAAGAGAAAATGTAATTATTCTAAACACCAACAAAAGGTATCACGCATTTGGTAATAAATTTCCGAAAAAATGGAATGAACAATAATTTAAACTCCAATTAGATCAAATGCATATTTCTGGTAACTTATTATACCTTTATTTTCTTGTAAATCTTTCCATCCAATTTCTTCATGACTAATATCAACTAAATCCCAAGATGATGTATTCTTAAATTTACTTATAATTAGATCAATTGTTTCTAATTCAGCTTGCGTATGATACTTTATATCAAATTCTCCGTTTGTTTGAAATAGTTCTCTTCCAGACCCATTGTCTCCTTTTATCCACTTAGAACATATTACACCTTCATTCTCATAAAATGTATAAATATTGTCGTAATAAGTTGGTACAGGTCCATACTGAATAGCTCTATAGGATAAACCAGTTAATGAGAACCCTACTGCCTTATAATGATAAAAATCAACATAAAACAAGAGTTTGTTTAACTTCAATTTATCATTGAATTCAGGCTTACACTTGGAAATAAAGGCTGTTAAGACGTTTGCCAATTTTTCCAAATTTGGTTTTTTATAACCAGTATAATTATTTGCATCGTAATACTGATTAATAGTACAATAAAACGGGCTAAATTCTTTTTCTTTTTGAACTAAATATTCAACTCTCTCTTTTGCTTTTTCATAAGCATTTGGAGTAAATGAATCCTTAGCTTTATGTAATAATGCAAGAAAGACATTTGGATCTGCAATAGTATCTATTAAATTGCCTATTGCAGGTGTAGGAATTTCTCCCTTTTCATAATTACTGTACCCATTCACACCTAAGCCCAAAACCTCACTCATTTTATTTGCAGGCAATTCGTACTTATTTCTAATGGCACAAATATCTTCTATAAAAGGAATGTTATGCTTTTCCCTGTATTGGTTATGAGCTTGAAGTATTGTTATTGTGTCTGTTTCTGTTGTTGTGAATTCTTCCAAACATTTATTGCATTTATAATAATGCGCTACAACCTTAAATGTTTCTTTTCGGTAACTTAATTCCTTATTTTCTTTCCTTATTTCAGCGTTACCGTCACAATATGGACATTCAATTACTTTTTTCATCTCGTTTGTTTTTTATAAGGATAAGTAATTGGTCTTTCAGCTTTATGAAATGACATGCAATCAACCCTTTTATTGGGCAATCCTAAACTTACTTTTATGTAAACCTCTATACCTTTTATACTTACACCAAATTCATAATAATCGGGCTTCGTAAAGTCGTAAGTATCATTTTTAGGTCCATCATAATAATCTTCAACAGTAAGATTTTTTAAATACTCAGTACGCTCAAAAGGAAGTATATCCAACTCAGCTAATGTATTAGTATTTTTATCACGAGGTCTATATGCAACATCAAAAAACCTGATCTTGTCCCGAAGTTGCCTAAGAAACGCTTCCACTTCTTCTTTTGCTGCCATTGGGGACGCAAATTTAGCGCAAGTTCTACACTTTTGTTGACAAAATCAATTTTTTTTTGTTTTTTACAACGAAAAAGTGTATTTACCATACACTGGTGATTTAGAAATTTTGAACCTTTAGCTATACACCCTGAACCTTCTTGATTTAAAATCCAAAATTATTTCCCTGCAAGCTCACGCACATAAGCCCTGATGCAGCCAAATAATTTTGCCTCAACACCCCGCCGCACAAAACATCGCTGCCCTTCCGCACGTTAACCATGCAGCAGCCATGTTTTAGCCAGGCTTCCAACAGCCAAACAGCCGCTCACGCACGAAGGTAACAAGGTCTCTCTCCGGCAGCCGTCCGCAAGCAGATGCGCCAAACCATTGTAGCAGCAGCAATAATGGTTTATATGTCTCTATTGTGGTATTGCTGCAGCTACAATGCCCTTCGGGTGCGCCGCTACGCTCTGCAGTTTTGCACACTGCTTGCAGTTCCTGCTACCTACGTTCGGGCAGCTACTGTGTCCTGCACTGCCACTTCGTTAAATTCCGTTGCTCCGTTCCACTCCATTACACCACGTTCGTAGCCCATACCATTTGTTTCAAGGCATGGCACACTTAACCTGAACACAGCGCCTAAGCACAAGTGATGCACACGCCTTTCCGCAAAGCCAACCCTACAATACTCACTGGGTTCCATTCCGCTACACTACGCGCCTCCATTCACTTCAGTAGCAGCACAGTACACCCGCTGCCAACAATTGTGCTCGCCTTCCGCGCCTGCCCCGGCTTCGGGTTTGTCATTCCTTTTGTAGCCCGATGCACATACGCCCGACCACAAACAAAAACCAATGCCAAACCCTTGCGTATAACGTTGCTGCCTGCCGCAGCTATCGCTGCTTTCTCAGTCAGCACCGGGGCAGGCACTCGCAGCCGTCTTCGTTCCACTCCGGCGGCTTTGACGGCGAAGCCGGCTCACCCTACAGTGCCGTTACTACCGGCACACCTGACGCTTCCTTTTTGCCGCAGGCACTGTTACCTTCCTGCCAAAACACAGTTTGTTTAATTTGGTAAGCTTTATATATAAGGTAGCGCTATGAAAATTGTAATTGACGCCCTTTATTGTATTGTAACATCAATACTTATGTAAATTTGTGTAGTACCTATTACTTTAAATCTAATTTTTGCTAATGAGTTGGTTAAACCAAAGGCAAGGACCTATTAACCATTATAATAAAGATATTCATTTGGGTACGCAACCTGTTCGTGTGATACACCACATGCTAATCTACATGTTTGAGCGTACGAATCCTTATTTTTTCCAAGACTTGATAGAACAAATAAATAACGGCAAATTGAACAATGAGCTAAACTTGATTTTTGGAGAAGAACCAATTAGAATTGGTAATGGTAAATTAAGGACACCCCGCGTTAATCATGAAACGAAAAAAATTGAGTTACACGAAACCTTTTTATCTTACTTGTGGTGTTGTATATATTCCGTGTTTGTCACTTATGTTGAAACTATAGATTACCCAAAAATAAATCATGAAAATGGCAAAGAAATCTACCCTATCAGTCAAGAGAATATAAACAAAGCAAAGGAGGTGTTTAACTACGCAAGATATTTAATTATGAACTTTGAAAGATGGAACAAAGACGAGTTACCTAACCCAGAAGTATATCAAGCGGAAAAAAGGGATTATGTAGAACAAACAAATATTTATTACACAGAAGCTGTAAAATTCATCTTATGCCATGAATTCACACATTTGAAACTTCATGTTGAACAAATTGATAATGAGACTACAGATACTCACTATTTAGCATTTGAGCAAGAAGCAGACAATAATGCTATTGACATGATGAAAAAAGGCATATCCAATTCTAATACTCTATCTGATATAGCACACAATTTAGCTATTGAAATAGGTATTATTTTTGGCATATTATCTATGTTTTTCTTTTATGCCACGACGAAGGGTACTAAGCATCCAAATGACGAAGACAGACTAACAAATGCTCTTGAAAGGTTGGAATTACCCGAAAATCACTACGCTTGGGGTATTGCTTGTGTAGGTCTAAAAATGTGGGATGAGCAGTTTGAACATTACTTCACGTGGCGCAATAATCCAATCTCTTATAAAGACCAATATTATGATATTGTAAGGCAAATCAAAGAATCACAATGATTGATATTTACCGAAGTATTTAATATAATTTGGTTGATACTTTTAAACCTTCGCTCTACAATAATTATTTCTATTCCAATGATAATAAAAGAGTGCAGCTAAGTTAGGCGGCTATCACAGCCCTTAGCTGTATGGCTGCAAAGAAATTCCGCCATAAACACACAAGCCTTCACACAAGGCTATCCTTTATTGCGTTGCTTCTTTGCAGCCCTGCCACGCCGCCTTAAAAGATGCTTTCTTTTTCTTTTTTTCCCTTTTTTCTTTCTCTTTTAAAATATTTTATGCCTGTCCACACAGGCGATTTCACTCCAAAGGCAAACGGACGCAGCACGACACCAATCGCAACCTGTCACAGCACGCAACTATCGTCCGACACTACCGCCCACCTGCTGACCAACTCCGATAGCACGCTCCAAAAAGCCTGCGAGAGCATCCCACTTCCACCGGCTGACAACCGCCACCAGCTTCTGCATAAAGGTGTTTTTTAATAGAGCAAAATTAGCTACGGCAGCCCCACGCGCATGACCTGATGAAAAATCCAAAAGACTACGGCATAAACACAGAACCACCAGCACAGAAGCCTTCTTTTATTCCGTTTCCTTTTGGTTTTTTCGGCTGCCTTCGCTGGCGGATGAAGCTCATAAAAAACTTCACCATTATGCAAAAGCAGCTTCGCATCGTTTCAGCCCGCCGTTTGGCAGTTTGTCCTCTTTGCAGTTCCGTTTTTCCGGTGCCGCCAGTGCCTTCCATCGCTTTCAGCAGGCACTTTCGCAGGCAAGCAGTTTACTGCCGTCCGGCAGCAGGCGTTGCAGTCTACAGCCTCCCTTGCGGCTGGTTTCTCTGGTGCTTTCCATCCGGTCGCCGCCAGCTCTCAGCATTGCCCTTTTAGGGGCTTTGCTGTCTTAGTCTGACGCTACCCCGGACCAAATGCATTCCGTACATAAGCCCACCATAAGGAAAGGATAAACCCACCATGAAGCACCTAAATAGATGAACGAATTAACAGCAATAAAAAAGCCTCTTGAAAAAGAGGCTCGTTACTGGTCGTATTATTAAACGCTTAGAAAATGCTTGCTATTTTCAGCGCATTACCTGAATTGAACAAGTAATACTCTGAATTTACCTGCTGGAAGAACTCAATACCTACACAGAACAACACACTTGCATCTGCAGTAAGTGTAGGAGATCCCGGCAGGGTGGCTGTTACTACCGTTGAAGTAGCGATGGCAGCACTTAAATCCAGATAGCCGGAATAAGCAACGTATGAAAGCTCATTATTGGCTGCATCAATCGGCTCATAGCTGCCGGTCTGGTCATTGTACTCAAAATCAGAAATACAAGCCAGTGCCACAATCAACCGGAAATGCGTTGCACCTGCTGGTGCATTCACCAGGTTGGCAGGATTGAAAGCCGCTACCGTCAAAGTACCGCTATCGCGTGCCGGCGTATTGTTCAGGGTGTAAGGAGCCGTAAACACCCCTTCCAAACTCACGTTGCGGTCAAATGCAAAGCCCGTTAAATACTGGCGCTCCTGGGAAATCAGGATAGCACGGCGACCTCTTTTTTCCGTTTCGTCCTCAATGTTGATTTTCTTGATAATGCCGGTAAGCCTGCCGGTCATTTGCGGGTCGCTCATTTGCTTTATCACCTGGCTCAGACCGGTGCGGATAGATTTACCGGCAGTAGCACAACCACCAAACTCATTCATGTTTTCGCGCGTGCGCTCAAACTCCGGTGCCGTTAAAATCTGATCGCCTGAAGGTCCGCCCACCATACCCGCAAAATCGCCGGACAGTCCTTTTATTTTAAAATGTCTCACTCCGCCCATAGTACCGGAGTATCTCGTTAAGCCTGTTTGCCTTGCCATTTTACTTGCTTTTAATATGAATTGTTTATAAAAAGATGTACCTTCCAAATTTATCAACAATACATTGAAAGCCAATATTTTAAGCAAAGCAATCTAATGCAATTCACAGCATACGCACCGCAAATTATTAAAACACATCAGCACATTACCAAAATCGTTGATGGAGATGGCTTCTTCGTTTGTGATATGTTTGGAAATAACAAAACAGAAATTCGCTTGCTGGGTATAGATGCACCTGAAATAAAAAAGTGCAGAAAGTTATTACAGGACGAAAGAGAGGCGCATTTACCTGGGCAGCTACTCATGGAGCTTGGCAGAATTTCAATGCAATATTTGGCTTCTATTGCGCCAATAGATACAATAGTTAGCTTACTGATAGAAAAGCAAAACAGCGTTGATTTGTATGGAAGAACTTTAGCTTATGCAATCCGGCCAGATGGAAGCTGCTTAAACGAATTAATGATCAATGCAGGCTATGCAAAAGCATTCGGAAAATACTTTTGTCATGTTTTACCCGAATACCAACGCTTAAACATGATAGCAATGCAAGAAAAAAGAGGTCATTACAGTCGGGTAAACAGCTTTTAGCGATTGTTTACCCTATGTTTACCCCAAAAAGAAAAACGCTTTGCAACTTGTTGATTTACAAAGCGTTTTTACATTACTAAGTGACCCCGCAGAGACTCGAACTCTGGGCCCGCTGATTAAGAGTCAGCTGCTCTACCAACTGAGCTACGGAGTCTTAGTGCTCTTGGCATTAAGGGCGGCAAAAATACTGGAAACTGTTTTATCACCCAAGTCACTTTTGCATAATCTTACAAATTCATTCACTACCGTATGCCTATACCTTTTCGTATATTAGTACGATTATTGAATGCAAATGAAAACAGCTTACATTTTATTGATCGTTGCAGCGTTGTACGTCACATGCACAAGCTGCTCACAACAACCCCCAAATACACAGATTATGAATCATACAAACAATCCTGTTTTCTCAAAAACAGATACCGGCAAAGTGGCGCTGAGCAATGATGAATGGAAAAAGATACTCTCGCCCGAAGTATATCATATTGCCCGCGAGAAAGGTACAGAGCGTCCTTACTCCAGCAAATACGAAGAGTTTAACGATATAGGTACATACTACTGCGCGGTATGCGGCAATGCATTATTCCGCAGCGATACCAAGTTTGAAAGTGGCTGCGGCTGGCCCAGTTTTTACGAGCCTATCAGCAAAAGCTCCGTTATTTACGAAGCTGATAACAGCTATGGTATGCGCCGCACTGAAGTGATGTGCGGGCGTTGTAAATCGCATTTAGGCCATGTGTTTGATGACGGGCCAAAGCCAACTGGTTTGCGCTATTGCATTAATGGCGTGGTGCTCGATTTTGAAAAGGCAAAAGAAGCGGAGAAAAAGTACGATGCAGAACATCCGCAGTCGTAAGTTTACTTTGAACTGAAGGAAAGGGCATACCGATTTGGTATGTCCTTTTTTATTTTTACCGCAAAGATGCGAAGGTGCGAGGTTGATTTGTTTGATACCTTTTTCAGTTTAATAGCCCGCAATGGATGTAGTGGATATCAGGATATTTTTATACCAGGCTATTAAACTGAAAAAGGTAGAATATGCTTCGCATCTTTGCGGTTACACATGCCCTGTTTTTCATGTGCAAATGGCTTTCGTTTTTGTGTATAACTTTTATTTTCTGTGCATTTGCGCTTTACATTTTTGGTGATAAAAAAGAAGCTTCAAAAAGTTTGTTTTGTTCGCTTTTGTTATCATTTTCGTTGGCTCTTATCCATTCTTTTTGCTAAAATGCTTAGTTTTTGCTTAGCTTTATGGAGAAGAAAGCCAACAACATTTTACACCAACTAAAACATTCGCTGTGGACTTCAACCTTAATAAAGACCGTAAGAACAGAAGAAAGCCTTCTATTGATGTAAGCTCGATGTTATATGGCAAAGTGCCGCCGCAAGCCAAAGAACTAGAAGAAGCGGTGCTCGGCGCCATCATGCTCGAGAAAACAGCATTCGATACCGTCATCGAAATTTTAAAGCCGGAATGTTTTTATATAGATGCACATCAGCGTATTTACCGGTCTTTTAAAACACTGGCAGATAAATCTATGCCGATAGATCTGCTCACAGTGGTGGAAGAATTGAAGATAAAAGAAGAGCTGGACATGGTGGGTGGGCCTTATTACATTACCAAGCTTACCAATGCGGTAGTTTCCAGCGCCAATATCGAAACACACGCCCGCATTGTATTACAGAAATTTATTCAGCGCGAACTGATACGCATTAGTGGCGAAATTATTGGCGATGCATATGAAGACAGCACCGATGTATTTGACCTGATGGATGATGCGGAAGGCAAAATATTTGAAATCACCAACAACTTCTTAAAGACCGACTACCAGGAAATGAGTAGCGCACTCGCACAAGCTATTAACCGCATAGACGAACTGCGCACCAAAACAGATGATATTTCCGGTGTGCCGAGTGGCTTTCCATCGCTCGACCGCGTTACGTTTGGCTGGCAAAAAACCGACCTTATTATTCTCGCTGCGCGCCCTGCAGTGGGTAAAACTGCTTTTGCGCTCAACCTCGCACGCAATGCAGCACTCAGTCCTACCAAGCCCACGCCGGTTGCCCTTTTTTCTTTAGAAATGAGTGCTGCGCAATTGGTGCAGCGTATCCTCTCTGCCGAGAGCGAGATTATGCTCGAAAAAATTTCACGCGGCAAACTCGAAGATTACGAGTACCAGCAATTGCACGCCAAAGGCATTAAACGCCTTGAACAAGCGCCTATTTTTATAGACGATACGGCTGCACTCAACATTTTTGAGTTTCGTGCAAAAGCCCGCCGTTTGGTGCACAAGCACAAGGTAGGATTGATCATTATAGACTATTTGCAGCTCATGAGTGGCAGCAGCGACCGTAATGGCAACCGCGAGCAGGAAATCAGTACCATCTCGCGTAACCTGAAGGCATTGGCAAAAGAGTTAAATGTACCTATTTTGGCGCTTAGCCAGTTGAGCCGTGCCGTGGAAACCCGCAAAGAAAGCAAGATGCCCCAATTAAGTGACTTGCGTGAATCGGGTGCGATTGAGCAGGATGCCGATATGGTCATGTTTATTTATCGCCCCGAATATTATGAGCAAATGTCTAACGAAAACGGCGAGAGCACGCGCGGCGAAACGCACATCCGCATTGCAAAGCACCGTAATGGTTCGCTCGAAACAATTAAGTTGCGTGCCCTGCTGCACATCCAGAAGTTTGAAGAGTGGGACGAAGGCAACAACTTTGGTGGCGGCTTCTCCGGAGGCGGCAATTGGAAACCGGTTGCACCATCGCCGGCAGATGGCGGTAATAACGGTAACGAAGCCGGCGGACGTTTCTTTATTCAAAAAGGCAGCAAAATGAATAATGGTGAGTTTGATGAAGGCTTTGAAGGAGCTGATCCCTTTTAGAGAAAACAGGTATTTGTGTGATAAGTTTGTAGTTATAATTCAATATAATAAAGACATTCAGCCACGTAAAACATGGCTTTTCTTTTAGAGACGAATTGATGCGCTACCATGAACCTGTGGTGTAGCTGATAATGCTATAAGCGCTGTTACTCACCGTAATACCTGTGCAATATCAGGCAGGGCTTGCAGCCTTTCAGTATAATCAGTCTTAATGCTCAGTAAAACCATGACTATTCACCAACTCAATTATGGTGCCTTAATCTTATATATTTTTGCATCCATTCACTTCATCCATAAATCACATACTTTCTTGACTCAGTTGCCTTATTTTTACGAGCCAAACATCACTTCTACCAACACTTCTTTTGTTCTAAGCGAAGACACCAGCCGCCACTGCGTGCAGGTATTGCGTATGCAGGCAGGCGAGCAGTTGCAACTTACCGATGGTACGGGTAATACATACACCGCCGCCATTACTAAAGCCGATAAAAAGCATTGTGAAGTAAGAATACAAGATACAAGGTTCAAGGGGCAAGTTACAAGGAGGGTATGTATTGCCATTTCACTGTTGAAAAATGCCAGTCGCTTTGAATGGTTTTTAGAAAAAGCAACCGAAATGGGCGTACAGGAAATTATTCCCCTTCTGTGCGGGCGTACCGAACGCCAGCACTTCCGCTACGACCGGATGCAAAGCATTACCATAGCCGCCATGTTGCAAAGTCAGCAATGCTGGCTGCCTCAATTGCATCAGCCAACGCCTTTGCAACAGGTAATTGTTAAAAATGATTATACCGATAAACGCATTGCACATTGCATAGCAGAAGAAGATAAGAGATTCATCAATGACTTTCCCGTACAAAATGATGTGCAAATACTTATTGGCCCTGAAGGCGATTTTACCAGCAAGGAAATTGAACTGGCATTACAGCACGGCTACCTGCCGGTAAGTCTTGGCAATACACGGCTGCGCACCGAAACGGCAGGTGTGCTGGCATCGGCTTTGCTTATGTATTCGCATTAAAATAATAAATAACACATGAGGAAAAGTTTTGTAGCTGTTTTAACCCTGTTTTTGCTGTTTTTATTTGCCTGTAAAAATGGGACACAACAGAAAAAGGAAGTGGAAATTGATAAGTCTATTACCCCTACCAATGCTTTTAACAATCTCTTTTTAGACAGTAATAAAATAAAGGATTTTTTAGCCAATCATCCTGAGTACAGTGCTTTTGGACAGCAATACCAGGATTTTTATAAACAAAGGAATTATGAATATGCCTGGTTTGATACCAGTGGGATAGGCGAGCAGGCAGTCAACTTTGTAAACCTGCTAAACAGTACCATTGTTGACCTGAACGATAGCAGCCTGTACAACAAAAAAATGATGGGTTTATATAATACATTTTTAACCGATTCCACGGTGCATGAAAGAAAGTCATCGCTGGAAACAGAGTTATATCTTACGGGGCAGTTCTTTAAATATGTGGCCAAAGTGTATAACGGCAGCGATTTGGATGCCGAAGAATTGGGTTGGTTTATACCGCGCAAAAAGGTAGATCTTACAGCCATGCTTGATTCCACTATTGCCAACAAAGGCAAAGATGAAGACAGAGTTTTGCCCCTGAATAAACAGTATAAAAAATTGCAGACTGCGCTTACAAAGTATTACAATATAAAAAGCAAGACCACCTGGGATTCTATTCCGGTGCCAGCCAAAAACTATAAAACGGGTGATTCCGCCGCCGCTATTGCGCTGATAAAAAAACGTCTGCAATTATTGGGGGATATGCCGGAAGAAGATACAACCGGCATATATACCGATGACTTAAAAGCTGCCGTACAATCTTTTCAAAGTCGTATGGGGTTGCCTGCAACAGGTATTATTAACGCATCCACCATGCGGGAGCTGAACTACCCGATAGAAGGTCGCATCAAGCAAATACTCATCAACCTGGAGCGCGACCGCTGGATGCCTGCTGAAACAGATTCGAGCTATATTATGGTCAATATTCCGGAGTATAAACTACATGTATATGACGGCGGTAAACTGCAGTTTAGTATGAACGTGATTGTGGGTAAAGCAGGCACCGGTACGGTTATTTTTACCGGCAAGCTTAAGTATATTGTGTTTAGCCCGTACTGGAATGTGCCGAAGAGCATTGTGGAAAAAGAAATTGTTCCCGGCATGGAGCGCAACCCTTACTATTTAGCCGACCACAACATGGAAATAACCGGGCAGGATGATGGCTTGCCGGTAGTACGCCAACTGCCCGGTGATGATAACTCGCTGGGGCATGTAAAATTCCTTTTTCCCAACAGCTATGATATTTACCTGCACGATACACCCAACCGTGATCTTTTCTCTGCTACCAACCGCAGTTTTAGTCACGGCTGCATACGCATACAATATCCCGCAAAAATGGCGCAGTACCTGCTAAGAGATAATCCTGAATGGACACCGGAAAAAATAGATAGCTGTATGAACCTGCCGGAAGAAAAGTGGGTAACGCTCGATAAGCCCGTGCGTGTGTACATTGGCTATTTTACTGCATGGATAGATCAGGATGGTGAGGTTAACTTTCGTAAGGATATTTACGGGCATGATGCAAAGATGGCAGATAAGCTGTTTGCAAATAATCAGGCATCCAATCAGGAGTTTACTACTGTTGAAAAAAAATGATGATTGTATTGATCTGAAGGCTGATTATACTGATGAAAGATAACTTGCCGAGTTTTAAGCTTTACTAAAAAGTAAGTTTGATGTGGTTGCCGATCATCAGTATAATCATTATAAAAAAATCACTATGCCAATTCTTTCACTACATTAAAGATGGTTTTAGCCTTACCGAGTGTATAATAATGTAGCACCGGCACACCAAACTCCTTTAATTCTTTGCATTGCTGTATCAGCCATTCCACACCCACTTTTTCGCAGTCTTCATCGTTCTTGCAGCGCAGTATTTCTTCTGATAATTCGTTAGGAATATCTACATGAAAAATGCGCGGCAGCACGCTCAATTGTTTTCTGGTAGTGATGGGCTTTAAGCCTGGAATAATAGGTACGTTGATACCCATAGCACGGCAGGCTTTTACAAAATCATAGAATTTTTTATTATCAAAAAACATTTGCGTCATAATGTAATTGGCGCCGGTGTCTATCTTTTCTTTTAATCGTTTCATATCCACTTCGAGGTTTGGCGCCTCAAAATGTTTCTCGGGATAGCCGGCTACACCAATGCAAAAATCGGTTTTGCCACCATCGCGTATATCTTCGTCTATATAAATACCATTGTTGAGGTTTACTACCTGTTTCAGCAGGTCCAGACCATAGCGGTGTCCATCGGGTTCAGGTTCAAAAAAGGCCTCATTTTTAGGTGCATCGCCACGCAGTACCAGCACATTATCAATGCCCAAAAAGTTCAGGTCTATCAGCGCATCTTCTGTTTCGCGGCGGGTAAAGCCGCCACAAATGATATGCGGAACGGCATCTATATGGTAATAGTTCATAATGGCGGCGCAAATGCCTACGGTGCCGGGGCGCTTGCGCACTTCTACTTTTTCAAAAGAACCATCTTTCTTTTTCTTAAACATGCTTTCTGCACGGTGGTACGTAACGTTTATCCAGGATGGCTTAAACTCCATCAGCGGATCGAGATGGTCGTATATAGACGTAATGCTTCTGCCTTTTAACGGTGGCAACACCTCAAAAGAAATCAATGTATCGGTTGCCTGCTGAATATGATCGGTAATCTTCATTTACAAAAAATTGTTGCAAGATAGGGGATAGAACACGAATTTTTAAACACGAATGAAATCTAATTACAAGAATTGCACGAATTGTTTGTAACACAGATGGCACAGATTCTTACGCACATATTTTTTGGGATTTTCTTAATGTAGCATGTAAGTATATTTTATTTATTAATTTAATTGGTAGCATTTATCAGTACAATCATTATCCTACATGTTATTATTAACAAAAAATCCAATTAATCCGTGCATGAAATCCACTTCATCCGTGTGCTATACGTGTGCTATAAACTACTTTTGCGTAAAGTAAATTTCCATTGAGTCTTACCATACACACGCAGGAACTTGTAAAGATTTATAAAAACCGCACGGTTGTTAATCATGTATCCATTAATGTACAGCAAGGTGAAATTGTAGGTTTGCTGGGGCCAAACGGCGCCGGTAAAACCACTACCTTTTATATGGTGGTTGGCCTGATAAAGCCCGATGAAGGCAATGTATTTTTAAACGATACCAATATTACCAAATTGCCCATGTATAAGCGGGCTAAGATGGGTATTGGCTACCTGCCCCAGGAAGCATCGGTGTTTCGTAAGCTGAGTGTACAAGACAATATATTGGCAGTGTTGGAAATGACGAACATGACAAAGGCAGAACGCCACCATAAACTGGATGAATTATTGGATGAATTTAACCTTAATCATGTGCGTAAGAATAATGGCGACAGCCTCAGTGGCGGCGAGCGCCGCCGTACAGAGATTGCGCGTGCATTAGCCGTTGATCCAAAATTTATTTTGCTGGACGAGCCATTTGCGGGCGTAGATCCAATTGCAGTGGAAGATATTCAAAGCGTAGTTGCGCGGTTAAAATATAAAAACATTGGCATCCTTATTACCGACCATAATGTAAATGAAACGCTTTCTATTTGCGACCGTGCTTACCTGCTGATAGAAGGCAGCATTTTTAAGCATGGTACTGCGGAAGAACTAGCTGGTAACGAAACGGTGCGCAAGCTGTACCTTGGTACCAACTTCGAGCTGAAGCGTAAAGACTGGATTATAGAAATGGGTAAAAAAGGTGGTGTGGATGTGCTGCCTTAAGCATCTGCAAAGTGCTGCTTTTATATTTAAAGAATGAGCTGTAGTAATCTTCTTGCCTTCTTATTTTATGATACAAGTTGGTCAATACAATACACTTAAAGTAATCCGTAAAACAGATTTTGGCTTTTACCTGGATGATGAAGGCGATGGTATTTTATTGCCTAAACGCTTTGCACCTGCACGGATAAAAGTTGGTGAAGAAATAAAAGTGTTTGTATATCACGATTCAGACAACCGCCTTATTGCTACTACACAACAGCCAAAGGGTGTGGTGGGTGATATTGTAAAACTGGAAGTAGTAGCTGTTACACACCAAGGTGCTTTTATGGATTGGGGGCTGATGAAAGATATTTTTGTGCCCAAATCTCAGCAGGCTTCCTTCATGCGCAAGGGCGGTGAATACCTCGTAAAAATTTATATTGATGCACAAACCGGCCGGGTAGCTGCAACAGAAAGAATAGAACAACAACTCAGTAATGAACAGTTAACTGTAAAGGAAAAAGACAGCGTAGAACTGATTGTTTTTCGCAAAACGGAGATTGGCTATGCCGTTATTATCAACGGTGTGCATACCGGCATGTTGTACTATGGCGATGTATTTACAGATGTAGAGATAGGGGATCACCTGCCCGGATATATAAAAAAGATACGACCGGATAACAAGATAGATGTAATGCCCGGTAAACCTGGCTACCAGAAAGTAGAAGGCGAAACCGAAAAGATATTACGGTTGTTACAGGAAAATGGTGGCTTTTTGCCTTACCACGACAAGTCGGACCCGGATGATATTTACAAGGTATTTGGCATGAGCAAAAAGACTTTTAAAATGACGATTGGTGCGTTGTATAAGCAACAAAAAATTTCGTTTGTGGATGGTGGAATAAAGCTGTTGAACCGCTAAGGTGCTAAGAGGTATTTATAATAATTCTTTGCATCTTCTCGATTAAAACTTACTCCAGCACCGGCCGCAGCCATCTTTTTGCTTCATCATCATCCCAGCCTTTGCGCCGTTTATAATCTTCGTACTGGTCTTCTTTTATTCTGCCAATACCAAAATACCGGCTTTGCGGATGGCTAAAATACCAGCCGCACACCGAGCTTGCAGGATACATTGCCAACGACTCTGTAAGCGTAATACCTGCTTTTTCCGAAGCATTTAATAAATAGAAAAGCTTGTATTTTTCGGTATGGTCGGGGCAGGCAGGATAGCCGGGTGCAGGACGAATACCTACATATTTTTCCTTTATCAACTCTTCATTAGTCAGGTTTTCACTGCTTATATATGCCCAATATTCGGTACGTACTTTTTTGTGCAGCAATTCGGTGAATGCTTCTGCAAGGCGGTCTGCCAGCACCTGCACCATAATTTTATTATAATCATCATACTGCTGCTGAAAGCGTTCTATATGTGGCTCTATACCGTGAATGGAAACAGCAAATGCACCAATATAATCTTGCAGGCCGGTTTCTGCAGGTGCAATAAAATCGGCTAACGAAATATTGGGTTCTGTAGCTGTTTTCTTTACCTGCTGACGTAAAAACTGGAGTGCTGTTTCTTCACCGTTATCATCCACTATCACTGTGTCGGGCGCTATTTTTTTTGCCTTATAAAAACCAAGCACCGCTTTTGGCGTAAGCCACTTTTCGGCAATAATTTTATTCAATAAAACATTGGCATCGTTATACAATTTCGTGGCTTCTTTACCTATCACTTCATCATGCAACAGGTCTGGAAACCTGCCGCCCATTTCCCATGCAATAAAGAAGGGCGCCCAATCTATATATTGCCTTATTTCGTTTAAATCATAATCTTCAAAAGACTTGGTACCCAGGAATGTAGGTGTTGGTGGTATATAAGCCTCCCAGTCAATTTTTACACCATTTGCCTCTGCTGCCGCAAAAGAGATATAGGGCTTTGCAGAACGTTTGTTGCCAAAGTCTTCGCGCAACTTTTTATACTCAGTTGAGATATTATTCAAAAAATTAGACTTCTGCTCTTTGTTTAATAAAGAGCCTGCCACCGTTACACTTCGCGATGCATCTAATACATGCACAATACCATTATCATATTCAGGCGCAATCCTTACAGCGGTATGCATACGGCTGGTAGTAGCGCCACCAATAAGTAGTGGCTGCTGCATGTTGCGCCGTTTCATTTCTCTTGCCACATGCACCATTTCATCTAATGAAGGTGTTATCAATCCGCTTAAACCAATGATGTCAACATCTTCTTTTATAGCTGTATCCAATATCTTATCGCTGGGTACCATTACACCTAAATCAAGAATATCATAGCCATTACACGCAAGCACTACACCTACTATGTTTTTACCAATATCGTGCACATCACCTTTTACGGTTGCCAGCAGTACTTTAGCAGCGCCACCTTGCTGTGCAACAGGGTTATTTTTCTTTTCTTCTTCAATAAAAGGAGTGAGCCACGCCACACTTTTCTTCATTACGCGGGCACTTTTTACTACCTGCGGCAAAAACATTTTACCCGAGCCAAATAAATCGCCTACTACGTTCATACCATCCATCAGCGGGCCTTCAATTACATCCAAAGGCTTAGGATATTGTAGTCTTGCTTCTTCTGAATCTGCCTCTATATAATCGGTAATACCATTAACCAGTGCATGTTTTAAGCGTTCCTGTACCGAAGTGTTTCGCCAGGCATCATCTTTCTTTATTTCTTTACCTTTTGCTTTTACTGTTTCGGCAAACTGGATAAGCTTCTCAGTAGCTTCGTTGTTAGTATTGTTGCGGTTTAAAATAACATCTTCGCACAGTATTCTTAATGCCGGTTCTATCTCATCGTACACCACCAACTGCCCGGCATTTACAATGCCCATATCCATACCTGCTTTGATAGCGTGGTATAAAAACACACTGTGCATGGCTTCGCGCACCGTTTCGTTGCCACGAAAAGAAAAAGATACATTGCTCACCCCACCGCTCACTTTTGCCAGCGGCATTTTTTGTTTGATGATTCGGGTGGCTTCTATAAAATCTACTGCGTAATTATTGTGTTCCTCAATGCCGGTAGCAATGGCAAAAATGTTGGGATCAAAGATGATATCCTGTGGTGCAAAGCCTACTTCATTTACCAATATATCATACGCCTGGGTACAAATGTTTACACGGCGTTCCAACGTGTCTGCCTGCCCTTGCTCGTCAAATGCCATGACCACTACGGCAGCGCCAAAACTTTGGCAGATATATGCCTGCTCTATAAATTTCTCCACGCCTTCTTTCATAGAAATAGAGTTGACAATGCACTTGCCCTGCACGCATTTCAAGCCTGCTTCTATTACCGAAAATTTGGAGGAATCTATCATTACCGGAATCTTGGCAATATCCGGTTCGCTCTGCAACAGATTGATAAAAGTAGTCATTGCCTGCACGCCATCGAGCAGTGCATCGTCCATGTTTACATCTAATACTTGCGCACCGTTTTCTACCTGCTGGCGCGCTACGCTTAAGGCTTCTTCGTATTTATTTTCCCGTATAAGTCTTGCAAATTTTTTGCTACCGGTTACATTGGTGCGTTCTCCAATGTTGATAAAGTTTGTTTCCGGCCTGATGGTTAGCGGCTCCAACCCGCTTAAACGTAGGTAAGGTTTAATAGTATTCATATCTGTTTTTTGAACCACAGCGGCACAGAAGCACAGTGTGGCACAACATAATTATAGAATTAATCTTTTAAAGCCATCTTTCATTAAAGGCACATAAAAATTGATAACATATCCAATTCCTTTTCCGGTAAGTTTTAAATAACTTGTTGTTGAGCTTCCCAAACAGGATGATAATTTTCCTGTGCTTTTAATTCAATGATTAATAAATCATCTACTAAAATATCGAGACGCAAGGCATCTTCTAAGTACAATCCTTTGTAAAGAATTGGTACTTGTTGTTGCCGTAGGAATGGAATACCTCTTGCCTGCAATTCATAGCAGAAGTATTTTTCATACACACTTTCCAGCAAGCCTTGACCAAGCGTTTTATGCAGCAGGAAAGCAATATCAATTACAATTCTGCCTAACTGATTTTCTCTATCGCTTAACGGAAAATGCGCCGTGCTACTCTGTATCATCGTGTCTCTGTGGTTACAAAAGTGCTTCTGCCACCACCGGCAATTTACGTGGCACTATATCTTTTACACTTTCTGCAATATGCCTGATGTGGTCGGGCGTAGTGCCGCAACATCCGCCCACAATATTCACAAAGCCTTCTTTTGCCCAATCTTCTATAAAATGTGCTGTTTCGTGTGGTTGTTCATCATATTCACCCATTGCATTAGGCAAGCCTGCATTGGGATACGCTGACGTGTAACAGGCTGCAATACTGCTCAATTCTTCAATGTGACTGCGCATTTCCTTAGCGCCCAATGCACAGTTCAACCCAACACTCAAGGGCTTTGCATGCATTACCGACACGTAAAATGCTTCCAGCGTTTGTCCGCTTAAGGTTCTTCCACTGGCATCGGTAATAGTGCCACTGATCATAATGGGCAATTGCTGTTGCTTTGTATTACGGAAATATTTTTTGATAGCATAAATAGCAGCCTTAGCATTCAGTGTATCAAAAATGGTTTCTATTAATAGTATATCAACACCGCCATCTACCAGCCCTTTTACCTGTTCGTAGTAAGCATTGGACACCTCATCAAACGATACCGCGCGATAGCCGGGATTGTTTACATCCGGCGAAAGGGATAAAGTTTTGTTTGTTGGACCAATAGCACCGGCAACGAATTTTGGAGTTGACAGTTGATCATTATTAGTTGACAGGTTGTACTCTTCGATAGCTTCTCTGGCGCATTTTGCAGCAGCCACATTTAGCTCGTATGCTAAGGATTGCATATCGTAATCTGCCTGCGCAATAGACGTGCTGGAAAAAGTATTGGTTTCAATAATGTCTGCACCGGCTTTCAGGTATTCTTTATGAATAGCTTTGATAATCTGCGGCTGCGTAATGCACAACAAATCATTATTACCTTTTACATCGGTGTGCCAGTCTTTAAAGCGCTCACCACGGTAATCTGCTTCTGTGAGTTTATAGCGCTGAATCATCGTGCCCATAGCGCCATCGATTATTAAGATGCGTTCTTGCAAAGCAGTGTAAATATCTTTCCCAAAGTCCCCGGCCCCTGAAGGGAAGTTGGGACGATCTTCTTCTAAAAGAGTGTTTAAAAGATTATCCATACGTTTAATCATTATTATATAAATAATAAACACCACAAGAAACTTTCGTATTCTGGTGGCTAAAAATCCAACTGTTATAAACGTATGGGAAACCTAAAAGTGCGGAGTTTCTTGGCGTTTATTAGTTCAGATTTTTTTACAGGCCGAACAATAAACAAATCTACCTGTGGGCGCAAAGATAGGTTATCTGTTGGAAATATAACTACCTACCGGCAAACGGTTGGTAAGACTGCGTGCCAAAGTCAGTTCATCGGCGTATTCCAGCTCGCCCCCAAAGGCAATACCACGCGCAATAGTGGTAATTTTGCAAGGCAGTTGCTGTATCTTTTTTTGAATGTAATAAATAGTGGTATCGCCCTGTATATTGGGGTTGAGGGCGAAAATGAGTTCTTCGGTTTCTTCGGTCTGAATGCGATTAGTTAACGATTCAATATTCAACTGTTCGGGACCAACGCCATCCAGTGGAGAAATAATGCCACCCAATACATGATAAGTGCCGCTGAATTGTTGTGTGTTTTCTATCGCAATTACATCACGGATGTTTTCTACAACGCATATCAAACGTTGGTTACGCAACGGATTAGCGCAGATGGTACAGATAGCTGCATCACTCACATTGCCGCAGCGGTTACAAAATTGTATATCGGTACGCATCTTAGTAATCGTTTCCCCAAAATGCGATACTTCGGCGGTATCTTGTTTTAATAAATGAAGTACTAAACGAAGGGCTGTTTTCTTGCCAATGCCCGGCAATTTTGCAAATTCGTTTACGGCATTTTCCAATAAATTAGAAGCTAATTGCATCTTACAAAGATACAAAATGGGGTAGGGTTTTGCAAGAAAATGAGCAGGTATAATGTGGATGAAAAAAGGGATTAACAAAGTGTTTTTTGGGTTGCCATGAAGGTGAAAAGGTATGAATTATAATGAAGTATATCGACTGATTTACAGTGGATAAGATAGATGTGACTTATGCTATGCGAAGTATCTGACTTTGCATGTTTTATGTTCTTTCGAGTCTGAGACTTGCTGCATAGCAAGGTACAAAGTCTGGAGACTTCGTACAACAAAAGAATTATTTTTATCTTTTACTTAGAGGTGCATTGCGCCAACTCTGAAGAATATTGACTAAAACCTAAAATACATTGTAAAATTAACACACTGTGGAGTATCAATACTATGCTGACAAATATTATGATTTTGGATTAAAGCCAACTTGTTTATCATATTTAAAAACCAAGTTTAATATATCAGAGCAAAATCCCGAAAAAGCTCCTTGTCATTCATGGAGAAGATGGCAGGTAAAAAGACCTTTAAAGGAAGAGATTAATAATTTACCTTGGAATTTCGCTAATGGAGTTGGAACAGTACTTGGTTTATTTCATAGATGTATTGACATAGATAACTGTAATGATGACAATATTCTAAAAGATGCTTTAATTGTACTTGGACTTCCAGAAAATTACGAATGGGCTGTTAAAACACCAAATGGATACCATATTCATTTGTGGGCTGATTACACTTTACCTTTTATAACAAATAAAGAACTTAATGAAGGTGTACTTTCACTTAATCCAAACCTTGAATATAAGAATAAACTGAGTAGAATAGAACTACGATGGGCGAATCATGCTGTTTTGCCTCCAACCAAATTAAATGGAAAATCTTACCATTTTATGTTTGTAGATTTTCCATCGAAGGGACCTTCTTATATTTCACTTTATAACACATTCCGTTATATCACTAAATTTTGTGGTTCTTATGAAAGATATTCTGATTGTGAAATTGGGACATATCAATTAAAAAAGCTTTTGTTCGAATGCACGTCTAATTCTCAATCTTATAATCCTGATTTAGTTATTTATGATGCTTCAAGCGAGGAGAAGCAGATATTATATGAAGGAACAGGCGTAAGAAGTTATTCAGAAAGTGCTCCCTTATTCATTGACATAGAAACGAATGGTTTAATAAAAGACTACCTCGACTATAATTCCTATCCGAACATAATACAAATTTCTTACTGTTTTGGTTTAAGCTCTGAAATAACCTCGCATTATATAAAGCATGATAATATTAGTTTGTCTAAAGAAATACAGAGTTTAACAGGTATAACTGAAGAAAATCTTCTTAAAGAGGGAGTAGACTTTAATTATGCTCTACTTATGTTGACAAGTAGTCGAAGAAATGAAAACATTCCAATAGTATGTCATAATACTGATTTTGATATAGGCGTTTTAGATATTGAGCATTTGCGAATGGTAGGAAGACTTTCTAAAAAATACAACTCATATAGATCTGAAAATCCTTTTCGAAATGGTTGTCAGATTTATTGCACAATGAAGAAATTCTCTCAATTATTCGGTGGAAAGTACCCAAAACTTTATGAAATGTATGAGCAGTTATTTAAGGAAGATGCACCCAAAAACCTACACAATGCCAAAATTGACGTAGAAATCTTAAGAGATTGTTTTTACCTAATGAACTTATATGGTTACATCAAATTTGATGAACATAAAGGTTTAATTGAAAATGCATAATAATTACTGATAAGACCAAATTCCAATAACCAAGTATTACAAGTTGATATGTCAAACACATTTACTAAAGTGTACCGTCACTTATCAGAATTGAAACAATATTTTGACGAGGATATCAAACAGTTACATAATCTTTCTGTTGAAGCTGAAATTGAAGAGCAAAAAAGAACTTATCCTATTTCAACTACAGTAAAAGAGGGTCTCAATGCACCTTATTATCTAGTTATTCCTTGGCCACCAATTCCGAGATGTACAATTCCACAAAGTTTAACCCTTCTTGCAGTTGCTGATTATTTGGGTTTTCTCATTAAAACATCAAATAATGATTATAGAGCAACGGAAGAAAATATAATTACTTTTTTCAGAAAAGCAGAGAGTTATGGAATATGCAACTCTATATCACAAGACCAACTATTACTTCTAAATCGGTGTGCCCGTCAAGGTATGGTCCATAATTATTTACCCAAACTTGATTTAGAAGTTAGTTATCATGTAAGGGTACCCATAATTCGGCAGTAAGGAAATAGGGCGAATTCTTTATTTTTAAACTGTCAAAAACATGAAAAAGAAAACGTTTACAGAAAGCCAGATTGTGGCTGCTATCCAGAAACAGG
>NZ_SZQL01000022.1 GCF_005233845.1 Ilyomonas limi
GATAGCCAGTTCATTCAGGCTGCTTTTCCAGTTGTTCATGCGTGGAGTGGTCCAGTCGCCATACACTCTTCGTATGGTTACCTTGCCATATTTGGAAGCTTCTGCCAGTACCAGCGAAAGTAATTTAGCCGAAGCATTATCGCCATCAATCAATAAAGCAATCTTATGCGTTCTTGTATCCATTCAATAACTTATAAGCACTAAAGTTACCTCAATTAATATTAGACTCCTGAAATTGGAAGAATGAAAATCATTGGTCAGGCTAAATCTATTTTAGCCGTTACAGCCTCATTCCGAAGATAATACACCATCGGACAGGGCAGCAAATCAGCGGGTTGTCCCACACGCCAAAATAGGAAGTAAAACTGCCTCCAAGTTTATTTATCTCCCCGTTGCTTTCATCCTAACTTTGATCTTCTATACCTTTATCTATTACGTTTAAACAGATCTAACCGAAACACCGCTCTATGGAAAATGTGTATATCGAATACATCTATCTTATATTAATTATCCTTGGTTTGGTAATGCTGGCACAGCGGCTAAAAGTGTCGTATCCCATTGTGCTGGTGCTGGGTGGACTTGTCCTTAGTTTTACCGATGGCTTTTCCTCTATTACCATTAATCCGGGTATGATTTTCTTCATTTTCCTTCCGCCCCTGTTATATGAGGCAGCCTGGCAAACTTCGTGGAAAGAGTTTTGGCGATGGCGCCGCGTAATTACCAGCTTTGCTTTTCCTATTGTGATTGTTACTTCCTTTGTTGTAGCACTTATTTCACAGGCGTTCATTCCCGGGTTTACCCTGGCACTTGGTTTTTTATTGGGTGGCATTATCTCTCCGCCCGATGCTATTTCAGCTACTTCCATTATGCGAAGCGTAAAAGCGCCCAAATCGCTGGTAAGCATTGTGGAAGGCGAGAGTTTGATGAATGATGCATCCAGCCTTATTGTATTCCGGTTTGCGCTAATAGCTATTACAACAGGACAATTTGTTTTTCAGGAAGCTGTCGCCAATTTTTTCGTAGTCATTATTATGGGTATTGCGGTTGGGCTTGCTGTAGCGTTTGGATTTTACAATATCCATCGCCGGCTGCCAACAACACCCAGTATAGATATTGTGCTAAGCTTTGTAACACCTTATTGCATGTATTATTTTGCAGAGCGGTTTCATTTTTCGGGCGTATTGGCAGTAGTAAGCGGTGGACTTTTTCTTTCTATCCGGCGGGAAAAGATGCTCAGCCATCTGAGCCGTGTACAAAGTACAAATGTGTGGTCAACAGTAGGTTTTGTGCTGAATGGTCTTATTTTCCTGTTAATAGGGCTGCAATTGCCCGGTATTGTTAAGCAATTGGGAGGCCTTAGTTTAAGCACAGCTATCGGGTATGGGCTGCTTATTTCCGGTGTGCTTATTGTTACCCGGCTGTTATGTACGTTTGGAGCGGTACTGTTCACCCGGTTCATGAGTCATTTTATTACAGTTGCCGATCGCAATCCTGGCTGGAAGGCCCCGATCTTGTTTGGCTGGGCGGGCATGAGAGGCGTTGTTTCTCTGGCTGCTGCACTCTCTATCCCTGTTTATATTGATAACGATCAGACCGTGCTTTTTCCGCAGCGCAATCTTATACTTTTTATTACATTTATCGTCATCCTCGTTACGCTGGTTTTTCAGGGATTGACTTTACCCTGGTTAATCAGAAAGCTAAAAATGGAAGACCGGTTTAGCCCCATATCACCAGAGAAGCAGGAGATGATTATTCAGAAAAAGATAGCCCACCAATCACTGCTCTTTCTTGAAGAACGGTACAAAGAGGAAGTAATGACGAATGAACATGTAGGCAATCTTAAGGCAAGGTTGAGCAGCAGCCTGTCGTATTTTACCAGCAGTTTTGAAAATGAGCCTGCCTATGATGATAGTAACCCAATGAAGCGATATCAGCACATATCATTGGAGATGCTGGATAAGCAGCGGGAACTCCTGCACCAAATGAACCATCGATCAGAGTTTGATGAAGAGATCATAAGAAAGCATCTTTCGCTGCTGGACCTGGAAGAGACGAAGTTGCGGGAGAAGCTGCCCCAAGATGCGCATGTGAAATAATCTTGTTTATGCACAAACCGCGTGTATTTCAATAGCCAGTATTTCGCCTGCCATTCTTATGTTTAATCCTGTATTATTTATTGCTATCCGGCATAAATAATGGTGTAAAATCCATTGATGAAGCAAAAAACAGGTTTCGACTGGCATACTTAAACATATATAAGTGTAAATCTGACAATTAATTTTGCGTTACTCTTTAATCTATTTTTTCAGCATTTTATTGCAAGCAGCCAGTAGGACACCTTTTTATCTGCTCTTTCAGCTAATCTTCTAAAAGCTGCAATACTTAACTATACAAATTGCAACTTTTAATAAGTACAAAGCATGGAATAAAAGATAAATGCCGTTCTTTAGTTGCAACAGACAACTTATGGGTAAAACAGGTTAAAATACGTTTATGTGATATAGCGTTTTTTGTATCTCTTTACAAGCGCGGTTTTTATCGATTAAATTAACTTCTTTCTACATTGAACAGGATCTGAAATATGAAACTACTATCATTTTTATTTTTGACGGGCTGTTGTGCCATGCAATTCACGGGCTATTCGCAATCGTACCTGCCCGAAAAAAACAATGCTAAAATGAAGGTGAAGCCTGCCATTGGGCTACAAGCGTATGCCTTCAACTTGAAAGATGTACAACTGCTGGATGGCAGTCCCTTTAAAAAAGCAATGGATGCTGATGCAGGTTATATGCTGGCATTGCAACCTGACAGGCTGCTCAACCGTTTTTATAAAAATGCTGCATTGCCACCTAAAGACAGCGCTTATGGCGGCTGGGAAAGCGAAGGATTATCTGGTCACACACTGGGACATTACCTTTCTGCCTGCGCTATGATGTATGCCTCCACCGGCAACAAAGCGTTTAAAGACCGAGTAGATTATATTGTAGGTGAATTAGCCAAATGCCAGGCTGCCCGCAAAACAGGTTATGTAGGGGCTATCCCCAACGAAGATTCGCTTTGGTACAAAGTACAGCATGGCATTATAAAGTCGGGTGGCTTTGATTTAAATGGTGCCTGGAGTCCCTGGTACACCGTGCACAAAGTAATGGCAGGACTGGTAGATGCTTACCTGTATTGCGATAATAGTGAAGCATTAACCGTAGTAAAAAAAATGGCGGACTGGACCGGCGATATTGTTAATCCTTTAACTGATGAACAACGCCAAAAAATGCTGAAATGTGAATATGGCGGCATGAATGATGTGCTGGCAAATATCTACAGCATTACCGACGATAAAAAGTATCTGGATTTATCTTATAAATTTTACGACGACTTTGTAATGCAGCCACTTGCCGAAGGAAAAGAAGATCCGCTGGCAGGCAAGCATTCCAACACCAATATTCCCAAACTCATTGGCAGTGCAAGGCAATATGAACTGACATCCAACAAAAGTGATGCAACCATTGCCTCCAGAGGCTGGAATATTTTGGTAAACGATCACACGTATGTAAATGGTGGCAATGGTAATTATGAATATTTGGGCGCACCTGATAAACTGAACGATGCTTTAAGCGACAACACTACCGAAAGTTGCTGCGCATACAATATGCTGAAGCTGACTGGGCACCTCTTTAGCTGGCAGCCCAACAGCAATCTCGCTGATTATTACGAGCGGGCATTGTATAATGATATTTTGGCTTCTCAAAACCCCAACACTGCCATGATGCTCTATTTTGAGCCGCTGCGCATGGGTGGTAAAAAAGATTTTAGTGATTCCTTCAATACCTTCACCTGTTGCGTAGGCAGCGGTATGGAAAACCACTCCAAATACACCGAAGATATTTACTTTGAAGGGGCCGATGGTAGTTTGTATGTAAACCTTTTTATTCCTTCTAAATTAAACTGGAAAGACAAAAAAGCAACTATTACACAACAAACGGCTTATCCTGAAAGCGGCACTACCACTCTAACAATAAACACCACTTCACCTGCTACTTTTGCTATAAAAATACGCCAGCCCTGGTGGGCAACAAAAGGCGCAACTGTAAAAGTAAATGGCAAGGATATCAATGTGCAAAAAGATGCGGAAGGCTATCTTGTTGTCAGCCGCAAATGGAGTAACAACAATAAGATAGAAGTCAATTTTCCCATGAGTTTATATAGTGAGCGCATGCCTGATAACAAAGACCGTGTAGCACTGCTGTATGGACCTTTGGTATTGGCTGGCAACCTGGGCGATACGATGCCCGATCCTATCTATGGCACGCCCGTATTGCTTACTGATAACCGCAATGTAAACGACTGGGCAGTGCAGGATAATACGCAACCCTTAGTATTTCACATGCAAGGCGTGGGTAAACCTTTTGATGTAAGCCTCTCTCCTTTTTATAAAAACCTCCATAATTATTACAGTGTGTATTGGGACTTTTTTACTAATGCAGACTGGAACGCGCGCCAGGCAGAATATGAAGCAGAAAAGAAACGGCAGAAAGAGATAGACGAACAAACCATTGATGTAATGCGCTTAGGACAAATGCAGCCTGAGCGCGACCACAACCTGCAATCCAGCGAGCAGTCGTATGCAAGCGACGCATTTGGCAGAACAGGCAGGGAAGCACGTAATAATGGGTTCTTTTCTTTTGATATGAAAGTAGTGCCTAACCAGCCCACCGCTCTGCTCTGCACCTATATTGGCGACGATAAAAACAGAATGTTTATTATACTGGTAGATGGGGTAAAAATTGCTTCTGTAGAACTGAAAGGTAGCACACCGGGCAAGTTCTTTGATGAGGAATATCCTATACCTGCGGAACTGATAAAGGATAAAGATAAAATAGTAGTGCGCGTGCAGGCTACGAATGGTAAAACTGCTGGTAGAATGTTTGGATGTAGAACAATTAGAAAATAGATTAAAGTTGCTATTCTTAAAATTATGATTCACACTAAACCGCTACCAGGTTGAGGAATTCATGAGTCATTATTAGTCTATTGATAAAAGCACCGGATTTTTAAAGCTTTGTTATCACAGTCCTAACCAGGTGGCGCCGTCAACCTGATAGCAGTTTGGTATCATTCAATATAACCTAAACAGGAATGTTTTTAGAAGTAGTTTTAATAAAGTCACGGTTTAAGCTTTACTATAAACTATAATCCACTTCATTATTTGCCAACACAGTTCGTTTGCGTTTTTTCTTAATGCGGTTCAGCCACATAATAGTACCGGTTACCGGAAAGCTGCAACCGAATACACATACAACAAAAGCAATAATTTTAGAGGGCGTACCCCATATACTACCGGTATGCACGGGCTTAAAAGTGGAGCGAACCCTTGAACCGAGACTTCTTTCGTTATAGGACAGTTTGCCTAATATAGTTGCATTATATTGATCAACATAAACCGCATCGGAAGCGCTTTCGTGTATGGCATTATTTGATACGGAAGATACAACAACCGCTCCGGTGGAATCTTTTGGCAAACTGATATTGTATGAAACCGCCTGAGGATAAACCGTTTTTGCAGCAGCCAGTGCTTTATCCAAAGAAACGGTCTTTGCGTCTTTATCATAAACCGATTTTGGTGGCGCTGGCGGCTGTAGCGGCGAATTAGTTACCTGGTAAATGCCCTTATTAAACCACTCAAACGACCATGCCAAACCGGTAAAAGCAAGTATGAAAAGGATAATAGCACTGTAAAAGCCAAGTACAATATGCAGATCGTGGTTGAAGCGCTTCCAACCGGCATTGCTTTTTATTTTTAACCGCTGCACCAGTATTTTTTGTGTTTTGGGCCACCATAATATAATGCCGGTAATAAGTATAAAAAGAAAGATAAGCGTGGCGATGCCTACAATATATTTTCCAACGCCATCTGAACTGCCCAGCAACCAGCGATGCAGCGCAAATACCTGGTAAAAAAATGTTTCCCGGTAGCTATACACATCCAAAACTTCACCGGTATATGGATTCATAAAAACCGTAACATTCTGGCGGGGATCGCCTTTCGCTTCTCCCTTCATACTCACACTCACTTCTGTCGAACGGGTTTTATCCGCATATAATTTTAAACTACTAATTTTACTTTCGGGAAAGTTTTGGTTAACATTCGTTGTTAATTGCTCCAGCGACAATGGCTGTTCTACCGGCGCTACATAATACCGGTTCTTATTCAGCGCCATTTGTATATCTTTTTCAAAAACAAGTATGGCGCCGGTGAGGCAGCAGGTAAATATTACCAATCCCGCGGCAAGGCTTAAGTAAAGATGAATCCGTCGGAAGAATATTTTCATGTAATCAGATTATTCGGAATGATGAAACTAAAGAGGTACAGAGACACAGCAGGCACGGGTTAACACAATATATTTCTGTCAACCTCGCGCCTCCTGTGTCTCTGTTAGTTCAACAATTCAATTAAAATTTATAAGAAACCATTGCAACAAACTGGCGCGGCGGAATAGGATTGATGCTGTAATTTTCGTGCACATAATAATTAAGCGTATTGGTTACGTTGGAAACCTTAGCCAATAAAGCAATGTTTTTGAAGGAATAGCCTGCGGTAATATCCACTGTTGTGTAACCTTTCACCGCAATCAGGCGGGAAGCAGTTGGCTCGCTGGGGTCCAGCACCTTCTTATTATTCCATCCGCCAAAACGGTCGCCAATATAAAATGCAGCCGCACCAATTTTAAATCCTTTCAACCCTGTATTTTGAAATGTATAAAAAATACTGGCATTCGCAGTATGCGCCGGATTATTCACCAGCCGTTCGCCTTCCACATAATTACCATCTGCATCGGGCGTTTTGGTGTAGCGCATATAGTTATAGCTATAACCTGCCATAACGGAAAGTCCGTTTACCGGCTGCCCGGCAATATCTACTTCCACCCCATCGCTGGTGGTTTCACCGGCAAGCATTTTTAAGTTGGGATCACTATTAGGCGTTCCATCAGCTTTAAACTCGGCAATCTGCGCCAGGTTATTGTTTTTAATACGATACAGCGTAACGTTGGCAGAAAGATTTCCATTGAAGAAGTCATTTTTTACACCTATTTCATACTGGTCTATAATAGAGGGCGTTAAAGAATTACCATAAATATCGCTGCCGCTGTTGGTTTGGAATGAATTAGAATAGCTTGCGAACACCGAAGTCGTGGTAAGCGGCTTATATACCAAACCGAAGCGTGGAGAAAAAGCCTGGTCGCTTTTTGCATTGCCCTTGGTTTGTTTGTTGGTTAAAAGGTCGGTGGAATCTATTCCCAAAGTTTGTACATACGACCAGCGTACACCTGCCAGCACATTAAATTTAGGCGAGATTTTTACCAGATCCTGCACATACGCCCCAAAACGGTTTACAGGCGCTTCCCTTTTTCTTATTCTGTCTGCATCGGGAATATCGGTGCGTTGCACATATTTACCCGGTTCAAGAATATTAATTTTATCATAGCTTTTAGCAGGTAATCCGGCTACCTCTGCAAAATTAAAATCATAATTACCAATAATATCCCTGTCGGCATCGGCACCGGTTAATAATGTATGTTGCAGCTTGCCTGTTTTGAACTGACCGATGAAATTCACCTGAGTGGCATAATAATCTTCTTTGGTATCTATTCTGCCCAAAGGTCTAACCCACTCACCATCGGCATCAGCCTGAATTCTTTCGGTAGAAAAATAATCGCGGCTGTACCGCTGATACGATATTGCAGCTTCCATCCGCCAATTATCGCTGAATAAATGTTTCAAAGATGCAGTACCCGTAGCTTGCTGTGTGTGGCTATAAGACCAGGCTGTACCCATAAAACGGGAACGTGGTACATGGGGTATCAGCGTATCATCCAGTGAGCCGATGCCAAAATCGGGTGTAAAATCGTGCTTCAGATAATCGCCTTCTACCAACAACTCGGTGCGTTTGCCCAGTTTAAATAATAAAGACGGATTTACATAGTAACGCTCCGAATGAATTACATCGCGATAACTATCGGCCGATTCAAAAGTACCGTTGATGCGATAAGCAATGGCTGAACTGGCAGGACCATACACATCAAAAGAAGGTTTATACAAATCGTAGCTGCCTGCCTGCATCGCTACTTCGCCACCAAATTTGAATTTAGGTTGTTTCGTTACCATGTTCACGATACCTCCCGGCGCTACTTGTCCGTATAAAATGGCGGCGCTGCCTTTTAATACTTCCACTTTCTCCAACCCGCTTACTTCGGGCATTACACCCGAGTTAACACGAAAACCGTTTTTAAACATATTGGTACTGGAAAAACCATATCCGCGGGCAGCAAAACTTTCCTGTACGGCGCCACGGGTGCTGGTTACATATACGCCATTGACGTTTTTAATAATGTCGCCCATGCGCAGTGCCTGCTGGTCGCGAATAACACCCTGACCAATAACGCTAAAGCTTTGAGGCAAGTCTTTAGCGGCGACCGGTATTTTACCAATTTCGGTTATCTTTTCATTCTGGCTTTTCCGGGCAGTTACAATCACATCAGATAGTTTTTTGATATCTTCCGTTAATGTAAGATTTGCTAACGTAGGATCATCAACTTGTACAGTAACAGGCTTTTGCTGCATTTGCAACCCAATCATGGATACTTCCAATATATAATTGCCTGGCCTTACATTTTTCAAAATAAAATGCCCATTTACATCGGTTAAGGTGGCTTTACTGGTACCTTGTAAAATGACCGTTACATCTGCAGCCGGTTGATTATCAGCCGTGCGAACATATCCTTCTACACTTCCTGATGGCGCTTCGGGAGTAGTAGTTTCTAGTTTATTTACAAATTGCTGTTGATTATTATTTACCCCTTGTTGTTGCGCATAAGCAGCGATAAAAGTTCCTGAAAAAAAGACTAATGCTAAAAGTTTCTTCACCTGTTCTGATTTTGGGTGCAAAATCATTGAAAAACAGGTGAATTATATGCCGCTTTGGGAAAAACAGTTTACGCAAGCGGGAAAAATGAGTCCGGATCAGGCTTTTCTTCAACAAAGAAATACCTATTTTGAAAAATATTAAAACATTATCTATTCATATTTTATCCCCTCAAGGCTTCTATTTCATCTGCTGTTTTTACAAGATGCTTACCCAGCTTTTTACTGCCGTTTGGTGTAATTAAAAAATTATCTTCTATACGAATACCACCAAAGTGGCGATAATTTTCCAGTTCATTATAATTAATAAAATTACTCAGCCTGTTTTCAGTTTGCCAGCGATCAATTAATTCAGGAATGAAATAAATACCGGGCTCAACAGTTAATACAAAACCCGCTTTCAATTCCTTGCCTAAACGCAAGGACTTCCAGCCAAATTCTGCACTCTTTTTTAAGGTATCGGTATAGCCAACATACTGCTCACCCAGGTCTTCCATATCGTGTACATCCAGTCCCATCATGTGCCCTAATCCACACTGGAAAAATAACGTATGCGCACCGGCGGCTACCGCTTCTATAGCATCACCTTTCACCAGGTTAATCGCTTTCAAACCTTCCATTAGTTTAATACAAGCCTGCGTATGCACTTCTTTAAAAGGAATGCCGGGCTGCAGCAAGCCTATCGCGTGGTTCAACGCATTCAATACGATATTGTACACTTCTTTTTGCTTTGAATTAAATGCTTTACCAACAGGAAACGTGCGTGTTAAATCACCTGCATAATGCATACTATTTTCTGCACCGGCATCCATCAGAATCATCTGCCCTTCTTCTATTTTATTACCATGATAATGATTGTGCAAAGTTTGACCATTAATGGTAAGAATGGTTGGATAGGAAAGCCTGCCGTTTGCTGCCAGTGCCACTTCTTCCACTTTAGCAGCTACCTCATATTCCATCATGCCGGGCTTTGCATATTGCATGGCGGTAAGGTGCATATCAGCGCTGATAGAAACGGCTTCTTCCATTACTGCTATTTCTTCCGGTGCTTTAATTTCTCTTTGTGAAATAATTGCTTTAATCAGGGGCAAGGATACTTCCTGCTGTAAAGCTGCAAATGGAATTTGCAGCCATTCAGTTAGTTTTATCTTGTTTTCAGGACGATAAGGGGGAAGAAAATGAATGACTTGTCCTTTACTTTTTGCGGATGCTAATGTACTCTCTAACTGCATATAAGGACGAGTGCTCTCGACACCAACTAAGGAAGCTAAATCCTGCAAAGAAGGCAATGGCCCGGTCCAGATAATATCATCCATACTGGGCTTTCTGCCAAAGAGTATTTCGTCATTATTATCTACATTAATGATAGCTGCCAGCCCAGGCATATCCAGTCCAAAGTAATATAAGAATGTACTGTCTTGTCTGAAAGGATAACAATTATCTGCATAGTTCATGCTGCTGTCTTCATTGCCTAACAGCAGTATCAATCCGTTATCTATATTTTCTTTGAGTTCCTTTCTACGGTTGATATATACTTCTTTATCAAACAGGTTATAGTTCATCATAGCAAGAACAAAGTTGCATAATAATTTTATTGCTTACCTGTTGGCACACGTATAACGTTGATGGAGTAAGGCTCTAATGTAAGGGATAAATGATTGTTATTCGCTGAAAGAGTTGTACTTACCGGCACGTACTGCATTGGATGTTCAAAAGAATTTTCAGCAGTTAAAGTACGTGCAGATAAGGTTATCAAATTAGCCTTTAGCGATGTTGCCACTGCATGTTGCAAATCAATATCTACCGGTACTTCATTGCCATAAGCATTTACAACTTTTACAATTATATCACCGTTGGCGTTGTCTTTTCCTGCAATTGCAAACAGTTTATCCGGCTCGGTGTAAGTCATTAATAATTTGCTATCCAGATAACATTTTACTGTATCTATTCCAACTTCCAACGCGATATCGTACCAGCGGTTGGCAACAATGGTATCGGGCAAATCAACGGCGGAAGAAATATTACTTACATCATATCCATTGCTTACTTTTTCGAACACCCCAATTTTATTTATCCATGCACCAATATGAGCGCGATAAAACGTGTTGCTGTCCTTTACTGCAAACGGAATTATAAAAGCGTTATAACCTTCTAATTTCTTCCCTTTCAGCTTCAATGTATAAGTATCAAAGCTTTTATCTTTCAGCATGGCAAATTGTTGTGCACCTGCTGCTGTTTGCGCCAATGCACTGTCCTTTACGCCCCATGTACCACGAAGTAAAGCCCAATTACTTATATCATTAATGAAATCGCTTTTATAAACTGTTTTGCCGTTTCGTATCACTTCAATGTCTTTGTAGGCCGTTTTTGTATCCCAGGTTGCCAAACCAATGCCACCGCTGAATGCAGGTTTTTTAACAGCAGGTTGCGTTATTTCAACATCGGTTGCTACATTCACATCCGCCCTGTTTTCACTCAGCATTTTAATGGCATAATAAGAAATGCGGGCAAAGCTGTTAGCGTTATCGAAGTTGATTAAATTTACCGGCCAGTCCACATCATTTGTATCCACTAATAACGGGGCGTAGCTGCTCATCTTTACCAGGTCTCCATTCTTTTCCATACTCATAATGTACACCGCATCACTTAAGGAAGCTTCCATATTACCGGCGCCTACACCTGCATTGGTAGCGTATTCGCCCACGTATAAATCCCAGTTGCCACGCTTGTATTTGTCAAAATGATCAAAGTGCGTCATTGCCCAACCTGCCGCTTTGTAAGCATGTTCATCAGCATAATCCACATGTTTCATCCCCTTTAATGTGTATTCATTCACATCGCCAATGCCCATACTGGCAATCGTTTCTAAGTGCGGATATTTTGACTTAATAGCATCATAGAAAACATTGTACCGTTCTGCATATCGCGGACCAACCTGCTCGTTACCTATCTCTACATACTTTAACGGAAAAGGCTTTGGATGCCCTGCGGCTGCACGTACTTTACCCCACTTGCTGGTAACTGGTCCAATAGCATACTCAATAGCATCCAATGCACTTTGAATATAAGGTTGCAAACTATCGTCCGGCGCGAAAGTGCCGCTGCGAAAATCGCACGATACACCGGCGTTAAATACATACAGCGCAGCCGCGCCAATATCTTCGCAATACTGTAAATATTCGTGGTAGCCAAAACCGTTGCTTGTCCAATAACCCCAGGGGCTGTAAGTGCCGGTACGCTGCTCTACCGGGCCAATGGTTTGCTTCCAATCCGGCGCACTTTGTATAGTGATGCCTTCTACAAAACAGCCACCCGGCCAGCGTATAAAAGCGGGTTTTAAATCGGCAATGTATTGCGCTAAATCCTGCCGTAAACCATTGGGACGGTTCTTAAATGTCTTGGATGGAAACAATGAAACATGATCCAGCCACACCGTACCGGGTGCATTAAAAAGGAGTACAAATGTTGCCTTTTTATCACCTTTGTTTGCTTTTAAGGTGGCACTGTATCTTTTCCAATTTGTATTATTTGCCGATGTAAAAGTATGAGAGGCTAAAGTACTCCCGTCTTCACTTTGCAGCATCGCGGTTATACTGCCATTGTATTCATTACTTCGTACATAAAAATTCAGTTTATAGCTATCTCCGGCAACTACATTAATTCCCCAAAAACCTTCATTAATAATGGATGCTGTATTGTTGTTATCTGCATTGGAAATATCCACTTGTAGCGAATGCGGCGTTGCATTATTTAAGGGATTGATAGCTGTACGTGAAACCTGCAAAGCCGCACTGCCGGCCGCTTTATAACTCCATGCCGGATAATCACTTTTTATTGGCCACTCCATTTTCCAGTCGCTCACTCCGTTGTTGGGCATAGAAAAATGGGGTGTTCGCGGTGGCACAATAAACCCATCGGTTAGCGTCATTCCTGGTGGAATATTGGCTTCTTCAAAACCCCTGTTTTGTATCAGTTCTGCATACAAGCCACCTTCGCCTCCATGGCTGATTTCTTCAAAAAACACTCCATGCAAAGTGGGCGAAACAGGATTGCCCGGTTTGCTGGCATCAATAGTTATGGTTGCTTTTTGCTGCGCAAAAAGAGAAGAAGTAGTAACCAATAAAAGTCCTGCAAAAAGAGGTTGTATGATGCTTTTCAAGTTCATCGTTTTAATAAAACTATTACGGTGATGAGAAGCTGATTAAATTAAAATAATGCATTAAAACCACGAACCAGCCTGTAGGCAGACAGGGACGCGAAGATGTAAAGAAATACTTACGCAATGCTATAAAAGCATACTTTGTGCTACTTCATCATTTGTGTCCTAGCGGCTCAAACACTTCACAGGAGAATGCTTACTTCACTATCCATTCGTGTATGCCGGAGGCATCATTCTTTGGCAACTGCACCACCAGGCGTAAAGCAGTAGTCGTTACCGGCTCAAACTGAACGCTATCGTATTTATCTTTTGCAATCTCGTAATCCGTTGTATTTTTTACAGGCACCCATTCATCGCCTTTTTTATACAACAATTGCCATGATGCAGGCAAATCGCAACCGCCCCAGGGTTTATCATCATACCAATACACTTTACTTTCCGAAATAGTATAGGCTTTATCAAAATCATACTGCACCCATTCGGTAGTATCTTTTGCGGGCCACCAATGTAAATAATTAGTGCTTTGATCTTTGCTGTCTGCCGGCTCAAACTGATCGTTTACTGCTTTTGTCATTAGCTTGCCACGCGCAGAAGAAGTTACCTTAGCTTTAGATGCGATTGTAGGCTGAGGCTTAGGGCGGGCAGCATCGGCAGTATAAGGTATCCATACTTCCATTTCGCCGCTGCCACGGTTGTTCCAGCTATAATAGGGGATAGCGGTAATGGTATGCTTAGCAGTGAGTGCATTATCACTTTTGGGCTCTCTGGTAGCAATATATCCCTGAGTGGTAAGCGTTGTTATACCGTTCAGCATATCCGGTTTATATACTGCATTAATAACTGCATTGGTATCAATTACAATACTTTGCACCGTGCTGTCCTGCTGGTCGGCACCTTCCAAACAATACACGATAGGACCACGTTGTAAAGCAAACCTGCCTTTGTCTGCCTTCACAGAATCAATAGTCGTTACCTTTTCCACTTCCATCGGAAAATCAATGGTTATTTTATCTCCCTTTTTCCAGGTGCGGTCAATAACAGCATAGCCTTTATCGGTTATATAATCTATTTTTTTACCATTTACATACACGGGTACAGCCGGCTTGGTTGTACTGATGAAGGAATATAAATCGCTGGGTATAGGCTTATCTACCGCCCAGCCGGGAATGCGGATATGCAAGGCAAAAGCGGCGCTCTTAACAGGATCAACAGTAATACTTACTTTACCCTGCCAGGGATAATCTGTTTGCTGCGTAAGCTTTACTTCGGTAGCAGGCAACTTGATAGTTGCGTTGTTGCTCACAAATAAATTAACGAATACATCATCCTCATCCTGTGCATAAATATAGCCGGGCATAGAAGGTAAAAAGCGTGTCATATTGGTAATGCAACAGGCGCAGCTAAACCAGGCACTACGCTGGTGCTGCCCTACGGAAGCTAAAGGATTAGGGTAGAAAAAACGATTGCCACTTAATGATATGCCACTTAGCAAACCGTTGTACAGCGTGCGTTCCAGTACATCCATGTATTTAGCATCACCATGCAATAAAAACATGCGCAGATTCCAATACACATTAGCAATAGACGCGCAGGTTTCGGCATATGCACTCATGTTGGGCAAATCATAATCGGGACCAAAAGCCTCGCCATTGCCGGTTGCGCCAATACCACCAGTGATGTATAATTTCTTATCTGCTACATTGTTCCAAATAGTATCAATAGCATGGAGATAACTTTTATCACCGGTGAGTGCAGCCACATCTGCCATGCCGGTGTACATATAAGTGGCACGCACGGCATGACCTTCGGCTTCTGTTTGGTCAACTACTTTTTTATCTGCCTGGTTGTACACATCACCGCCGGGTCCACGCACATCTAAGAAGAATTTTGCTAAATCAAGGTATTCTTTTTTGCCGGTCACACGGTACATTTTTACCAAGCCTAATTCCACGATCTGATGTCCTGGATAGATATGCAGTTTATCAGGACCGAACGTTTTAACCAGCAGATCTGCATTTTTAATAGCAATGTTTAAGAATGCTTTTTTTCCGGTTGCTGCATAATGCGCTACCGCTGCTTCGTACAGGTGTCCGCAATTATATAATTCATGGCTCAGTTCTTCGTCTTTTTCCCAACGCCTGGTACCAATCCATTCGTGCGGATGTGCCAGATGTGCCGTACGAAAAGTGTAGAGATAACCATCGGGTTCCTGTGCATCGCCAATGATCTGTATCAGCGTATCCATTTCTCGGTCCAGCTTTGCATCATACTTTTCCTGCAGGCTGTAAGAAGCGCCTTCCAACAGTTTATACAAATCGGTATCATCAAAGGGAAAATCGGTAAGCTTGGTAGCTTTCTTCTTACCAGCAGCTACCAAAAAGTTGTTGATCCTGCCTTCTTCACGGCACTTTTGTAAGATGTAGGGAATGGTTACTTTGGCATTGGTATCTAAACGCGGACGCCAAAAATTATCTGTCAAATGCACCTGCGTAAAAGCTACCGGCTGTATAGGATAATCTCCTGTTAGCTGCTGTGCCATCAGTAAGCCGGAAGTACTCAACATAAGGCTCGATAAACCACTGATGACTGCTGCTTTATAACCTCTTTTCTGCATGATTGTTATTTGTATGTCTTATTCTGATATATACCTTGTGATAAAATATGCCGAATATATTAAAAGGATCTGTTGTAAAATCCCTAATAAATGTTATTTATACGCTTATTATTCTTCGTTATTAATAATCCATCGTTATTCAGCTATACATTTTGTTGTATTTATTGCTTTGATAATGTTTTCAAATGTATGGTGAGGTGTTAGCGTATCCCTTTGGTCAACTGTATAACGCATATAATCCCGGGCATTAATCTTAGGCTAAAATAATGCTCTCTTAGTATCATTGTACACTTAAAAACAATACCTGTTTATTATTCCTAACAAAGCAATCTACAACACCTGAAAGCCATAAGCATACGGATCATCGTCCGGATCTATGGAAATGGTGTTGTAACCATAAATACGTGCCCAGCCTTCAATACCCGGGCGAATAGCCGGTTTTCCGCCAACAGTTAACTCTTCTTCAATCGTTCCAATAAACTTGGAGCCAATGATGCTTTCATGTATAAATTTATCACCTTTCTTCAGCTTGCCCTTCGCATACCATTGCGCCATACGCGCCGATGTACCGGTGCCGCAAGGTGAACGATCTATTGCTTTATCGCCATAAAATACTGCATTACGTGCCGTAGATGTTTTATCTATTACTTCACCGGTCCAGAGTATGTGCGAACAGCCATTAATAGTTGCATCATCGGGATGCACAAAAGTTTGCCCTTCATTAATGCGCCGGCGTAGCGCACGGCTCCAGTTAATCAGCTTATCGGCACTATAAAACTGCAAACCTTTAAAATTTTCCTGTACATCTACAATCGCATAAAAATTTCCACCATAGCTCACATCTACATGCAGCATACCCAATTCAGGACATTCTACTTCAATGTTTTCTGCTGCTAAGAAAGAGGGCACATTGGTGAGCTTTACCGATTTTACTTTATCTCCTTCCTGCTTATAATTAATCAGCACCAAACCGGCAGGTGCTTCCATACGCACTATGCCGGGTGTTTTAGGCTCAATCAATCCTTCTTCAATGGCGATGGTAATCGTGCCGATGGTACCATGTCCGCACATGGGCAGGCAGCCACTTGTTTCTATGAACAAGACCGCTACATCGTTCTCCGGATTGTGCGGTGGATACAAAATACTACCGCTCATCATATCGTGGCCACGTGGCTCAAACATTAATCCTTTGCGTATCCAGTCGTATTCTTTTAAAAAATGTTGTCGTTTTTCACTCATGGTATTGCCTTGCAGCACAGGACCACCTCCGGCCACCAGTCGCACCGGATTACCACAAGTATGTGCATCAACGCAAAAAAAATTCTTCTTCATCAATCGTTGTTTGCGCGGAGTAAGATGGTTACAGAAACTGAAAGTAAAAAACTAAAATGGCTATTACACATCCGTATGCAATTTCATAAGTTAATTTTATTTTTAGCAGTGGAATGTCTATGGTGTTGTAAGGACAACTTCTCACAGTAAATTTATATTTGTCACTTTTTGCTTGATCAAAAAGTAACCAAAAAATCAACGACGGCATAATCGCTCCGCGCATATGCCCAGGCCTGCACCGCCACTTAGCCTAAGACCGATTATAGCCATTATGTGAACGTTTTGGATGACAATAATTTAACGTTTATCGGTAGTAGCGAGGTAAGGACCGCCATGCACCATACTGACACAAACTTCCACGCCGGTGGGTGACTATTTAATAAAATTCTGCCTGCTAATGTGTGCTGCACTTCTATCACATCAGCGTACTCCTCTATATCTTTGTTTGTAGCAATGATAGTAGAAGTAAGACACCTTAAATAGCAAAAGCTTTTTCTTCCAACGTATGATATTCGGGTAAAGCGGGGCGCACTGCCAAAGCATCGTTGATGAGCTTTAATATCTGTTCCCTTTCTTTACCCACCAGGGTAAGCCGTGGTGCACGAACATATTCTGTTCCAATACCAGCCTGTGTTTCAGCCAGCTTTATATATTGCACCAGCTTTGCATGAATATCAAGCTCGAGCAGCGGCATAAACCAACGGTATACTGTAACGGCTTCCTCTATTTTGCCTCCTTTTACCAGTTTATAAATGGCTACTGTTTCGGCAGGAAAAGCACAAACGAGACCGGCTACCCAACCCTGAGCACCTAATAATAATTCTTCTAATGCTAATGTATCTACACCGCACAATAGTTTGAAACGGTCACCAAAGCGATTAATCATACGGGTTACGTTGGTTACGTCGCGGGTAGATTCTTTCACCGCCTGAATGGTGGGTACATCCACCAGCTCATCGAACATTGCAAGCGTGATTTCTGTTTTATAATCAACCGGATTGTTATATAAAATAATGGGCAGATCGGTAGCTGATGCCACAGCTTTAAAGTATTCCACTGTTTCGCGGTGATCGCTTTTATAACGCATAGGCGGCAACAGCATCAAACCTCTGGTACCCCATTCTTTAGCCAGCTTTGCCTGGGTTACTGCCTCGCGGGTAGAGCCCTCTGCAATATTCATTACAACAGGCACCGCGCCTGCTACTTTTTCAACACAAAATTTTACCAGTATTTCTTTTTCTTCCAATGTTAATACACTGCTTTCGCCAAGCGTGCCACCTAAAATAATGCCATCCACCCCGGCTTCTAACTGTGCACTAAGGTTGTTTTCAAATGCAGGCAGATCAAGCTGATCGTTGCTGTCAAATTTTGTTGTGAGTGCGGGAAAGACACCTTTCCAATCTATAGCCATGTTACTAATTTTCTTCAAAGCTATCTGTAGTATAAGCACGTGAATTAATGATTTTTAATAAATCATCACCCGATATTAACCATTCGCAACAGCGTGTGTGATACCATATAAAGGTTGGCGTCACAGATGTTACTAATCATTTGATTTTGATAAATTATTACCGGATTTTAACCCGATTCATTAATAATTTGCTCAAATGCGGATAATATCTGTATATTTAGCATGCTAAAATAAAGGTAAAAAATACACTTATTAACAATATGGCTATGAAAATCCTTCAGTTCACATTGCCGGTACCTGATAATAAAACGATTATCACCAAAGAAGAATCGCTGCCACATTTTTATCCGCATTTGCACCGGCATCATGAAGTGCAGTTAACGTGGATAATAAAAGGAGAAGGAACCCTGGTAACGGATAATAACATGCATAGCTTCCAGAGCAATGAAATTTACTGGATTGGCGCCAATCAGCCGCATGTATTTAAAAGTGATCCTACCTACTTTGAAAATGGTGCTAAAAAGACACATACCATAGATATATTTTTTAGCATCGACTCTCAATTAAGCTCCTTCTTTTCTATACCTGAAGTAAAAAATTTGAAGAACTTTGTTCAGCAACATCATTCGGGTTTTCGTGTACCTCCAAAAGCAGTAAAGGGAATAGCCGAAAAAATGTTGAAAATCCGCAACAGCAGTGGGGTTGAGCAATTTTTTCAATTCATTGATTTATTAAAACAACTTTCTTCTTTCAATAATCTGGAGCCGCTTTCTGCAAAAACAGAAAGTGTATCGTACAGCGACAATGAAGGCATCCGCATTGCTACTATTTACAACTATGTGATGCAGAACTATAATCAGCCTATTACACTGGAAGAAGTATCAAAGCTGGCGTATATGACACCGCAGGCTTTTTGCCGTTACTTTAAAAAACACACGCATCATACATTGGTGTCTTTTGTAAATCAGGTACGCATTAATGAAGCATGTAAAAAACTGGTAGATAAAAAATACGACAGCATCGCTTCGGTAGCATACAACACCGGCTTCAACAGTATTACCAACTTCAACAGAGTTTTTAAAAGTGTAGTAAAAAAATCACCGAAAGAATATGTAGACAGTTATTTCCACAATGTTAACCAGCCGGCTAATGTGGCTTAATATATTCAATATACCGTCAATTACGATATTTAGAATAAACAACCTCCTTTTGAATAGCGGGATTGCTATGATATACCATAGCTATCCGGATCATTGATTATAGTTCTTATTAACTTTTTCTCTTGAAAGAAAAAGTGACAAGCAATAGATGTAACAACAAATAAAACTTTAGCCCTGTAATTCACACCCAACCCCAATAGTAATGAAATAAATTTATGTAATCATAAATAAAGAACCCCTTTAAATTGTTTGGAAGGGGTTCTTTATTTATTTAAAACCAAACTTTTAATCTATAACTTTTATTGTGCATCCCACCACACCCTATCAGTAAGCTTTGCAGATTGCTGTGATTGTGCATTCGTAATTATTTCACTTTGCGGATACAACAACCGGCGTGGAATAGCTGACAGCGCGCCTTCTACCGGCGTTAATACAGGATAGCCGGTACGACGCCAATCGTTATACGTTTCAAAATTGAAAAGATTAGCAACTGCTTTTTCTTCCATAATCAACTGCAATGCGTTTTCGGCTGTTAACATCCTGCTGTTTACATAAGCAATAGCTGCGGCTGAAGTTGTATCAATTCCCAGTTTAGCCATGTTGGAGTTGATGCCATTTACATAAACGGGCTGTGCAGCGGTTACGCCCTGGGTGCGATAGAGCGCTTCTGCTCTTATAAATGATGCTTCGGAATAAGTAAATATATAGTTGGAAGAGGCTGCACCGCCATAAAAATCATTTGGATAAGAATAACCTTCCAGTTCCGCCGTGGGGGTCCCTATTTTTCTTCCGGTATATACCCCTGTATTTACTGCAGGCTTGGCTATATAAGGAAGCCGCGGATCGTTTCTCGCTTTTAAGGTATCAATTAAGGTTGCGTTGAGCACATAGGTGGTCACCGGCGAAAAGGTGAGATTCCAGATATTTTCGCTTCCGGTATTACCTTCATACGTAAACTTCAAATCATCGCTATTTTCCGTCATGCCATTTTGCAAGGCCACTAAAGCACTATCCGACTGCACCGTAGCTGAGTAGCCCGGCGCTTTGGTAAGATGAATAAAATACCTTGCTTTTAACGACCATGCAGCTTTACGCCATTCAGCCATATCGCCATTATAAAAATAATCATCTGTACCCGGCGTAATACTGCTGTTCTTATCAATATCAGCAATGGCATTGCTTAGCAGGGTTTGTACTGTTTTGTATATCTCTTCCTGGCTGTCGTATGCTACTAAAAAATTAGTTCTGTCAAACGCTTTTGAATAGGGAATATCGCCCCAGAAATCGGTAGCTGTACCCAATGTGTAAGCTGTTAAAATCTTAGCAATAGCCGCGTAATTCCAGCTCTCTTTGCTTTCTGCCTTTTCGTTTAAAATCTTTAAATTATTAAGGCAAACAACATAAAAGTTATACCAGTCACCATCGTAATCTACATTGAAAGACTGGTAATTCCACAAGCCGGGGTTGGGCTGATTAGGTGCTATATTTTGCACAAAATTTTGTACGATAATACTTGCATTACCCCCCTGCACATTATCCGAAATATTCTGCTCGATAGGCGACAACAGCAACGCTTCCTGCACATCAGTAGGGTTGTTCGGATCTTTATTTACATCCAGAAACTTCTGGCATCCGGTGGTGCATAAACCGGCAATGATGAATATAATAAAAATGGATTGTTTCATTGAATTTGAGATGTTTGGCATGAATTAAAAACTGAGTTTCAGCGATACAAAAAAGGAACGTGCAGTGGGTGTAGAGAAAGCATAGATGCCCTGTGCCGCATTACCGCTGCCATAAGAACTTACTTCGGGATCGGCACCTGTAAAATGCGGGCTGTATATCCACAGGTTTCTGCCAGACAAAGTAATAGAAGCAGCTTTAAACGGGGTCTTGTTTAATGCGGAAGGTTTCACATTATAAGACAGGTTAACATTGCGCAGTTTGATGTATGTTCCATCCTGAATAATAGATTCGTACTGCCTGCTTTGCCAATACGCTTGTGCGTCTACCGCCACCGTGTTTTGCTTATTATCTACTTCGCTGATGCCCGGCACTACTATAGGTTCGCGGTTTTCTGTTTGCTTGGAAGAGCCATAGAAAAGACCATAGCTATCCACGCCATTTTCAATATCGCCACCTTGTTTCATATCAAAAAAGAACGAAAGGGTAAACTGCTTATAACGCAGTGTGTTCTCTAAACCTGCCAGCCAATCCGGGGTAGCATTGCCTACAATTCCCTGATCGCCAACCACCGGCAAGCCATTGGCGTCAATCAATAATTGTCCGTCTGCTGTGCGCTGGTATCTGGTACCATAGAAAACATTGTATGGCTGTCCTACTATTATTCTTCCAAGCTGTGTTATGCCGGGATATAAGGCAAGCACTTTATTATTGATTTTAGTAAAATTGAACGTCAGGTTCCAGCTAAAATCTTTTGCTCTTACCGGCTCTGCACTTAGCAATACCTCTACACCTTTGTTTTCAATACTGGCAGTATTTACGGTGGTACCGCTAAAGCCGGTTGCATTGGAAATGCTCACACCCGGAATAATGCCATTGTGCGATTTACGGTAAAAATAGGAGCCTTCAAAAGAGATTCTGTCTTTGAAGAGACGCAGTTCCAGTCCGGCTTCATATTCATCTAAGCGTTCATTTTTCAAATCCAGATTGCCTAATGTTGAACTCAGTAAAAAGCCCGGCTGCCCCTGAAAAGGATATAAGAAATAGCCCGCATTGGTATTCCTGCCTGCCTGCACATAGGGCGTATTTAATGCATACGGACCAACAGCGTCATTACCTACGGTTGCAGCCGAAAATCTTATTTTGCCAAAGCTCAATGTGTGGCCAATGCTACCTTTCAGCAATTCGGAAAAGATAAAGCTGGCAGCGGCTGAACCATACGGATAAAAATTATTCTCTTTTGATAGAACAGAGCTACCATCATACCTGCCGGTTAATGATAAATTCAACAGGCGGTTATAATCAATATTTGCCTGCGCATAAAAGCCAACTTTTCTTTGCAAAGAATGATACTCGGAAGAAGTAATAGTACCACCGGCTGAGGTGTTGTAAAACTCATCAATAGTGAGTCCGTTGCCGGTAAGATTGATGCCCTGGTAATACGTAGAAAGAATATTATTTCCCAACAACAGGTTGACGTTAAAACGACCAAAAGTTTGTTGTGCATTAATAATTACATCGTTGTTGAACTGCCGGAAGGTTGTATTATTATCCACTACCTTTCCATTTAAGCCAATAGCCGGTTGCGGATTTTCGTAATATTTATTTTGTTCTGTGTACATATCAGCACCTAACCTTTCGGTAATAGTGAGCCATTTTGCAGGGGTAATATTTACGGTAAAAACAGGCAAAAACCGGTTTACCACGCCTGTATTTTTCATGTTATCCAATGTCCACAAAGGCGCATTTCTTGAATAACGGTATAGCCGCATGTTGCCATTGGAATCCAGCACCGGATAAGGATTCCAGGATACCGGTTGTCCAAACAAGACAAACAGTGGTCCGTTGCTGGCACCTTCGGGCAAACGGCCTTGTTTGGAATTGCTGTAGCCAAGCTGGAAAGTTGTGTTTACAATCTTACCCATTTTGGTGTTGTATTTTGCAAAAAAGGAATGACGGATAAAATCGTTGCCCGGCATTATGCTTTTCTGATCGTAATAAGAATAGCTTACAAAGTAGCTTGAATTGTTACTGCCGCCAGCCACGGAAATAGTAGAATTGCTGGTAACGCCTGTACGGAAAAAATCATATGGATTGTATTTTTTGGCAGGCTGTCCGTTTATCTTCAATGTATCCATGCGCGGTCCCCACGAAGCGCTTGCTTTCTGATCTTCACCATTAATATAAACGCCTCTATCGCCTTGCGCATATGTAGTTTGACGCTCGGGAAGCAACGGCTTTTCAAAAGATAAATCCGAAGAAACAGTGAACACCGGTTTCTTATCAAGCGCACCGCTTTTAGTAGTAATCAACACCACACCGCGCGCGCCCGAAGAACCATACAAAGCGGTAGCTGCTGCACCTTTCAGCACGTTAATACTTTCAATGGTAGAAGGATCAATATCAATTACCCTATTAACACCAGAGCCGGCCGCATTGCCACCTCCAGTGCCGGTTTCATCGTTATTGATAGGCACCCCATCCACTACAAACAACGCCTGATTATCTCCCGTTGCCGAACTATTGCCACGTATCACTATACGCGACGAAGCACCTGCTGTTCCGGATGAACTCGTGATTTGCACACCCGCCACTTTACCGGCCATAGCATTTACGAGGTTAGGCTCGCGGGTTTTGGTAATTTCTTCGCCACTCAACTGTTGTGTACTGTAGGTAAGATTTCTTTTCTCGCGCCGTACACCCAATGCGGTTACGACTACTTCATTCAGAGAAGCGGTTGAAGCACTTAAGGTAATAACGATGTTTGTTTGGCTTCCAACAAACACCTCTTTATCGGCATAACCAACACTAGAAACAATAATAGTGCTGTTGCTGCGAACTGGCAACGTAAAGGTGCCGTTTGCATCGGTAATAGTCGATGCATTAGCACTCTTGTCTTTTATTGTAACTCCCGACAAGGGATTTCCGAGCGAGTCAACCACTTTACCTTGTAATTGCTGCTGTGCCAAAACAGGTAAAGAAAAAAAGATGAACAGGCATATAGCCAGGAAATAGCGTGTTGCAACAGATTTTGGTGGATACAACATAGATATATTTTAAATTATAAAGGGACTAATAATCCTTAACGAAGCTATCTTTTGTCGTAAAGGATCAGTTAAAGCATATTGATGAATACTTTACAGATATTAGCAGAGGTTTAGCGGGTACAGGCCTAAATCGGCCAATTTATACTTATTACAACAACCCTATGGGTAAGCAAAAGTGATAACGACGCAAAAAAATGTTCAGAAGTCTCTCCCATAGCTTATACTGTGCGCCACAGTAAAGCCCCCAAAAGTGGCGGAAGAGCTTATGTAAAGTCCAGTATCCTTTATGTTAGGTCCGGGGTTGATTTGTACTATATATAATTCAGGCAAATGAGAAAGGGAATAAACAGAATCATTAAAGCATAGCAAGAATGTACGCGTATATGCAGATCTACATATAACCACTTTATCCAAACCGTTCTACTTCAAAAGCTTTCAGATCCACACTTGGCTTTTGTTCATTCACCAACTCACTCACCAGCTTGCCGGTGCCGGCACCAAGACTTAAGCCCAGCATAGCATGCCCCGTGGCAACCGTTACATTTTTATACTTTTTAATGCGCCCGATGTAAGGCACTCCATCCGCCGATGTGGGACGGAAGCCATACCAGATTTTATCATGAGGTGGCATTTCAATCTTGAACTCCGGCAGAAAATCTCTAACAGCTTTCACAATACCTTCCACGCGGTGATAACGCGGTGGTGTTTTGGTACTCACTACTTCCATTGTACCGCCATAGCGCATCTTATTTCGATCCATAGGCGCAATAGCTACTCTGCCTTCGGTAAGTATAGCCGGCCGGTTTAATGTATAAGGAGAATTCTCTAACGTGAAGGAGTAGCCACGCCCCGGGATCATCGGAATTCTGGTATCGAGCAATGCAGCTATTTCGCGGCTCCACGAACCGGTGGCGATAACTATTTCGTCTCCTTCATACACGCCATTATCAGTAAATACTTTTGTTACTTTTCCGTTCTTTCGCTCAAAGCCGGTTACTTCTGCTTTTATCATTTGCACACCTTTTTGTTGCAGCACTTTTTTTAGCGAAGCCATGAGCTTATCGGGGTACAAATGCGAATCGCATTTAAAATAAATAGCGCCTTTCGCATTGATAGTGGTTTGTGGTTCTAACGCTTGCAACCCTTTTGCATCTACCAGTTCTACATCCAGTCCAAGCTTTTTGCCGGCTTCTACGGTTTGTGCAGCATGGTGACCAACTTTTTCCGTCTGGAAAATTTCCAGCATTCCCTTGCGCTCAAAAGAGAAATCGAAGCAGGGCAATTTTGCCCATTCGCTGTATTCCTGTTGGCTAAAAACAGCAATGTCTTTCAACGGAACCGCTGCCGCTTCTACATTTTCCTTCGTTGCACTGCGCATAAACTTCAATCCCCAGTCTATCAGGGATATATTGAGTGAAGGCTGTACATAAAAAGGGCTTTTACTATTGAACATCCATTTTAATCCCTGCCAGATAATACCTGGTGCAGCTAAGGGTATAAAATGACTGGGACACACATAGCCCAGGTTGCCATAAGAGCAGTTATCAGTAAACCCTGCTTTATCCAGCACTGTTACTGTATGCCCGGATTGTTGCAGATAATATGCACTGCTTAAACCAATGACACCGCCACCAATTACAATTACATTTTTCATCTTTTATTTTACTTAGCTGTTTGCTTTTATCCTTAACTTATTTAATATAAGTAAGTGGACTCAATTAGTATGAGTTGACAGCTATAACCCAAGGCTTCAGCATTGGGAATAGAAGTGAATGGCCTACAGGCAGCCGCTTGCTTAAGTCCTTGCTTAGGCTAAAGCCAATTTACCTTTTCTATTCACCCCAAGGCTAAAGCCTTGGGTTAATGTAAACTATTGTGTCCAGCTACTTACTTTATAATCTCTAAAACTTATAAAATTTCCAGTTGGTTGTAAAGTCTTTTGAAGGTGGTTTGTTTTCCAGTATGGCTCCTTCCATTTCTATCGGCATCATGTTTTGCTGAATAAAGCTGTCGTGAAATTGCTTATACGTCATCTTACCACTATCCACCAGTTCTCTTTTTAAAGCCATGATCTGCAAGCCGCCAATCATATAAGCAATCTGATATAGAGGATCATAGCCGCCTACAAAGGAGCGGCGCACTTCGCCTTCTGCATTGGCACGCTCGTGCCCTACCCTGTCTACCAAAAAATCTATACATTGTTGCGGCGTCCATTTGCCGGTATGATAGTTTAGAGAGAAAATAATCCTTGCACAACGGTGCATGCGCCAGAACAACATGCCAATGCGGTCTTCCGGCGTTTGCGCAAACCCCTGGTCCCAGAGCAGCATTTCCCAATAGAGCGACCAGCCTTCTATCCAAAACGGCGTTTCAAAATGACGATAAGTTTTATACCGGTTGGTTGAAAACTCCTGTAAAGCATGTCCGGCCAGCAATTCATGATGCACGGTAGCTCTTGAGAAATGCGGATTATTACCACGCATACTCATCAGCTTATCGTCCTGAGTCATAGTATTGGTAGGGTAAGAAATACTAAACTCTTCCCCGCCGGTAAAAAACGGATTTACCAATTGTTGCTCCGGCGTCATCATGCGCATGCGCCAGGTTTCTTCGGCTAATGGCGGCAATGTGATCAGGTCGTGTTGCTTTATAAAATCAACCGATTCATCATATAGTTTAAGCATTGCCGTGGGTTGCTCTCCGGGCAGTACATACGCTGTTTTCACCTTTTCCAAAGCTGCTTTCCAGTTGTCGCCAAAGCCCATTTCCCGGCTTGCTTTCAGCATTTCCTTATCGCACCAGGCAAACTCTTTATTGGCAATTGCCACCAGCTCTTCGGGTGTGTAGGGAATCATCTCATATTTAAGCCGGCGCTCTATTTCTGCCGTACCAATGGGATTGCCAACAATGCCGCTGCCATCCTCTTTTTGCGGCGTAATGCTCTTTTCTTTTGTTTTAATAGAATCGGCATACACCACCAGCATGCTATCTAATGTATGGTATGGCTGAGGCACCCACCAGGTAAATAAAGGATCGTAGCCATTATAAAAATCAAAGGTGCTTTTCAGTGCAGCCCGCAAACCGCCTATCGTGCTTTCGGCGCGTTTGCCCAGTTCAAAAGAAATGGACGTTTCTTTATTAAACTGCTGCTGCAGTGCTTTTACCTTTTTACTGATATCGTTCAACTGATTGGCTATTTGTTGCGCATCCTGCACAGCACCACGGCGGCGCCTTTTTTCTATAGTATAAATCGTATCGGCAAAAGGCACCCATTGCCTGATAGCATTGTATTCTTTTTCTTCTTTTTGCAGGTTATACTCCTCTTCGTGCAGGTCGCGATTGAACAGTACATAATCTACCTTAGTACCGGTATTCAGTTGATCAAAGTCCAGTTCACCCAGTTTGCTGATATATTCATTGACTGTTGAGAGCAGGCGTGCTCTCCGTTCGGGCGAATTTTGAATTGTATAAAAGCGCGACACGTTGCCATAATCTGCGCGGTATTGCACCATGATATTGTTGACCTCACTGGTTTGCTCGTATAAAGGAGCAACTTTTTCGGGCTGTGCTTCTGCCTGGATTAAGCACGTAAACAGAAAAAAACATATTAATAAGATGGTTCTCTGAAAAGCTGTTGTTATTGGCATCATGAAGTGAGTAGTTAAAATAGTTTTCTGAGAAAGTTACCGGTAATTTTATTGATCTGCCTGTTTTGAAAGCTCATCCATGTTGCGTTGCGGCGGTTCCACATGCAATAGGTAGCGCACAAAAAAGTCACGTCTTTTTACTTTGCCATACGTGCCGCCACTGGTATGATCGGAGCCAGGAATTGGAAGAAAATCGAAAGTCTTGTTAGCCTTAATCAGTGCATCGGCAACACGGTAGGTAGATTCAGGCGGAACGTTGTTATCCGCTTCGCCAACCATAAGTAACAAATTACCACAAAGCTTACCGGCATTGGTAACATTGCTTTGCTCGTCGTACCAGGGACCTACCGGATAGGCCATCCATTGTTCATTCCACCATTGTTTATCTATGCGGTTATCATGGCAGCCACAGGAAGCAACGCCGGCTTTATACCACTCAGGATGAAAGAGCAGCCCGCCCAAAGCATTTTGTCCGCCGGCAGATGTTCCATATAGCCCTACCCGCGAAGTATCTACATAAGGGTATTTTGCAGCTAACGCTTTCATCCATAAAATACGATCCGGGAAGCCGGCATCTGCCAGGTTTTTCCAGCACACATCATGAAAAGCTTTACTGCGGTTGGCAGTGCCCATACCATCTATCTGCACTACAATAAACCCAAGATCGGCAAGGCTTTGCATTTCGGTGTAATAAGGCATAAAACTTTTGGGCACAAAAGCATCCTGCGGACCGGCATAAATATTTTCTACAACAGGATAGCGCCTGGTGCTGTCAAATTCGGCAGGCAAACAAACAATACCATAAATATTGGTAACCCCATCTCTGCCTTTGGCTACAAATGGTTGTGGCAAACGCTTTACGATGGAGAGAAAAGTACTGATGTCTGCATGTTCTATATCGCTTATTTTTTTGCCGGTTGCAGTAGCATGCAGTTCAGTAACAGGCGCCGTATTCACTTCTGAATAAGTGTCTACATAATATTTTTTATCCGGTGAATAAGTGATATGGTGATTGGCATGTGCCGGTGTTAAACTAACTAAATTTTTACCATCGAAACCAATGCGGTAGTAGTGTACATAATACGGATCTTCGCCTTCATTTATACCATTGGCCGAAAACCAGATCTCCCGCTTTTTCTCATCTACACTATCAATGTCTTTTACTACATAATTACCCTTAGTAATCTCGTTCTTTATGGTGCCTGTTTGTGCATCCATGAGATAAATGTGCCGCCAGTTATCTTTCTCTGAAGTCCATAAAATTTCAGCAGTTTGTGGCATATAATAAGTATAAATCCTGTTTGTATAGATGAATGTTTTGGCTTGCTCATCCAATATGGTTCTTGTATTACCATTAGTTACATCTACCTCTATAATGCGAAAACGCTGATGCCCGCGATCTACTTTTTCATAATAAAAATGCGAGTTGTCTTTTGTCCAGTGCAGCAGCGGTGCATCAAAGAAATCAATAACGGGCGTGTTTACTTTTACAGGAACTGTTTGCTGTACCGGAAATATGTACATTTCATAGGTAGTGAACGGATCGCCGGGTTGCTTGTACGGATGCGACCGTAGCTGGCCACGCGTGGTACCGGGAACAGATGACAGCACATAATATACCGCAGAATCTTCTACCGGCGTAATACGATAGCCTATCACCCATTTGCTATCGGGGCTCCAGGCAAGGGAGCCATAAGGATGGGCATTACTGCCGTCTTTTGTATATTGAACGGCATCTCCACCCGCAACCGGTCTGATAAATACATTATTGTCTTTGATGTAAGCGATATATTGCTTATTAGGTGATACACTATCCGTCTCAAAGCTTTCCCAGCGGCTGGGTGGCTCGTTAAACTGGTGATTGTCTTTCTCAATGTTGGGCAATGAATCAATCGTTTTCAGCACATTGCTTTTTGAATTGTATTCGTAGTATTTATTATTATAAGCAAATGTTAGCCGGGTAGCTTCTTTATTGAATGTAAGGTTACCAAGTAATAAATGATTTTCCTTTACCGTTTGGTTGCTTATTTTACTTAAAGCATCGGCTAGTGCAGTTTCATTAAACGCTTTATGTTTACTACCGGTTGCCGCATTTACCAACAGATATTCCGTTGTACTGTCGTGCAAAATATTGCGGTACCAGAAAGCATTGCCACCCGGCAGCCAATGCGCATCTACACCGGCTTTGTAAACAGTGTTTTTAACGGCACTGTCTTTTGCTGCCACCGCTCTATAACGTGCTATTACCTCTTTGTGTGAAGGATTGTATGGTAGTAAAGGTTGTGTTTGAGCAGTAACAAGAAATGTATTTCCGATAGTTACCAATAAGACTAATAAACCTGTTCTGAACAGTACTAACATGAATGATAAATATGTTTAAAAACGTGGATGAAAGTAAATCAGAACTAAAAGTAACTGTTAGCGGTTATTAACTGGTTCTTTCCAATAATTAATTGTTTCTGAAGGAAATATTAGCAACTTGTATAGAAAGATTACAGAAAGAGTGTTTTGCTTAAGTACATAGCTATTTAATTATGTTTAGGATGGAACAACGATGTTTTAGATGCTGTTGAGTTTGTAGGTATTTTGAGTATGATTTTTACAATAGTTTTCACTCTTCCTTTTTTCTCCTGAAAGAAAAAAGGAACAAAAAAGTTATAAATGGATTGATGTTTTTCAACGGTATTCATGAGAACGCTTCGCTTAGTTCAAGGACAACCCGATCCGCTCCGCGCGTTTGTCCGGCCAGCGCCACCACTTAGCCTAAGATGGATTCGTGTGGTTGAGTGAATGATTTGGTTGATAAGAAATTTTTGGGCAGCAGTGCGGGGAAAGCAGGTGATGATTGAAAATGGATTAAACAAACTAAAATTTCGCTCTGTTTAAAATTGCCCGTTATAAACATAACAGGCCTTGATTGCTTCCAATAAATATTTGTATTATGTTTCACCACGGCTCACACCTACATTTTTTATTTACTTCACTACAACCTTATCGTGGTAGGTTGCAATCCTGGTGAGATGATTACAACTTCCACATTTTTTGCATTATTGTTTACCTGTATATATGCTATCAGTCTGCCGCGTAATGCCTTTCTTTTATTCGCCTTATAATCTTCGTGACTGGTGTGGCTTCCGCTTTCCAAACCAAGTAAAACTGCATCTCCTTTAAGCATAACTGTTATTTCATCATCAGCATTATACACGGTATTCCCATCTTTATCTGTTACGCTGATAATGATTTGTGCAAGGTTGGTTCTGCCAACTGAATCTTTTTCTGCAACCGCTTTTATGGCATAAGCCGTACCTGTTGTTTGTAAAGAATGGGTTACAGCCTGCGCACCATTGTTATAACCAATTACTTTTACTTCGCCGGGCTCATAATCCACATCCCAGTAAATAATACGATTGGGAAAATCAGCCATCTTTTTTTTACCCAACGATTTGCCATTCACAAACAGCTCTGCTTGGGTGCAGTTGGTAAAACAATTTAGGCGAAGTTTATCGCCTTTATTCCAGTTCCAGGTTGGCTCCGCTTTTAAATGCCGCCAGATGCTTTTATCGTCATTGCCCTGCACGTGGGTTGTACCGATATAAATCATCGGCTTATTACTCCATAAGCTTTGCCTGAAATAATATTCAGGTTTGGGAAAACCACCAAGATCTATCAGCCCGGCACCGTTGCTGCGCGATGGCCAGCGGCCTGCTTCGCCCATATAATCAATACCAGTCCATAAGTATTGTGCAGAAATAAATCGATTGGAATCTACTGCATTCCACGCTTTTAGCTGCATACCATTTTCGCTGCCATAGATAATGCGATTTGGATATAGCTTGTGATCTTCTGCATAGCGATATTCCTGATAGTTATATCCTACCCAATCCAGATTGTCGGGGTAAGAAGTAGTGTTCGACATCACCACACCAGCCAGCGCAGCCGTTACTGGCCTGGTGGTATCATACATTTTTACTACATCAGCCAACTGCTTAGAAAGCACGCCCAAACGGCTTGCCGGCGGATGATCCAGCAAATAACCTTTGCCATAGATCTGCGGGTTATTGCCGGTGTTTAAAACCTCACTGGTATAAGGGTCGTTTGGATAATCTATTTCGTTGCCAATGCTCCATGCAATGATGCTCGGATGATTATAATTGCGCAGTATCATATCGCGCACATCAATGTTCGCCCATTCTTTAAAGTATTCATGATAGCCATCTTTACCTGGCGTGCCCACATTCCAGCCTTTTATCCATTTATTCTTACCAATTTCCCATTCATCAAACGCTTCATCCAGCACCAGAAATCCCATTTCATCACATAGCTTATACATATAATCGGCATGTGGATTATGAGACATACGAATGGAATTGCAACCTACTTCTTTAAGGGTTTGGAGCCTTCTGCGCCACACGGCTTCCGGCACCGCAACACCCAATGCACCTGCATCATCGTGAATGCAAACACCTTTTAATTTCAGGTTCTGATTATTTAAAAAGAAGCCACTATCGGCATCTATACGAATACTCCGGATGCCGGTTTGCTCCGCATAAGTATCTACTGTTTTTCCATTGGATAGGAGCGAAACGGAAAGTTGATATAATGCTGGATTATCTACCGACCACAGTTGGGGATTATTAATGTAAAAAGACACATTAGCCACTCCGCTATCAGCCGCATTTAAGTTTACTTGCTTACTTTCCTTTGCTACAACATTTCCATGGTTATCTTTCAAACTGCATAGCACAGTAACAGTAGCATTTTTATTACCTGCATTCATCACCATTACTTTGGTGTTGGCAAACGCTCCTGTCGGGGATATATTTGAAGTAGAGAATTGCACGCCCCATTTAGCTATGTGTACCGGCTCTTTTACTATCAAATATACATTGCGGTAAATACCCGAGCCGGTGTACCAGCGTGAATCGGCGAACTCGCTGTGATCAACCTTTACGGTAAGCACGTTTTTACCATTGGCGTTCAGATATTTGGTAAGCTCATATTCAAATGGGATAAAACCATTGGGACGGTTGCCGAGGTAATGACCATTCAGCCATACCGTACTGTTTTTATATACACCGTCAAAATAGATAAACACATTTTTAGATTGCCACTCTTTGGGCGCCGTAAATGTCTTTTTATACCAGCCAATCCCACCCGGCAAATAGGCGGTCGCGCTTGCCCATTCTTCACTAAAAGGTCCTTCAATACTCCAGTCGTGCGGCAGGTTTACACTACGCCAGGTTATTGTATCCGATGGATTATTTTCTCCGTTTGCTATATCCCCTTTATGAAATTGCCAGTTCTTATTAAACAGTTGCTGCGCCTGCAATGTGCACTGCAAAAAAATAAGAAGAGCTAAAACAATTAAGCTTTTCATACAAATCTTATTGGTGTGTCTCATATCTATATTTATCGTTAGTGCTTATAAGCTTGGTTTGCTCCGCTATACTTAATTACACTGTTATATTAGTTTTTCCATGTATGAACGGGTGTAAACATTCAAATTGCTGTAAGTATAGCTTATTACAGTAAGTCTTTATTTGTCACTTTTTGCTTGATCAAAAAGTGACCAAAAAATCAAAGACAACCCGATCCGCTCCGTGCGTTTGTCCAGCCAACGCCTCCACTTACTCTATAATGAATTATAGCTTTTAGGAGAAATGGTTCGGCAGACAAATACTGGACGAGCACTTGTAATATTTTTTCCAATCAAAATTGAAACTAACTTACGTAACAATGTACTTAACCTGCCAATTAATTAACAGTACAATACATCATTCACTGTTATCTTACGCAAAAGATTGCTTTATCTGTTGCACAAGTTTTTAGGTTAATAAAGCACACAGCGAACATACAATCAGCCTCACATTTTTATATTTTTTACTGCATGGTTACAGTTATAACACTTTGCGCCGGAAGTTGTAATTGTGTTGCAACAGTTGCATGTTTCCCAAGATTTTCACTACTGTCAGTTTTATACAACACCATGCGCCTATGTTGATGAGAAACATCAGCATCATCAAAAGAAACAGTTTGTGCTGTATTGCCGGCATTTACCAATACCCATACTAATTGTTTTTTATCCTTACTGATAAAGCCGGATACATATACCTCTTTTACAGGCGTAAAATCGGCCGCTATTCTTTTCATACCGGGACGGATAAAACGACTGTAATTACCCATCGCCCACAGCATTTTACTATCAGAAAAATTGCCACCGGTTTTACTTTTATCAATATAAATTAAACCATCTTTATAATCATACGCAGAGATAGCTGTCCACCATTGCCATGCCGATGCATTGGCAGCAACCAGGTCTTCATATATTACCTTTGCTACATACAAAGCGGCATTCATCCCGAGGTCTTTTTTATTACCATTTATCTCTCCGGCATTATCTCCTAAAATGCAGTATTCCGACTGCCAGAAGTCCAGCTTTTTTATTTGTGCAACGCTGTCTTTTACCTGCATTCTCAATGCTATTGCTTCGGCAAAAGGAGAAGTTGTAAAATAGCTGTGCGAGGCAATGGTGCGACTTACATTTGGCAGGTTTCCAATATAAGCTGGGGCTATCGGATTGAAGAAATCATGCACCTGGTTGTCTTTATCTTTTTTATCATCAGCCGGCAATAAATACTTCAACTGTCCTGATTCGGTTATCAGCAATTTTGTGTTGAGTTTATGCTGCTGAAATGCCTTGCTGAATGCTTTTACTACATTGCTGATTTCTACATTGGTATAAGGGCAACCTTCCTGCCCACCATCGCTCCAATCCCACTGCGGCTCATTAACCGGACTAATATAATTGAATGTAATGCCGGTTGATTTTTTTACCGCCTGTATTGCTTTTACTGTATAATCTGCAAAGGCTTTGTAATGAATGCTATCTATGTTACAATTGCCTTTATCAGCAAATGCTTTTCCATTCTTTGTAAGCTGCACGGGCGGGCTGTTGAAGAAACCCAGAAACTGTTGCACGCCTCTTTGTTTGGCGGCTTGCAAAAACCAGTTTTGCGCCTCCACTTTTTTATGCGCTATGCTGTTTTTATCTGTGGTTAAAGCAGCTCGCCGCCATTCATCTCTGATACTGCTGCTATCGCCCTGCGCTGCGCTGCCAGCACCCAGATTAAATCGCCATAAGCTTAGGCCAATGCCTTTTGGATTGCCGTTGGAAAGTGTATCCATACTGAAAAGCCAGTCAGCCATTTTGCACTTTTTTTCATCGGGCCAGCTGCCCACAAACTGGCATGCCCATGCATCGGACGCACCAAAGTTTTTGATGGTTTGATAGGTATTTTTTTCATTGAAATGAATAACAATCGTAGGCGGCTGCTGCGCCTTTGACAGTACTATATAAAAAAGAAAGAAAGCCGTTGTATAAAAACGATAATGTAGTATTTGTAACCTCATGATAACGCTTCGGTGATAATTACGATAAGAGTTATGGGCAATGCTGAAAATTCAAATAAAATCATCTATAGCTACTTATCTCCGGCAGATGCTGGAAAAATGCATTAAGATGTATTATAGTTTGAACATCAAAACACCTATGAATAATTTAGAGCTTTTTGTATTGTACAATATCGTAATACAAAGGGCAACCCTGTCTGGATGATTGTAGTGTTGCCCTTTGTGTGATTGGTTTTATAGTTTACTATTAATAACCCGGATTTTGCTGCAACTGATTGTTGCTGGCTTGTATCTCTGCCCTTGGAATGGGCAACCAATAATTCTTTTCGGAGAACTGGCGGCCATCCAGCGCTATCATTTTTGTATATTTATAGGTATTCCCGGTTTTGGTAACAGTGATGCCATAAGCCGGAACATTTTCCGTAACATCGGCTATCTTCCAGCGGCGCACGTCATAAAAGCGGTGTTCTTCAAAAGCCAGTTCTATTCTCCTTTCCTTTCTTATCGCTTCGCGCATGGCTGCCTGCGACATACCGTTTGGCAACGGTGGCATACCTACAGACGATCTGGCGCGTATGCTGTTGATGGCTGCATAAACCGTAGCATCCGGACCAACGGCTTCGTTCTGTGCTTCGGCATAGTTGAGCAGCACTTCAGCATAACGAATGTAAATCCAGGGCTGGTTGCCGGCTACCGACCAGGGATTATCAATCGGGTAATTGTCGTTCATAAACTTCTTCAGATAATAACCGGTTTTGGAAGTGTTCCAGTTAGAAGGTCCGTCCTTACTGTCTTTACCCAAAGGCAAATAACTCTCAACCGTGCTGGAACGGTAAGGCGCTTCGTTGTACAATATGGTGGCGTAAAAGCGCGGATCACGGTTTAAGTAAGGCTGCGCACTGTCGTATCCCGAAGTGGGATCCTCAATAGATTTACCATTGTCCATTTCGTAATCATCTACCAGGTTTTGTAAAGGCACATTACCGCCCCAGCCGTCATAACCATTAGGTGCGTTTGCAATTTCGAGGCACACATGGCGCGCATTGATAGTATAAAGCCTTTCAAAAATAATTTCGGGGTTATCCTGGTTGAGGAACAACTGGTCGTAACCGCCCTGGTATAAACTGTATTTACCTAAATCCATCACCGCTTTAGCAGCCGCCGCCGCATCGCTCCACGAGCCAACATTGTATAGAGGACTTGCGGCATACAACAGCAATCTTGCTTTTAAAGCCATAGCCGCGCCTTTGGTAGCCCTGCCCAATGCCCAGTCTGAACCGTTATCCAACGGCAGTTTCTGCGCCGCATCATCCAATTGAGATACGGCGTAATCAATACAATCCTTCAGGCTTGATCTGGTAAAGAGCGCAGGGTCGGTAAGATCATCGGCAATTTCTGTAACCCGGTCGCCTACTAATACCACGCCACCGTAGTTACGGATCAAATCCTGATAGCGGAAAGCACGGATAAATTCCAGTTCGCCAATCAGGCGGTTGCGGCGCTCATCACTCATGGCTACCTGTTGTATGTTTTGCAAAGCCCAGTTACATTCGCGAATGCTGCGGTAGCTTCTGCCCCAAAAAGTTCCGGCAATACCGGTGTTTTCGGGCGCTAACTGCCCACGTTGTATGAGCCACGTATTGTCATCATTGTTATAAATAGATTCATCGGTAACAGAACTCCACATCGCATACTCAAAGCCTCTTCCAAAGCCCGGCGGCGAACCTTCACCTTCTTTTTCCGTGAGTCTCACGCCCATATAGCGATTGATGACATAATCCTGAAACAAGGAGGAATCAGCGAGAATAGAAGCATCCGAAAGCCTGTCGGTTGGTGTGATATCAAGATAATCTTTTTTACAGGCAGTCATTAGCAAGCAAGTTGCTGCTGCTGTAAGTATAGATAAACGAGTTTGAATTTTCATAATAAAAACATTAGAATTTTACGTTTGCGCCTACATTAATAATACGTTGCTGTGGATAGAACTGGCCACTGCCGCTATTGCCCTCCGGATCGTAATCTTTCACTTTACTAATGGTAAACAGGTTGAAGGCACTTGCATATACCCGGATGCCGGATATGCGTATTCTATTTAATATATTAGCTGGAATATTATACCCTAATTCTACATTTTTCAACCGCACAAAAGCTGCATTGTTGAGCCAGAAAGTGTTGCTGTACAAACCGCCACTTATAGCGCTGGAAGCACGGTCGGTTACTCTTGGATACATACCATCTGGATTGCCGGGACTCCAGCGGTTATCTGCCCAACTGCTATAAAAATTACCTATGCTGCCGGCTTCGGGCAATACATACTGGCTTACTTCTGACTGACCGGCAAATACAGCAGACAAATCGAAATTATTGTAAGCAGCATACAGGTTTAAGCCATAGGTGATCTGTGGAATATTGCCATATTTGGTTCTTACCTGATCATCGGCAGTTATCTCACCATCTTTATTATAGTCTTCATAAATCAAATCGCCTACCTGCGCGCCGGGAACGTGCGGCGTTTTGTTCAATTCATCTTCCGACCGGAAAATACCAATGGCATTATACAACAAATACGTATTCAGCGGGCGACCAGTCTGGCGCTGGTGATCCAATGCGCCCGGCGCCTCGTCTATAAAAATGATTTTGCTTTTTGCATAGGTAAAGTTTCCGGAAACACCCCATGAAAATGTATTACCGTTATGGTTGTATCCTAAAGTGCCTTCAAAACCATCGCTGTTTACTTTACCAATATTTTCAGATGGCACCAGCGGAGCGGAGCCATAAGGATTTACAATGCCAGAGGTAGCAGGCAAAGAAGCATTGCGGTTAATGAGGATATCGGATCTTTTTTGCTGGAAATAAATGGCTTCCAGTGTAAAATTCTTTAAGAAAACAGCATTTAAACCTATATCCAGTTTTTTAGCGGTTTCCCAGGTAATATTGGGATTGGCTAACTTTATTAAATCTATACCCGGAACAATGTTATTGCCGCTTCCATTATCCAGCACATAATAGTTGTTGAAAGAATAGTTTTGATAATACTGGAATAATTCTACGTTATCGTTACCCAACGTTCCGTAAGAAGCCCTTATTTTCAGATCGTTGAAGAAATTGCTGTTAAACCAAGACTCTTTTGAAATGCGGTAACCCGCAGAAACAGAAGGGAAATAGCCCCATTGGTTGCCCGGTGCAAAAGTGGAAGAACCATCTGCCCGCAACTGACCTTCCAGCAGGTATTTTTCGGCATAGTTATAAGCAATTCTACTGATGACACTTTTACGGGTAAAATTGCGGCTGCTACCTAAATTTGTTTGATCGGTAGCGGCCGTTCCACCCTGAGACAGTTCCGGCGTTTGTACTGATGGGAAGTTCAGCCTTGTAGCCCCCAACGTATCTCCATGTGATTTACTCTGCTCGTAACCAACAAATGCATCTATGTGGTGCTTGCCAAAACTACGCACATAATTCAGTTTGATGTTGGATGTAATCTGTGTTCCGTTTATCTGCCTTTCTGTTAAAGATGCAGCACCCGCCGAACCACCTGTTACCACCTTACCATACGTATCGGTGGCAGGATCGTATTTGTACAAATTGTAAGGCGTGTAAAAAGCTTTAGAAAAATTGCTCAGCTTATCCACCGAGAAAAATCCATCTACAGAAAGCCCATCAACTCCCGGTATGGCATAGCTACCCCTCAGAATACCATTAAAAACCTGTGTAGGATTTTTGTTAGTGCCGGGGATATCCGTTACCATAATTGCAGGGTTATTATTTTCTATACCTGTTGTTGGTAAACCATTCGGATAAAAAGGTGCAATAATGGGCTTTGCCCTGTAAATAGAGCGGAAAATATCTCCGGCTCCCGAAGCCGGAAACTGCCGGTCTTCTTCCCTGCCCGAAAGCATAAGACTTACTTTGAGACGTTGTGTGATGTTGGCATCTATATTTGAACGGAAGTTGTACTGATGGTATTTGGTAATTCCGTTTTTATATAGCCCATCCTGATAGATAGTGCCCAAAGACACATAATACTTCACATTCTCCGTACCGCCGGAAACACTTAGACTATGCTGGTTTTGCAGCGCCACTTTCTTCAACGTTGCTTTTTCCCAGTCTGTATTCGGGTAATTCAACGGATCGGAACCGTTCTTAAATTTTTCAATCTGCTCTTCGCTGTATGCCTGGTTCATGCCATTGGTAGGGCTGGCATAATAATCAATTTCATTCATGATTTGGCCGTAGGTAGCAGCATCCGCCATTTTGGGAAGGCGCGTTGGAGAAGTAAAACCCTGGTTGAAGGTATAATTGATGACAGGTTTACCCGTACGGCCGCGCTTGGTAGTTACCAAAATCACTCCATTGGCAGCCCGGTTGCCATACACCGCCGCCGAAGCATCTTTCAATACCGAAATACTTTCCACATCATTAGGGTCAATGCGCTGCAAACCCCCAATCTGGCCAGGCACGCCATCTACCACCACCAATACATCGTTGTTGCCGGTGGTTGCCAATCCACGTATGGTAATATTAGAGCCATCATATCCCGGCTCCCCGCTGCGGTTATTGACAATAATACCCGAAAAGCGTCCCGCCAGGGAGTTGGACAAATTCGGCTGCGGACTTTTCACCAGGTCTGCCCCTTTTACTACCGAAATAGAACCGGTTAAAGTGGCTTTCTTTTGTGTGCCATAACCCACCACTACCACGTCATTCATCTGATTGACAGCAGCACTCAGGTTTACGTTAATGGTTGTTTGGTTACCAACCGTAACTTCCTGGTCGGTATAGCCCACGTAGCTAAACACCAGTGTAGCAGCAGGCGGTACTTTAATAGTATAATTGCCATTTGCATCGGTGCTGGTGCCGGTGGTGGTATTTTTTACCGTTACAGAAACGCCGCTGAGTGCACTGTCGCCCGATGTAACCTTGCCGGTTACCGTTTGCTGGGCATGCACCGAAAACGAACAAACAAGGAAGAAAATAAACAGACAGGCAAACCATTTACCTGCCTTACCTAAGGCAAACTGCGCAGGTATAGCAGCCGTTTTTGTGCCGGCTTGTGGCGAACAATTCATTTTGCAGAAAGTTTTTTGATGAGTAATAAAAGGAGAATCCGGATAGAACCTGGTCATAGGCAAACAATTTTTACTTCTTAAAAAAACATTAAGATGAGCACAAATGTAGAGGGGTTAAAACTGGCAGGTCAGGGGTGGATTAATCAAAAAAGGGGGACATTTTCTGATTTTTACCCTAAAAAGAGTGAAAAAAGGGGAGGTAATCGTAAAATGAAAGCTGTTGGGAGTAGAATGAAAGGATTTCGTACATTATTAAATAAGCAACCTTAATTTTTTAGCAGGTGTTAGTTAAGTTGTCAGCAGCCGTCATTGCAAGCGTAGCGAAGCAATCTGGGCGTTGTAGTGAAATCACAACTAGATCTTCAGTATTGATTTATAATTAGTAATAACCTTTATTATCCGGACTAAGCCATTAGTAATAATTTACAGCTATCCACAGATTGCTTCGCTGCGCACGCAATAACACGTTTCTTACACTTCTGCTTCTCTACACCTTTTACTTGAGCATTTTGCCCTCTACATGGAGGTTGTTGTGAAAAGGCTTGCGGTATTTTTTTATGTACTCAGAAGGATTAACGCCAAATAATTTTACAAACTGGCTACGGAAATATTTAATATCATTAAAACCTACCATCGCTGCCGTTTCATTTACATTATTTTCGGTATTGATGAAAACTTCCGCTGCTTTTCTTAAGCGGATAAAGCGGATAAAGGCATTTACCGACTGTCCCGAAACAGCTTTAATTTTTTTATACAGATTGGAATGGCTCATACCAATTTCGGTAGCGAGCGTTTTAATAGAAAACTGGTCGTCTGTCAGGTGGTTTTCAATAATGCGCATACACGCCTGCAGAAACTCTTTGTACTCATCTGAGATTTTGAAGGTAGCAGAGCCAAAAGTGATTTCGTTGTAAAAATAGCTTTGCAGAATATTGCGCCGCTTTAAAATAGATTTGACACGTGCTGCCAGGATATCTTTATCAAAAGGTTTTTTGATGTAATCATCCGCGCCACTTTCCATGCCTTGCAACTGCATTTCGTCGGAGGTGGTGCCGGTTAAGAGAATAATGGGAATATGACTGACCTTTTTGTCTTCCTTCAGAGTACGGCAAAGGTCCAGGCCATTCAGCCCCTTCATTACAATATCACTGATAATTAAATCCGGCAGGTGTTTTTGTGCCAGTTTGATGCCGTCCTCGGCGCAGTTAGCTTCATAAATTTTATAATCAGGTGCAAAAATGCTCACGAGGTAGTTCCGGATTTCATTATCGTCATCAATTATCAGCAATGTTTGCTTATCTGAAGCGAGTTCCTGCGGCAGGTCTGGCTTTGCAGGCATTGATTCCGTTTCTGCCATTTCCTCGCTCAGCTCGCTTAAAATGGCAGAAACGGGAGTGATTTGCAACTGCTCTTCTTCAGCTATAATATTTGTATTTGCTTCAATTTCGGCAGGAGCATTGATTAATGCACTTTCATCTGTTCTCTTAGCATCTGATGCAGCAACCTGCTTGCTTTCATTATTTGAAGGAGCGGCGGTTTCTGTAACAATTTTATTCAACACAATAGTAAATGTGGTGCCTTTACCTTCCAGGCTTTTATAGGTCACCGTTCCTTCATGCGCCTCAACAAATTTCTTCACCAGGTACAATCCAATTCCAAAACCCGATTTGCTGCTGGCATTTTTTATCTGGTAAAATTGTTCAAACAGCTTTTTGCCTTCTGTTTCGGAAATACCTGTACCTGTATCACTGATGCTTACCCGGACTTGCTCCTCTTTTTCTTCTATTATAAAAATGATTTCACCACCATCCGGCGTATATTTAAAAGCGTTGGAAAGAACATTAAACAAAGCAATCTCCAGTTTTTCCCGGTCGGCATGGAGCATCAGCTTTTTAGTATTGCTTTGTAATTCATATTTTATTTTACGTATCCGCGCCTGTTCTGTAAAGCAGGAAAACACATCGTTGCACAAGCTGTAAAAATTCAGTTTTACTATATGCAGCTTTTCAGTTTCAGCATCCGCTTTTTTAAATAAAAGCAACTGATCTACCAGCCGCAACAGCCGCTGTGCATTGCGATATACTACCTTAAGCTCCGCATTTCCTGTGCGGGTTTCCGGTTTGTTCAGCAGGTCTTTTATTGGGTTGATGATAAGCGATAAGGGCGTGCGAAACTCGTGTGATATATTAGTAAAAAAGGCAATTTTCTTTTCATTCAGTTCTTTTTCTTTCTGTGTTTCTAAATGGGCAAGCTGTATTTCGTAATGCAGTTTTGCCTGCCTGCTTTTGTATAAAGCATATAAATAAATAGCCGCCATGCACAGCAAAACATACAAACTATAAGCCCACCACGTACGATACCACGGCGGTAACACAGTGATATATAACAGTTGCTGGGGATTACTCCATATTCCATCAGCATAACTCACTTTTACTTTAAAAATGTAATCGCCCTCGCGCAGCCGCGAGTAAGTGGCAGTGCGTGTATTTTTTACATAGTTCCAGTTTTTGTCCCAGCCCTGTAGGTAATAAGCATAATTAATATTAGCAGCATCAGCATAATCAAGGCCAAGGTAGTCAAACGACAAAGCAGCTTCGTCGTAAGGAATGATTACTTTTTTAATTACATCCTGATCTTTTTCTTTTATATACGAGAGATTATTTTGAACCGGAGCACTATTAACTTTTAGCGTAGATAAGAATAACGGCGGTTCTCTTTTTTCCTCAGCAATCTTTTGGGGATAAAAGACATTAAAGCCTTTAATACCACCAAAAAGCAATTCTCCGCTGTTAAGCGCCAGCGCGCCGTTGAAGCTAAACTGGTTACTTTGCAAACCATCCGACTGCGAAAAGTTCCGGAATGTTTTCTTCGCAGGATCAAACCTCGACAAGCCATTGTAAGTGCTCAGCCATAGATTTCCTTTGCCATCTTCCAAAATGCGCAACACCGTATTGTGAGGCAAACCATCTGTAGTTGTAAATCTTTCGAAAGTACCATTTTGCCTATTGAAGCGTAATAACCCGCCTTCCTGCGTACCGATCCAGAAGTTTTTCTTTTTGTCTTCGTACATACTGCGAACCGCGTAGCCGATGCTGTAAACCTGGTGTTTTTTATTAACAGTATCTATCTTATACAATGAAGTATAATCGCCACCCCAGATGTTTCCATCTGCATCTTCGGTCAGGCATTGCAATTCTGCAAGCCGGTTGTCAAACATGTCGAACGTGTTTGCATGCTGGTTGAACAGATATAAACCACCGTTGCGCACAGCACATGCCCAAAGCCTTTTGTGGCTATCCTTAAGCAACGTCCATACATTATTATTAATGGTTTTGGTAACCGGATTGAAACAGGTGTAATGCTGAAATAAGCCGGTGTTTGTATTGTAATAATTAATACCGCCAAACCATGTGGACAACCAAACGCCGCGGCTATCATCATTGATAATATTGGTTATGAAGTTGCTGCTAACAGTATTAGGATTGTTACTATCATGAACAAAATTTTTAAAAGTATTATCTACACGGTTCCAATACCGCAGCCCTGCACCATCCGTACCAATCCATACATTATGTTTTTCATCTTCACAAAAAGAAAGAATAAAATTTTCTACTGCGCTGGTATTATCAACAGGCTGGTAAATGACTTTTTCGAATTTATTTTGCTGGGGTTCAATTACATTCACACCGCCACGCAACGTGCCAATCCATTTACGCTCTTCTTTATCTTCATAAATGGCATATACGGCGTTGCTGTTAATAAGCGATTTGTTTTTAGCATTGGTGGTAGATAATGGTACTGCGTTGTTTTGTCCTGCAGGCAACAACCATACACCTCCGCCGTCGGTAGCTATCCATAAAGTACCCTTTTTATCTTCGCAAAGATTTACCACAGGACCTTTATAAGGAACCAGGCTTGCAGACAACGTATTGATTGCATTGTCTAATTGATATAGACCGGAATTGTCACCTATCCACAATTTTCCATTACTACTTACACTTATACAATTCGCTTGCTTAAGTAAATTATTTTTCAGGTGTAAGGTTTGCTTTTGGGCATCATACACAAACAAGCCTTCATTTTGCACCAGCACATAGGTGCTATTTGTAGTAGTATCGTATTTTATGGCAGTTACATAATAATTAGCTAACCGTTTATTATTTAGCAGTATTTGTTTACCATTGGTAGTGGAGTTGTCAAAACAAAACAAGCCGTTGTGTTGTGTACCCACCAGCATGGCATTGTTTCGTACAAGCTGTACACTCATTACATTATCTGCTATTCTTTGCCTGGTAATACCATTTGAAAAAGTGTAAGATGGGGTAGAAAAACGTGCAGTGATGGGGTTATAAATATTAATTTCCTTTTGCCCGCCTACCCATATATTATGGCTGGCATCTTCGCCTATGCAATTAATGTTATTGGAAGCGATGGAAGTACTATCGTCAATTATATTGCGAAAAACTTTGAACTCATAGCCATCAAAGCGGTTCAAACCATCGTAGGTACCGAACCACATAAAGCCATTATGATCCTGAAAGATGGTAATTACTGTATTGTTGGATAAGCCATTCTCTATACCCAAATACTTAACTTCTATATCCTGGCTTTGAAGCTGACAAAGATTTAACAGCAATAACAACAAAATAGCTATGCCCCTTACCGCAAAACGAAAGCAATTCACCTCTCAAATATAATAACACTTACAAAAAAACAGTAGATGTGCCGATATTAAAAGTATGGATAGCGCTGTTCAAAAATAAAAACACGCATTTGTCGTGATAAGATTGATTGCGGATCGTACATATCACTAACTAAAAAGATACTCTGAATAGTAAGGATAGATGTCCGTCGGCGATCACTACTACATAGCGGCTCACTACCCAATTGTGTGCTATTAAACGACACTCATCACCGGATAACATAACAATTCAGGCAATAATGCATTTAGTTACAAATAACTAACATCATTTACTACTGCTTTATTATCCTTGCAGCCCAGTCGCCACCTGGTGCCAGATGAATGGTTTTCTTTTCTCCTGAAGCCATAGTGATGATTTCTTTTTTATAATCCGTCGCTTCCCTGTCTGCATTTACACCATCTTTAAATACAACGGCTGTGTAGTTGCCTGCTGGTAAAAAAGAAAAATCGAGTGTAATATCCTGTGCATTCCAGTTGTTCATGGCACCAACAAACCACGTGTCACCTTTTCTCCTTGCCACCGCTACGTACTCGCTTACCTTGCTGTCCAGCGGCACTGTTTCATCCCATACAGTAGGAATCTGGGTGATAAAATCGGTACATTCCTGCTCCTTCCTATATGTAGTTGGATTATCAGACAGCATTTGCAGCGGCGCATAAAACACTATGTATTCTGCCAACTGCTGGCAGCGCGTACCCTGGCTCATGGGGTTGCCATTAATTGGGCGAAAATTGGTTTTATTCGCATTACGCATGGCACCGGGTGTATAATCCATAGGTCCAGCCAACATACGTATAAAAGGAATGCTGGTGATATAGCGCGGCGCATCATCATTTGCCCATTTAAAATTCTCCAATCCGCGCACGCCCTCAAAGCCCACCACGTTGGGATAGGTGCGGTTCAATCCTGTTGGCTTAAAAATACCATGATAATCCACCATTAACTTATAGTCTGCCGCTTTCTTTGCAATGGCATAGGTAGAAGCCACTGCAATTGCATCATCGCGGTCAAAGAAATCTATCTTAAAGCCTTTGATGCCCATTTGTGCATAATGTGGAAAAGCGGTATCCATCTGGTGCGAAACGGCATACCAGGTAGCCCAGAGTATGACATCCACATTCTTTTGTTTTCCATAATCAATAATTGCCTGAAGATCCAGATCGGATTTTACTTGTAAAAGATCCAGATCATTCGACCATCCTTCATCCATAACGATGTAGGGGATTTTATTTTCCGCAGCAAAATCAATATAATACTTGTATGTATTAAGGTTAATACCCGCTTTAAAATCCACACCGGTAATGTTCCAGTTATTCCACCAATCCCAGGCTACTTGTCCCGGCTTTACCCACGAATAATCGGTTAGTCTTGGTGGTGATGCCAGCTTCTGCACAATATCATTATTCAACAAATCTTTATCCTCATCTGCAATAGCAATTATGCGCCAGGGAAAGTTGCGTGTACCGGTAGTTGTGGCAATATAATCGGCTCTCTCCGTTGGAATATAATTGATGCCTACAATATGCGCATTCGTAGGATAAGGCGCATATACACCTTTCAACCCCTTGCCGGTTTCATTCAAATTCAAATACATGCCGGGATAATCTTCCAGGTCGCCTTCGAGAATAGCAACCTTTTTACCACCACCAACATCAACCAGCAAAGGCAAAAAAGCCAGCGAATCTTCAGGGAATTGGGAAAGATGTATTTCGTGATACAAAGCCTCAAAAGAAGAGTTGAAATTTTTACCATCGCGATAGTCCCATTGAATAGGAATAAACGCATTATAATCCTCTGTAAAATTGAAAGTCGCTTCTTCGTTTTGCACAATGATGCTGTCTTTCTTTTTTGTAAAAAAACGATATGCCACAGCATCATTATACACACGAAAGATAATGCCGTAACCGCCTTTACATTGTAAAGTAAGCTGATTGTATTCATCCGGTATGGTGGCTTTGACATAATTAATGGCATTGATAGTATTATTTACTTTTTCTGTTTTGGAAGAAGTAATAACAGCTTTATCTCCCAGCACTTCGTTTTGCAGTTGCAATGACAATGCAGATGGCGCAATGATTTGCTGCCCCTGATGGTCAACAGCCCATGTTGTTTTATCGCCTACCGTTACATGCAATGTTGTATTTCCATCCAGAGATTGTACATCATATGTTTTTGTCTTCTGTGCCGGCAAGGTGGTTATGAATAATAATGCTGCAATGAAGAATGATAAGTGTTTCATTATGCAATGGTGAAGTTTTAAACAATCGATCCTATGTAATTTTCTTTATCTAAATTTAAACACGCGGTTAATCGCAGTAAATGCAATATTATTATGCGTTGGTATCCACCCCGGTTCTTATTTATTTGCACCGTTTTCATTCCAATGATCAATACGACTCATACAATTCATTAATGCCCTCAACACGTGATACGTGCCTTTCCAGATGTGTGCTTTTAATGCTGTTTTACGTTCCGGCTCATTGTCCAAACCTTCTTCGTACCAGTCGCCATGTTCATGATCTATCAGGTATTTTTGTACATAATCCCATTCTTTATAAAAGTGTTGCAGATAGTGCATCGGATCGTCGGGATATTGCTGTGCCATCATGAGCAATGTATTTAACGCTTCTGCCTGTGCCCACCAGTTTTTGCTTTTATTAATGATGGTAATACCGGACTTATCTTTATAATAATACCCTTCATCGTAAAAGCCACCCAATGTACTGTCCCAGCCATTGCGCAGCGCATGATCTACCATCTTCTTTCCTATCGCTAATGTTTTAGTATCGTGCTCATTACCCAATGCTTCGGTAGCCTCCTGCATGAGGTAAGCGGTCTCCACATCATGTCCAAAAGAAACATGATCAAGGTAACGCAATTTAAGTATTGCCTCTTTAGAGGAATCGCGGGAGGAGACCGGCTGCCAGTCTGTTGTAAAAAACAATTGAAGATAGCCTTTGGGTGTTACAATGGTGTCTCTTATCAGCAACCACATTTCCTGCAATCTTTCTCTTACCAGTGGATCTGGCCATACTTTATACAATTCTGTTAAGGCTTCCAGAATATGAATAGAACTGTTCTGGTCTTTATAGCCCAAATCGGAAGTGCTCTTTACATCTGCGGTTCTTATCACTGGCGATCCATCCCTTTGCAGGTGCTGAAAATAACCTTTATACTTCGGGTCATGGCTATGCTTTTCCAGCCACATAAAAGCAGTTTTTGCAAGGCTCAATGCAGCCGTATCGTGCGAACATTCGTAGTATGCACTTAAGCCATAAATAGCAAATGCATTACCATACGCTTCTTTAATAGTACTCTTAGGGGTGCCATCTCTTGTAACTAAATTGTAAAAGCCGCCATATTGTTTATCCCACATTTTATCTCTTAAAAAAAGAAAACCCTGGCGCGACATAGCAATATAGGATGTATCGTGATAAAACATAGCAGCCTTGGCAGTTGACCAGGTATGCCTTGCCTGTGTTACAATCATTTTGTCCTGGTCACCAACAGGCTTAAAGTCGTAGGAAAAAGTGCTTAAATAACCACCATATACTGTATCAATATCACGGGGATAATATTTATCAATCAAGCCTTGCTTTGCAGCATAGCGCATTTGCTGCGCAATAGAATCCAGTGTATTGGCCTGCTGCGAAAAAACATGACTTGAAATGCAAATGGAGAGTAATAAAGCAGCAATTTTTACGAATGTTTTATTGAACATTTATGTATGTATTTAATAATGTTTTTCAAGAAAAGATTTGATTAATTCTATTGGCATATTCTGCACTGCCTATCCCGAACATGAGGAAAGCCGTTGCTAAGGTACTCATAAGTATAAGTTTCCATCAGTGAATTTGCACAATGGCTTACTCCCCATTTTTATTTACGCTTAGAAACAAACAGAATCACCTACAATGCTAATCATTATACGCGACGTGCAGTATTAATGCATTATCCCTTTTTACACATCGCTATCGGCAACAATTACAGATAACCTGCTACATTCTTATTGAATAATAGAATAAATGTACAGGCTTGTATTATAAATAAAAAGCAAGGCTTTGTTTTATTACAAAGCCTTGCTTTAGCATATCAGACTACTAATAAATTCCTATTAATAACCCGGATTCTGAGTTAAGTTGGGATTGAGACCGATTGCCTCTTGTGGAATAGGTAATAACTCACGTCCGGGCGGCAGCGCATTATTGAATATACCGTGCGGCTGACCATCGTGTGTTGGTCCGGGAGCCGGATTAGGTATCGGATTAATGCTGCCAGCAACGGTTCCGTAGGCATCATGAATAAATTCTGCCGCTACATCTGCACCAGCTCTGCGCAGGTTATAAAAGAGCGAATATTCGCCGGTCAGTTCATGCCGGTATTCGCTCAATACCATTTGCAGCGGATCGGTGATAGGTTGAGCCGGTGAGCCATCGTAGCGGGCGCCATCCTGCATTACTTCAGGTGCTGTGCCACCCCAGGCTCTGTCTCTTACCATTTTTATATCGGCCATAGCGCCTGCAATATCGCCGGTGCGCACTTTACACTCTGCCCTGTCTAACAAGATTTCTGCATAACGCAACATGATTTGGTTTTGGGAACCAAAAATGACCTGGTTACCCGAGTTGCCGGTGAGGGTTGGATCTCTCCATTTTTTAGAACAATAGTATCCCGAGCGTTTTTGATCGGACAAGCCATACCAGGGGCGCTCAACTGTACCGCAGGTATTGATGATTTTGCCATCGGAGCCAATGTAGCGCTGATCACCGGCTGCGAACCCTGATTGCACCAACGGATAACCTCTAATACCACCACGGGCAACAATACCCGGACTTATTAATGAATCGCCAGGCCCTACAATAGTAGCCAGCTTGCGTTTATCGCCCGGCTGGTAAGAAAGCCATAATGCCGGATTGCCATAATCGTAACCAAAATTAGATACTTCTTCGGGCCAGCTAAAATCATCTATCCACGCTACTTCTCCACCTGCCTGCCAGCCGCCATCCCAGCTTTGGGAGCCGCTCACATCAAACTGAATTTCAAACAGCGATTCATCGCTGTTCTGGTGGTCAAACTCATGCACATCTACAAAGTTTGAAAGCAGGTGATATTTTCCATCCAATTCATTGAAATTTTCCATGGCACCGGCATAATCCTTTAGCCACATGCGGGCAGCGCCCTCATAACCCAATGCAGCACCTTTGGTAGCCCGGCCTAAATTTTCGGCACCCATATCCTCTTTCCACGGCAACAGGCTGGCAGCCTGCTGCATATCCGATACTACCTGCATGAATACAGAGTCCTGTGAAGATCTTGGTGTTAACCCGTTGGTTACCGAATTTAATTCCAACGGCACGCCGCCAAAAGAACCTGCAAGGTAATAATACGTCATGCCGCGCAAAAAATATGCTTCACCAGTTAAACGCTGTGCCAGTTCGGGTGTAACGATACCTTTTTCTTTTGCAGTTTCAATAATGCCGAATGCGGAATTTGCCCTGGCAATTCCTATGTAAGCATTGTTCCAGAAAGAAGGCAGTGCATAGAAATCTGCCGGGATAGCATAGTAGTTCCAGATGATATCATTGCCATAGTTAAACCAGTCATGCGTCATAAAGTTGGCATAATACCATATTGATTTTTTCAGCAGGTCACTATTCTGGTAAGTATCATAAATAGCGTTTACCAGTGCTACTACATCAGACGACTTCTGAAAAGTAGCATCTTCTGTAGATTGAAAGCTATTAGTTTGCGTTAAAAAGCTCTTTTTGCACGCCAATGGCGTCAGCGCTAACGCGCCCAGCGCTATAATAGTAATATATTTTATCTTAAGTTTCATAGCTTACATGTTTTCAGTTGTTCACTTAAAAGGTTACATTCAAACCTATCGTAAAATACCTTGATGAAGGATAGGTGCCGTTGTCTATACCATTTTGTGTTGCATTGCCACCCTGGATGCCAATTTCCGGATCAAGTCCGCTGTATTTGGTAATCGTAAACAGGTTTTGGGTAGAAACATATACCCTCAGTTTACTCATGTAAAAACGTTTCGCTACATCAACCGGTAAAGTATATCCGATGGTAAGATTTTTCAGTTTCAGGAAGCTGCCATCTTCTACCCACGCACTGGATGGAACATTGCTGCCCTGTGCATCATCGTTATAGGTAACTCTTGAGTAAACATTGGAAGGATTAGAAGGTGTCCAATGGTTTACATAATATTCGTAGCTTACATTTTCAACGCCTACAAAGCTGCGGTTTTGAAAACTTTGTAGAGAGCTCTTTTGGTAATTAAGGATTTTGTTGCCGTAAGTACCATAAAAATACAGGTTAAAGTCCCATGCTTTGTAAGAGGCGTCTAAGTTAAGACCGCCAAAAAACTTTGGCAGCGGGCTGCCCAAACCTACTCTGTCATCTGCATTTACCTGACCATCGCCGGTTACATCTGCAAAATAACGGTCGCCGGGTTGGGTAACAGGCTTCCAGTAATATCCTTGCGGCGCTTTAGCATTCAACTCATCAATCTGCGCCTGCGTTTGGAAAACCCCCAGCGATTTATATCCATAAAATTCGCCTACAGTTCCATTAATATAGCTTCGCGAAAATTCGGTCCAGCCATTGCCTGCAATAGTAAGTCCACCAAAGTTTTGCACAAAGTCTGTTCCGGAAGTAACACTCGTTAAGGTGTTTTGAATGGTGGTAAGCGTTAATAAGGCACCGTAGCTAAAATCTCCTGCATTGTGGTTGTAACTGGCTGCAAATTCAAAGCCTTTGTTAATCATGCTACCCACATTGCGTGTCAGGTAATTGTAACCGGTTTGCGCAGGTGCTCTGAGGTTCAACAAAAAGCCCTTTGATTTTCGCTTAAACCAGTCCATTGTAAAGGTGAGGCTGCCACCCAACAATGTAACATCCATACCAATGTCTGTTTGATAGTCGGTTTCCCATTTCAGGTCTGGATTAGCAGGTTGTGTTTGTGCAATACCGCGCTGGTACAATTTTTCGAAAGGATAACCCAGGTTGCCACTGTTGCTGGCAGGCAATCCGGTAGAAAAAAGTGCCTGGTATTGGAATGGCGATATGGTAGCCTGGTTACCCACTTCTCCATAACTGCCTCTGAATTTTAAATCTGTTAACCACTTAACATCTCTAAAAAAAGATTCTTCTTTTGCTCTCCAGGCAATAGCGCCCGAAGGGAATACACCATATTGGTGACCGGTATCAAATTTAGAAGAACCGTCTCTTCGTACCGTACCAGTAAGAATGTAGCGATCAGCAAACTTATAAGTTAACCTGCCGAATTGAGATGCCAAAGTAGTAATAACTTGTCCGTTTCCATATTGATCCAATTGCAGGTTGGTAACCTGCGCCAGATCCCTGATTACACTATTGGGCGGAATACCTTGCCCCCCCATGGATGTATAGGTATTTTTCTGTGCAGAAATACCACCTACAAAATTGATGGTATGCTGGCCAAACGTTTTATCGTACGATACCGTATTCTCCCACAACCACTCAAAAGTTTGATTGAGATGCTGGCTGTATAGCGGATTGGTTGTTGGCCCACCCAGGTTATATTGGTCGTTTAAACGGTTATCTTCCGGTTGAAAAAAGGAGCCGGAGTAATTGCTGAAATTTACACCACCATTGGTTTTAATTCTAAGCCCGTCAACGATCATTACTTCCAGTGAAGAATTAGCCAACAGGAAATTGGTAATATTTTTATATTGATTGGTTTCAATACTGTATAGTGGATTACCATATTTAGCTACGTAGGTACTTTTAGGATTATAAAATCCATAATTGCCATTGGCATCCTTTATCTGGCTGGTCAGTTTATTGCCACTGTCCAATGTTGGGGGTAACTGAGTGAGTTGTACCAGCGATCCGGTGCCAAAAGGATTATTAGCATCCTGGTAAGCATATTTAGCATTGGTGGAAGATTTCAGCCATTTGAACGGTGTATAATCCAGATTAAGGCTTAGTGTATATCTTTTAAAATACGAACCTTCTACAATTCCTTTCTGGTTGTAATAGCCAAGTGAAGAAGCTGCCTGTACTTTGTCGCTGCCGCCGCGTATGCCAATACTATAATTTTGGGTTAAGCCGGTGCGGTACAGCGCATCCTGCCAATCTACATTGGTGAGTGCAGAGGGCGTACGCCATATTGGTAATTCCTGAAAATTGTGCAGCGAATCAGCATCCGCTACTTCATTAGCCAGGGTAGCCCATTGCTCTGCATTTAATACTTTATATTTCTTGGGTGTGCTTTGGAAAGCTTCATACGCATCTACAGCAACCTGTACGCCACCGGCTTTGCCTCTTTTGGTAGTAATAATAACCACCCCGTTTGCTGCACGGATACCGTAAATAGCCGTAGCTGATGCATCCTTTAATATGTCTATGGTAGCAATATCGTTGGGGTTAAGGTTGTTAATGCCGCCGGTAACAGGATAACCATCCACTACATACAACGGTGAATTACCGCCACCCGCCAGGCTGCCAATACCCCTTATTAATACGGAAATGTTTCCACCAGGAGCAGCATCATTATTTACAATCTGCACCCCTGCTGCACGCCCTTGCAAAGCCTGATCTACCGAAGTAACCGGCACTTTTTCAATTTGCGCAGCCGATACGCTGGCAACAGAACCTGTTAAATCCCTTCGTCTTTGTGTACCATATCCTACCACTACCACCTGCTGCAGCGATTGTACATCGGCTGCCAATTGTACGTTAATGGTACTCCTGTTGTTTACCGGCACTTCCTGGGTAGTGTAACCTACGCCGCTAAACACCAATACGCCATTTGCCGCTACATTGATGGCAAAGTTGCCATTGTTGTCGGTTACAGTGCCCGTTTTGGTTCCTTTTACCTGCACGCTTATACCTGCCAGTGCGCTATCAGGAGCAACCATACTGGTTACTCTACCCGTTACACGCTGGGTTTGCGCCAGCAAACCGGTGCATGTAACAATTGTAAGCAACAGCATCAGTAAAAGCCGCCGGTTCCTGTTGCTTTCATAAAACAGTTGTTTTTTCTTCATGTCTCTGGTTTAAAAGTTTTTGGATGGTTAGTTTGAAGCAGCAAAAGAAAAGCTGTTTTTTATTAGGCAATCATGCGCTTTCTTGTGCTGCATTATTCAACATTCATTTGTATGAATATCCGTTTTCAGATTGCTTGAATACCGTGCTATTCCTGAATAATAAGGAAGTGAAAAGTTTTATGTGTGGCATTCCATTTATCATTTATCCAATATTCCCATCGTCAGCAATCATCAATCAATGTATTTAATATTTATTGCTTATTCCGGTTGTGTGCAATCCGGTCATTCATTTGTAATGTTGTTGAGAAGCATGTCAGTAATTCCTTTTTTATTTTATTCATAAACAATACATCTTTAGCAGCCTTCGTCTGGCAATACAATTTTAGTAAATTTATACCACCTTACTTAGAGGTAAGTAAACCTTTATTTACGCAAATGTTGCCGGTAGCAACTGCATAATTACTACAATTTTGAAGTAAGTGATAATAATAACGAAATAAGTATTATTGTATGTTAAAAAAGTATTGGCGTGCTTTTACAGTTTATTCAATTGCCTCGGGATGCAGGCAACCTATTCTACATTATATAGTTTTTTTTCAAACATGCACTTATCAATATCTATATTGATAATGTAGATAATTGGTAATCAAGCCTGTATTACCGTTGGCTCCTTTTATCATTTTTATCCCTGGTTGTTGTAGCTGTTTTGCAGCTATATGCTTCATCATTCTTGTTTTTGATACAAGCGCCAGTTCACCAGAAGGAGTTACGCTGACAAGTTGCTATTGTTGATGCCTTCGCATTTGCCCGTATGCTTCAAAACCTGAAGCGATGAAAGTCATATATAAGCAAATAAAAAATGAGTGAGTAACTCCTTGCTTACCGAACAGGAGCATAAACTGCTGTAACACAAGATGTACAACCTTTGCTTAAACTACTGAAATATGGAATAACCATGTATATTTTATACAAAAATCTGATTACATTTATGTAGTCATAATTACATAACCCTTCTTTATGCCAAAATATAGCGGAACCATTTTTATTAATTACAGAAAGGACGACAGCAATTGGAATGCCTTGGCCTTGTATAATGAGTTGCAGAAATATTTTGAGGAAGAGCGGCTTTTTAAAGATTTTAATGCCATACAGCCTGGTGATGATTTTGTGTTATCCATCCAAAGGGCATTGAGTAAATGCGATGTACTGCTGGTAGTAATGGGCAGGCATTGGCTGGATGCAAGGAACAGTAATAACGTACGTCGCCTGGATGATCCTGATGATTTTGTAAGGATAGAAATAGCTACTGCACTGGAAAGAGGCATACAGGTAATACCGGTGTTGTTTGATAATACCCCCATACCAACGCCACAGCAATTACCCGATAATTTGAAGCCCCTGAGCAGAAGGCAGGCTATAGAAATAAATCCAAACGGGTTTGAGGATGATGTAAAAAGGCTGGCAGTTGCCATAAAAAAAGTATTGTGCGAAGAGGAGACAATACCTCCTACACCCAAAAGCTTCAAAGCCACTGAAACAAGAGGAACAAACAATCCGCCGCTCGCAAAACCCGATAATAATTTGGTTTGGGCAATCATCACAACACTGCTATGCTGCCTGCCTCTGGGAATTGTTTCAATTTTGCATGCCAGCAAGGTAGATAGCTTATACCATAGCGGTCAATATGACCTGGCAAAAAACGAATCTGCCAAAGCTAAACAATGGGCCATTTATGCGGTTATTGCCGGCGTTGTTGTATACGTTTTATATTTTATACTTATTGTATTAGGCAGTACATTTAACTCCGGTTATTAAAAGCCAATGAAACTGCTGAATCATCATTTAGCTGTAGCCGCATGCATAGCAATATGCAGTGTGGCCATGTATGTACTTTACTTTTTCAATCCGCTCCGCTATGCTTTTTATCCGCCTTGTTTGTTTAAAAAAATAACTACTTTAGATTGCCCTGGTTGCGGAAGTGCGAGAGCGCTCCATTCGGTATTGCACGGTAATATTTTAAAAGCCGCAGACTATAATTTACTGGTGGTATTATTTATGCCGGTTGTAATATGCGGACTGCTATATTTTTGTACAGGCAGAGGAGAAAGGCTGTGGCGTGCATTGAATAAACCATTGTTATATTTCCTTATTATTTGTACGTTTTTCATCCTCCGGAATATCAACATTTATCCCTTTACTTTTTTAAGTGCCGGTAAGTAAAATTGTGCTGCTGCTATTGCAACTTTAAGGCACAAAGCAGAAAGCAATCCACTAATAACAGTAAAATCATTATACTGCTTCAGTATTGATGGATTAATAAATGAAAAGCTTTATTTTAAAGTTCAACATCAGCGCTCTATATTGGTTTAAGGCATAGCACAAACTGTCTTTACTGCACTTGCAATCGCATCTTTATTTCTAATCCATTTTTTATCCCGTGTTTAATCTTACCTGTTAAATATGCAATACTTTTTACATTTGCCATTATGGACGCAGGCGAACAAGCACCGTACGAAGACCAGCCCGAAGAACTATACGAGCGGCGCACCTTTACGATAGACAGCGGACAAGAACCTATGCGCATAGACAAATGGCTACAACAGCGCATAGAGGGCGCTACGCGCAACAAACTACAGCAAAGCATTGAAGCAGGTTTTGTAACCGTGAATGGATTTGGGGTAAAGAATAATTATAAAATAAAACCGGGCGACCACATTGTTGTACTCAGCTTTACAAACCCCGAACATACGGAAGTAAAGCCGGAGCCCTTGCCATTGGATATTGTGTATGAAGATGCTGCTGTAATGGTAATAAACAAACCGCCTAATATGGTGGTGCACCCTGGCATTGGTAATTATACCGGCACGCTGCTGAATGGTGTTGCATATCATTTATTGGAGCAAAATCCCGGCATTACAGAAGAAGAGCTGCCACGCTATGGGCTGGTGCATCGCATAGATAAAAACACCACCGGCTTATTGGTATTGGCAAAAACTGCCGAAGCGGCTGCTCATCTTGCAAAGCAATTTTTTAACCACACAGTAGAGCGAAAATATATTGCATTGGTATGGGGCGATATGGAGCAAAATGAAGGTACCATTGTAGCGCATGTAGGCAGGCATCAGCGGTTTAGAAAAATGTTTGATGCCTATCCCGAAGGTGAACATGGCAAACATGCCATCACGCATTATAAAGTAATAGAACGTTTTAATTACGTTACACTGGTAGAATGCAGGCTGGAAACCGGCCGCACCCACCAGATTCGCGTGCACATGAAGTACATTGGACACACATTGTTTAACGATTGGGAATATGGTGGGGATAAAATACTGAAAGGTACCATTTATACTAAATACCGGCAGTTTGTAGAGAATTGTTTTGCCCTTTGTCCACGCGTTGCCTTACATGCCGAAATATTGGGCTTTCAACATCCGGTAACGAAGGAAAGCATGTTTTTTCAGGTGCCGCTGCCCGATGATATGCGCCTTGTAACGGAAAAATGGAGGGCTTATATTAAACCTGTTGGTTAGCCACAAAAGCGCTAAAGCACTAAGCACTTTTGAAGTATAAAATGAAAGGTATAAAAAGGCATAAAGTATTTTTGATTACTTGTTTTTCATTTCCTTGTACACTTTTTTACTTCTTATCTTATTCTCTTAAACAGAACTTAGCGCTTTGTGCTTTCGTGGCAAACAATAACAAATTAGTTTTGCAAAAATGACACATACACCACGTATTTACTTTGACAATGCTGCTACCACGCCCTTAGATGCGGATGTGCTGGAAGCAATGATGCCTTATTTTACCACTTATTTTGGCAATCCAAGTTCTATATACAGCTATGGCAGGGAAACGCGGCTGGCTATAGAAAATGCACGTAAATCGGTAGCAAAAAACTTAAATGCACATCCCGCAGAAATATTTTTTACCAGTGGTGGCACCGAAAGCAGCAACATGGCAATCAATGCAGCCATTGACGATCTCCATTGTACACACATCATTACTTCACCCATCGAACACCATGCAACACTGCACACGGTAGAACATCTGCAACAAAGCGGTAAGGCTGCGGTAAGCTACGTGCAACTGCTGCCCAACGGACATATCAACCTGCAACACTTGGAAGAATTATTGGCGAATAGCAACGAAAGAACATTGGTTTCATTAATGCATGCTAATAATGAAGTTGGTAATTTATTAGACATTCAGGCTGTTGGAAATCTTTGCAAAAAGTACAATGCTTTTTTTCACTGCGATACGGTGCAAACAGTAGGTCATTTTCCTTTTGACCTTCGCAATACGCCGGTACATTTTATTACCGGCGCGGCACATAAGTTTCACGGGCCAAAAGGTGTGGGTATTATTTATATTAATGAAAATATCAAAATAAAACCATACATCAACGGTGGCTCACAGGAGCGCAATATGCGTGCAGGCACCGAAAATGTATATGGAATTGTTGGCTTCGCCAAAGCATTGGAAAATGCAATGCAGCGCTTTGAAGAAGACAGCCATTATATAAGTGAATTAAAGCGATACATGGCCGAAAGATTGCGGCAGGAAATAGAAGGTATTACATTCAATGGCGATCCGTTCGGCAATAGTCTTTACACCGTGCTGAATGTAAGTTTTCCTAAAACGGAGAAGAGTGAGATGCTGTTGTACAGCCTCGATATGCACCACATTTGTGTATCGGGCGGCAGTGCCTGTACCAGCGGAACCAATATGGGCAGCCATGTAATTGAGGCAATTTATAAAAATGTTGATAGAGTAGCTATCCGGTTTTCTTTTAGCAAAAACAATACAAAAGATGAAATAGATACCGTGGTGCAAACATTGAAAGAATTGGTATAAAAATTTAGCTCTGTTATTGTAATGCACTAAGTGATTTGTGGGTTGTAGTAAAATCACAAAAGTCAGTTAGTATTGTATTGATCTGCTGATTAATGGTAAGCTTTTATGAAATTCAACATAAGCCTTCAGTATTGATTTAAGGCTTAGCACAGATTGCTTTGCATCGCACGCAACAACTATTTTGCCTGCTATATCATCCATCTTATTTTGTATAAAAAGATTACACCTATGACCATCTTTCACCGCTCCTTCTTCCTGCTCCTGTTATTTGTGTTCAGCATTGCTCGTGCACAAAACGATTCTATTATTGACGGACATCCGGCATGGATAATACAAGGCAATATTTACGAAGTAAATGTACGGCAGTACACCCCCGAAGGTACTTTCAAAGCCTTTGAAAAAAACCTCGACCACCTCAAAGACATGGGTGTGCAAACGCTTTGGTTTATGCCCATCAATCCAATAAGCAAGGTGGACCGTAAAGGTGCTTTGGGCAGCTATTATGCGGTAGCCGATTTTAAAGCCATCAATCCCGAATTTGGCAATATGAACGATTGGAAAGCATTGGTAAAAAGCGCACACAGCAAAGGCTTTAAGGTACTTATGGATTGGGTTCCCAACCATTCGGGTGCAGATAATAGCTGGCTAAAAACCCATCCCGACTTTTATGTAAAAGACAGTCTCGGCAATCCAAAGATGGAGTTTGACTGGACCGATACCCGCAAACTGAACTATGACAATCCGGAGCTGGTGGATACCATGATTAACTGCATGAAATTCTGGATAACAGAAACCGGTATTGATGGCTTTCGCTGCGACCATGCCGATGGTCCTACGCAGGCATTCTGGACAAGATGTATTAAAGAATTGAAAGCAGTAAAAAATGTGTTTATGCTGGCAGAAGCGGAACAGCCCTGGATGTTTACTGCCGGCTTTGATGCCATTTATCCCTGGCCCATGTTTCACACCATGGTGGATGTTGCCGGCGGCAAGAAAAATGCAACAGCATTAGACAGTGTACTGCATCTGCAGGATAGTTTGTACCCACGCAACGGCTTAATGATGTATTTTACCAGCAACCACGATGAGAATAGCTGGAATAAAGCCGATTATGCTACTATGCCTGGCGAAAGTCATGCACCTTTTGCAGTACTCACACAAACACTGCCGCGTAGCGTTCCCGAAATATATAGTGGCCAGGAAGAGCCATTTTTAGACAGTATCAGCTTCTTTTACAAAGACACGATTGTGTTTAGCAATTACGCCCGCGCACCATTTTATAAAACCTTACTGCTGCTTCGCAAAAGCAATCCCGCGTTAGCTGCCGATGCATCCTTTACCAAAATGCAAACGGGGAATGACGAAAACATTTTCGCTTTCAAAAGACAAAAAGGTAATAATAAAGTAATGGTGATTGTAAACCTCAGCAATACAGCGCAGTCGTTTAGATTTAATGGTGCTATGCCACCATTAATGAGAGATATGTTTACACAAAAATTAGATGAAATTCACAAAGGCGAAGGCATGACTTTACCTGCGTGGGGCTATAGAGTGTATAGTTATTAGCATTGCGGTGGAACGGTAATTGGTGAATGTTGAGTTGCGAGTGAAGGTGATGTGGGTGTGAATGGTGAAACATGTGAGCCGCTTTCACTCACAATTGACAATTCACCTTTCACATAAAACACTCACCATTCGCAAATGTGTTTTGCTATCCTTCATTTGGCGGAATAACTTTTACTACATATTCATCGGGAAAGGCAGGCAACGAGGGCTTTCCAGCAAACAACCCGAATATGGTACTGCCGCTGCCTGTCATACTTGCATACACGGCACCGTGCCGGTATAATGTTTCTTTGACTTGTGCAATGGCAGGATATTGTGTTGCTACTACTTTTTCAAAATCATTTACAATGCTGGCTTTCCATGTATCAACAGGGTGTTGTATTGCTTCCAAAAGCGGATAGGCAGGCGTTTGTATCTGCAATTGCTGAAAAGCCCAGCCGGTATTGACATGAATAGCCGGGTTGATAATAACAAAATAGTACGCACTTAAATTGAGGTGTATTGGTTGCAACACCTCTCCTCTCCCACTGCCAAAACAAGGTGTATTGATGATAAAAAAAGGACAATCGCTACCCAGTTGTAAAGCATACTGTATTAATTGTTGCTCGCTCAGTTGCAGGTTACATTTTTCATTCAGCATTTTAAGCATAAAGGCACCATCGGCGCTGCCGCCGCCCAGGCCTGCACCCATAGGAATGGCTTTATGCAAGTGTATGGCAACTGCGGGCAGTTGAGTAAAATCGGACTTTAAAAGTTGCCATGCCTTGAGGCAGATATTATTTGCAGCAGTACCATCAATAGAAAGCCCGCTCATGGTAAGAACCGGCCACTTTTCATTATTCGGTAAAGTAATTATTTCGAGACAATCATATAAGGGCAAGGGATAAAAAACCGTTTCCAGATTGTGAAAGCCATCCCCTCTTTTACCAATAATATGTAGACCAATGTTGATTTTGCAGTTTGGAAACGTTACCACAGTCAGATTTTAAACAGGCGCTTTATTTTTTTCTCTTTTTCAGCTCGTCTCTTATAGCGATGGCGCGCAGGTAATCTTCCTGTTCCAGCACTTCGTTCAGCAACGTTTCTAATTCATCCACGCTCAGGCTGCTTAAGTTTTCTTTAGAAGAACTCATAGAAGATTGCTCCACCGGCACTTCTGTCTTTTTCTTTTTCCCTGTATCTTCCATCAGTATGCCGGCGCTTTCCAGTATATTATCGTAGGTATAAATAGGACAGCCAAAGCGCACTGCCAACGCCAGCGCATCGGAAGTACGGCTATCTATCTCCACGGTATCATGCTCGTTGATGCAAATCAGTTTAGAATAAAAAATACCTTCCTGCAGATCATTTATCACAATTTCCATGAGTTCTACATTGAAGGCATTCATAAAGTTTTTCATGAGGTCGTGTGTAAGCGGCCGGCTGGGCTGCATGCGCTCCAGCGCTACCGCAATTGCCTGTGCTTCAAAACCGCCAATCACAATGGGCAGCCGGCGCAGCCCGTTTACCTCGCCCAGCACCACGGCATACGAGTGGGTTTGTGTAATACTATGCGACAAAGCAACAATTTCCAGTTCAATCTTCTTCATGCCTTATACTTCGTTAAATTTTATCCGGCAAAAGTAATAATTTTCAATTGTTATCCATCCGCCGTTATAATTAACATAAGTGCAAAAAATTTGAAGCTATTCAGCCTCCATTTATCCAGGATATTTATTTTTATTTTGCAACGTTCCTAATTATAGGCGTATGCTTTTACTGCTAACCACTACACAATTAATACCATTTTGAAAGCTGCATTATTACAACATTTTCAATCAGAACTCAGCTGCATACTAAACAAAACCGTACTAATTACAGCCAGCCATCAGGTATTCGGAGGTGATATTAATGCCACCTATCTGTTAACCACCAATACAGAAAATTTTTTTGTAAAGCTTAATACCATTGCCGCAGCCGGTATGCTCCTAAAAGAAAGGGATGGACTACAACTATTGCGCATAGCCAATACCAGCCTTACCATACCACAACCAATTGTGTACGGCACTTACGGGCAGCAAAGCTTTTTGCTGATGGAATACCTGGAAAAAGGTATCGAAAGCAAAGGTCTTTGGCAGCATTTAGCTACCGGGCTGGCGCAATTGCATCAACATACACAGCCGTATTTTGGGCTAAATGATAATAATTACATTGGCACTGTGCCGCAAAACAATACTGCCGCAACTACCTGGGTATCGTTTTATGCTCAACAGCGCATAATGCCACTGATGCAGCAAGCATATGACCAGCATAAATGCACTAAGGATGATATACAACTGGCAGAACGGCTTTACAATAAATTGTCCGCTTTGATGCCCGAAGAACCACCAGCCCTCCTGCACGGCGACTTATGGAGCGGGAACTATATGTTTACGGTAAAAGGTGAAGCAGCCGTTTACGACCCCGCGGTTTACTACGGCCACCGCGAGATGGATATTGCCATGACTTTACTGTTCGGCGGTTTTGACGCCCGTTTTTATAGCGCATATAATGAAGCATTTCCTTTAGAGGAAGGCTGGCGCAGCCGCGTGGATATCTGCCAGTTGTATCCGCTATTGGTACACCTGCTTTTATTTGGCGGGCATTATTATGGCAACGCAAAAAATATTTTGAAAAAATATGCCTGAATAATGGGAACAATGCGTTTGAGAAATTTGTTTTAAAAAAGCACTAAATAAATCACTTATCACTTTGCAGGGTAGCTGATTTAACATTCTTTTGCCCCTAATCCTTTTACCTTCATTTTTTATAATTTGTTTGGAGCAGATGAATAAAGTTTTACTCATATTAAATGTCATTCTGATTGCTGCTGTTGGCTTTCTGTATTATACTTTCTCTCAGTACCGCAAGGAAGATCAGCAACACGTGAAGGAAGCCAATGCGGCAGTTGCCAATAGTTTTAAAATTGCTTATTTCGAGTTGGATTCGTTGCAGGAACACTATACCTATTTTAAAGAAGTACGTGAGGAATTGAACAAACAGGAAGCTCAACGCACCAAGCAACTCGATAACATCCGCACCAGCTACATGAATAAACTGAAAGAGTACAACCAGAAGGGTGCTACGATGAGCCAAACCGACCAAAGCAACTTTGAGCAGGAATTACGCAATCTGCAAAATAACTATGAACAACGTCAGCAGGAACTTGGGCAGGAAATGAACACGCTGTATATGCAAAAAATGCAAAATGTAAAACAACGTATTCAGGATTTTTTGAAAACCTACTGCAAAAGCAAAGGCTATGCGTATGTATTTGCTACCAGCAGCGACGATTATTTATATTACAAAGACACGCTGCGCAATATAACGCCGGATATTGTAGGGCTGCTAAATGACGAATACAAGACTTCGAAAAAGGGGAAATAATAACATGATATAGTTTTCCGCCGTGTCAATGGCTTTAAAAATCTCTTTTAATTCCTTTTGGTCATTATTATTCCTGCCTGTTGTACTTTATTGTACCATTTTCAATTAGACAGTAGAATTCTACGTCTGGCTTTAAGTTTCAACCTTTCCGCCTACAACTTATAGTATAGCACATCTTTGAAGATGGTATAAATATTCATACCCTGGCTGTCTATTTACCTGCAACACTTAACAACCCTTTACTATACTTTTCGTGGACAGATTTGCGTAACTTTGCAGCCATTTTTTTAAGCCGATATTTTTACGGAGCAATATATGAGCGTAAAGTACAAGGAGTTTTCGCAACTCAACCTGCCCGCTATTGAGCAGGACATACTGGAGAAATGGAACAGGGAAAACACTTTTGAAAAAAGCGTGGAAGACCGCGCCGGCGCTACACCTTTCGTTTTTTACGAAGGTCCGCCGAGCGCTAATGGTATGCCCGGCATTCACCACGTTATTTCGCGTACACTTAAAGATTTGGTGTGCCGCTACAAAACCATGCAAGGCTTTAAAGTAGAGCGCAAAGGCGGCTGGGACACGCATGGCTTGCCGGTAGAATTGGGTGTAGAGAAAGAATTGGGCATTACTAAAGAAGATATTGGCAAAGAAATAAGCGTTGCCGAGTACAATGCCAAGTGCCGCGAGGCAGTGCTCCGTTATAAAGATAAATGGGACGAACTCACCCGCAAAATGGGTTATTGGGTGGATCTGGAACATCCGTATATCACCTTCGACAATACATATATTGAAACGCTTTGGTGGCTGCTGAGCCAGTTGTATGATAAAGGTTTGCTGTACGAAAGCGTAAGCATTCAGCCGTATTCTCCTGCTGCAGGCACCGGCTTAAGCTCGCACGAGCTGAACCAGCCCGGCTGCTACAAAGAGGTAAAAGACACAAGCTGTGTGGCGATGTTTAAGGCGGTGGAAAATGAAAAAGCCCATTTTCTGTTCTCCGCTTTAGATAGCAGTTTTTCACAAGACATATTCTTCCTCGCCTGGACAACTACACCGTGGACGTTACCTTCCAATCTGGGATTGACAGTAGGTGCTAATATAGATTATGTGTTAGTAAAAACATTCAATCCTTACACGCATCAGCCGGTAAATGTGGTGTTGGCAAAGACATTATTAGGAAAGTATCTTGATTTAAGTGGCTTTGGAAAACCAGAAACAATTAATGTAGGTGCTGCAAAGTACTTTTCTAACGACAATACCAGAGATGAAAACAGTCAATTAAAAAATAAAATATTAGAATGGCAGATACTTACTGAATTCAAAGGCAAAGATTTGGAAGGTTTGCGGTATGAGCAATTACTTCCTTTTGAAGCAAATTCCATAGAAAAAATTGAAGAAATCACACCGGGTGCACAACCTTTCCGCGTGCTGCTCGGAGATTTTGTAACTACCGAGGATGGTACCGGCATTGTACACACAGCACCGGCATTTGGTGCCGATGACTTTCGCGTTGGCAAAAAATACAACATTGGCATACTCACGCTGGTGGACAGGCAAGGCAAGTTTGTGGATGGCTTGGGGGAATTCAGCAACCGCTATGTAAAGGATTATGTGGACGAAAAAGACTACGTGGATGTAAATGTGGACATCTGCGTAAAGCTGAAAAAAGAAGGTCGTGCTTTTAAGGTAGAAAAATACGAACACAGCTATCCGCATTGCTGGCGTACCGATAAGCCGGTGTTGTACTACCCGCTGGATGCCTGGTTTATCCGAACCACCGCTTGCAAAGACCGGATGGTGGAACTGAATAAGACCATCAACTGGAAACCAAAATCTACCGGTGAAGGTCGCTTTGGCAACTGGCTGGAGAATATGGTAGACTGGAACCTGAGCCGTAGCCGTTACTGGGGTACACCGCTGCCCATCTGGCGTACCGAAGATGGCAAAGAAGAAATATGCATTGGTTCCATTGCGGAATTAAAGGAAAAAGCCGCTGAAGCCGATAAGGTTTTAAACACGCACAATTCACAACTAACTACTGACAATCTCGACCTGCATAAACCATTGGTAGATGAAATCATCCTCGTAAGTCCTTCGGGCAAACCAATGAAGCGGGTGCCCGACCTGGTGGACGTGTGGTTTGACAGCGGCGCCATGCCGTATGCGCAGCAGCATTATCCATTTGAAAATCGTGACCAGATTGATGAGCGTAAAGCTTTTCCCGCAGATTTCATTTGCGAAGGCGTTGACCAAACCCGTGGCTGGTTTTATACTTTACACGCCATTGCCGTAATGCTTTTTGACTCCGTTGCCTATAAAAATGTAGTATCCAACGGTTTGGTGCTGGATAAGAACGGCAACAAAATGAGTAAGCGACTCGGTAATGTCATCAATCCGTTTGAAACCATTGAAACCTTTGGTGCCGATGCAACCCGCTGGTACTTAATTACCAATGCCTCGCCGTGGGACAACCTGAAGTTCGACCTGCAGGGCATTAAGGAAGTACAGCGTAAATTTTTCGGCACTTTATACAATACTTACCAGTTTTTTGCCTTGTATGCCAATGTGGATGGCTTCGATTTTTCGGAACCCTACATTCCATTGGCAGAAAGACCGGAGATAGATCGCTGGATTTTATCGGCACTCAATACATTAATTAAGAATGTATCGGCAGCCATGGATGATTATGAGCCAACTATTGCCGGTCGCGCTATAGAGCAGTTTGTAGATGAATATTTAAGCAACTGGTACGTGCGCTTGTGCCGCCGCCGCTTTTGGAAAGGTGAATACGAGCAGGATAAGATCAGTGCTTATCAAACATTATATGAATGTCTGGAAACGGTGGTAAAACTGATTGCGCCTATTTCGCCGTTTTTCAGCGATGCGATTTTTAGAAATCTCAATAATACATCTAAAAAAGAAAAGGCAGATGCTGTTCATTTAACCCGTTTTCCGCTGGCAAATGACCATGCGATAGATACAGCCCTGGAAGAACGGATGCAACTGGCGCAGGATGTTTCCTCATTAGTATTATCGCTTCGCAAAAAGCTAAACATCAAGGTAAGGCAGCCTTTACAAAAGGTATTAATTCCGGTATTAAACCCGGCTATGCAGGCACAACTGCAAAAAGTAGAAGATTTAATAAAAGCAGAAGTGAATGTGAAAGAAATAGCATATCTTACCGAAACAGAAGGGATTATTAATAAAAAAGTAAAACCCAACTTCAAAGCACTCGGCGCAAGGCTGGGCGCCAATATGAAGGCTGTCGCTAATCTCATTAGCAAAATGAGCCAGCATGATATTGCCGCGCTGGAACAAAACGGGCAATTTCCGTTCGACGTAAATGGGGAAGTTATTACTATTACACTCCCGGAAGTGGAAATAACGGCAGAAGATATTCCGGGCTGGAGCGTTGCCACAAAAGGCAATATTACAGTAGCATTAGATATTACAATTACCGATGATTTGCGCAGTGAAGGTGATGCGCGGGAATTCATCAATCGTATTCAGAATCTTCGCAAAGACAAGGATTTTGAACTAACAGACCGCCTCTCGGTATATATAGTAGAAAATGAAAAGTTAAGGAAATCTCTTAATCAATTTAAAAGCTATATTTGCGCCGAAATTTTGGCAGATTCTATCGATTGGGTGCCCGAAATCCATGATGGCATTAATATTGACATCAACGATACGCCGCTGAAAATCAATGTACTAAAAAAATCATAAGCTTCCATATGGCTACGAAAAAAGCAGCACCTAAAAAAGCGGCTACAACTGCAGCAAAAAAGGTCACTAAACAAGCGCCTGCCACAAAAAAGGCTACAGCAAAAACTGCTGCTAAAAAAGCGGCGGCACAACAGCCTGTAAAGAAAACGGCGCAGCAAAAACCGGTGGTAAAGAAAGAAGCAAAGAGCACTAAAAAATCGGGAACTAAAGTAATGCCAGCAAAACAAGATACTAAGAAGCAGCCTAAAGCACAGGCTGTTCAACAGAAGAAGACGCCTGCAAAACAGGCGGTGAAAGGAGACAAGCACATTGCAGCTACAGAAGCTGCCAAACCTGAAAACAAATCAATGCCTAAAAAAGTAGCAGAACCGACAACAAAAGAAGTAAAAGCACCCAAAACATCCGTTAAAACATCCGTACCTTATCAGCCGGAATATAAACCTTTGGACCAGCGCCTCGAAGGCGATAACAAAAAAGGCAACGAACCTTTAGTACGTTATAATGATAATGATTTAAATGAATTTAAAGAACTCATTAATAAGAAGTTAGATGCTGCTAAAAAAGAACTGGCTTATTTGCAGGGATTAATTACCCGCAAAGACCATCTGGGCGGCGATGAGACGGATAACCGTTATATGACGATGGAAGATGGCAGTATGAGTATGGAGCGCGAGCAACTGAGCCAGATGGCAAGCCGCCAGATTACCTATATTGACCACCTGGAAAAAGCGTTGATACGTATTGAAAATAAAACGTACGGCATTTGCCGCGTAACCGGCAAGCTAATAGACAAAGCACGTCTCCGCGCTGTGCCGCACGCCACCTTGAGCCTCGAAGCTAAGTTGGGTCTGGTAAAGCCCGGCAGCAGCTCTAATAATGAATAACGGCTTTCCTCATTAATAATAAACCTGCAAAATGCGCAATTATTTTGCAGGTTTATTTATTTTACTATGTCGGTATAGCGCTTCTTTTTACGTACGTAATACTGCCATACTATACTCTTGTGCAACACACCTGCCAGGCTTGAGAGCGACTTTTTTATGGTTGCAGTTTCTTTTTCTTTACTGAGCAACCACTTAAAAAAATGCACATACGCTCTTCCAATAACTTTTGTGTTAGCACTATTTCCACTAGCAGCAAATTGCAGGGCTGCCGCTACATCCATCAAAAAACGCAAGGGCAACAGCCAGCAGTTGACATACCACGGCGAATTGCGGTAGCACATGATAATATTGTTCCTGAAATTATAATAGGTCTTGGCAGCCGACTGATACGGTAATGAACCGCCACCTAAATGATATACTATTGATTGCGGACAATACATGATTTTGTACCCGGCACTGTTCAGCCGCCAGCACATATCTATTTCTTCCATGTGCATGAAATAGTAGTTGTACATGCCCTGTATCTGCCTGTAGGCTTCTTTGCGGATGAGACAACAGGTGCCGGTAGCCCAAAATACCTGCTGCGCATTGTTGTATTGACCATCATCTTTTTCTACCGTATCAAAAATTCTTCCTCTGCAAAACGGATAGCCCAGTATATCTATCATACCACCGGCGGCACCGGCATGTTCAAAATATTCCTTATTGCGGAGTGCCAACACTTTGGGCTGGCAAATGGCGATTTTTGGGTCACTTTCCATCATTGCCACCATCGGTTGCAGCAAGTCTTTTCCTACTTCCACATCCGAATTGAGCATTAAATAATAATCTTCTTCTATGGCAGCCAAGCCCAGATTGTAGCCTTTTGCGAAGCCATAATTGTCGTCAAGTACAATGATTTTTACCGCAGGAAAGTTATTCTTTAAAAAAAGGACTGAATCATCGGTGCTATGGTTATCTATTACATAAACGGTGTAATGGGGATAATTTAGCTGTTGCAGCAGTGGCAATAAAGTTTGTAAAAAATGCCGGCCGTTCCAGTTTAAAATAGCAATACCTACCGATGGAAAAGGGTTCATTGGGATAGTTGGTTAAGAGAAGCAATACGCTGGATGTATTTGCCAATAACATCAAACTCTATATTTACCAGGCTGCCTTCCCGTACCTGTTGGATATTGGTGTGCGAGTAGGTATAAGGGATGATAGCTACGGTAAAATGGTCGCCGGTAACATGGAAAGCCGTAAGAGAGATCCCATTTACACAAACCGAACCTTTTTCTATCATCAGCGCGGCAAACTGTTTATCAAACCGAAAACGGTATTCCCAGCTACCGGCTAAGGTTTTTATTTCGGTACAAACCGCTGTTGCATCTACGTGCCCTTGCACGATGTGTCCATCGAGCCTGCCATTCATGGGCATACACCGTTCTATATTGATTAAATCACCTTCTTTCCAACTGCCCGCATTGGTCTTAGTGAGTGTTTCTGCAATAGCTGTTACGCGGTGCGCATCTGGTTGCAGTTGGTCCACAGTAAGGCAAATGCCGTTATGACTAATGCTCTGGTCTATTTTCAACTCATTGGAGATATTACTTTGTATCCAGAAAACGGCATTGGAGCCTTGCTGTTCGGCAGCCAAAACTTTTCCGGTTGTTTCTATAATGCCCGTAAACATAGGCGCAAGATAGGAAATACGAGAGATAAGATGTAAGAGACAAGTTCAAGAAACAAGATGCAAGCTTGGAGCTATGAGCTTAAGGCTTATGTGCAGCAGTAGTAGTTTCCGGAAAAAATAAGCTTACAAAAAAGAACGCCACAGAGGCGTCCCTTATAAGAGTTGGCAATTTTGGCAGAACTGGAATAAAAAATACTAAAACCTCGGGCAAGGCAAGCCTTTGCTCGATGCCGGTTTTTTAATATATATCAATGAAATTTCAATACCGCCGCGGCTGTTGGAGGCGGTTTTTAAATCGGATGTATTAACATCATACGTTACACCAAGGCTAAAATCGCTGTAATCAAGCCCCACATATGGGATGAAGGCATCATTTAACCTGTACCACAAACCTGCGAAAAAACTCACCGGGTTCTCCTGTGTTTCGGGGTCACCAGCCGGAATTTGCATGGCGCCGCCCACCACTGTTTCATGCGCACCGGCTTGCATACTATGCAGCGCACTCAGATGCAGCGTCATTTGTTCGCCAACCGGCAAAAAACCGCCCGCCTGTAGTGTGATGCGCGGATTGAGTACAAAATAGCCGGTATCGGTGAATTGCTGCCTTGGCCTTGTAACATGATATAAACTTACACCTGCATAAAAATTATCTCTTTCGGTAACAGAAGATGAAAATAAAATGCCGGTATTTAAATCGAAATAACTTCTTTTTAAAGTGCTGCCATTAAAGGTTTCGCTGGTAATGCCGGTAAAACCATCGGGACGCAACTGGTCTTCAAAAGTGAGCTTGGAAGTGTTAATCATCATATTGGAATAGGTACCCTGAAACCCGATTCCGATTTGCTTATACCCGTTTTCGTCTAATCCTTTATGAAAAGCAGTAGAAATTGCAGCATAATTAAACTTTACGGCGCCGGCGGCACTTTGATCGGTGAGCGCCATAATACCTACGCCCCAGGTATCTACTTCAGAAATTTTGTTGCGAAGAATATGAAAATCGGCAGATACCGTTCCCGTAGTAAATGCCCGGTTGATGGTTGGCCATTGATTGCGGTAATTGCCCGCAATGCGCACATCGCCATTGAATTTGCCGGTAAGCGCCGGGTTAAGTGTAAGCGGCGAGGCAAAAAATTGGGAAAAATGCGGGTCTTGTGCAAAGCTGCTTATAGCCATCAGCACACACACAACCAAAAAAAAGATGCTCCTCATTACGCAGTTTATTATAAGGTAAAATTACTATTTGTTTTTAACGCTCAAATGCTCTCCTTAATATATATTTATACAACTTTTTTCAAAACTGGTTTTTGCTGCCATAGGCAAGGTCGCCGGCATCGCCAAGTCCAGGTACAATATAGCCTTTAGCGGTCAGTTCTTCGTCCACATCACCGCACCATATTTGTACGTCCGCTCCCACTTCGCGCTGCACCAGTTCTATACCGGTAACGGCGGCAATGGCCGTAACGATGTGTATGGCTGCCGGTGTGCCTTCGGTTTGTATGCGGGCTATCGTTTTTACCAGCGAAGCGCCGGTAGCCAGCATTGGGTCGCTGATGATCACAATGCGCCCTTCAAGCGATGGTGCGCTCATATATTCTACGGCAATATCAAAGCTGCCATCCCGCTTATGTTTGCGGTAGGCAGTGATAAATGCGTTATCGGCTTTATCAAAAAAGTTAAGCAATCCCTGATGAAGCGGTAGTCCGGCGCGTAAAATAGTGGCAAGTACCGGTTGCTCCATAAGCATTTTACTGTTGTGCAACCCAAGCGGCGTTTGCACTTCTACGGTGTGCCACGGCAATATTTTGCTTATTTCGTAGGCGGCTACCTCGCCAATGCGTTCCAGATTTCTGCGAAAGCGCATCCGGTCGGTCTGCACATCGGTGTTGCGCAGTTCACTTATCCAGTTGGTGACTAAGCTATGCTGATCGCTTAAATTGATAACCATAAAACGAAGATAGCAGATTATAGCACAATGCTGCTTTGCAGCCGGTTTTTTGGACAAAAATCAGTTTTCTGTTTCATTCAGCTTTTCGTTGAAAGACAGTTTGTTACCAAACGGGTCAATTACATTCATGCAGAGCGAATGGTAAAAAGTGGTTTCCAGGCCGGGATGGAAGTATTTATAATTTTTGTTAAGTAACTGCTGCTGATATGCTTCCAGCCCGGTGCACCATATAAAAATGCCTGCGCCGGGTGTACCATCGCCATAATGCTCGCTCAGGTGGAAGACGGCCGTTCCCTTTGATATTTGCATATACACCGGCGCATGCGCATCAAACGTATGTTCCCAATCTATGGTAAACTCCAGCCAGTCTATGTAAAACTCTTTAGCTTTGGCAACATCAAATATTCTTAGAATTGGGATAATAGCGGAGGTTTCCATGTTTTTGGTATAAAAATGTTTTATAAAAATAAAAATGGATAACAAAAGCAACGGAAGTTTTTTTGAAAGTAAAATACACCCTATATTTGCAGCCCGAAAATAAATGGCTGCGTAGCTCAACTGAATAGAGCATCTGACTACGGATCAGAAGGTTTCAGGTTTGAATCCTGACGCGGTCACATTGAAAATCAGAGGGTTGTACATAAGTGCGACCCTTTTATTTTTTCTGCCTGCCATATTTTTTGCCATAGATTTACCCGATTTGAATGTTTCCACACTGCTTTCTGTATTGGATTGAGTAAAGATTTGTCCGCACTGAATTCTTAAGCGGTCATTTCGTTAATGACTGGAGATTTCGCTGATATTGACCACTCCATTTCGCTACAAGCTGACCACTGCATTTCGGAGCAAATTGACCAGGTGATTTCGCTATAAATTGACCACCTGTTTTCGGTAGAAGAGCTGCGGCT
>NZ_SZQL01000023.1 GCF_005233845.1 Ilyomonas limi
TGATGCCATACTTTTGAGCAAGCTGTCTGAAGCCCACTCCCTGCGTTAAATACTCTGTAATAATTTGTGTTTTTAAATCCATAAATAGGCTGTTTTTTAGTCAACCTATTTCAGGACGAGACATACAAATGTCGAATGACATTCGTCAGCCTAAGTATTGGCAATACCTGTGTTGGCTGCTGTGTTGTTCTCATAAAGTAAGTTCATAATTCTTTGTACTCAATTTCTAATTCAACGTAAAATTCAACATTTCGTCCGGCTTGAATAGCAGGGTGCCAGGGATGCATCATTTTTAATGTATTAATTACTACTGTGTCAATAGTGTTGCTTATGCCCTTTATTAATCTGATATTTTCAAGAATTCCTTTTTTATCTATTAACAATCCTACTTTAATAGTTCCGTCAAAATGTGGATAAGTAAGACTATCATAAATCCTTTTAAAATCTTTATCTAAATCTTCCCTTTTGTTACGATAAGAATACTTTGCAGGAATTTCTATGAGTATGTCTTTTGGACAATAATAATCTTTAACACTGTCGTCTTTATACCATCGCTTTATTAAATCTGAATCTTCACTATCAATTGTGTTGAGATTGTCAGTTTTAGTTTCAATGAAGTACGAAGGAATATTTGGAATCAAGAAAAAGTTTATAGTGTCATTTCCCGAAAGTATTTCAGTTTGCTTTTGAAATGAAATGTGATTACAAATCAAAGTGTCATGTTTGTAGGGTGTCTGAAATGTAAAAAATCCCTCCTTATCACTACAAAAACTCACACCTGTTTTCATACTTTTAATGGTTGCATAAGAAACTACATTTCCTGACACATCAAAAACTCTTCCTTTTATAGTATAGTATTGGCAATAGCCAGTGATGGATAGAATAAGGAATAATTTTAAAAGGATAAGCTTCATGATTATAAGATGCAACCGAGATAACTTTCCACATGGCAGCTAACACAAATATTATACGAACTTCTAATTCCGCCAAAACGTTTTACGCTGCTAAGTACCAACCTATTTGTATTCGCTTCTTTTTATTTATAAAGTTCGCCAATGCATTTATACGTAATCTCTTTTATTTATAAGTAGTACCTTTTTAAACAAAAAAATCCCCGGTAAAACAACCGGGGACTACAACTAAAAACACGATCATAACATACTAATCGGGCTTCTTGCCGTCTAAAAAGGTATTGAGTGTAGATAACTGCGTTTCGTTGTTATCATCTTTATTCACCGTTACTTTACTGTAATAGTTTTCTGCCGAAGCGAGTGAATTGCCAAACAACTCCATGTTGCGGCGCACGTAAGCAGGCACGTTATCAAATTCATTGCTTACTTCGGGACTGCTCATGTTGTAAGACAAATTGCGCAGCTTGGCAAGACGTTCCTGTGCACGTAATCTTTTTTCCTCTTCTTCGTTGCTCATGCCATAGTGCGGGTGCGCTACCTGTGGCTGCGGAGCAGGCGGTGTAGCGGGCGAGGTTTCTTTTATCACCAACTCCATCATAGGTGCTTCCTCTTCTGCCGGCTCCTGCTGCTTGGGCTGCGGCGCAACAGGCTTAGGCATTTCTTGCTGTGGCTGCGATGGTGTATAAGAAGGTCGCTGCACTTCGGGTTGCGGTGGTGTAAAAGCTGCTGGTCTTGGCGCCTGCGGCTGCTGTACATAGGGTTGCTGCTTAGTAGGTGCTTCCGGCTGCTTAGGCTGTTGCGGCTTAGCGGCTTCTGCATATACGTTGGAAGGACGGTGTAAGAAACCGTTGGTATATGTATTAACAGCAGGTTGCGGCTGATTAGCAGGCTTTTCGGTATATTCCATACGGTAAGGCAGTGGCTCTTCTTCTTTTGGCTGCGGCAAGGTTGGTGCCTGCGGCTCTATAAAATCAAAGTGCAATACCATACTTTCTTCCTGCTCTCCCTTCACTTCAGGCGCGGCTTTTACAAACGGTTCCGGGCTATTTTCGGAGAGTGTTGGCATTAGCGGGTTGGCTGGCTTGGCAGGCTGCTGTACACCATTAGCATACTGCTTTTTTTCTTCGCCTTCCACGCCCAGGGTCATAATGATTTTTTCTTCTTTCGGCTCCGGCTTCTTTTGGGGAGGTTCTATTTTAGCAAACGGATCGCGTTGCTCAAAACCGGTAGCAATCAGCGTAATACCAATTTTATCATCCAGGTTATTATCGTAACCCATACCTACTATCACATCCGAAAATTCACCGGCTTGCGTGCGAAGGTGATTGTTGATGATTTCCAATTCGTCCATCGTACATTCATTCTCCCCTTCGGCACTGTTGATGTTGATAAGAATCCACTTGGCACCACGAATATCATTATCATTCAACAGCGGCGAGTTCAATGCTTCTTCTATCGCACGTTGTGCACGGTTTTCACCACCCACTGCCGATGAGCCAAGGATAGCTACGCCACCATTTTTCATTACGGTGCATACATCGGCAAAGTCAACTATAATATGACCGCGGCTGTTGATAATATCAGTAATGCATTTGGCAGCAGTTGCTAATATATTATCAGCTTTGCCAAATGCTTCACGCATTTTGAGATTGCCATATTGCATGCGCAATTTATCGTTGCTGATAACCAGTAAGGTATCTACAAACGGCTCCAACTGGCGAATACCATTTTCGGCTTGCGCAATGCGGCGCGGACCTTCAAACGGAAATGGTGTAGTAACGATACCCACCGTAAGAATGCCCAGTTCGCGGCATATCTTGGCAATGATAGGAGCGCCGCCGGTACCGGTACCGCCGCCCATGCCTGCACAGATGAATGCCATGCGGGTATTTACTTCCAATATACGTTTAATTTCTTCGAGCGACTCTTCAGTGGCTTGCTTACCAACTTCGGGGTTGGCGCCGGCACCTAATCCCGCTGTGAGATGTGGCCCAAGCTGAATTTTATTAGGTATTCTACTTTGCTCCAATGCTTTAGCATCCGTATTGCAAATAATAAAGTCAACGCCTTCTATGCTTTCGCCATACATGTAATTAACGGCATTGCTTCCACCACCGCCTACACCCAGCACCTTGATGATAGAAGACTTTTGTTTTGGCAAATCAAAATGAATCATAGTATGTTTTGTTTAGTTGTTGTAATGATGTGTGCCCTTTAGTTGTATGTTGAACCTTCCTGAACGGTAATAATAGAGCTTTAGTTGTGCCCTGCGAAGTAAAAGTTTTAAATGTGAAAAGAATGGTTTGAAGCGCGTTTTTTTTCAACTATATGCAAATTTTTTATTTTCTTTTCTGGTGAAAAATACCTGCATATTCTGTAATCAATTAAAATAGGATAAGGAATGTTTTTATTAAAATAATGCAACTCATTTCATAATAAAAACATTCCTTATTTATAAAGTCCTTTTATTTCATTTCCCGGTCGCCTTCTTCTTTAAATAGATCAATGATGCTGTCTTTAAACTTATCCCAAAAAGAATTCAATCCTTTTTTGCGCTGGGCAACATCTACCGCTACTGGTTCTGCTGCCAATTGCTCTTTTTGCGGAGCAAAGTCTTCTTCTTTCTTCAATCCTCTCGGCACTTCCGTTGTACGGGCAAAGCTATCGTCAAAATCTTTCTTGTTGTGCTCGTAATCGTTGTAGCCTTTTAATATCAAACCAATACACGTAGCATACATTGGTTTCTTCAATTCATCCACGTGGTTAGCTGCCAGGTGTTCGTTAGGCAAGCCAATTCTTGCATTCAATCCGGTAGTATATTCTGTAAGTTGAATTAAATGTTTTAATTGGGAGCCGCCACCCGTTAAGATGATACCGCCATTCAACATTTTATCCAACCCGATTTGTTTAAGATGATAGGTTACAAAATCGAGTATTTCGCTCATTCTTGCCTGGATAATATTTGCCAGATTTTTTACACTGATTTCTTTGGCAGGCATGCCTTTTAAACCCGGAATGGTAATAAAGGCATTGGCTTTTGTTTCTTCGGCCAACGCACTGCCAAATTGTACCTTCATTGCTTCAGCTTGTCCTTTTAAAACACCTAAACCCATGCGTATATCATTGGTGATATTTTCGCCACCAAATGGTATAACGGCAGTGTGTTTTAAAATACCATCATAAAATACTGCAAGGTCACTGGTGCCGCCGCCGATATCCAATATAGCTACGCCGGCTTCCATGTCCACGTCGCTCATTACCGCAGCAGCGGAAGCAAGCGGTTGCAACACCAAATCTTTTACTTTCAAATGGCTACGCTCCACCGCACGGTTGATGTTGCGAATGGCATTCCTGTCGCCGGTGATGATATGAAAATTGGCGCCTACTTTCACGCCGTTAAAACCTACGGGGTCTTTGATGTTTTGAAAATTATCTACGTGAAAATCCTGCGGGATAACTTCAATAATCTGGTCGCCGGCAGGTATAAAAGTCTTGCGCTGATTTTCTATCAGCATTTCAATTTCAGCATGATTAATTTCGGTATCACTGGTTTGCCTTACCATGTCTCCGCGTGTTTGGAGGCTTTTGATATGATGACCGGCAACACCCACATATACCTCTTTTATTTCGAGATCGGGATTGCTGTCGTAGCAGGCAGTCAGCGCCTGCTGAATAGCTTTGATAGTCTGGTCAATGTTCAGTACCTGTCCGTGCTGTACACCATTGCTGTTAGCACGTCCAAAGCCTAAGATTTCCAGTTTGCCGTATTCGTTTTTTCGCCCGGCAATAGCAGCAATTTTTGTAGTGCCAATATCCAATCCTACAATGATAGGAGCTTCTTGCGTACTCATATATATGTTTTTAGTTGTATCGTAATTCACCTATGCCAATCCTCACGTATCTTTTATCTGTTTTTTAAAAACGAAGGTTTACAAATTCACACAATCATGCATTTTGGCTTACTGATCTTATGTGGCTTGATCAGGCATTTGTACTTCAATTTTCTTTTACGGCAACAAGGATATTATTTATGTTGGGCTCAAGGTTTTTCTTACTCCCACTTCGCAAACTATTCGTATGCAAAGACACAAATAATATAATGAAATATTTTACCGCGTGCACATTTTATACTGAATAAATTTTTTCTTCACACTATTTTATCCCGATGCCTTCTTATTGTTTCTCACTACTGCTTCCTTTGCCTCTTTTGCCGTTCTTTTTGTTGTAACCAGTGGTTTGTTGTGTTTGGTTGTATTATTCTGTTTAATACTTTTATTTACAACTACTGCATTCTTTTTTAGCTGTGCCAAAGAATCTGTTTTATTAGTAAGCAATGGTGGCGAAATGGCAATGACAGATGCTACGGCAACTGTATCCTTTGCGATGTCTGTTCTGCTACGCATGGCACTGATGAGCTGCAGCGCCTGCCCGGAATCAACGACTGATTTTGCTAAGCCTCTCCTTACTGCTACAATCTGCCCATTAAATTCAACCGAAATGGTTTCATATTTCTCAAAGCTTTGTCTTGACCATACTTGTTTATAAAAAGCAGTAAGCCGGTCAAACTTGGATTGCAGATTGTTGGCATTGCCGAGTTTTATTGTCTGATTGCCCAGCACCGGAATAATTTCAAACGTTTTATCGCGTGTAATGTTTACCTGCGCTACCTGTGCGCTCCAGAAAGAATCCTGCTGAATATGCAACGCAATCGTTTTTACATCATTCATCAATAAGCTATCTGGTTTGGACAGCTTTTTCCTGGTGGACGTAAATCCGGTAAACATCGGTACGCGGGCAGAATAATCATTGCTTAAAGGCAATTGCATACCACTGGTATCTATGTAAAAAGAGGTGCCTTGCAAAGTAAAAATTCTTGCCAGCGGCTCGTGTTCCTCTATACGTACATTCAACGCCTGGTTGTTATCAAAAAACAGTTCTGCATTGTAAATCCATGATTGTTGTTTTAATATATTTTCCAGTTGTTGCAAATGAATGTCTGACACTGGTTTACCTATTGCTGCACCATTCTTCTTCAGGATCTGTGTAATGTCTTTTTCATCTATAAAAACATGTCCTTTCACGCTTTCAATATTCACTTTTATATCGCTGCAAGGCAAATGCTTTTTGTATTGCATACCAGCCGTGAGCAAGCCGCAGAGGCACAAGCCCAATAGCCACCAAAGAGACGATATAATACGTTGTTTCCACATGTTTTATGCATTCATTAAAATATTTTTTACAGGTTGCACCAATGCATCAATATCACCGGCGCCACACATCACCAATAGTTTTGGCCTTTCTGTAGCTACTACCTGCAGCATCATTTCTTTAGATAAAATCCTCTTATTGCTAATAGTCATTTGATGAAAAATCAATTCACTTGTTACACCCGGTATGGGCAATTCTCTTGCCGGATAAACAGGCAGTAAAATTACCTCATCAGCAAGGCTCAGACTTTCAGCAAACTCCTTCGCAAAATCTTTTGTTCTGCTGAATAAGTGAGGCTGAAAAATAACCGTACATTTTTGACTGCCATACAAGCTGCGCACGCCTGTTATTAAAGCCCGTAACTCTTCAGGATGATGTGCGTAATCATCTATTAAAATGTGTTTCTCATTCTTAATAATGTATTCAAACCTGCGCTTAACCCCCTTAAAGTTGGCAACCGCTTTTGTTATCTTTTCATCATCAATATTTAGGTGTTTTGCAACGGTAATGGCGGCAATACTATTCTCAATATTATGCAGGCCGCCCATGTGCAAAACAACATCTTTCAATTGCCAGTTTTTATGAATGATATCATATTTATAAGAACCATTTTCTACCCGAATATTACGGGCAAATACATTTGCTTCTTCTTTATTAAAGCTATAGGTATAAACTGTTGCTGCTTGTAATTCGTTGCTGCGCTTCATACCATATTTCGCAACAATGCAACCGCCTTCTTTTACTTTTTGCGAGAATTGCACAAAGGCATCTTCCATGGCTTTGGCAGTGCCATAAATATCCAGGTGGTCGGGGTCCATGGCGGAGATGACTGCTACATCGGGCCGCAGTTTTAAAAACGAGCGGTCATACTCATCGGCTTCTACTACCACTACATTATTTTCACTGCTCCAAAAGTTTGTTTGATAGTTTGCAGAGATGCCACCGAGAAAGGCATTACAACCATATTCACTATCGCGCAGTAAATGTGCAATCATTGTGGTAATTGTTGTTTTGCCGTGTGTACCGGCAACACAAATGTTGAATGAATTAGCAGTTATCCATTGTAATACATCACTGCGCTTTAATACAGTATAATTGTGTTCTTTATAATAAACAAGTTCCTGATGATTGGCAGGAATGGCAGGTGTATAAACCACTGCATCTACGTTCTTCGGTATTGCATTTACATCTTCGTTGTAATGTATGGCAATGCCCAATGTTTCTAATGCTTGTGTAAGTGGGGTAGGAGTGCGGTCATAGCCACTCACAGCCGCACCTTTACTTTTAAAATAGCGCGCCAATGCACTCATACCAATGCCACCAATACCAATAAAGTAAAGCCCTCCCGCCCCCAAAGGGGAGCCTTTAGCAATATTGCCTTTTATATGTATGTTTTCCTGTTGTTCCATTAAAAATCAAATTCTTTAGTTAAACCGATCTTTCAAAGTCCCTTCAGGGATTTAGGGCATTTAATATTTTTATTGCAATCATATCCGCCGCATCAGTTACTGCCAACTTTGCAATATTGTGTTCTAATGCTCTTATTTTTTTATCATTAAAAATCAAATTAGTAACAGTAGGAAACAGCTTAGCTTGCGCTTCTTCGTCTTTCACCATCAAAGCTGCATTTCTATTAACCAGATGTTTGGCATTGGCAGTCTGATGGTCTTCGGCTGCAAACGGAAAAGGTACAAAAACTACTGCCTTTTTTGCAATGCACAATTCAGCAACCGCCATGGCACCCGAGCGCGAAATCACTACATCGGCAGCGGCATACGCTTTATCCATTTCCTGTATAAAATCGCCTACCCACACGCAAGGGTTATTTTTGCTGGCTTGTATGTACAGGTCGGCTGTAGTTTTGCCGGTTTGCCATATTAGTTGCAGGTTGAGCGGTCCCAACTCACTGATGTGCCTTGCAAGCACCTTGTTAATACTTCTTGCACCGAGGCTGCCACCAACAGCGAGGATGGTTTTTTTATTAGGGTCTAAACCAAAAAAACTCAATGCAGCCGCCTTAGATGCCGTTGATTCCATGATAGATTTCCGCACCGGGTTGCCGGTGATAACGATTTTATCTGCCGGAAAAAACTTTTCCATGCGTTCGCCGGCAACAAATATTTTAGTAGCATTTTTGCCTAATAATATATTGCTTTTGCCTGCAAATGAATTGCTTTCGTGTATAAAAGTGGGAATACCTTTTCGTTGTGCATAGCGCAACACCGGGAAAGAAGAATAACCGCCAACACCAATCACTGCATCGGGCTTGAAACGTTTGAAGATATTGCTGACCTGGATGAAGCTTTTTACCAGTTTATATGGCAGCGAAATATTTTTAATGAGCGAACCTCTTTCAAAGCCCGCAATATCCAAACCTTCGATCTTATACCCTGCCTGCGGTACTTTATCTATCTCCATTTTACCTTTGGCACCTACAAACAAAAACTGGGTATCCGGTCTTGTTTGTTTGATGGCATTGGCAATGGCGATAGCCGGAAAAATATGTCCACCTGTACCGCCACCTGCTACGATGATTCGTAGCGAAGAAGCCCCTGAAGGGGACTTTCGAGAACTTATATTTTTATTTAAATCCGTCATTAATATTCTATCAGCAGGCGCCTCACCTACCGAAATGATTTTGCTATTTTAAACTTTCCGGTGGGCAAGACACCCAACGGTAGAAAACCAGTACTTTATGCGCTTTTTATAATTAATCAGTTTATTAAAATATTACGTTTATGCCCTTTGCGTTTCCTGTGTCCCTTTATGCCTTTGTGGTTCAAAAAACTTGCACTTAAGCAGGTTGCAATGCCTTCTTTTCTTCTTTCATTTGCGCTGCCGGTGGCTCCACGTTCTTGCCTTCCAACTGCTCCACATTTCTTGCTACACTGAGTATAATTCCAATGGCTGCGCAGGTAAATAAAAATGAGCTTCCGCCCATACTCACCAGCGGCAATGTAACACCTGTAACCGGCGTGAGATTAACGCCTACTGCCATATTTGCCAGCGCCTGTATAATCATAGAAAAACTAAGCCCCAATGCCAGAAAAGCCCCAAACGCATACGGGCACCGCCTGAAAATATTGATGCAGCGAAACAAGAAAACCATGTAAATAAAAATGATAAATGCCCCGCCAATCAAACCATATTCCTCGATAATGATTGGAAAAATTTCATCGTTGTAAGCTTGAGGCAAAAAGTTGCGCTGACGGCTTTTGCCCGGTCCTAATCCATATAAAATGCTGCCATTGGCAATAGCAATATTTGCCTGCTCTACCTGGTAAGGAATGTCGTCATTACTGGCATACATAAAATCCTGCACACGGCTGACCCAGGTGCCAAATCTGCCCATAGAAGTAAGGCTTTCTGCTACTTTATTTTTAGAAGTTTCTTTTACGCCATCCGTAGTTTTGCCGGTATAGGTGAGCGCAGCAATACCAACAATTAACAGGATTGGTATTAATGCCACGCCAATTACCATCATCAGGTGCTTGCCATGTACACGACCAATGAATAATAATAACAACGAAGTAGCACCGGTAAGCAGTGCGTTGGAAAGATTTGCCGGCATGATTAAAGCACAGGTAATCATTATTGGAATAATCACCGGCAGGAAGCCTTTTTTAAAGTCTTTAATCACATGCTGCTTGCGGCTCAGTTCCCGCGAGATATACATAAACAAAGCTACTTTGGCAAAGTCGCTCGTTTGAAAAGTCATATTGATAACCGGCAGCTTTATCCAGCGGCTGCCTTCGTTTATTTCGGCGCCAAAGAACAAAGTATAAATCAGGAGCGGCACCGAAATAAGATATAGAATAAGCGCTACGCGCGAGTAAAATTTATAATTAACCAGATGTAAAAAATAAACGGCCAGTAACCCAACAATAATAAACGAAACTTGCTTAAAGAGGTACACTTCGGTATTGCCCTTGTACATTTTATACGCCAGCGACCCGGTGGCACTATATACCACCAGCACCGATGCGAGTGCCAGCAAGAGCACACTGCTCCAGATGTATTTATCCCCTTTCGCCTTTCGTTGCAAATGTTTGAAAGGCTCCTGTATATAAGCCAGTTCTGCCATTGTTATAATGCTTTTACCGCTTCTTTAAATTGCTTGCCACGGTCTTCGTAATTTTTAAATAAATCAAAAGATGCACATGCCGGGCTTAGCAATACCACATCGCCTTTCTCGGCGGCATCGAAAGAGGCCTGTACGGCATCGTGTGCGCTGGCTGTGTCAACAATCGGCACAATTTTATCAAACGCTGCATGAATCTTTGTATTGTCTACACCCATGCAAACGATGGTTTTTACTTTCTCTTTTACCAAGCTTTCCAGTATGCTGTAATCATTGCCCTTATCAGTGCCGCCTAATATTAGTATTACGGGCTTGGTCATACTTTCCAATGCAAACCACGTACTGTTGATATTCGTTGCTTTGCTGTCGTTGATAAATTCCACGCCACGCACTACCGCTACCGGCTCCATACGGTGCTCAAGGCTTTCAAATGTCTCTACCGCTTCGCGGATTTTTTCTTTGCGTATATCCATCGTCATAGCGGCTACGCCTGCTGCCATCGTGTTGTACTGATTGTGTTTGCCGGTTTGGGCAAAATCGTAAATGTTCATGCTTACGCGTTCTTCATTTACTTTAAGCATCATCTGGTCGCCTTTGATGTAGGCGCCTTTCTTGGGTTCTTGTTTCATGGTAAATGGCAATAAATTACTGGTTAATAATATGGTTTTCAACTTGTTTGTTATTACTTCATCGTCCAGGTTGTAGATGAAGTTGTCCTGTTCGTGCTGGTTTTGTACTATTTTAAATTTGCTGTCTATATATTTTTGAAAGCTGTAATCGTATCTGTCCAGATGGTCTTCGGTAATATTGAGTAACACGGCTACATCCGCTTTGAAATCTTTAATATCATCCAATTGAAAAGAACTGATTTCTGCTACATACAACGGCTTTGGATTTTCGGCTACCTGCTTGGCAAAAGAGTATCCAATATTGCCAACAAGCGCACAATCCAAACCTGCTTTTTGGCAGATGTAATAAATGAGCGAAGTAGTAGTGCTTTTGCCGTTGCTGCCGGTAACTGCTACAATCTTGCTCTCCCCTTTAAAGCGATACGCCAGCTCTATTTCACTGATGATTGGAATTTCTTTGGCACGTATCTTTTTCACCATCTCATTTTTCTCTGGTATGCCCGGACTCTTCACTATCTCATCAGCCATCAAAATCCTTTCTTCGGTATGCCGGCCTTCTTCAAATTCAATCCCGTTATCAATTAACTCCTGTTTGTAATGGTCCTTTATTTTGCCCCCATCGCTTACAAATACATGGTAGCCCCTTTGCTTGCCCAGCAAAGCCGCGCCCACGCCACTTTCGCCAGAGCCAAGCACTACTATATTCCAGCTCCATTGCGTTGTAGCTGGTGCATCTTGTAGGTGTGTATGTGTATAGGTCTCAGCCATTGTTTATAGCTTATGTTTTTTCTTTTTGATGACGAGCTCTGATGCTACTATTAAGCTGTTGGTGTGTCACTCCCCGCCTGACTGGCGTCAGTCGGACAGGACTTCAACACCTTTGCTCCCTTCCCTTCAGCAAGGCTTTCGGCTTTGCCTTCATTATTCCTTTTTCTAATATTATCTAATCTTCAATGTTGCTATGGAAAGCAGCACGCATAATATCGTTACTATCCAAAAGCGTATTGCTATTTTACTCTCATGAAATCCTTTCTTCTGATAATGATGATGCAGCGGGCTCATCAGAAAGATTCTTCGTCCTTCGCCATATTTTTTCCTGGTGTATTTAAAATAACTCACCTGCATAATCACACTTAGATTTTCTACCAGGAACACACCGCAAAAAATAGGAATCAGCAATTCTTTGCGCACGATGATTGCGAGTGATGCAATAATACCACCCAGTGCAAGGCTGCCGGTATCGCCCATAAATACTTGTGCCGGATAGGCATTATACCACAAAAAACCAACACATGCACCCACAAACGCACCTATAAAAATGGATAGTTCACCAAGGTTGGGTATGTACATAATGTTGAGATAATCTGCCCACAAAAAATTGCCGCTTACATATACAAAAATGCCAATGCCGGCACCGATAATTGCACTTACGCCGGCAGCTAATCCATCCAATCCATCCGTTAGATTGGCACCGTTGGATACAGCCGTAATAATGAGCGTTACAATAACGATATACACTATCCACGTATATTTTTCTGCACCTTCACCCATCCAGCTAATGAGTCTGCTATAATTAAACTCATGTGTTTTTACAAAGGGGATGGTAGTAATAGGTGTTTTTACTCTTGCAAAACGCACCGGCTTGCCATCTCTTATATGCACTACTTCATTCAGGGTGTGTTCGCCGGGGCGCACGCCGGATTCTACACCATTTTGCGTAATGATTTCTCTTTCCATCACCACATTGCTGTTGAAATACAGCGTAACACCTATAATGATTCCCAAGCCAACCTGACCGATAATTTTTGATAAACCAGCCAGCCCGTCACTATCTGTTTTTTTATATTGGATACCCTTTAACTGTGCTTCCTTACGGGCTTTTAGTTTAAAATAATCATCCAAAAAGCCAATAATACCCAGCCACACGGTGCATAATATCATCAGGCGGATATATACCTTGTCCAAATCGGCAAACAGCAACGTAGGTATCAGTATCGAAAGTAAAATGATGATGCCGCCCATTGTTGGTGTGCCTTTCTTTTGCTGCTCGCCCTGCAACCCGAGGTCGCGAACTGTTTCGCCAATCTGGTTGCGCTTTAATACATTAATCAACCGCTTGCCGTATATCGTGGCGATGGCTAACGACAATATGATTGCCATTACCGCACGAAAGGTGATGAACTGAAACAATCCGGCACCGCTCATGTGAAACTCTTTTCCCAGCCAGCCAAACAAATAATACAGCATCTTTATTAGTTAATAATTCTTTTTAGTTCTTTTAAGTTGATCGTTGGTGAATAACATATTATTTTTTACCAGTCATTTTTTCTTTTAGTTGATGATGAAGGTATTTTCTACTGTCATCTGTCAATCAGCAACTATCATCTCTTTATTTATTCAATTGTTCAAATGTCTTCTGCAACACAGCTTTGTCATCAAAAAGGTGCTTAACGCCTTTGATGTCCTGGTATTTCTCATGGCCTTTGCCTGCCACCAAAATGATGTCCTCTTTATTAGCCATTTCTACTGCCGTTGTTATCGCTTCTTTACGGTCAAGAATGGTTTTACTTTTCCTTTTGGCGGCACTATTCAAACCTTGTAGCATATCATCAATAATTTCCTGCGGGTCTTCGCTGCGGGGATTATCACTGGTGAGAATTACTTTATCGCTCAATTCGGCTGCAACCTGCGCCATCACTGGTCTTTTAGCTTTGTCCCTATCACCACCACAACCCACAACGGTAATTACCTGCTCGTAACCTTTGCGTAGTTTTTTGATAGTTGACAATACATTTTCCAATGCATCGGGTGTATGTGCGTAATCAACTATACCAATGATTTGCTTGTTGCTGATGACATAATCAAACCGGCCTTCAGCGCCCTGCAAGGCACTTAATATACGCAATACCTCATCGCTGTTTTCGCCGAGGCAAACAGCAGCGCCATATACGGCTAACAGGTTGTATGCGTTGAATTCTCCAATCAATCTAAAGTGTACCTCTTTATCATTCACCAGCATGATCAGGCCGGTTAGTGCATTTTCTAAAATCTTGCCTTTAAAATCTGCTACATTTTTTAAACTGTAATAATACTTATGTGCCTGTGTGTTTTGCAACATCACGGTTCCGCGCTTGTCATCCAGATTGGAAATGGCAAATGCAGAAGAAGGTAAATCATCAAAGAAGCTCTTCTTTACGCGGATGTATTCATCAAACGTTTTATGATAATCTAAATGATCGTGTGTGATGTTACTAAAAATAGCGCCCGTAAATTTCAATCCGGTAATGCGATGCTGATGAATAGCATGGCTGCTGCTCTCCATAAATACATACGTGCAGCCTGCTTCTACCATTTGTTTTAATAATGAATTTAAACTAACAGCATCCGGCGTGGTGTGTGTGGATGGCAATACCTGATTGCTTATCTGGTTTTGAACCGTGCTTAATAATCCACAGGTATAACCCAATTGCGCAAACAGCTTAAAAAGGAGCGTGGCAATAGTAGTCTTTCCGTTGGTACCGGTAACGCCCACCAGTTTCAGTTTGGCAGAAGGCTCATCATAAAAATTATGCGCTATGTAAGCCACTGCTTCACTAGTGTTACTTACTTTGATGTAGGTGATATTTTCCAGCAGCATCAACGGCAGTTCTTCACAAACAATGGCAATGGCTCCTTTTTCTATAGCTGTGGTGATAAAGTTATGTCCATCTGCAACTGTACCTCTTACTGCCACAAACAGCGAGCCTGCACTCACTTTACGCGAGTCAATCTGTACATCTTTCACCTCAATATTAGTTGCACCATTTACCTCTTGCAGATGCACCTTGTATAATATGTTTTGCAGATTTGCCATGTTTGTTTGTTGAACCACAGCGACACAAAGGCACGGAGTGGCACAGAGAATTATTATATATTTATATTCACATTTTCGTTGTGAACCGTTGTGTCGTTGTGACGCTGTGGTTCAACAGCTAATTCAATTCAATACTTACTACCTGACCTTTGCTGATTTTATTACCACTGCTAATGGATTGTGTAGTTACTTTTCCGGCACCTTTCACCCGAACTTTCAGTCCCATATTTTCGCACAGATAAACGGCATCTTTCAAGCCCATGCCTTGCAACGAAGGCATGACGGAAGCAGGCATTGTTTTGCCGGCTACGGCGGGTGCTTTTCCATTTTTATATACACTTATCCAATCGCTGTTCGTAGATGATGCTTTAAATGGAATGTCCAATGCGTTCATCACTTCAGATACATCGGTTTTCATTCCTATATAATTGTAACCAATGCTGTCATTTACTATATCGGTTGCGTATCGTATAGAATCGCTGTGTTGTACATACATGCTGTACAGGCGGTCGGATATTTCCTTGAAAACCGGCGCAGCCAACTGACCGCCAAAATGCAATGGCGCATACGGCTTTGTTTTGATAGCAACTATGCAGGTAAACTGTGGATTATCGGCGGGGAAATAGCCCACAAACGATGCTTGGTACACTCCATCGTTATAGCCGTATTTTCCATCAGCTACATGTGCAGTACCGGTTTTGCCGGCCACTTTATAAGGACAGTCTTTAAATATGGGTTTGCCGGTACCAAAAGCAGTAACTGCAAGCATACATTGCTGTGCGGCTTTTACTATGCCAGGCTTGCAAATACTTTCTCTTAACACAGTTGGCCCGTATTGTTTAATGATAGTACCATCGTTTTGTATGCTGTTTACAAGATAAGGCTTCATCATTTTACCACCATTGGCAATAGCATTATACAGCGTTAATGTTTGCAGCGGACTTATCTGTATGGCATATCCAAAACTCATGGTAACCATAGCGTGCAGGCCCTCGTTGCGGCGGTTCATACGCGGCAGGCGTGGCTTTGATTCGCCCAGTAAATCTATACCTGTTATGGTATCCAGCCGGAACTGATGCAGGTATTTCATAAACTTATCGGGCTGCTGTGCAAAAGTGTTGTACGCAATTTCGCTCATGCCAATGTTGGAGCTATGGGCAAAACATTCTGCTACCGTCATTACCGGCTTGGGCGAACGTTCTGCATCAGTTACTTCGCGTACGCCAACAAAGGCGGTGCCGGTGTTGCCTACTTTCACTACATCGTTGATGCTTGTTTTGCCTTCGCTCAATACCGCTAATAAAGTAGCCAGCTTAATAGTAGAACCCGGCTCTGTGGCACGCATGGCATAGTTGTAATCTTCCCAATAACTGCCATCGGGGCGGCGACCCAAATTTGCCATCGCTCTTATCTTGCCGGTCTTTGTTTCCATTACAATGCAGGTACCTGTTTGCGATTCGCTTTGCTGCATCATGTTCATCAAAGCATTCTCGGCAATCTCCTGTATGTGCACATTCAATGTGGTAATTACGTCTTTGCCATTCTCCGGTTCTATATCTAAAGCACCATCCACCGGCACACTCACGCCACCGCCGATGTAGCGTACCAAACGCTTGCCCGTTGTGCCTTTCAGCACACTGTCGTATGTTTGTTCCAGCCCTATTTTTTGTGCATTTTCCCTGTTTAATCCAATGGTCCTGTAGGCTAATAACTGGTAAGGATTGAGGCGAATACTTCTTACCTCAGCAATAAAGCCGCTCTTGTTCCTGCCCAACCTTACCAATGGGAACTGACGCAATTGCTGATACTCTTTAAAGCTTATTTTTCGCTTTAATAAAAAATATCTTGTCTTTTTTGCGTAGCCATTGCTTAGTATTTTTTTGTAAGCTGATCCTGATTTGTCTTTAAACAAATTGCTTAAACAATAGCTTAATGAATCCAAATTTTGCCGGAAAAGTTTACCACTTTTATCCCGCAATCCTTCTGCACCAAAGTCAACATAAATATCAAACTGCGGAATGCTGGTGCTGAGCATTTGTCCGTCTTCGCTATAAATAGTTCCGCGCTCGGCATCCAGCTCTACAATTTTTTGATGCATGCTATCGCTCATGCCGCGCCAATGTTCGCCCTGTACTTGTTGTATGTAAAAGGCTTTAGACATCACTACCACACACACCAGTATAATGGCAATAAAACACAGATATACCCTCCAGAGTATATCACGCTTTACTTCAATGGTGGATGTGTTTTTCAATGTCCTCAATTATTTTTAGTATCTGTTTTTTGTTCAACTACAATATGCACGGGCGGCTCTGCCGATACTTTCAAGCCCAATGGTGCAGTGGCTTTTATCATTTCTGTTTCACGGCTTTTATACATCAGGTCGCTCTTCACAGTTTTGTATTCGTACTGCAATTCCTTTAGTTGGTTGGCAGTGGTATTAATGTCTCTTACGGTTTTATCGGCTATATGTCCGTTGGCGATGTACAAAACAGCTAATACCGATAAGAACAAAAAGAAGGGTACATTGGCTGTTACCCATTTGTAATTCATTAAGCGGCGGAGTGAATGTTTTAATGCCATGTGGTTTTTGGATAATGATTAAACTGATTGTCTTCTGATATTACTGACGCGCTTATTACTGTCTTTACTTGTTGCTTTATCTTCTAAGTTTTGTTATTATTCTTCTTTTATGATTTCATAAATGCTATTAATCTTTCTCTGCTATCCTCAACTTCGCACTGCGGCTGCGGCTGTTCCGTTTCATCTCTTCTGCAGTTGGCACAATAGGCTTGCGGGTGATGATTTTAAAGCCGCTCTTCTTTTCCACTGTTTCAAACGGATTTTCATCTATTATTTCTTCAAAACTGCCCCGGCGAAAAAAGTTTTTTACCAGCCGGTCTTCAATGGAATGAAAGGTGATGACTGCTATGCGCCCGCCGGATTGTAACACCTGTGCAGACTGTTGCAGCAAATCTTTCAAAGCACCCATTTCATCATTTACTTCTATGCGCAGAGCCTGAAACACTTGCGCGAAGTATTTGTTGGGAGCACCTTTTACCACCGGCGACAGCATGGCCATCAAAGCGTTGGTTGTTTTAAAAGAACTGATTGTTCTGTTTTGAACAATGTGTCTGGCTAATGTTTTGGCGTTTGTTACTTCGCCCCATTGCTCAAACAGTTTATGTAATTGCTGCTCACTGTATGTTTGCAGTATATTCATTGCTGTTCCTTCCTGCCGCGCATCCATCCGCATGTCCAATGGTCCTTCAAACCTCGTAGAAAAACCGCGCGTAGCTTCGTTGAACTGATGACTGCTTACTCCCAAATCTGCCAGTAAACCGTTTATCTTTTCTATTTTGTACAAGCGCAAAAAACGCTGCAGGTGACGAAAATTCTGCGGTACAAAAATCACGCGTTCATCCTGCGGCACATTGCGCTGAGCATCTGCATCCTGGTCAAAGGCAATCAGCTTTCCCTTACTGCTTAATTTTCCCAGGATGCCCCTGCTATGACCGCCCCCACCAAACGTTGCATCAACATAAATTCCATCCGGTACTATACTCAATCCTTCCAATGCCTCGTGATACAAAACCGGAATGTGATAGTCATTACCGGCTGGTTGATTATGAGTTGCTTCCTTCATCAGATTGTTACATTATAATCAACCATTACATTCTTTGCGGTAAAGCTGAAACTTTCGCTATACGATTCGATGAGCTGTTTATATCTTGTGGTATCCCACACTTCTAATTTGTTTACTGCCGATGCCAGCGTAATATCTTTTTGCAAGCCTGCATATTCTTTTAAAGTCGGGGGTATCAGCAAGCGACCAGCACTATCCAATTCTACTTCGCTGGCGCTACCCAAAAAGAACCGGCGAAATTCCCTTACTTTGGGGTCGAAATCGTTTAACTGACTCAACTTATCGTATATGGGTTTCCAGCTTGATGACGGGTATAACCAAAGGCATTTTTCGGTGCCGCGGCATACCACAAATGTGCTTTCTCCTTCGGGTAATTGTTTTTTAAAACCGCCCGGCAGCAGAAAACGACCTTTGGGGTCAAGCGTGGATTCATATTCGCCAAGAAAGCCTGTCATCCGGTTTTGAATTATTATTTACTGACACAAAATAACACTTTTTCCCACTTTTAGTTCCAAAATCAGGCGGTTGATTTTATCCACCTTATCAAAAACGGCTGAAAGGCTTACGGGCATTGGCATTGGCGAAAAAATGCCCCAAAAGTGATGTGAATAGGTGTGCTTTTATTGTGGATAAATTGTGCACGATCAATGATGTTGCCCCAGGAAATATTGATTAAAGAATACACTTATCATCTGCCAGAAGAAAGAATTGCCATTCATCCATTGCCGGAAAGGGATAGGAGCAAGCTGTTGGTGTATAAAAGTGGTAAAATAGATGAACACACTTATGCACAACTTGCCGATTGCCTGCCTGCAGATAGCTTGCTGGTATTTAATAATACAAAGGTGATGGCGGTAAGATTACACTTTACCAAACACACCGGCAGCACCATAGAACTATTTTGTTTGGAACCAGCAGATGATTATCCTGATATAACAACAGCGATGTTGCAAAAAGGAAAAGTGCTATGGAAATGTTTGGTGGGTGGCGCTAAAAAGTGGAAAGAAGAAAGACTGAGTTGCAGTAAAGAAAATATGATATTAACTGCAAAAAAAGTAAAACAGGAAAAGGATTATTTTATCATTGAATTTGAGTGGAATGATACTACACTCAGCTTTGCCGATGTATTGCAACTATTGGGAACGATTCCTTTGCCCCCTTATTTAAACAGGGTAGCAGAGCAGGAAGATGAAGAACGGTATCAAACCATTTATGCAAAGTATAATGGTTCGGTAGCAGCACCAACAGCAGGCTTACATTTCACCGAAAACTTATTTGAAAAATTACAGGCAAGGGGTATTCAAAAAGATTTTGTTACGCTACACGTGGGCGCGGGTACTTTCAAACCTGTAAAAACAGAAAGCATTGCGGAGCACGATATGCATGCCGAGTTTATTGAAGTAAGTACCGCTTTTATTGAGCACCTTATTCAATATCTCCCAAAAACAATTGTTGCAGTGGGTACTACTTCGTTGCGTACTATAGAAAGTTTGTATTGGATGGGCGTGAAGGTGATTGGTAATGAAAATATTTTAGCGGAAAATATTAGTGTAATGCAATGGGAGGCTTATCATCTGCCACAAGATATTACTCCCGCAGATGCCTTGCAATCTTTATTGAACTGGATGAAAAAAATGCAAATAGAAAAGCTAATCACTAAAACTAAAATTTTAATTGCGCCCGGCTATCAACTGCGCATTGCAAAAGCATTAATTACCAATTTTCATCAACCGCAAAGCACGTTGTTGTTGTTGATTGCAGCTATTGTAGGCGATGATTGGAAAAGAATTTATGCATATGCTTTAGCAAATGATTTTCGTTTTTTGAGTTATGGGGATGGAAGTTTATTGTGGAAGCGGGAGGAGTAATTACATTCAACAAAGTAATTTTTAAAGTGATATACCCCTCATTCTGTAATTGCACCTAATGCATACTTGCATTACTTTGGTCTAAGCGGCAACATTTACAGAATGAGGCGATAATTTTGCAATCTGTGTATAAATAATAATACAACTACCGCTTACTATAGTACCGCAATGTATTGCTATTGTTCACATCAAATATTTGCCGGCTGTATTGTTGAATTTCTGCTGCCGTAATTGCCTGGTATTTACTTAATTCTTCATTCATCAGATCCGCATTGCCGAGCAGTTCATAATACGCCAAACTATTGGCACGACTCATAATCGTCATGTCTTCAAAGGCAATCATGCTTTCGGTTTTATTCTTTACTTTTTGCAGTTCTGTTTCGGTTACGAGTGTATCTTTTATTTTTTCCAGTTCTTCGTCAATCGCCTGTTCTGCTTCTTCCATCGTTCTGCCTTTTACCAGCTTGCCTTCTATTGCCAGCAAGCCTTTATCGGTGCTGCCAAAATGATAGCAATCAATATTGCTAAACAATTGCTGCTCTTTTACCAATGATTGATACAAGCGCGAAGAACCACCACCGCCTAAAATCTCGGTTATCATTTCGGTTACATAATAACCTTTCTCCAATCGACTGTCCATGTGCCACGTTTTATACAAGGCATCCAGTGGTACATCGGCATACACCTCTAAATAACGTGGAGCGGTTTGCTTTGGTTCTTCGGGTAAATAGCGGGTATATTTGGTGCCCGCATCAATAGGTCCAAACCATTTTTCAGCCAGGCGTTTTACTTCATCTGTTGTTACTTTTCCGGCTACTACCAGCACTGCATTGGCAGGTGTATAATGTTTAAAGAAAAAACTTTTTACGTCTTCCAGCTTTGCTTTTTCTATGTGCTCCAGGTTTTTGCCGATCGTCATCCATTGATAAGGATGAACTCTATATGCCAGCTCGCGCATTTTGTGCCACGCATCCCCGTAAGGTTTATTAATATAATGCTCTTTAAATTCTTCGCACACCACTTTGCGCTGCACATCCAAACTCCTTTTCGAAAAAGCAAGACTCAACATCCGGTCGCTTTCCAGCCAAAAGGCCGTTTCTATGTTTTCTGCAGGCAACTGGCAGTAATAATTCGTAAGATCGTTGGTAGTATAAGCATTGTTTTCGCCGCCGGCTTTTTGCAACGGTTCGTCATAATCTTTTATATGGATGCTGCCGCCAAACATCAGGTGCTCAAAAAGGTGTGCAAAACCTGTTTTGTTGGGGTCTTCATCTCTTGCGCCTACATCGTACATTACATTTACCACTGCCATGGGAGTAGAATGATCTTCATGCACCAAAACTCTTAATCCATTATCTAAAACAAATCGGTTGAATGCTATCATAAGGCGGCAAAAATATTATAAATAGTGCTTTGTTGGGTGGTGAATTGTGAATGGCGAGTGTAGGGAGATGACAGATGGAGGTTGCCGGATAACAGCCTCTTATTGCTCTGGCGCTTTCTTCTTATGCCTGTATCTTGTTCCTTTCTCCTTGCTTTTTGTACCTTGCGCCTCATTACTTACAGCTTGCGGCTAAAAGCTTACAACATCTTACTTAAAGCCCACTGCTTTCTTTGTCATTGCAGCGTAACAATTTCAGGCGCAATTATTAAACAAATGTTTTTTAGTAATTTTGTAGCTGCAATGTATTCTTGTAATACGGCAGGAATGTAGTAATATTGGAATACCAAAAGCATAAATTTAAACTTAGTTGTATGATAAAAACAGGCAATCCCGTTATCAGTATCTATACTGAAATGACACCTAACCCGGAGACGATGAAGTTTGTTGCCAACAAGCTTTTATATCCTGGCAAGAGCATAGATTTTCAGGATGAGATGAGTGCAGCACCTTCGCCGCTGGCTAAAGAATTATTTAGCTTTCCGTTTATAAAAAGCGTGTTTATTGCTTCTAATTTTGTTACGCTTACCAAAACATCCGACACCGAAGACTGGCAGGATGTAATTCCATCTATCAAACAGTTTTTGAAGGACTATTTGGAGAATGGCGGTGTGATAATAAATGAAGAGGAAGTATCCAAAATAAAGCAGGAAGCAAGCAATACCGTTGCTGCAGATGACGATGATGTGGTAAAACGCATTAAAGAACTGCTGGATAATTACGTAAAGCCTGCTGTGGAAATGGATGGTGGCGCTATACAATTTAAAAGCTATAATGATGGGGTGGTAAACCTGATGCTGCAAGGTAGCTGCAGCGGTTGCCCCAGCAGTATGATAACACTGAAAGCCGGTATAGAAGGCATGATGAAGCGCATGATACCTGAGGTAAAAGAAGTAGTTGCCGAAGCTGAATAATAGTTTTGTGTGCGAATAATTGAGAACCCTGCCTGCGGCGGGGTTTTTCAATTTTATGTGCGTGGCAGGAGTACAACTCTCCCTTATTTTCACTTTTCTTGTTCACTCTACTTCCCGTATGTTTCTTATTTGTTCCTTGTATTCCTGGTGCCTCAATTTTGTACCTTTTCTTCTTTTTGCTTGTACGTTTATTTCTTTTTTAGTCGTACGCGCTGCTTTTTATCCTTTAAATTTTGCATCTTTTTCCATTACTTTCCTTATTTCGAAACCATAATTTCCCGATTTATAAAGCTGACGCTGTTGCACCAAACTACTTTTGTGTGCTATGATAAACACAAGTAAAGAAGCTACTGCAACAAGGATCATATTCAATAGAATGATATGTGTGTTGTTGGCAACGGGGATAGCTGTTGCAGGAATGGCACAGAATAAGAATGGAGTCATAAAAGGTGTTATCAAACTATCAGGTGGTGAGCCGGCTGCTTATGTGCATGTACAATTGCAGGGCACACAACGCGGAGCCACTACAACAGAAAGTGGCAGCTTCATTATCCGCAATGTGGTGCCGGCTACTTACCAGGTAGAAGTATCGCTGAGCGGCTATCAGTCTGTTTCGCAGCCGGTTACAGTAAGCGAAGCTGCTACGGCAACAGTCAATATTGAGCTGTCTCTATCGGAACAGCAATTGGAAGAAGTAGTTGTACGTACCGGGCGCACTGGCTACAAAGTGAGTCAGCTTTCTCCCTCTTTACGCCTCAACGAGTCGCTGCTGCAAACGCCGCAAAATATACAGGTAGTTACCAGCCAGGTGCTGAGGGATCAGCAGGTTTTTGACATGCTGGAAGGCGTAACCCGCAATGTAAGTGGCGTAACGCGCGTAGAGCATTGGGACAATTATGCCCGTATTAATATGCGCGGCTCTGCTATTCCCTCATTTCGCAACGGCATGAACATCAGTATGCCGTGGGGACCACTTACAGAAGATATGAGTTTTGTGGACAGAATTGAATTTGTAAAAGGTCCTGCCGGTTTTATGATGGCTAATGGAGAGCCTGGCGGTTTTTATAATGTAGTTACTAAAAAGCCGACAGGTATTAATAAACGGGAAATCAACTTTACTTACGGCAGCTACAATACCTATCGCGCTACTGCCGACCTGGATGGCAAGTTTACAAAGAATGACAAACTACTGTACCGCTTAAATATAATGACCGAGCATAAAGGTTCGCACCGCTTGTTTGAGTATAATAACCGCTATACGATAGCGCCGGTTGTTACCTACAATATAGATAAAAAAACATCGCTGACTGCCGAATATGTTTACCAGTTTTCGCGTATGTCTGCTATCGGTTCTGCCTATGCTTTTTCTGCCAATAAGTATGGCGAATTGCCAAAAAATGCAACTACTGCAGAGCCTAATTTGCCTCCAACTAACATTAATGACCACAGTGCTACGCTTACTTTCAACCGCCAACTAGGCAGCAATTGGCAGTTTACCACCCAACTGGCTTATCTCCGCTTCAAACAGGTGGGCAGCAGCCTGTGGTACGATAGTGTAAAAGCTAATGGCGACCTTTACCGGAATACCAGTATCTGGGATGCTATAGGTAGAAATCAGATTGCGCAGGTATATGTAAACGGGCAAGTAACTACCGGAAATATTACTCACAAAATATTGGCAGGTGTAGATGCCGGTAAAAAGAATTACTGGGCAGACTGGAGTCAATCTGCACCACTGCAAGGTCCGGAAGTATTTAATATTTATCATCCGGTGTATGGTATTCCGGATAATATGATTCCCGTTTTCGATCGTTCAAAAAGTATTAAGGATAGGGCAGAAGCAAGCTATGGCATTGTAAACCAGTCGTACACTGGCTATTATGTGCAGGACCAGTTGCAACTACTGAATGATAAATTACGCATCACACTTGCAGGGCGTTATACAACCGTAACTCAAAACGATTATGGCACAAAGTATAAAGGGAAAAAGCTAACACCCAGAATAGGTGTCAGCTATTCCATTGACAAAGCCACGTCTGTTTATGGTTTATACGACCAGGCTTTTGTGCCGCAGGCAGGATATGATAGTTTAAAAATGCGTTCTTTTATTCCTGTTACCGGCAATAATATAGAGGTTGGTTTTAAAAGAGACTGGCTTGATGGCAGATGGAATACTACACTCGCTGCTTACCAGATAATCAAGAACAATGTAGCTACTGCTGTTAGTGGCAGGCCAAATGCACAAACGCAGTTGGGACAAACAAAAACACAGGGCGTAGAGTTTGACTTGCGCGGGCAAATAGCAAAGGCCTTAGACATTACACTCAACTATGCCTTCACCGATGCTAAGATTAGTAAAGATAACGATAAAAGTGTAGTGGGTAATCCGGTAGCTGGCTCTACTAAGCATATAACAAATGGCTGGCTATCTTATCGTATACCACAAGGTGTATTAAAAGGAGTTGGTATTGGTGCTGGCTACCAGTATCAGGTAAAACGTTCTTCCTGGTTTATATTTGACAATAGTTCGGCTTCTTTGCCTGATTACTTTAGAATGGATGGCGCGCTTTCGTGGCAGAATGATAAGCTGAGTGTGGCACTGAATGTAAACAATCTGCTTAATGCGTACCTCTATTCTGGCTCGCCGTATGCAGGTGCCTATTACTGGCAAACCGAGGCTCCACGTAATTTCCGTATTAGCGTAGAGTATAAATTTTAAAGAATGAGGTTTAAAAAACTGATTGGCAAAATACACCTCTGGCTCGGACTCTCATCCGGGCTTTTGGTTGTTTTCTTAGGTATTACAGGTTGTATGCTGGTGTTTGAAAAAGAGATCACCAAACTCACCGAGCCGCTTACGGTTGCACCACAGCAAAAGCAGTTTTTATTGCCATCTGTATTAAAAGCTGAAGCGGAAAAGCACCTGGATGGCAAAAAGGTATTAACGATTGAATATCCCGGTAAAGACAAAAGTGCAATTGCTTATTATTGGGATGCAACAGAATATTTCATCGTATTACTCAATCCTTACACCGGGCAAGTGCTGAAGGTAAAAAACATGAACCATGACTTTTTCCGTGTTATTACAATGGGGCATTATTACCTGTGGCTACCTCCAGCCATCGGCCAGCCAATTGTGGCTTCGGCAACACTCATCTTTGTAGTAATGTTGATATCGGGGATTATTTTGTGGTGGCCGAAAAACAAAGCCGCCCGCAAGCAACGTTTTAAAGTGAAATTAAATGCCCGTTGGCGCCGTGTTAATTACGATTTACACAATGTATTAGGATTTTATATTACATGGATAATCATTTTTATTGCCATCAGTGGTTTGGTTATGGGTTTCCAATGGGTGGCCAAGTCGGTATATTGGGCTACCTCCGGCGGCAAAACGTTGCCAGTACATGCCGATCCGGTTTCTGATACCACAAAAGCGGGTACCATTGCTTACAATGCTGCTGATAAAATATGGCAGCAGATGTATGCACAAGTGCCGGATGGGGCTGGTGCCTCTATTTATTTTGCAACTACCAAAACAGCCCCGATTGAATTTTTTATCAATTACCGTCCCGGCACTTATTACAAGCTGGATGCTTTCCATTTCGATCAATATACATTAAAGGAATTGCCTGCCACCGGGCCTTATGCAGGCAGGTACAAAGCTGCTTCTGCTGCCGATAAAATTGCCCGCATGAATTACGATATTCACGTAGGTGCTATTGGTGGGTTGCCTACTAAAATACTGGCTTTTTTTGCCAGCTTTATTGTTGCGAGTCTTCCTGTTACCGGCTTTCTTATCTGGCGTGGCCGCAAAAAGAAAAAACAAGTTGCACAACCCGCTTTATCAACATCCAGGCGTAAAGCGGTGTTGGTATAAATGTATCAGACTAAAAGTAAAAGTATTATACTGCAAGGTAGTATGGCGCTTTTACTTTTGAGAAAAGGTTAAGCCCGGAGTGCAAAGGCGTTCGGAACTTTTTACTTTGAATGGTCTTAAGCAAGGCACTTATATTTACTTCCATCTTATTTATCACAATAATCTTCCCAAATCCCAGTTAGGATACTTTGCGCCTGCGCAGTTCAAAAAACCATTCACAACTCACCACTCCCTCTTATCTTTGCTAAACTAGCAATTGTAAGTATGGATATAAAATGCAACCGCAACGGAGACTGGATGCAGCTTTTGATGAGTGAAATAAAACAACGCACCGAAAAAATAAAACAGGGTGGCGGCAAAAAAGCAAACGAAAAACAAAAAGAGAAAAACAAGCTTACTCCTCGTGAGCGCATTGCTTATCTGTGCGATACAGACAAACCATTTATAGAAATAGGAATTTTTGCCGGCTATGATATGTACGAAGAATATGGTGGTTGTCCCGCGGGTGGCACAGTTGCCGGACTTGGTTATATCAGCGGCAGACAATGTGTGATTGTTGCCAATGATCAAACCGTAAAAGCTGGTGCCTGGTTTCCCATTACAGGCAAGAAAAACCTGCGTATGCAGGAAATTGCCATGGAAAATAATTTGCCCATTATTTATCTCGTAGATAGTGCCGGTGTTTTTTTGCCCATGCAAGACGAAATCTTTCCCGATAAAGAACATTTTGGACGCATCTTTCGCAACAATGCCAGAATGAGTGCAATGGGTATCACGCAAATAGCGGCAGTAATGGGCTCTTGTGTGGCAGGCGGCGCTTACCTCCCCATTATGAGTGATGAAGTATTGATGGTAGAAGGTGCCAGCATTTTTCTGGCTGGTCCATATCTGGTAAAAGCTGCTATTGGGGAGGAGGTAGATAATGAAACCTTGGGTGGCGCTACTACACAAACTGCCATCAGCGGTACAGCCGATTATAAGTTTGATACGGAACACGAATGTCTGGATTACATCAAAAGTCTCGTGAGTAAAATTGCGTTGCCCAATACTGCCGGATTTAACCGTATTGCACCGAAAGCGCCTGCGAAAGACACACAGGGCATCTACAGCATTATGCAACAAAACAATGCAAAGCCCTACGATGTGGTGGAATTAATAGAACATATTGTGGATGCAGACAGCTTTGAACAGTTTAAAGAAGATTATGGCAAAACCATCGTATGCGGCTATGCGCGCGTTGATGGCTGGGCTGTGGGCATTGTTGCCAATCAACGTCTCATTGTAAAAGCACAAAAAGGGGAGATGCAAATGGGGGGCGTTATTTACAATGACAGTTCGGATAAAGCAGCCCGCTTTATTATGAATTGTAATCAAAAAAAAATACCACTTATTTTTTTGCAGGATGTAACCGGTTTTATGGTAGGCAGCCGCAGCGAGCAGGCGGGCATTATAAAAGATGGTGCTAAGCTGGTAAATGCAGTTGCCAATTCGGTAGTTCCAAAAATTACTATTGTCACCGGCAATTCGTTCGGTGCAGGTAATTATGCCATGTGTGGTAAAGCGTACGATCCACGTTTTATTTACGCCTGGCCTTCGGCAAAAATAGCAGTAATGGGCGGTGAACAGGCAGCCAAAACGCTGTTGCAAATTCAGGTAGCTTCTATGAAGAGCAAGGGCAAAGAAGTAAGCCCCGAAGAAGAGCAGCATTTATTGAATGAAATAAAAAGCCGCTATGAAAAACAAACCACGCCATACTATGCGGCTGCAAGATTGTGGGTAGATGATATTATTGATCCGGCACAAACCAGATTGGTGATTTCGGAAGGCGTTGCGGCAGCGAATAATAATCCTAAAATAGAGGAGTTTAAAACGGGCGTATTGCAGGTGTAAAATTATCAGGTACAAAAATATTAAAGCCCGTTACATGTTAAATATAACGGGCTTTGCAATAAATTCTATAACAAAAATCACCTCCAGCTAATCAGTGAAGTAAGCGGATAGCGCAGATTGCGCCATTGCATCGCATCTACTTTTACGCTGCCAACATTAATAGGGCTTTCAATGCGCAATGGAATATGGTTGGCATCATCACTCACCCAAACGGTCATTTTTTCACCACCGGTAAAAATAGTACCCTGCACCAGCAGCGGTTTAAATTTTATAGTGCGAAATTTACCATATTTAGTCCGCACCGTTTCTTTGCCCAGATAACGGATGTAAATATTATATACCTGATTGTCGAGGAAAAGATTAAACGGAATTTTATCGCCCACTTTCATTCCTTCAAAATTGATGTTGCGGGCATAGTAAATAGAGCTTAAAACATCCTGTACACAGTTAGGCACATTAAAGACACCCTTGGCAGAAATTGCCGTGTTGGTCTTTTGATTGAAGGTAACATTCTCATATTTAGTATAGCCCCCCTCGTCCACTTTGCGGATAAACTTAACAGGTTGCAACGTAGAGGTATCAAAGTAGGTTTCATATCGGTCGCGTACTTTAAATATCCAATCGTAGCTGCTGTTGCTGGTGCCCGTTCCTACTACATGATACACCGGTTTGTTGTTCAATCTTTCTATTGAGGTGATGAAATTGGCAGTACCGGCATTTACATAAATGCCTGCTACGGAGTAAAACACCGTAAACGTAATGTTTTCACCTGCCTTAAAAGCGGTATTGCGCACACCGCAAAAGTCGTCGCCTGCCGAAAGCTTGCCGAAAGTAAACGTAGTAAGTAGTAAAATGAATACAAATTTCTTCACGCGTTATTGTTTCTTGAATAATTTAATGCCTGTTATAAAAATAGTGCCTGCCAATGCCGGAATTATTAAATTTATAATCCAGATAAAAGCTGCTGAAAAAACTATACCAGCTGCATTGGCACTGAATAAACCAAATAATTGCCGGCTCACTTCGCTACGTACACCCAGCTCGGCAATACTGGGTACTGCCGGCACAACTGCCAACAATAAGAATAGTACACTAACGGCAAACGCTGCCTGTATTATTGGAATATTTACGTTAAATAAACGAAAAACGATAAAGTATTGGATGATAAATACTGCATAACGTAAAACAGAAAGCATTAAAATGTGTGTTAATTGTTGTATGTCAAACTGTTCGAGGCTTTGCACAAAGATGCGATGCCGCTGTATAAATGGTATTTTCTCGAACCAGACCGTAAACCACGAAATTTTAAAGAACAGCAAGAGGAATACAATCAGCGCAGCGATAACAGCATACAGCAAACCATTTAGCCAATAAATATTTAAACCCTCGATATGCAAAATATTTGCTTTCAGGTAAAACAAGCCAATAACGCCTGTAGTGAGTGTTACAATCAATTGGCTGATGCTGCCAATAACATTTAAAGGTACTGAGCGCAGCCTGTTGCCTTCGCGCATATACAACGTGCGGCCAATGTAATCGCCCACACCGTTTGGAATAAATAAAGAAAAAGACAAGCCGGAGAGCACTGCCTTGCAAGCCCTGAAAAAGGAAACCGGCTGAACGCGCTGCATCAGTATTTTCCATTTAAAAGCTTCAATACTCCAGTTGGCGCACATGAGTAAGAGCACATAAATGATTAGATGTTGATGATTGTTGCTGAAGGCATTGCCAACAATTTCTTTTATTTGGGAAAAAGTATATTGATCTTTGAGTTTTGTGTAAATAGACCACGCAAGAAGCAGGAATAAAAGTGGCCCGGCGATATAATTGATTAATATTTTGTATCGTTTGTTCAGCAACAAAAAATTTTTCAAACGTACACCAAAAATAATTTACTGTATTGTTGTGTTTTCATTTTATTACTTTCATCGGCGCAAATGAAACCTACAGAAGTGATATTGGCTATTGACCCTGGCACGTTGCTCATGGGTTTTGCAGTGGTTGCTATATACAATGGCAAGCCAATGCTGGTAACAATGGACGCGCTAAAACTGAGTGCCCATAAAGATGTGTACCTGCGCCTGCAATTAATTCACAACAAAGTTTCGGAGCTGATTGCTGCGCATAAACCAACCACTTTTGCCATTGAAGCGCCCTTTTTTGGTAAGAATGTACAAAGTATGCTCAAACTCGGTCGTGCGCAGGGCGTTGCCATTGCTGCTGCCATGCAGGCAGGTATTTCTGTTACAGAATATTCGCCACGCAAAGTAAAACAATCTGTTACCGGCAATGGTAATGCGGGTAAAGAACAGGTTTGGAAGATGCTGCAGCATTTGTTGAAAATAGAGGTACAGCCCACTTATTTTGATGCTACCGATGCGCTTGCAGTCGCACTATGCCATTATTATCAAACATCTTCACCATTGGCAGCAGCTACCAAAGACTTCAAAGGCTGGGGAGATTTTATTGCAAAAAATAGTGAGCGGGTGAAGGGGTGAATGTTTAAGGGTTCACGAAAAGTTTTAAAAGTACAACTTATACTTACTTTTTATTTCTCACAAACTCATACATTCACCATTGACAATTCACTATTCACAAAATCATTTCGTTATCCTAAAACACCAGCGTTTCAGCTTACCTTCAAAGTCGAATGGAGTAGTGGCTTTGGTAATATCTTTGATGCTGGATGCTTTTATCTTTTCCGCATCTAACACAAACTTTGTAAAGTTGGTGCTGAAGTAAACAATGCCTGCTGCTGTAGTAGCCGCCAATACATCATTCAGTAGTTCAACATGGTCCCTTTGAATATCTAAAAAATCATTCATGCGCTTGCTGTTGCTGAAGGTGGGCGGATCCATGATCACCAAATCAAAACTGTTCTCCCTTAATGTCTTCAGATACTGCTTTACATCGGCATGTACAAAATGATATTTATCTTTTTGAGTAAAATGATTCAGTGCAAAATTATCTTCTGCCCAACCTAAATACGTTTTGGAAAGATCAACCGAAGTAACACTTGCTGCGCCGCCTGCCGCAGCATACACCGAGAAAGAACCGGTATAACAAAATAAATTAAGCACGCGTTTGCAGGCAGCATGCTCACGCACCAATTGCCGTGTAATGCGATGGTCGGGAAACAAGCCGGTATCTACATAATCAGTTAGATTAACCAGGAATTTCAAATCACTTTCTTCTACCGCAAAAAATTCCTTTTGTACGCCTGTTTTCTCATATTGCTGCTGACTGCGGTGGTTCATACGGCGGCGCTGACGAACGTAGATGTGTTCAACACTAACCGAAAGCACTTTACTGATTACGTCCAAACAATCATTTAACCAAAACTCATGCTCCTCTTCGTCCATGCCATGCCGGCGCAGGTATTCTGCTACATATACTTTATCGCCATACAACTCAATACTAAAGGGAAACTCGGGCAAGTCGTGGTCGTACACGCGATAGCAGGTAACGTGCTGCCGTTGCGCCTGTTTGCTGCGGTGCTTATACACTTTGAGCAAACGGTTTTCGAACATTTCTAATTTGGTGCCTTGCATGAGCGAAAGCGAAGATAAGCGACAAGTAGCAAGATTCAAGCTGCAAGGCTATGAGCGTATTAGATGAAACTGTACTAAAAATTAAAAGCTTCGGTTTACTTTTAGTAAACCGAAGCTTTTTGTAGATTTTATTCAAAAGCGGACTTCAGATTATGAATTAAAATGTCACTGCTGATTGCTTGCAGCTTGTATTTTTTATCTTGTTTTTGTCTTCCCAACCTATCTTATCTTACTTTAATTTACTCAACGCCTCTTTTATTCTTGCCCATGCTCTCTCAATGTTTTGCATGCTGTTGGCAAATGAAAAACGTACACAGTCCGGCTCGCCAAAGGCATCGCCCATCACCGAAGATACGTGCGCGGTATTGAGTAAAAACATGCTAAAATCTGCTGAATTATTAATGGTAGTAGTGCCATAACTTTTGCCGTAATAAGAAGACACATCGGGGAAAATATAAAATGCACCTTCGGGCTCAAAGCATTTAATGCCGGGTATTTCCTTTACTAATTCCAGCACGCGCTGGCGGCGGCGCGTAAATTCTTCCACCATTTCCATCGAAGGGCGAAGATCAGTGGTGAGTGCTACCACAGCAGCTTTTTGTGCAATGGAGTTGGTACCGCTGGTCATTTGTCCCTGAATCTTTTCGCAGGCTTTTGCAATTTGCGCATTAGCTGCAATATAACCAATACGCCAGCCGGTCATAGCAAAACCTTTACTTAAGCCATTTATCACTACTACACGGTCTTTCAAATCTTCAAACTGCGCAATGCTTTCGTGCTTGCCTACAAAGTTGATATACTCATAAATCTCATCACTCAGAATAGTAACATCCGGATGTTTGCGGAACACCTCTGCCAAACCTTCCAGCTCTTCCTTGCTGTACACTGCACCACTTGGGTTGCAAGGTGACGAAAACAGGAATACTCTTGTTTTATCGGTAATCGTATCTTCCAGTTGCTGTGGCGTAATTTTAAAACCACTTTCGGTAGTAGTATGCAGTTCCACTACTTTGCCGCGTGCAATCTTTACCAGTTCACTATACGTAACCCAGTAAGGTGTTGGAATGATTACTTCATCCCCATCATCCGTCAGTGCAAGAATAGCATTAGCAAGACTTTGTTTGGCACCGGTAGAAACTACAATGTTTTCCGGTTTATAATCAAGATTGTTGTCGCGTTTAAATTTAAAGCATACGGCCTCACGGAGGTCGAGATAGCCGGCTACCGGCGTGTAATGGCTCCAGTTGTCCTCAATCGCTTTGATAGCCGCATCTTTAATATGTTGTGGAGTATCAAAGTCAGGTTCGCCAAGGCTCAGGTCAATCACATCAATGCCCTGTGCGCGCAGCTCGCGGCCAAGTTTGGCCATTTTGAGCGTTTCCGGCTCGTTGAAGCGCTGCAGGATAGAAGATAAATGCATAACGGTTGATTGCTTGTTTTTTTTAAATAAAAGCGAGCAAATGTAATAATAAAGGAGGTTGTGTTTGGGGTAAATATTTAAGAAACCTGCTGGTTATGTAATGAATGATTTTGCCTTTGTGAATTAATTTTCTTCTTTTTTGTTTGCTATATATTTTCTTTTTTACACTAAAAACATCCATATTTCTTTAAATTGTTTGCCCTTTAATAATGGCTGTATTGCTATTACTAATAATTATAAAGGCAGTGAAATACAAGCTATTGTATCCTTCTGCATGAAACAGCCGTAACTTCATACTACGGAAGTAATATTATTCCGGTTTGCAGGGCTGTAGCTTTGCAACAAATAAAATTGAATAAAAATGCAGCTAACCAACACCACTTTACTACAAAAAGATATTTTCATCAATAATCAATGGCTGCCTGCGGAAGATAACGGCACATTTGCTGTGTATAACCCTGCCGATGGCAGCAAAGTCGCTGACGTTGCCAACGCTACCGTAAAGGAAACAGAACAGGCCATTGCCGCTGCTGTGGAAGTATTTAAAACATGGAGCAGCACACCTGCAAAAACACGCGGCGCCATTTTAAAAAAATGGTACGAATTAATCCTTGATAATGCAAACGACCTTGCTTTACTGCTTACTACCGAGCAGGGCAAACCTTTATCCGAAGCAAAAGGCGAGGTAATGTACGGCGCTTCGTTTGTAGAATGGTTTGCCGAAGAAGGTCGCCGCACGTATGGCGAAACCATTCCATCGCCGGTGCAGGATAAGCGGCTCATCACTATCAAACAACCAATCGGCGTAGTGGCGGCTATTACACCCTGGAACTTTCCTGTTGCTATGATAACGCGCAAAGTAGCACCGGCGTTTGCGGCCGGTTGTGCCGTGGTTTTAAAACCGGCAGAAGATACACCATTATGTGCCTTGGCACTGGCAAAGCTGGCAATGGATGCAGGCTTCCCTGCTGGTGTGTTCAATGTACTACCTACTATGCAGGCTGCCGAAATAGGACAGGTGTTAACCACGCATCCGGCAATTGCGAAAGTATCATTCACCGGCTCTACAGAAGTGGGAAGGATATTGATGAAGCAATCGGCATCAACAGTTAAAAAATTATCGCTGGAACTGGGTGGTAATGCACCGGTTATTGTTTTTGACGATGCGAAAGTGGATGTGGCTGTAAAAGGAACGATTGCCAGCAAGTACCGCAATGCAGGGCAAACGTGTGTATGTGCCAACAGAATTCTGGTGCAGGAAAACATCTATGAAAACTTTATGAATGCATATAAAAAAGCGGTAAAAAATCTGCAGGTGGGCAATGGCGTACATGCTGATGTGGAGATAGGTCCACTAATAAACGAAGCGGCAGTACAAAAGGTAGAAACCTTGATGGATGATGCCATAAGTAAAGGTGCGGAAGTAGTGCTTGGCGGTAAAAAAAGTAATGCAGGTGATTTGTTTTATGAGCCCACCATTATTACACATTGCAATGCCAATATGCGGTTGAGTAATGCAGAAATTTTTGGACCTGTTTCCGCTATATATGTATTTAAAACCGACGAGGAAGCTATTGCGCTATCAAACGCAACTGAGTATGGATTGGCAGCTTATTTTTTTACAGAAAATGTAAGCCGCGCATGGCGCATAGCCGAGCAGCTACAGTATGGAATAGTAGGCATTAATGAAGGAATAATCTCTTATACCGAAGCACCTTTTGGCGGTGTAAAACAAAGCGGCTATGGAAGGGAAGGCAGCCGCTACGGTATAGAAGAATACATGACCATCAAATACATGTGTTTTGGTGATATAGGGTAATTATTTTTATTTTTCACCGGGGAGAGCTGGAGTTAATAGAGTTTACGCAGAGCGTTGTTTACACTTCGAAACCTCTATCTTCTCCCGTCCGCCGCGGTGAAAATATCAGCCGTACATTTCCTTTATTTTCTGTGCGCGGTAGTCGAATATTTGTGCTACTTTTTTCTGCACCAAAAAGCGATTGGCAACATCGCCTAAAAAGTAATAAGGTATTTTGTAGTGTAATAAATCCGTCATTTCAACACCATTTTCTACTTCTCTAAAATGGTGTTGGTGATGCCAGAAACTGTATGGGCCAAAACGCTGCTCATCTACAAAATAAGCTTTGTCTTTTACATGCGTTATCTCTGTCATCCAGTACAACGAAATACCCAACAGAGGTCGCACGCGATACTCAATCAGTTGACCTGCATACATTGTATCGCCGTACGTATCTGTAACTTTAAACTTCATAAATGGCGGCGTGATTTGTTGCAGGTTTCCCGGATTGCTGAAGAAGCGCCATGCTATATCCATGGAGGTATGTAAAAGCTGTACGCGATGGAGCTTGTATATTTTACTCATATAAAAAAGGAATTACTTACGTATTTACATAGTGGGCGATGAACCTTGTGTACTGAATGAAGAATACCTTAAAATGAATTAGAGATTTTAAATAAACAGTAACAGGCTTTTCGTCATTGCGAGCGGTAGCGAAGCAATCTGTAGATTATCGTACAATCAAAATAAGCTATCGATAATGATTTGAGGCCAAGCACAGATTGCTTCGCTACCGCTCGCAATGACGATAACTGCTTTACTTTCAAATAAAGCAGTTATGTTTCGAATACATCTGGTTGTAACCCTTTACGCCTTGGTGGTTTAATAAATTTTTCCTATTAAACATTATACCGCAACCGAGGTTTCTTCGTTCTCCTTCTTTAGTTCAAACAAATCGGCCAGCAGCCGGTACGATTGCAGCCGGTCCTCAAAATGCTCTGTAAATGTGGCTATCATTATTTCATCTGTATCACATGCTGTTGCCAATGCTGTCAGCTTTTCTTTTACCATATCCGGCGTACCTGTTATTACACGACCGCGGTTGTGCAATACGCGCTGCCATTCTGCAGGCGAATATTCATAATCTTTTATATCGTTATACGAAAACTGCAGATCGTACTGTCCTTTTTCAAAACTTAGAAAACGAAAGTCCATCATGGCCTGCACTTCTTTTACTTTTTGCTCACTTTCGGCACAAAAAGCAAAAATAGCTACGCAGGTTTGCGGTGCTGCTAATATGCCGGACGGTTTAAAACGTTGTTTGTATTGTTGAATTGCTTCTGCCGCACCAACAGGATTAATAAACTGTGCAAAGCAAAGCGCCATGCCAAAGTAAGCAGCCAGGTAAGCGCTCTCGCCACTGGAGGTAAGCATCCACAAATCGGGTGCAGTACTGGTTATGGGGATGGCCCGCACTTTGCCGTTCATGGTACCTTCGGTGGGCGTATCTGTAAGGAACGCCTGCAGGTCGGCTACCTGTCTTATGTATTCCTGCGGGTCGAACGTATTGGAAGGATTGAGTAGCTGCGAAGTAATACGATCGCCACCGGGCGCACGACCAACACCTAAATCTATGCGTTGCGGATAAAGGGCTTCGAGTAATCTAAAATTTTCTGCAACTTTTAAAGTGCTGTGATTGGGCAGCATAATGCCGCCGGAGCCCAGCCGGATATGTTTTGATTCATTAGCCAGTCTGGCTATCAATACTTCGGGTGCTGAGCCTGCCAGCATGGTGGTATTGTGATGTTCGCTTAACCAATAACGCGTATAGCCCAACTCATCGGCAAGGCGCACCAACTGCACGCTCTCCTGCAATGCCTCGTATGCATTGCTTCCGCGGCGTACCGGCGACTGGTCTAATACACTTAACCTTATTCTTTTCATAGTTCTGTATTAATTTTTAACAGGCGATGCCTGTTAATGCAATGATACATACTTGGCAAATGCTGAGTGTGCATTTAAATTACATTAAATGATATGACATACCAAGGTAGCACTTAAAGGCTGTCTTATATTTGTTGTATAATACGAAAATTTGTAATCTTCCAATATCATGCAAAAACTTTTTATCAGTTTGCTTCTATTATGTGCGTCGGCTGTTTCTTTTGCTCAGCCATTACCCAACAAAATACCAATTGACCCACACCGCTGGTATCAGCTCAATAACTGTTCCCGCGGATTAGATGATTTATTTGATGGTAACTTATATGCTAATGCCAACACCGGCTTTGGCAAAATGTTCAATAATTTTGATGCATACTATCCTTTGCTTGATGGCGAACAAATGGTAATTGACAGCATCCGCTTTTTCGACTGGCAAAGCACCATGAGCGACTACCCGGTAACCATTTCTGTAATTACCTCCGACTGGAAAAGGATTGAAATTGCCAAATTTACCGGTGCACAATACAACGTGTGGGTTGGTCCGCACAACGAACAAAATTTGTTTGCTGTAGATTCTGTGATACCAAACGTTCGCTATATCGTGCTGAATGCATGGTATCAATATCCTGCCGAAATGGAACTGTATGGCAGTTACACACCGCCACCTGTAACACCCGTTATTACCAAGCAGGTGCCGTTGAAAAACTTTTTTGGCGTGAACGCTTTTGAATGGGATTTTATTAATGGTGTAACGGGGCAACTGGATAATACAAAGGTAAATGCCATGAAAGGCTTTGCAGGGCTGCGACATTATATGGATTGGGAAAAGCTGGAGTCTGTAGAAGGCAAATATACTTTTAACCCCGTGCATAGTGGCGGCTGGAACTACGATACGATTTATGCTACCTGTAAAGCAAATGGTATAGAAGTACTTGCCGACCTGAAAACGCTGCCTAACTGGATGTTGAATACATATCCAGATAATCAGCGCGATGCGGAGAACGTGCCGGTGCGTTATGGCAAAGATTTCTCTGACCCCAACTCTTATATAGAGCAAGCAAAGGTAGCTTTTCAGTATGCGGCGCGCTATGGCAACAACCCCAATGTAGATACTTCGCTGGTAAGTGTTGATGCGTCGCAACGCTGGACCGGCGACCAGATCAATAAGAAAAGGGTAGGACTGAATTATGTAAAATATATAGAGTGCGATAATGAGCGTGATAAATGGTGGAAGGGGCGTAAAGCTTATCAGACTGGCCGTGAATATGCCGCTAATTTATCGACTTTTTACGACGGTAATAAAAACACCATGGGGCCTGCTGTTGGCGTAAAAAATGCCGACTCTTCCATGCAGGTGGTAATGAGTGGCGTGGCATTGGCTACACCCGATTTCTTAAAGGGAATGATAGATTGGTGTAAAGAGTTTCGTGGTTACAAGCCGGATGGCAGCGTAAATTTCTGTTGGGATGTTATTAATTATCATTTTATCAGCAACGATACGCGAACCTCTCAAAACGGCTACCCTACACGTGGTGTAGCGCCCGAAGTGGGCAATGGCGATAGCACTGCTTACAGCTTTTTGCTTGCAGCACACCAGTTTGCGGCAGATATGCCGGTGTGGATTACCGAAACTGGCTACGACGATACCGCCAGCCCCTATAAAGCTATACCGATTGGTGATAAAACGGCTGCCCTTACCAAAGCCGACTGGACTTTACGCACCTCGCTGATGTATGCACGAAGAGGTATTCAAAAAGTATTTTTTTATGAATTGACGGATAATAATCCCGGCGGTACCGGTCAGTTTGCTACCTGTGGTTTATTGTACCAGGACAGGACCCGCAAGCCAAGTGGTAATTTTGTTTACCAAACACTCAAAACTTTTGGAGAATATACCTATAAAGAAACGCTAAACAACGACCCGATTGTTGATCGTTATGAATGGAATGGTTACAGCATGTATGCGGTAATGATTGGTGATGAAAAAGGCAGAACCGGAACTTGTACCATTGATCTTGGCGATGCCATTGCAGCCACCATTTATACGCCTACACCCACTGGTGATATGATGGCAACGCAAACAGTGAATACGGTGAATGGGCAACTTACCATTACTGCTACTGAAACACCGGTGTTTGTAGTGCCGGTATCGGGTAATTATGTAATGAGATTGAGATAAGTTTTTTAATGAAAATAAAAACAGCCGGTACATTATGTGCCGGCTGTTTTATTTTATATGGATGGTTATTGCTTTAGGTAGATTATCAGCTAAATAATTCTCATCTATCAGAAGTAGAGGTGCTGTTTTACAGCGAGCTGTTACGGACACTCTACCTGCCATAATAGGGATTTGCTTATGCAAGATATATTTAGCTGGCAGCATACATAGTAAGTTGTACAGCATTGACTGACAGTAATCCAGACCTTCGGGCATGAAAACTGAAGTAAATAATTACAGGTTTTAGTCAAGGTAAATGCTTGCGTTAAAAGCCTGTCACTGGTTTTTATTCTATTCAAAACCTGAATCCAGTATCATTCAGCTAATTCTATCACCTCACCGGAGTTTAGCTAATTTTATTATTGATTTACCGCTATAATCCGGGCAGGTTTTCTAATCGGCAAAGGCAATAAAATGGTTATAGTATGTTATTAGTATCATATCCATCAGTCCTAAGGGGTAAGATGTAGATTTACATACCTGCCTCCTGATAAAGAAAGAATTCTGGACTTTACAGGACAGGCTCCCTTTACACCTGCGTATCATGGAGCGAATTTGTACTTTGTTTATTACACTCAAGGTATGCTCGCATCTATGGTAATTAGAGCGCATAGCAATAATCAAACTTCATCACGGCGCAGGCTCGTAGCATCTCCATTTACCCGCAAAATATAGTAGCACGGTTATTTACTGTAGTCTTATCAAAGTGAAATTATCCCATCACCTCTGTAAATAAAAAAGCAGCTTCCTGTTTGGAAGCTGCTTAACAGACATAAATAAAGCTAATGATTAGCTTTATTTATGAAAGATATAATTGTTGTTGCGATAACCAGCAATATCCTTGTACCAGTCTGCCTTTTGCGTACCACCGCTTTGTGCCCAGGTAAGGAAGTTTAAATAGCCTTCTGAAACATTGTTTGTTTCTGCGGGGTAATCAAAGCCTTCAACAAAACTTAAAGCCCAGGGCCAGTTTTGCGCACTTAAATAATATTTATTGCTGGCAGTGCTGGAGTTGTCCTGCATGGTACCAAGCAATGTTTTATCAGCTTTATCCGTAGGTTTAAGTCCTGCTAAATGCACTTCGTAGCCACGGCGTTGATTACTGATAAGAAAAGGGTTATACGTACCCGCAGCTAATTCCGTACTGGTGAGTGGTGTTGTGAACCCAATATATACATGGGCAGTATCGCCATACATATACGTTGTACCATCTACAACATTGGTGAAGCCACCAGAAGGATACAGTGCACGGGTATCATCAAAAGGAATGATTACTGCATTGGTTTGTCCTGCTTCGGTACCATTCGCATTGGTGGAGATGTAATTAGCTATCAGTTTTTGCCCGGTTACTGTCTTTACTTTGCTGGATGCAACAGGTAGCTGCACGCCAAAGCCATTGATAAAGGTAGCTCCAATTGCACGGATGGTATAATCGCCATACATTTCAACCGTATTGTTTAGCGCATTTTTAATGTATTTATAGCGATAGCCTACTACCATATCATTCAGGTCGTAGTCACCAGTGGAAGGCCACAGGTCTTCGAAGGAAAGAGTGCCCCAAATGCTTTCTGCAGGGTAGTACTGAATATAAGCGCGGGCAGGATCAGCAGGGAATTTATCGTACACATCCGTTACACCATCTGCATCTGTATCTGTTGGTTTATCAATAGGATTTACACTTTCTCTTGAAATTGCCTCTACAGGATTGGAACTAGTATAAAAAATTAAGTCATTGAAATCATTATCACTGCTGCCTGTAGAGCGTGTCTGATCTTCAAAGCCGGTAAGAAATAATTTGTTTACATTATCATACAACAATACGGCATGCCTTTTCATTGATGTGCTGGTTTCGGTGGTATTCAGCTCATCATGTGTGAAGAATTTGGGGGCACTTGTATTTACCGCTCTGGAAATTGGACTCCAGGCATTTTGAAGCAATACAAAGCCAACAGATACACCGGGGTTAAAACGACCTAAATATACCTTATCACCTGAACGCATAGCACCACCTGAGCCGGAAAGAGATGCATTCGGCAGCATAATATGAATGGAGTCAATGTCTGCTTGTGTGGCAGGAGGATCGTTGGTAGGATAGGTGTAGTAGCCAAGCGTATTGTAGTAACCTGCACCTTCACTTACAAACGTAACCCACACATCTGCTTTCTTTACAATATTGATGTCATTTACTGCACCTGCATTTAGATAATCAGGATGGTAGGTAGGTACTGGCTTTGCTTCCGGCAGCGAAGTATTGATAAAGGAAAGCAAGCTGGATGAAATTACATCTGAGATGAGTGTAAGATACAGCGGACGTCCACTAAGATCGTATAATCCCATGTAGTCATATTTTGTTGTAGTGCCTCTGCCAGTTATGCTTCTGCCCGTAGTAGCATCTATAGCTGGTGCTTCTTCCTGTTCGTTGTTGGCTACAATATCACCGCTAAAGCCCGCATCACCACCAATAGTACCTATAACGCTGCTGCCGTTAATTACAGCTTTAGCATTGCGTATGAGACCCACATAGGCAGGATCTATAAACAGGGTATCTACATAAGCCGGTATGCTTACCGTAGCTTTAACCGAGCCGTCACTACCACTTAATACCGACTATAGTGATTTGCCGTCTTTGTTTGCAGAGGACGAATATATATTTACCAACACGCCACTCAGCGGCTGGTTGTCGTTGGTAAGCAATTTTACGTTAATTGTTATACTTTTAGTAGTAGAAAAGTTAAAGCCGCTGGGTGCAATTGGTTGCGCCTCTGGCTGATTGCCATTTATATTTCCTGATTCCTTTTTGCAGGAAATTGCAAGTGAAATGGCCGCTCCACACAGGAGTGCTACATAATACTTCTTCATAATATTGATTTTAAAGAAAGCGGAATATTAGAATGTAATTGAGATTTGATATACCAGCACCAAATAAGTCTCAGTTTATATTGATTAATATTGGATATATGATATTGGAATTATTGAATCTCAAAGTTACTTGTTGTACCAGATAAGGCGGTTAAAATGTAATTAATTGAAGGTTGAATATTAACGTTAGCTTTAAGATATAATGGCAGTAGTTTGGCTGTATTTTCTCCTGAATATCAGACACTTTATCGTCAACTCATTATTTTGCTATACTTGCTTTACTTTAAAAGGGATATAAATTTAAATCTATTTACATCAGGCATTATACATGAAAGTATCAAGGTAAGTGCATCGCCACATTTAAGCCTGATTGATCCGATGAACAACGCTACACAATTTGTCCCGAATGTGGAAGAGCGCCGCTAATGAATGCTAATAACCAGTTATGATTAAGGCATCCATCGGCAGAAAATAAAGGCTTGGATTATGATAACTTGAATTTAATGACTTGTTTACCACTGTTCATAATAAAACAACTGCTTTATTGCAAGCAGTTGTTTTATTATAAAGTAGATATTATTTCTTTTTAAAAATTAAGAGATTATTACGATAGCCGCCAATATCCCTATACCAGTCAGTATATTGTACACCACCGGATTGCGCCCATGAAAGAAAGTTTAAATAAGCATTGGCAACATTAGCGGTCTCTTCAGGATAATCGAAGTCTTCAATAAAGTTCATTGCCCAAGGCCAATTGCTGGCACTTTTATAGTAACTGTTGGTCGTTGCATCGGTGTTATCCTGTTCGGTACCAAAAAGATTCTTATTGGCTTTATCGGTAGGTTTGCTGCCCGGTAAGTGTATTTCGTTGCCCCGGTTTCTATTACTTATAAGGAATGGATTATACACATCCGCCGGTAGTTCAACAGAAGATAGTGCTGCTGTGAACTTTACATACACGTGTGCAGTATCTGCCGTGAGGTAAACCGACTCATTTGTTACATTCATAAAGCCACCGGAAGGATACAGTGCACGGGTATCATCAAAAGGAATGATTACTGCATTGGTTTGTCCTGCTTCGGTACCATTCGCATTGGTGGAAATGTAATTGGCAATCAGTTGCTGACCACTTACCGCACTTACTTTATTAGCTGCAACCGGAAGCTGCACACCAAAACCATTGATAAAGGTTGCTCCAATGGCGCGGATGGTATAATCACCATACATTTCTACTGTTTTATTCTGCGCATTATTGATGTATCTATAGCGATAACCCACCACCAAATCATTCAGGTCGTAATCGCCGGTAGAAGGCCACCGGTCTTCAAAGGAAAGAGTGCCCCAAACGCTTTCCGCAGGGTAGTACTGAATGTAAGCACGGGCAGGATCAGCAGGGAATTTATCGTACACATCCGTTACACCATCCCCATCTGTATCGGCTGGCTTATCAATAGGGTTTACATTCTCTTTTGAAATGGCCTCTACAAAAGTGGAAGTAGTATAGAACACCAAATCATTAAAGTCCTCATCACTGCCCCCACCCGTGCGGGTCAAATCTTCAAAGCCGGTAAGAAACAAATGGTTTACATCATCATACAACAATACGGCGTGTCTTGCCTTGGTTGAGTTAGTTTCGGTAGTATTCAAATAATCATGTGTAAAAAACCTGTCGGCATTGGTGTTTATTTTCCTGTTTGTAGCATTCCAGGCATCCTGCAACAATACAAAGCCAACGGATACACCGGGGTTAAAACGACCTAAATATACCTTATCGCCTGTAAGCATACCACCACCTGCACCGTTAAGTGAGGCATTCGGCAGAATGATATGAATAGAATCAATATCTGCCTGGGTAGCAGGAGGATTATTGGTAGGATAGGTGTAGTAGCCAAGTGTATTGTAGTAACCTGCACCTTCGCTTACAAACGTAACCCACACATCCGCTTTCTTTACAATATTGATGTCATTTACTGCACTGTTGCTCAAAAAGTCAGGATGATAATTCGGCACCGGCTTACCTTCGGGCAGGGAAGTATTGATAAAGGAAAGCAGCGTGGAAGAAACAACATCCGACGGACTTACTAAATTAGTAGGCCGGCCATTGCGGTCGAATGGAACCGAAACGTATTTGGTAGTAGCAGTACCCCTGCCTGTTACGTTTTTGCCGGTTGTACCATCATCGGCAGACGCAGTTTTCTGATTAGTGTTCTCTGTTATATCACCGCTAAAGCCAGTGTTGCCGCCAATAACGCCGGTAATACTATTACCGGTGATAACAGCCTTAGCATTGCGCAAAAGACCTATATAGGCAGGGTCAATATACAGCGTGTCTACATAAGCCGGAATGCTGATGGTTGTCTTAATACTGCCATCGCTGCCGCTCAATACAGACAATAAAGCTTTGTTTTGCTGATTATTAAGTGATGAGTAAACATTAACCAATACGCCTGATATTGGCTTATTATCGTTGGTTAATAGCTTAACGTCAATTGTTATGTTTTTGGTAGTAGAGAAATTAAAAGCAGCAGGTGCAATTGGTTGCGGCCCCGGTTGGTTGCCGTCTATATTCCCCTGTTCTTTTTTGCAGGAAATTGCAAGTGAAATGGCTATTCCGCAAAGGATGACGACAGAATACTTTTTCATGATATTGGTTTTAGAAATTAGACTTGGATTTATGTTGAAAAATGTAGAAATAATCGAAATGCGATATTGGATATAATAGTTTATCAAAAGTAAGAATGGATAATAAAGCAGTTATTAAATTAGCATTAATACTGTCGTTTTAAAATTAATTTCAGCTATAATAGTGCATGTTCCTGCCTTCGCTGTTACGAGTTAATGATTGCCTTATAAATTTCCTGTACGCTATTCTCCCATGTATGTTGCTGCGCAAAGGCCTTGCGTTGTTGTTGCATACAGTTGCTGTCTTCTTTTAAGGCTTGTTGTATAAGTTGTATATAATCTTCTTTGGTATTGCCAAGGTAAGTATGCGCTTCAAAAATGCGCATACCTTCGGTACGTGTGGCTACTACCGGCTTGCCCATGGCTAAATATTCATCTATTTTACGAGGATAATTGCCTATGGTTACTTCATTTACCAATTGTGGGTTGAGGCATACATCAAATGCATGAATATAAGCCGGCAACTGCTCCGGCGGCTTTGGTCCCGCAAAGAAAACGTTATCCATCTGGTGCAGGGCAGATTCCTTAAACTGTTCATCTTCAGGGCCAACCAGCACCAGTGTCCAATCCGGTTTTTGCACCGCAATATATTGAAGCAGTTCAATATCCAGCCGTATGCTTTGCAATGCACCAACATAGCCAATCATAGGTGTGTTGAGAAAACGTATATCCAACGGCTTTACGCGGCTGTTGTAGCTCGTAAACAGGTCCAGTTCACAACCCTGCCCAACATAATAAGAATGTGGATTGTTGCGCTTGCAGTAATCGGATAAGTAAGGCGAATTGGCTACGCATACATCGCTCTTGGCAATAATCTTTGGCTCCAATACTTCGCCATGCGTTTTCCAGTAATCTACTGCTAATAAATAATCACGGGAGTAATAAACGCTTTTTGCAGGATGCAGGAAATCTTTTAAATAAAAGCTGCGAAAAATGTCATTATCGTTGAACAAAATCACATTGCTGAAGCCTAATTGATCGGCTGCTTTCTTAATGCTGTTGGCAAATATGCGGTTGTTGTATTTATTTAATTTATCAAAAAGTGCTTGGTTCTTTATCCAGTTGATGGATTCGATCATCTTATCGGGATAATAATTCCAAAGATTGTCTGCAATTTTAATCAGGCTGTCACTTTTACCCTCAATAACATGAATGCGCTTTTGCACTTTCGGGTCTTTGCGGCTGCGTAATAACGTAATACGGTCCAGCGGCGAATTAACGTACAGCACACGGTTGTGCTTACTAAACTCCAGCGCAATGTTTTTACAATTGCTGCCAATCTCTACATCCCAGGGCTGTTGCCCTACAATAATGATGTCGCGATTTTTTATGATATTGGGTTGGTTCATACGGTAATAGGTCCGTTTTTTTCTATGTCCAGTCTATAAAGAATATTAATTAATGCAACTACCAGATAGAAATATACATTGGAAGGAAACTGCACCAACGCTTCCTGCGGGTAGTTGCCAACATTAAATGCAAACACAATCAGCACCATTGCTAAACAATACGTCTTCAGTTCGGGATCCCGGATGCGGTAGTAGTAGTTGATGCCCGTTTTTAAAATCATGAACATAAAGATGCAGAAAATGAGCAACCCGATCCAGCCTAGTTCTACCGCAACGCGTACGTAACCGCTATCGGGTGGGAAGTGCGCTAAGTAAGAGTTAGGTGCAAAACGCTGCCCCCATGCGCCTGTTGCGCCCAGTCCGCCGCCCATCGGATGACTTAAAATATATGGTTGAATACGTTTTTGATTTACTTTACGTGCTGTAAACGATACATCATCTGATGGCTTGAAAGCTGTTTGAAAACGTAAAATATTTTGATTGGAAGTGGGCACAACAATTAAAAAGCCAAATGCCAGGGCAGCAAAGATGGAAAAAATTAAAACCTTTTTATTAAAGTTAAGTACTGCATATAAAGCCAGTGCTGCCGGGGGCAAAACAAAAGCACCGCGCGTGCCTGAGAAAATCATGGCACTGAGAAATAGAGCCATTAAGAAACCCAATACAATTTTCTTCCACAGTTTTCTCTTGCCGGTAATCAACGCAAAGCAAAGCAGGCTGCTTACTACCATGTTGTAAGAAAATGCCACCGGATCGGAAAAAATGGAAAACTTACGCCAGTGCCCTGCCAGAAACAGCAAAGCTGCAATGTTAGGGTCGGAATGGAGGTACGCTTCTTCATTTGCCGAAAAGCCAATAAACTCCTGCTTGTATGCCCACAACGCACCAACAACAGACAACAGCAGCCACATTTTTAGTATAAACCTTATAAAAGTAACTGTGCGGATGTTGTACATAAATACAAAGTACATCAGCATCACCACTGCTACCGACCTTACCGTATATACCCAGGCTAACCTTGACTCGGCCGACGGGTTAGCAACTTCCATCAAATTGTAGCAAATCCATACGAGTATAATGCCGCTGATAGGACTTTTAAAAATTTTCCAATCGGGGTTCTTCTTTAGCCTGATTAATACACTTAATATTAATAAGCCTTGTAGTGCATCCATCAAAGTGCCCAATGGAAATGGTATGCCCAGCGACATAATTAAAAACAGCAGATATGCCATGAGCAACAAGAGCACCGTACCAAATTGAGGAAAAGTTAATACTGCGTATAATACCGGAATGCCAACACTCAGAGCTATGATCATAAAGCCTGGTGTAAGCCCATACTGCCTGGTGAGCAATGCAATAAAAGCAGCTACCAACACTAAAGACAACACGCCATATACACTATTAAATTTTTGCAGTATAATGCCGTTGTACAACTTCTTCCAAAAGCTTTGCTTTTCGTTGGTTGCGGATATTGGTATTTGCGTGTAACCCTTCATTAGTTATAAAAAAAGAAGCTTGATAAAGAAAATAAAAACACTTACAAAAGCTATGCAAATGGCCAGCTTACGGGTAATTTCCTGAACCTTCTTTTGCTGTGCGGCTATCTTTTCCGGCGGTATGATTTCTGGCTCGTAGCGCATGATTTTTATTTGTGTGGGTAAATAAAATTATGGTGTTATCTCTTCTATGGTATTACTGTGATAGTGTTGGGTAGCTACCGAAAAACTGTTAGCTTTTTTTACTTTCAGCAACGACAATACCTGGTAAAACATAAACATTGGAATTTTTACCAGCGATTTATATATCCGCTTGTCTGTTTCTTCGTGAACAACCGGAATGATAAATCCAATTAGGAATAAAACAAAGCTTGCTATCCAAATGAATGCAATAATTGGATTGATAAACAAATTTACCAACGTAAACAAACCTGATAAGATAATAAACATAAACAAAGGCGGACGCAACAGGATGCAGCCAAACAACAGTTGGTTCCAATTGAAGTGCTGAATGCCTTTGCCGGTAAGTTTAAAACCAAAAGAAAAGTAGCGAAACCAGGTATTTATCCAGCGGGCGCGTTGCTTTACCAATTGCTCTGATTGGGATGTTTTTTCATCAAAAACAATAGCGTTTTTTGCAAAAGCTATGCGCTTTTTTCGCTTTACGATTTCATACTGTAGCACTTTATCAAAGCCTGCTCCGCTTACATCTAATTTCTCCAAACACTCTTTATATAAGGCCGTTGTGAATGCCATTCCTGAGCCTGCCAGTGTTGCAGAAGAACCTAAGCCAAACAGCACTTCGCCATCGTAAAAATGATAATAAATATCTCTCGCTGCATCGAGACAGGAATACGTAGTATCTAAGTTTTTGGCTTTGCGTACACCTTGTACCGCAGCATATCCCTTATCAAAATATACATTCAGTTGTTGCAGATAATCTGTTGCAACCAGGTTGTCGCTGTCTATGATTGTAAGCCGCTCATGCGCTCTTCTGAAACGCTTGATTGCGTAAAAATGAGAACGGGTGTTGCTGCCCAATGTTTGGTCTGGGTGTAATATAATTACGCGCTTATCTTTAAATTTTAAATTGCTTATATCACATTTATCTGCCACAATATAAATGAGGTAATTGGTGTAGTTCATCTTCAGCAACGAAGCTATCACTGCAGGCAATGTATTCGTTTGCTCGTAAGCCGTTACTATAATGCCGTAATCCGCTTCTTCTTTGATGACGGTATGAGCTGTTGTTTTCTTATTGCCAATACTTTTTACTTTATACAAGCAAACCAAAACGAATGGCAATGCTAAGTTGTAGCCTACTATTATTTGCAACAGTATCCACAATGTGTTCAGCATATTTTGATACATGATATTGGATTTATGCTAATTGTTTTAAGCCAGCTCTTTGGTTTGCTGCTTTTTAATTTTTGCAGGCTTTCCGCTCTTTAATACCGCTCCGGTCTTATTTATTACCCAGCCGATAAAATGCCCGTTGAGGCTGGTAAAGTAATTGGTATATTGCTTTTTGGCATCATTAATCGTTTGTCCGGCCTCAAACACAGCAATGGTTTTATCGGTAAAGAGCATCCATTCTTTTGCTTTATTGCGGTTTTCAAGCGCCGGTGTTTCCACAATAATAATATCAAACTGGCTGCGGAGGCGCTGCAACTTGTTGTTTACCTGGTCGCGGTTGCTAATCTCCAACAGCGAGTTATCATTGCCTGCATTACCTATCACGGTAACCATTTGAGGGCTTTGCATTAATGTATAATACTCATCGTTTGCTGCTGTTAAATAATCATCCAGCAACAAGTCGGGCTTTGCAGTAGCAGTAATCGTGTTGTTGCTAAAATTGCCATCTATCAGGAGCACGCGACTGTTTGCCATAGCGCAGGCATACGCAAGACTCATGGCAAAAAATGTTTTGCCTTCTCCCTGCTTCATGCTGGTAACGGCAAGCATGGTAGCACCATCCATTTCTTTTTCAATTTCAAAACGCGAAGAACGCAGGAGATTTTTGAAAGTGAGCACCGATTTATCACTCACATTTTGCTGCCACATTTGTTCTAAATCCAGCATTTTGCCGTCCATTTTAGGCAACCAGCCCAGTACCGGCAAATCTGTTTTGTGCGCCAACGCCCTGGCATTGTGCAGCGAATCATCTATATAAAACAGTACAAAAAACACAATAAGGCAAAACACAAAACATACAATGCCTGCCAGTATCACCATGATGATTTTTTTGGAAGGAAGCGCTGTACCGGGCATTGCCACTTCTATTTGTTTAGGTTGTACCGTAAAGCTGGATGCCAGGTTGGCATCGTTGTATTTTTCCAATAACTCAAGGTACTCGCGGCTGGCAACATCTATATCGTTTTCATATGCCTGTATTACAGCTTCGTGCGGTACGAGGCGGTCAAAATGCTGGTTGAGACGAACGATTTCCTGCTCTAAAGATGCTACGCTGTTTTTTGCCAGATCCAGTGCTACTTCCATGCCCAGTTTTTGCGAAATAAGGTCTTGCTTAGCACTCATGGGATTGAAGATATACTTGTCTGTACTCTGGGTAATTTTTGCATTGAGTTCGCCGCGCAAAGAGTCTATGCTGCGCTTATATTTTTCATCAAAATTGCTGGTAACATACAGGTCATTCAACTGCTTCAATCTTTCTTTATCCGCAAGAATAGCAGTGTTAATGTTGGTCATGCTTGCTTCGAGGTACTTTCTGTCTTGCGGCTTGAATTTATTATCAATTTCTTTAATAGCTGCTGTATAGGAAGTAATTTCTTTTTGTGCGGTTTGCCTGCGTGTTTCAAAGTCTGCTATCTGTCCAAATACGCTCTTCGCTTCCTCATTAAGGTTCAATACACGGTTGTGAATTTTATATTCTTTCAGTTCCAGCATTTTAGCATTCATAGCCGCATATTTCTCCTTCATCAGTTGCTCCAGAAAATTAACTGCTTTACTTTGGCTTGCTTTCTTCAGCGAGTCGTAATAAGAAAGAAATTCCTTGGTAAGCGTATTGGCTAAAAAGGCGCTCAATTCAGGGTTTTCCGATTCAAACTGCACATCTATGTAATCGCTGTTGTTTACGCGGTAAACACTCAGCTTGGAGCGAAGCTGCATTTCTTCATAACCCATAGATTTCAATACCTCGTTCATTCCATGCTGATCCTGATCGTGTAGCGATAACTCGGAAAGCGAGTTGTGTTTTTGGGTAAAAACATCTATTGCATGTTTTTTTGAAGAGGCATTAAGCTGTTTTATAAGTGCACTTTGCTTGCGAAAAGGCTGTTTATCGGTAAGATCGTGCAGGATGAGTTGGTATGAAACCTGATCTATCATACGCTTCAACTGTATCATTTGTACCAGGTTGTTGAATTGTTGATTGATCTCCGATTCCTGCTTTTTATTGTTGTTTAGTAATGCCTGAGAGTCATCTACAATGCCGGTTGCAATGCGGGCTTTAGAATCATATACATCGGGCAAATGGCGCACGAGAAAATAGGTGATAACAACAGCCACCAGCGGAATGCCAATAAGAATATATTTTCTTTTGACTAATAATCTTACGTAATCTTTAAGGTCTGTCATTCAATGTTATTTGATGTTTTCCAGTTTGGTTCCAAGTAATTCTTCGAGGTTGGATTTTGCTATCAGCACGGCACCTTCAGCCTGCATTTTACCTTCTATCCTGTCTTCGTACGAAACGAGATCTTTGTTGTAAGCATCCAGCGTTTCTTCACCTTTTTCATACTTGTATTTTACCTGTTGCATGGTGCTTTCCACATCTATAAGGGATTGTGCTTTCATCTTTAATACGCTTAAGGCCTGTATGTACAAATAATAGCGTTGTTTTACAAGTGCCGTAATATTCAGCTCGTATTCAGCTTTTTCAGCTTTGCTTATTTCTACATCGGTCTTTGCTTTTTTAATAGTAGCAGGGCGCTGCAGCATAGAGCCTACATTTACAAACATACCTACCTGATAGCCATTCAGCAGGTTAGGATCTACTATAGTAGTGGCATTGTTGGGGCTGTATAAGTAAGAAAAGCTAAGCGCATCAAACCAGCCGGCTTTTGCACGTTTTACTTCAATTTGTGCATTTTCTATACGCTTGTCATATACCTGCAGGCGCGGGTAATTCTTTTTTGCTGTATCAATCAGCTTTTGCAGATAAACGTCTGATACGTTGTACAGCATTGTTTCCTGCGATGATACGGTTTGCTGTGCCGATGAAATATGATAAAAGCTCAGGAACAGAATGAACAAAAAGATGTTGGATTTGTGTGACATTGGATGATTTGTTGGTGATGAAAAACATCTGATTATTGGGTAATTAATTGAAAGTAAAATTAAATGAAGCTGCAAACTCAGGACTTATAAACGGATTTAATTTACCTGAACTATTGCTTAATTTTTTCCAGATATGATAAACTTGTTTCATTTGTGTATAATTTGTCGCCTCATATAGTTGTTATCCAATATTTGTTTATCATGTCCTTCGCACAAAAAATTAAAAGCAATCCCAAATTGAAGCAGGCTGTTCACCGCCTTATTATTGCAAAAGGCGAAGCTAAGCCGCGCCTGTGGGTAAAGCTGTTTGTAAACCGTTGGTTTCATACCTATGGCAAAGGCAGTAAAGTGCGCCGGTACACGCGCATGGATGTACATCCGTTTAATAAGTTCAACCTAGGCAGCTATTCTACTATAGAAAACTTTTGCACTGTCAATAATGGTGTTGGCGATGTATTAATTGGTAATAACACATTGATTGGTATGGGCAATGTGCTGATAGGACCTATACAGGTAGGCAACGATGTGATACTGGCACAAAATATTGTAATGAGCGGGCTAAACCATGAATATAAAAATGTACATCTGCCGATACATGTACAGCCGGTATCGGTTGCACCAATTATTATAGAAGATGAATGCTGGATTGGCGCAAATGCAGTGATCACCGCCGGTGTAACTGTTGGTAAGCATTGTGTAATTGCTGCCGGAGCCGTTGTTACCAAAGATATTCCACCTTATTCGGTAGCTGCCGGCAACCCCGCCAGCGTAATTAAGCAATACGATGCAACTACGGATGAATGGCGAAAGGTACAACGTTGAAAGGATAGATAAAATAAATGGGGATATGATCATTTATCAGTTAAAAACGGATACAATTTGCTTCAATTAACAGCGACAGATACAATTATCTTGATAAAGGCGATTGTATTTCGTTTTAAAACAAAAAGCCCGCGATATTATCACGGGCTTTAATCACAAACCATATCCATTCTACACTATTAACCAACTACTTATTTATACACTTTCTTTTTGAAACAAGGCGGGTATCGTTTTAAAAATAAGCCGTATGTCATTCAAAAAGCTGTGATTTCTTGCATACATATTATCCAGCATCAGGCGCTCTTCTTCGCTCATCTCACCTTTGCCTCTTTTTTCTACCTGCCACAAGCCGGTAATGCCTGCCGGTGCAACAAAACGTTGCACATATTTATCGGTAGTTAGTTTTTCGGCCTCGTACAGCGGCAGCGGCCGATTGCCTACAATACTCATATCGCCAATCAGCACATTAAACAACTGTGGCAGTTCGTCCATACTGGTATTGCGCAATATTTTGCCTACTTTGGTAATGCGCGGATCGTCCTTTATTTTAAAGAAAGTAGCGCCGGTATTCTGCTTTTTAGATTGTGCGTACTGCTTTTCGCACCACGAATGTTTATCGGCATACAGCGACATCTGGCATTTGGTGCATGCGTTTTTACATTCCTGGCACAGCATCTCTATCGGTTGTTGCTTAGCTGCAGCACTATCTGCATTGTACTGGTTCAGATGCTGCAGGTCTTTCAGCTTTTGGTCGGCATTCACATACATGCTCCTGAATTTGTAAAACCTGAATATACGATAGCCCGTGCCCACACGCAGCGAATAGTAAAATATAGGACCTTTTGATTCTAATTTTAATGCAATGATAATTATCAAAAAGAAAGGCGATAAGAGCAGTAAGACAATGGATGAAAAAACAATATCAAAAATCCTTTTTGTAAAGGGTGTTTTATAGAGTTCCTGAGTGCGCGCCGCAGCGCCTTTACAGAGGGCAGCCCAGTTATTTATTACAAAACCAATGCGATTGCATATACTTTGCTTATCAAAACGGCTGCTAAACACATCTGCAATACCTGCATCCAGCGCTAAATGCATCAGCTTTGCATCTGTATCATCGGAGATAAGAAAAAAAGGAATGGTGGCCAGTTTTCTTGCCTGCAGTTTTTGATAAAAAGGAATGCCTGCATTGCCGGTGATAGAGGTTTGGCAAATAATAGCTGCTACCGGAAATTTTTGTTTAAGCCATTTGCTGATAAACTCATTACGGCTATTAAAATATACCAGTTCTACAGCCTTATTATGCACGCAAGATTGCAGCAATGAAAAATCGGCGGAAAGATTTATCAAGGCTATCACTTGCCTTGTTGAAGTAGTTGTGCTATTGTCTTGCATAAAACGGGTATTATTTAGCCTGCTATCATCTTATTGGACCGCTTCAAAATGCCTTTAAGCCGTGCATTTAGTTCTCTGGGGTTAAAAGGTTTTAACACAAAGTCATCTGCACCAATTTCCAGGCATTTTATTCTGGTGTCGGTATTGTCTTCGCCCGATAAAATAACTACCGGAATATCATTGAAAAAACCGCTGCTTTTTATTTGTTCCAAAAACTTTACACCATTTAGCCGTGGGGTGTTAAGATCAGAAATAATAATATCGGGGATATTGCCAGCCTGGAAGTGTGCAAGCGCATCGAGACCATTGTTGAATAGTATAGGTTGAAAATGATCTCTGAGGCAATGCTTCAAAACACCTTGCATATAAGGGTCATCCTCAATAACTACAATCGCGGGTAAGATTTCTTCAGTAGTAGGTTTCATGATATTGGATTTGATGCGATAAAACTACGACTAATTTGATGCGGCGTTCAACCCTATGAAAAATTTAGTCGAGATTTAATGATTATATATTTATCTAAAGCCAATTTAAAGCCCATCCTTCCCATTGTACCAGACGTGCTAATACAATTTTAAGCAGTGGCAGATTGCCGTAGTTTTGTTTTTATACTTATCCCGGCTTGCGTGTAAGCATATGTTTGGAGTTTAACGTTGTTTAAATATAATAAGCAGCGGTGAATACTATTCACATACAAGTCCTGTCATTTACTTTTATAATGCCGAGATGATTGAGCTTAAGCCTACAGCTTTTTCTACGTCGTACACCGTACATCTCACATCGTATATGGAACAACATCTTATCTATTTGCTCAGCTTATCCATTATTTTTTACTTCTTACATTTTTGTAACACTTAAACCGGCTAAATTTGCAACATTGTTTCAAAAATGCACCTTATGAAATGGCTCTTCGTCCTTATTTTCTGCTCGCTTCCACTAATCTTTTTTGCGCAATCCAATAAACCTAAGGGGTTTCTCAGTGGTAAAGTAACCGACAAAATCAGTGGGCAGGTGCTGCCGGGAGCTACTGTTTATATCCATGAATTAAACACAGGAGCCATTACCAATGATAGTGGTTATTTTAAAACACCGCAGGTGAATGCCGGCACTTACACAGTAGAGATTTCTTATCAGGGGTATGCAGCAGATGTAGAACAGGTAAAGGTTGCTGCAGATAATACTATGAAGGAGTTTAAGCTATCGCCTACCTATGTAGAGCAGCAGGCAGTTACGGTTACGGGTGTTTCTTCGGCTACCAGCACCAAACGCGCTTCGCAGCCTATAACTATTGTACGGCACGACGATCTGGTAAAAACCACCTCTTCCAACCTTATAGATGCATTGAGCAAAACAGTGCCTGGTGTGTCTTCTATTACTACCGGTCCGGCTATTTCCAAGCCGGTTATTCGTGGTTTAAGTTACAATAGGGTAGTAGTTGTAAATGATGGTATCCGTCAGGAGGGGCAGCAATGGGGCGATGAACATGGTATAGAGATAGACGATTACAGCGCGCAACGTGTAGAGGTGCTAAAAGGTGCGGCCTCCCTGATGTATGGTTCTGATGCGATTGCAGGTGTAATCAATATACAAACGCAGTTGCCTGCACCCGAAGGAACAATCAGAGGTAATATCATTAGTGAATACCAAACCAATAATAACTTGCGTGGCTTAGGTGGCAATATTGGAGGAACTAAAAACGGCTTTCACTGGAATGGGTATGGCTCGTTTAAAGGCGCACAGGATTACCGCAATCCGTATGATGGGCGCGTATTCAATTCTAAGTTTTACAATGCCAACTTTGGTGGTATGGTTGGAATTACCAAAAGCTGGGGACACAGTTATTTATTGGTTTCCAATTTTAACCAGCATGTGGGCATGGTAGAAGGCGAGCGCGACAGTGCTACGGGTGCTTTTATAAAAGCGGATGCCAGCGGCAGTTCTTCTACTGCAACGGAAGAAGATTTTAAAAAAATAGCGCCCGAAGTGCCTTATCAGCATGTACAGCATTTTAAGGTGATTTCAGATAACACGTTTAACCTCGGCAGCAGCCGGTTGGATGCTGTTTTCGGCTTTCAACGCAATCAGCGCCGTGAATTTGGCAACGCCGAAAATACAGCAATACCCGATGCATATTTCGATTTAAAAACGGTCAATTACAGTCTGGATTTTCATTTTCCTTACAAGGGCAATTTCAAAACGAGTGCTGGTATTTCGGGCATGTATCAAAACAATCAGAATAAGGCAGAAGAGGTGTTAATTCCTAATTATGATTTGCTGGATATAGGCGGTTTTATTTACACTCAATATACCCAGGGCAAACTTAGCTTTAATGCCGGTGCGCGTTTTGATAACCGCCATCTGCAATCGAAAGCAATGACGGTGGATAATGTTCAGAAATTTACGGCTTTTAGTAAAAATTTTTCCAACCTGTCTGCCAGTGCAGGCATCAGCTATCAGGCATCGGATAAAATAACACTAAAAGCAAATATTGCTAAAGGTTTCCGTGCGCCCAATATGGCTGAGCTGGCGAGCAACGGCGCACACGAAGGCACGTTGCGCTACGAGGTAGGCTCGCCTTCGCTCAAAAGCGAAAATAGTTACGAAGTTGATGGCGGTATGGAAATAAATACAGAGCACGTGTCTTTTTCTGCCAGCTTATTTTACAATTACATCCATCATTTTATATTCTACCGCCGTGTACAAAATGCGACAGGCAGCGACTCACTGTTATATGATAATGAAACAAATGAATATTTGCAGGTGTTTCGTTTTGCACAGCAAACTGCTTATTTGTATGGTGGCGAGCTGCACGTGGACATACACCCGCACCCGCTGGACTGGCTGCATTTTGAAAATACATTTACATATGTGCGTGCACAGTTTACACAGGCTATTGACGGCAGTATCAACGTGCCATTTATACCCGCTGCCAGGTATCTGTCGGAGTTGCGCGGCAATTTTTTATCTAAAGGTAAGAGCTTAAAAAATGTGTATGTAATGGTAGATGCCGATTATACTTTTAAGCAAAGTCATCCTTTTACCGGCTATAACACCGAAACGTCAACAGGCGACTATTTGCTGTTTAATGCAGGTATTGGTGCCGATATAGCGCGCAACGGCAAAACGCTCTTTACTATTGCATTGGCTGGTAATAACCTTGGCAACCTGGCATATCAAAATCATTTGAACCGTTTAAAATATTTGGATATAAACAATGTAACCGGCAGACAGGGCGTGTATGAGATGGGCAGGAATTTTAGTATAAAAGTAAATGTGCCGCTGAACTTTAAAATGTGATAATTCGTCATTGCGAGCGTAGCGGAGCAATCTGTGCTAAGCTGTAAATCATTATTGATGGTTTATTTTGCAATGACAGGGGCTTCCGGAAAGTTATAAAACAAAAAAGCTGCAAACATCACCAATGTTTGCAGCTTTTTTGTTGATCCGGGGCTTAACCGTTTGTTGTGCTGTCCATATCCCTGCCATCACCGGCATCGCCGCCGAGGCTGTAGATATTATTTTCTTCGTCTTCCTCCCCAATTTTTTCCATTGCATCATCGGCATCTACAATTGTAGTATCGAGGTCGTGGCCGGATATGGCATCTTCACTCATTTCGTTCAGCCGTTCGCCATCGGCATCATGCTCATCTACGTAAGATTGGCGGAGGTTTAATTCATCCTGCGTAGGCAGGTCGGAGAAAGTGCGGGCAAGTGTATCTTTTTCCTCCTGTGTTACGCTCTCATTATCGCCATCCAGCAGGTCATCCTTTGTCATCATGTTATTACTTTCATCCCAAATATCGTCGCCTTCTTCATCGGCAGATGCAATGGTTGTATCTGCCAGTTCGCCCAAACCGGGCACATGCACAAACTCCTGCCCGGGGATATCACTCACATCCGGAATTTCTATATATGCAGTTTCACTTTTCAGACGCTCTTCATCTCTGGGCGAATCGTGCACATCGCTGGTGCGGTCTGGTGTTGGGTTTACGCGATTATGGTTATTATCCATACAATTCCTGTTTTTATGATTAATAAAAAATAAGTGGGCTCCGGCAATTATATCCTGTATTTTAAAACCTGTATAATAGCAGCAGCAAATATCAATCCCATACTCTTCACTTTTACAGCCATGATTTTTCCCGGCGCTATTACTGCCTGTTACTTCACGTTTACTTATTATACCACAAAATACTGATAGCTACTATACTAACAGCTTTGCAAAAACATTGCCGTACTACCAATAATTCTGCACACACCATGCCGTAAAGTTAGCGCGCTGGCAGCGCCAATTTATCTTTTACAGATGCTGCATTTTGAGTAATACGATTGCCTGGTAAACAGATAACCTATGCTGGCATTGTACGTTACTAATACGGTACTCGGGAAGTGGTATGCAGCAGGTTTTGGTGCAATGTGTTGCTAAGAATCTCTTACCAAGAGCTATGGCATAGTTGAAGGCCTGAAGAAAGCGGGTAAAAGCATTAAGTAAAAGAAGCATCCTTTAGTGCAAACAAATGGTATTATACCATTTTTATTCCTACTTTATATCTGGATTAAATGGCAGTTTAGCCTGTGGCGTACCCATCATGCTTTGCACATTCTTTAGCTGTAGCAATAATTGATAAGACTTTTTACCAAGCTGCTCTTCTATTTTATCTTCTTTTATGCTTGGGTTACTTACATTCTCCAGCAACTGTTCCAGCCAGCCTTTAGGCTCGGGGTAGTCGCGGGTGTAGTAGCTGCTTGTTTTTGCCATTTTAGCAGCGGCGGCTATAGCATCCTGCAACGTACCAATGCGATCCACAATACCTACCGGAATGCCACGTGCACCCGTCCATACCCGGCCTTGCGCAATACTGTCTATGTACGCCATGCTTTTATTTCGTCCGGCTGCTACACGCTGCTTAAAGGTATTATAAGTAGTATCCACATTGTTTTGCAAGAACTGTCTTTCCACCTGGGTGAGCGGGCGCGTTACCGTCATCATATCGGCATGTTCGGCTGTTTTTACACCATCAAATGTAATCCCCAGTTTATTCTTAAAAAAAGACTGCAGATTGGGTATCATCGTAAATACGCCGATAGAACCCGTAATGGTACTTGCATTGGCAAAAATACTGTCGGCACTGCACGAAATGTAATAGCCGCCCGAAGCTGCATAGTCTCCCATACTTACCACTACGGGCTTTGCTTTGCGGGCAAGCGTTACCTCATTGGCTATCACATCGCTTGCCAGTGCACTGCCACCGGGCGAATTAACACGCAGTACAATAGCTTTCACGTCATCATCCAGCCGCAACTTGCGCAACAGGTCTCTATATTGATCGCTGGCAATAGTGCCGCGTTGTGCTTTACCATCCACTATATCGCCTTCGGCAAATACCACTGCAATCTTGCTGCCCGAAGTACTTTTATAATCCACTGCTTCGGCATACGTGCTGAGGTTAATAAAATTGACCTTTTCTTTATTACCCTGGTGCAGCCGTTGCAGCAATTCGGTTTTTATATCATTATCATACTTTAATCCATCTACTAAACGATACTTCAAAGCATCATTAGCGGTTTGTATAGCACCGCTGCTTGCCAGTTGGTGCAGTTGTGCCGTATCTATGCCACGCGTAGTGCTTATTTGTTGTAACAACTGGTTGTACAAATCGCCCAGCCACACACTTGTTTGCAGCCGGTTGGGGTCGGTCATTTCTGTAGCCCGAAAGGGTTCGGTGGCACTTTTAAATTTGCCCGCATAAAATATTTCGGGCTGAATTTCCAACTTGTCCAGCAGATTTTTTACAAAAGCGAGTGTAACGGCATAGCCATCCCACTCCATGCCGCCTGCCGGATGACAATACACTTTATCTGCTGCCGAAGCTATATAATAGGCACGCTCACTCATCGTTTCGCCGTAGGCAATTACAAATTTTTTGCTTCCTTTAAAATCCTGCACAGCACGCAACAGTTCTTCGGAGGCAGCCAGCCCATTGCTATTATCATCCGCTTTTATGTACAAGCCTTTGATGGTAGAATCGTATTTGGCATAATGCAGCATGCGCACTACATCGTACAAGCCGGGTGTATAAGATGCTTTATCTGCAAAAGAGTTGATAGGATTGTCCTGCCCCTGTTCGTTGAGCGAAGTGCTCAGGTCGAGCACCAGCACCCCTTTGCTGCCGAGATTAGGTTTTGATGGCTGCATGGCACTGCCTACAATCCATGCGATAATGAATACTGCCAGTAAACAAAAGACAATAATTGCCAGCAGCGAAGCAAAGAATATTTTAAAAAACGATTTCATACCTTGATATTTGAGATTATGAACACAGCGTATTTGCTGGCGGGCAGCAATATGGGCAACCGGACCGCGTACCTGCAACAAGCAACAAAAGTAATAGAAGAACAGTGTGGTAGCATCATTGCGCGCTCACATATTTACGAAACGGCAGCGTGGGGCATTTTAGACCAGCCTTCTTTTTACAACCAGGCATTTGCAGTGCAAACCAGCCTTACACCTGAGCACCTTATGCAAAACCTGCTACATATTGAAGCAATGATAGGAAGAAAGCGTGTACAAAAAATGGGCCCGCGGATTATTGATTTGGATATACTGTTGGTTGATGATCTGGTAATCAACACGTCTTTGCTCACTGTTCCACATCGGCATTTGACGGAACGACGATTTGCATTAACACCGCTGGCGGAGATTGCTCCGCATCTTATTCACCCGGTGGCGCATAAGACTATTGCAGAACTGCTGGCGGAGTGCGGGGATAGGTTAGGGGTAGAAAGGTTGGATGGGGTATAAAAAGATTAATGTTTTAGTGTGATTGAGTCATGGTGGTGGCGTAAGAGCCTGCTTTATATCGTTTTCGAAGTCTGGCAATATGGCGATAACCAAAGCGTTTTAGTTTATTTTGTACTATAGCGCTATTGAAGCTCATCTGTTGAATCTATTGTTGCAACCTCTAACATCGACAACATAGGACGTTAAGGGTAGTTTACTTTTTTCGCCCTACAAATCTGATAACAGCGCCTTGTCCATTGTGGTAAAGTCCTTCATGGAGATGTATTACCGTTTCTTTCAACTCTGCCATGTCATAGTTGTCAAAGTCTGTCTCGATTTCATCCACCGAAAATAAAGAACCAATATCTTTAGGTCCGCCCACTTTTTCATTCTTTGCTAAATAGTTCAGGTGGCTTTTACTGAACGCTTCTAAAATAATTGTTCCGCCTTTACGCAAATAGTTGTTGAGGGTTTTGTGTAAATATGATTTGACATTTGCCGGAAAGTGTGCATAAATTAAGGCGATTGCATCAAATTGTTCCTCCTTATAGTTGAGCGTTTGCAATTCTCCAATTCTATAGTCAATAGTCACGTTGTTTGTTTCGGCAAGTCGCCTGGCTTTCTTTTGTCCTTCACTGCTTATGTCAAACGCAAAAACTGTCCAGCCAAGTGTAGCAGCAAATACAGCATTGCGCCCTTCCCCTTCTGCCGGAAAAAGTATAGTGCCAACATTTAATTTTTCTAATTGTTCTTTCAAATAATTGTTAGGTTTTTCGCCGTATGCAAATCCGTTATTGGCATATCGTTGGTTCCATTTGTCTATCCAGTTGTCTGCCATAATTTAAATACCTTGTTAGCGGTTCGTTGTTTTAGTTATTGGAAGTGTTGAATTGATTATTACATTTTACTCAGTCCTCAATTGCTTTAATACTAAATGCCCCGTAACAGCACCTCACTTAAGCAAGGGGTTTTGTGTCTCATTATAACCGGAAATTTTTTGCTGTGGTATATGTAAGTAGTCATAATTAAGCATAACGTTTCGCGTAGTGGCGATGATGGGGCATTTGAAATACGTCTTGACTAACATTTGCATAAATGTCCAATAAAATTACAAATATTGAGTTTACAACTGTAAGCCCCACTATTGCCAATACGATGTAATGCGCTGCTTTTATTGTCTTATTGACGTCATCAGTTTGTGGGTCAACCATTTTTTATACAAAGTTTCTAAGTCAAGGGTTTTCTAAAATATCTGTCGCTGTTTGGTTACCGAGTTGTTCAGCTAATCCGATAAGAAGTCCTTCCGTCCCACGAATGTAGCAAAGCCTATAAATGTTCTCATAATTAACCACTTCGCCAACGACTTCAGCACCATGCTTCGTAAGTCTGGATAGCAATTCATCAAGATCGTCAACCCTAAACATGATACGGAGATAGCCGAGAGAATTCACTGGAGCAGTCCTGTGGTCTGCTATTGTATGTGGGGTGAGAAACCGTGAAAGTTCAAGTCGGCTGTGCCCGTCTGGAGTAACCATCATTGCAACCTCTACCGACTGATTTCCAAGTCCGGTTATTCGTCCTGCCCATTCACCTTCAACCATCGTTCGTCCTTCAAGTGTCAGTCCTATTTCTGTGAAAAAAGAGATGGCATTGTCGAGGGATTCTACAACGATACCGACATTGTTCATTTCCGTTAATTTACTTTTAGCCATTATCTTTTGTTAGGTTTTTCGGTCTTAAGTTGTATATAACGGTTCGGGCTTGGCGAAGGCAGGGAAATAGAATTACAACTGCCGGCGCTTGCTCTGTTGTTGAATAAAGATATAAAGTTTAGCACATTTTCATCAGCCCTGCTTTTGCCAAGCCATGTGTTGGTAGCAGTGATGCTTGTGTCATATATTGTACCTGAAGCAGGTCGTTACCACTTGCTAACAAAAGTAAGGCACAAAAGCCCGTTTCAATTTTGTAATTAACTCAAGTTGTGAGTTAGATAAAAGGAGCAGAGCATGGGATAAGGAATAATTTTGAGTTACCACACTTAAAATTATGTACCGATGCTCTGCGAGGATAAAATTATAGCTCTTTACTGTATAGTAGATGATATTTTAAATGGAATTGGGCACCATGAAGACTGCCGAAGAACAGTAAGTGATAGTGAAGTAATAACAACAGCACTGGTATCGGCACTTTACTTTGGCGGTCATCAGGATCATGCAAGACAATTTATGAGGATGACCAGACTTATTCCTGCCATGCTGGATAAAAGTCAGTTTAACCGACGGCTGCATGCACTATCTGAGCTGCTCTTTGATATGTTCTATCAGATTGGTCAGCAACTGAAAGCCGCAGCAGGTGCTTCGGAATACGTAGTTGATTCTTTGCCGGTGCCGGTTTGTGATAACATCCGCATCAGCCGTTCAAAGATTGTCAAAGGAAAACAGTGGAGAGGAAAGCAGGCAAGCACCAGAAGATACTTTTATGGTATTAAAGTGCAGGTACTGACCAGCGTACAGAACGGTATTCCGGTTGAGTTCTGCTTTGTTCCCGGCAGTGAAAGTGATGTGCAGGCACTTAAGAAGCTGCCCTTGACAGTAGCAGCACAAAGTAAGGTATATGCAGATGCAGCTTACACTGATTATACTATGGAAGATAATATAAAAGAATCAGAAGGTATAGAACTGATGATGCAACGCAGATGCAATTCCAAAGAAAGGATGAGCCATGGATCAGATTCCTCAAAGAACAGATGAGAAAAAGAATTGAAACCACCTTCAGCGAAATCAACGCCTTGTTCCTCAGAAATATTCATGCCGTCACCTTCAAAGGCTTCCTTATTAAACTCACCCTCTTTCTCCTCGCCTTTACTCTAAATAAACTCTCTTGACTAACTCACAACTTGAATTTAATTATGCAACTCTTTGCACTCCTGCTCCAATATCTTATCGATGATTTCTGGCGGAGCAGTCCATTTTGAAATTGTTCTGTCTGTGAGTATCGGCAGAGCAGAACTGTAACCGCCAATCTCGCCAGTTGTCATACCGACGATTAGTAATCCTATTTTATAATGCCTGATGACGTAAGAACACATGATACAAGGCTCATGCGTCGTCACCATAAAGCAGTCAGACAAATCTGTTTTTCCCAAACTTAAAGTTGCATTTCGCACCGCTTCTATTTCCGCGTGAAAAGTAATGTCATTGTGTGTTTTATCTCCCTCAATACCTTCTGCGACAACCTGTCCATCTTTGACAATTATGGAGCCAACAGGACTGTCGCCTCGTTTCTTTGCAATTTTTGCGAGTTCAATACACCTTCGCATAAAGTTTTCATATTTTTCAGTATCTGTCATAATGGAGAATGTTCCGAAGTTAAGTAAGTTTGTAAAGTAATAATGCAGATGGATATACACCAGGTTTTGTAGCGAGAAATCAGTCTTTCAAAACAGTCTATCACTTTACAATGGCCGGCAACGTTTAAGGTTTGGCGAATTGGCGGCATTCTGTGTTCCGTAAGCCCTGCTTGCGGCAATACCATGTTGGCGGTTCGTTGTTTTGGTTTCTTCACTTACAAATTCTAAGATGTCGCCCGGTTGGCAGTCCAAAACTTTACAAATTGCTTCTAAGGTGCTAAAACGAATGGCTTTTGCCTTTTCTGTCTTTAAGATAGAAAGGTTGGATAATGTCAAATCAACTCTTCCGTAAAGTTCATTCAGAGACATTTTACGCTTTGCCATCATTACATCCAGGTTTACAATGATGGGCATAGCTTAAATAGTTAAATCGTTTTCGTTTTGAAGCTCTATTCCTTTTTTGAAAATAGCTGCAATGACATAGATTACAGCAGCCATCAAAATAAACGCCTGGCTGTCTGTCCAAAACTGGTCTATGTTGTCGGTAACAAAACCATGATGCTCTAAATTTTTTGCTAATTGCCTGGCTATGTAGCTTAAAAGTCCGACGGAAAGAGTATAATAACTAATTTGTGAGATTTGTCTTGAAACAAAGCTGTTGAATGGTTTTGACAAATCGATCTTGCTAACGAGCCTGATGACTATATAAAATAGCACTGCTTTTAGAACTGAGATAAACAAGATAAAACTGTACATACCAAAGAAAGCTGGTTTACTTTGTTCATACATTTCACTTAAGTCTAACTTTTGATAAAGATTTTTGACAATTTCAGGTTTGTAGATACTGAAAATGAAATTGACTATTAAGCCACCTGCTTCAATGCATAAGCCTACAAAAATAACCCAGGAAATTATTTTTAGAGCGGTGAATACGATGTTGTTTGTCTGTGACATACTAATGAAGATTAGGTCATAAGAATAATAAATAATTATTGAAAGACAATAAATATTTATTAAAAGTAAAAAGATATTATAATCAACAGGTGTTAGTTTTAAGTCCCCTGTTACTTGCAAATTGCCAGCTCTGGTTTAGTGGAAGGGCGAGTTACAGTGTCGGCAACGTTCAGGGCTTGGTGATGGGCCGCTTTTATTCTAAACACTTTGCCCAAAAGTAAGCAAGTTGTTGTCCGGGTCGAGCAAAGCGAATTCTCTTTGACGCCAAGGCTTTGTCTGCAATGTCCCGTTTGGGTGTATGCTTACCTTGTTATCTAACATTAATTGATATAAGCTGTCAATGTCGTTTGTTCTGATATAAACTTGTCCATAATTTTCTTTTGGGTCAAGTTCTTTAAACTCAAAGAAGTGAATATGTATGCTGTCCTTTGATACCATTAAATAGCCGTCATAGTCGGCACTTCCAAATTCGTTAAAGTCCAATTTGTTTAAATAAAAATCTCTTGTTACGGCTTTGTCCCGCATCGGTAGTTTTGGATGAATGTCTGTAAGCATATGTTTCAAAAATGTAGTAAATATAAAAGTTATTTCACAAGAGTTATTGTCAGCATGTAAATTGTTGTACCATGATTGGTGTCTAATTGTTATGCTCGTCAATGATTAAACTTTCAGTTTGCACTGTTATAGTCAACGGTTCATGGCTTGCCGAAGGAGCGGCGTTCAGAAATCCGTCAGTTTGAATATAGTTATAGCGCTCAATAGATTTTCTATTGTTGAATGGCATTTGTAAGCTGCTATGGCAGCAAACCAGTTGTTGGCGGTTCGTGCTTATCTGTCCGCCAGATAAGTTGTAATTGTCAGAATAATTGCCTCACCACCTTGCAGAAGGTCTAGCAAATCTTTGTCGTCAGTAATCAGATGCGTTGCCTTGTCGTCTGCTGCAAGCGATAGCAGGAAATTGTCTTTGGCGTCGCGACATACGTCAACAATGCTTGTGACTATTATAAATTCTGCATGCAGGCTGATTTGTTGCAGTAAAGCCCCGAGGTCGGCAAGTGAAAAGTACTTCTTGAATTTCGGTCGCCTTGCCACTTCTACAAATTCGTCAAGAAGTTCCTGACTGAAAAGCAGACTAATTGTTTCGTCAGCAAATAACTTGTCAAGTTTGAAAAAGTCCTTTGTGAGTAAAAAGCTAATCCAAAGGTTAGTGTCGATAATAACCCTATCCTTTGCTTTTGGCATAACGCTTTGCTCTTACTGATTCGACCTCTTTTGTGATGTCTTCTAATGACGGAGGATTACGTACAGCTTTTGTCCGCAAACGGTTGACAACCTTAAGAAAACTGTCGTCAACCGTCTGTTTAATAGCAATTAAGTACATATCTGCTAAGTCTTGCAGCAACTTTGTTGCTTTCGGATTTAAAATGTCAACCTGGTATGTCGTCATTGTCCAAATATAGTCTTTTTGGGTCTTGTTAAAGTGCTCCGGTAGCATGACCGCCAACGTTCTCGCATTGCTGAAGGCATGGTATTAGCACGCCCTGTCAGCCGATAACTGAAGCCAAATTAAAATACATAAGTTGAAGATAAAAATAAATGCTCAATAGCGTTCGGTCGCGATGAATATGAGGTTTAATAGAATTGCAACTGTTTAAGTTTACGAAGTCCAGCCGCGCTTTTAGCAATGCCTTTGTTGGTGGCAGTGCTTATTAACCAAAGTTTGTTAGAGTTTAGTTTTAGACGTAATTGAATTAATAACCATTTGGATAGATTTGGCAATGATCTCCGGATTATCATTTTGAATTGCATGACTGCTTTTAGGGTCTAAAATAAATTTTGAATTATTTGATAAAATAGTAAGGTCTTGTATTTGTTTATCCCGTTCATTTCTTAATTCTTTCCATTGTTCATCAGGAGTTCCGGGAGGTTGTTGTCGTATTCCTGCACCAAGAATTATTAAGGGTCGACTACCTAATTCTTGAGGATTCTTTATAGATGACAAATACATATTTTGAAATTCTTCTGCCATATAATCTGCTGTCGAGTCATAACCTGGGCTTATGCTATTTCTCACCTGCGGTTTGGGTATAGATTTTCCTACTGCTTTTTCCCGTAGGCGAACCCATCCGCCATATTTCATACTTCCCAAAACGCTACTTTCATGAGTTGGGTCTACAAGAACCAACCCCGCAATATCTTTTCCATATTGTTCTGTATAAAGCCGAACAATTAAACCACCAAGAGATTGTCCGACTAAAATGATCGAACCTTTTATTTCAGCTTTCTGCAATAATTCATGTAATTCAAAGACATTCTGAGCCATTGTTTGTGGCAACGGACCTTTTTCACTCTTGCCTACACCTGCTCTATCATAAGCAACTGTTCGAATTTCCGGCGGCAACAATGATATTACTTGCGTCCAGTCTTGTGAACTCCCGCCGGCACCTGATTCAAATACTACGGTAAACTTTGCGTCTGAACTTCCCTTAATACTAATGAATAGTTTATGGTTACCAATTTTTACAAGTTGTGCAGCAGAACTGTCCGAAGTTTGAGTTTCTTTTTGGCAATATCCTTTGAACACAAATGCACAGAAAAATGCAAATAATAGGTGACCGGATTTTAAGATTCTAAAACAATTTTTCATGTCGATGACTTTTGTACGAATTTATTCGTACAAAAGTACGCTAGTTACCGCAAATAGAAATTAATTTTGACAACGCTAATAAATCTGTCAGTTGTCTCTGTCAGCAGCGGCATGGTCGGCAGAATGCATTGCAACGTTCCGGTATTTGCGATGGCAAGGCATTCATTGAAGGTAAAGCCCGGTATAAATGCCGATTGAAAAACTAAAGTTGAATGTAACGAATAATAGCCGAATAACATTCCGTCGCCCCCGAATTGAAGATGAGTAGAATTACTGCTGCCAATTGCTCTTCAGTCGCCCCTGCTATTGCAAAGCATCTATGTAAAAGCGGTAATTTGAGGGTACCTAAAATTCAAGTGTATGAATACTCAAACCACCGCTTCTGTACCAAAGTTATTCATTGGTATGGATGTACACAAGAAAAGCTGGACCTGTCATTTTAAAACAGACCTGTTTGATTATAAGACGGTCACCATGCCGGCTGATAGTGCTTGTTTG
>NZ_SZQL01000024.1 GCF_005233845.1 Ilyomonas limi
GCTACAACCTTTAAAATCAACCGCTTATCATACCGTGAAAGGCGGTTAGGACGAACACTAAATTGTTCAACTTCTTTAGACATATACACCTGATTTTGCGTATAGCCATTTCAGGACAAGACATTTTTTCTTATAAAAGCAAAAGCCCGTTATGGATATAACAGGCTGAATGATTGCTTGTTTTTATGCTACTTATATATTAGACAGTTTACAGGAACGATATACTGATCTCAGCAAATCTTTATCACCTGCATATCCAGTAACTGTCCAAGCTTTTCAATTTTTGAACTGATATGACCAATGCCTATAGCGCAATGGTGCGCAGGCCCCTGCGCATTCCAATCGTTTACGAACTTTCGGGCACCAATGGGAAATTTGTACCGGCTGTTGGTATTTCCTATTTGCAAAATAGGACCAGGTACCGACTCCCCTTCTGCTACCAGCAGCATTAATTTATCCCTTTTTTCTACTACACTCAGCAAGGTCACCGGCCCGTTTTTTACCATCATTTCCACCGATACGCCTTTGCCTACTTTTCCATGATACACTTTTAAAGGTCTCACCTTTGTTTTACCTTCTGCAATGGCTATATGACCAGGTCCATCGTGCCCCATCAATATCACATCTTCATTATAATCCATAGCATAATATTCTGTAAAAGAGCCGCCTGCACCAAAGCTGTCCATAATCTTCATTGCCTGTACATTCTTTATTTCGTACTCCCCAGCTACCGGAATACCTCTTGCCGTAAGCAAAGAATTGCCAAGTATAATAGAACTGATAGCCTCTTCATTTTCAGCATTGCCAGTGCCTTTGTAATAATAAGCCATAGATCCCAGCTTATGCGCTTCCACCAGCCTGTCCAGCGCTACAGAAGTAATAGCCGCTTTCTCCAGTTCTTCTACTGAGCAATCATGTTGCACATCAAATTCCTGGTAAAAAAGCTGTATTCTTTCTTTTATTTGTTGCGCGTTAACTTCTTTGCGTAAGGCTGCCAATTGCTCTACTTCCAACAGTTCAATGTGCCCGCCAAAATGTGCATATTGTTGGGTAAGATCGGTATAAATATCCAGCATGCCGCTATAGTAATGCCCCATACAGCCCAGCCGGTTGTAAAACATGATATTGGCAACTTTAGCTGCAGTTATCCATTCTTCTATTTCTGTCCAGCATGGCGGATCGTCATGCAGTATGCCGGTAACCTGGTGGAATTGTATGCCGGTACGGTTAAATACATTGGCTATTTCCGGCACCGGGCAGGCAGAACAAAAAGCCAGCCATTCACCTGTCATATCAGTCCTGCTGGGCATCGCATTAAAGGCCTCATAATCAATGGCAGGTTCGGGTGCAAGATTTAATATAATAACCGGCACTTTAGCCCGTTGTACTACAGGCAATACGGTAGAAGATAGAGCATAGGTGCTAACGTATAAAAAGATGATATCCACGTCTTCCTGTTTAAACCTGCGCCCGGCTTCAAAAGCCTTATCAGCAGTGTCCACCAGTCCCGCATTGATGATATATGGATGAATATTCGAGAGTTTTTCTTCAACAATTTGCAGATAACCTTCCAGCCTTTGCTGCAAACCCGAAAACTGCGGCCAGTATGTATCCAGCCCGATACCAAAAAGCCCTATTTTTAAAGATGAAACAGCCATTATTATTGCGGGATATTCCCTGTTATAAGCGTTAATTATTGTGTTGATTTCAGAGGAAGAGTTTTTGATTAATCATATTATGCAGAGGCTTTGATACAAACTTCTTTATGTAGCCTTTCCCTGTGAAATATACCATACCGAAACTATAATGCAAGTGTTGATTACAGCTAAGTTTCCTTATGACAATGCATCGCTTGTTAATCATTTCAGTATAACAAAAATAGGTTTGCTCTTTTACTTGATAAGTATTCCCTTTGAGATATGAACTATAATTTTTGATATATTTTTTCACAGGCAATGAACTTTTCTTATAATTGTTAAACTGCAAATTATGCTCAACTATTACCGCTACCTGCCATTAAGTGATCTGGATGAACAGTGGGGATTATCTGTTCTTAATGCAGGCTGTACCAGTATAAAACCTAATCAGTTATACCCATATAAAGAACATCCTGCGCATCATTATTTTAGTTGGGAAAATGGTCGCATATTGAATGAATATCAACTGGTATATATTACCTGTGGCGAAGGTATATTTGAATCATCAAGTATGGGAAAAACAACAGTAAAAGAAGGTTCGGTTATCCTTTTATTTCCCGGAGAATGGCACCGGTACAAACCCAACGACGATATGGGTTGGGATGAATATTGGGTGGGATTTAAAGGTACTATTGCAGAGAACATTTTTAAGGAAAGCTTTTTCGCTCGTAAAGAGGCGGTGCTGTTTATAGGATTTAAAGAAGGAATTGTTACTTTACTTACAGAGATAATGGAGCAGACAAAAAAAGAAAAACCCGGGTACCAGCCGCTTATCTCCGGTGCCGTTTTGTATATGCTTGGTAAAATACATACTATTTGTAAGCAACAACAAATTCAACAGGAAGATAATGTTCACCTGATAATCAACAAGGCTATTCTATTGCTGCGAAACAGGATGGACGAGCAGATAGTAATGCAAAACATAGCTGCAGAATTGCAGGTGAGTTATGCGTGGTTCAGGAAGATGTTTAAACTATACACAGGCATGGCACCACAACAGTATCTTATTCAATTAAAAATTGAAAAAGCAAAAATGCTTTTAAACGACTTAAACAGATCAGTAAAAGAGATAGCCTATGAACTAAACTTTGAATATCCACTCAACTTTTCCAAGCTGTTTAAGGAAAAGGTAGGACTTTCCCCCGAGCAATACCGCAAAAAGTTTATAATAATCAATGAAGCCGGTGCTGTTACATCTGGCAAACCAAGTAAGCAATAAACGGTTAAAGATTGAGCTTACCCGACCGTAGAGCAGATGTATTGTAAGCAGTTATCAGTGAAATATAATTTAATCTTCGCGGATCAATTTCCAACCATTTCAACACCTAAGCGTAAGTCCTTCCACTTTATAAACGTACAATCCCATTCTATACTATTATTCAGGTACTTACACTGCCGAATTCTTATTGCTTTTGTTCCTCGTTTGTCGTATGTGCTAATGGCTTTCCTGCATTTTCCTGACGATTTCTTCTCCTTATCTCTCCATTTATTTACCAACAGAAATATTTATAAGCTGCCCTTTTAAAAACTTGATATCTAAAGGCCAATGTGCGGTTGTGCCTGTCCTTACAACCTTGCCCCATTTAGTTTGGGGCTAAGGTCTTAAGTCTGTCAAAAGAGTATGCCTTGAGCACATATTGCCTCATGGCAATAGTTCTTGATAGCGCGCTCTTCTTCTGTTACTTTTTGCTTTAAATTGAAGCTGCTAACGGTCAGCTATAGTCAAACGCAGCGATTGACTGTTTATTAATATCAATTCCATGCATAAAGCCTGGTTATAATAACCGCACTGACTTACCCGTACGGGCTGATTCATCGGCTGCAAAAATAACCCGGTGAGTAGTAAGGGCGTCGTTAAGACTGGTAAGCGGCATTTCCACATTCTCTTCAATAGCATCGAAGAATGCCTGAAATTGCCTTTGATAAGGATGGTCGGAAACATCACCGGAATCAAGCATTTTTACCCCCAATGTACTCCACTGGTGCCGTTCGGTTCCAAGCTTCATCGAATGAAATTTATTATCGAGCAAACTGCCTTCGCTACCGCATAAATGCGTATGAAAATAATAGGGCTGTAAACAGTCTATGATGGCTGCACATTTACCAATACGGCCACTGCTGAATTTAAGGATGGTTACGCTGCTGGTGGAGTACTCATAAGGCTCAAAAACCTTGCTTGCGGATTTGGTATGGTAGCTGCTTACCTCGGCAACGTCGTTACCCATGCACAGCAGCAGTGCATCCAGCGCATGACAACCAGCAGTAAGCAGTGCGCTGCCGCCCGCCTCTTTACGGATATTCCACCGGAAAGGACTGTACCAGGGACCAATACCATGGTAATAATCAATTTCTCCATAATGCAGATCTCCAAGCAATCCCTGGTCCAACACCGCTTTGGTGGCAATAAACTGGCTTGAATAACGGCATTCAAAACAAATACAAGTTTTAACGCCGGCCTTATCAACGGCCGCTTTGATAGCATCGCAATCTGCTTCGGTAAGCGCCAACGGCTTTTCGATGATCAAGTGTTTGCCTGCGGCGGCAGCCGCAACAGCGTGGTCTTTGTGCTGAAACGGATAACTACATACGGAAACAATATCGAGTTCCTCATCAGACAACATTAAATTCAAGTCCGTATAAGTCTTGATCGGTGTACCCCACCTTTCACTTAGTTCCGCAGCATTTTGCGGGCGGGAAGAGTAGATAGCCGTTACCTGAGCGTTGGATGTGGCATTGATAGCCTGGATATGGGCTGAGGCCACCCATCCATACCCAATAATGCCTACGTTGTATTTTTTCATACATGCAAATTAGTTCATTCGTTTTTTGTCCCAAATCCCCTGCTGCTCCTTTTCCAAAAAAAGACCGGATCGAAACCTTTAAAAGAAAACACGTCGCCTGCACCGCTTTGCACTTATACCAAAGTTCATTTTACAGTAAAGATAAGACTGCCTTCCAGCCTTATCTTATAAAACCCGGACTCAAGCGGGAAACCGTAAGATTATTCAAGAGAACAAAGCGTAAAAAGTAAAACCAATTGCTTTGCCGAAAATTTTTACGGTATTCAAAAAGTGCCACCCCTTTGACTTGCTTGAATTGACGGGCAATATTTTTTAGCATCGCTTAATTCCGGCTCTTATGCAATCTCCTTAATTGCTATATCATCTCCAACAATTTTTCTGCAAACTTTTCTATCCGAATGTTATAGATGTATTTATAAACGGGATATCCGGGGATTTGGATGAAACGTTTCTCCAGAAACCTTCTCAACAGAGGCATGTTCTTAAGAATCTGATCTATTTTTAGATTTTTATTAAGATACGAATGAATGTATTTCAAAGCACTCACTATATAATTGTCATCCATGGAAGAAATATCAGTGGAAGAACGGGTATTAACGTGTATAGGTTTTATGGTTATAGCTTGAAAATATTTTTTGTTTTTTGTAATCATTGCCTGAAATTGTATCTAAAACAATGCGTGCAAATCAGCGCTATTTATCGCTTGATATTTTCGGAGTTTCAACTGTCGCTTTTATTTTCTTTTGGTCAATCGCCTGCCGGTTTGAAAAAAACTTACATCAAGGTATAATGCAGATTATGTAACCGTTAAAACAAAAGCATGAAAACAGCAATTGCAATAGGCGCTCACCCCGATGACATAGAATTCATGATGGCAGGAACTTTATTGCTGCTAAAAAAACAGGGGTTTGAAATCCATTATCTCAATCTTTCTACCGGCAACCTGGGCACTACTGAATATGACGCTGAAAGTATAAAAAATATAAGGCTTGGGGAAGCAAAAAGCGCTGCAGCAATATTAGGGGCACATTTTCATCCTCCTTTTTGCAACGACCTCGAAATATTTTATGATGAAAAGACATTACGGCGAATGGCAGCCATCATTAGAGAAGTAAAGCCAACAATCGTTTTAACGCATTCGCCGGTAGATTATATGGAAGATCACACCAATACCAGCCGGCTTGCCGTAACCGCAAGCTTCGCAAGGGGAATGCCCAATTTTCATTCTATTCCTGAACGAAGTGCAGATAACTATAATTGCACTGTCTATCACGCTTTGCCGCATGGTTTAAAAGATCCTTTGCGAAAAACAGTAACTGCCGGTGCTTTTGTAAATACCACTTCAGTTCATCAACAAAAATTAGAAGCATTAAAGGCACATCAAAGTCAGCAAAACTGGCTGGATGTAAGCCAAAAGCTAAACTCCTATTTACAAACCATGGAAGATTTTTCTTTAAAAACAGGACAGATGTCGCAGAAATTTAAATATGCGGAAGGCTGGCGCAGGCATTTGCATTATGGCTTTTGCGGGCAGGATGACGATCCGTTAAAAGTATTAGGTAATGATTATGTCGTGAGTGAAGAATACGAACGAACGCTTGATCAATTTTAAAATCATTAATTCAACTATACTATGCCAAGAAAGTTAAGTTCAATAGCGCCGGGTTGGTGGGATTATACCACGCTGGATACAGCAATCATAAAAGAAGTAGCATCATTAACGCCGGAAGATTTAATGCAACTTTCGCGCCCGGGTTTTAAGGTGGTCATGTACAATACCCTCGAAGAGTTTTATCTCGCCGAAGCATTGGAATACATTAACGCCTGGAAGGAATCAACACCGGACAATCCTGCAGGTATTTGCGGCCCGATTGGACCTACAGAGCAATTACCACTTGTAGCAAGAATTGTAAACGATTTGGGCATACCGGTACAATCGGCACATTTCTGGGGAATGGATGAATGGTTTATGGATGGAAAAGAGGTGTCGCCGAATCATCCTTTATCCTTTGAAAGAGCAGATAGGGAGTTATGTTTTAACCGTATCAGAAAAGACCTGGTAATGCCGGATGAAAATTTACACTTTCCAAAAGGAGATACAACAGCTTACCAGAAAAGCTGGGAAGGTGTTCGCTGCGCGGTAATGCAGGGTGGGCAGGGCGATATAAAACACTGGGCATTTAATGATCCTCCAAAACGGGAAGGCAATTATATAGAGGAGCCGCCTTCTGCAGAAGAATATAGAAAGTTAACCACCCGTGTTGTTGACCTGCATCCTATTACCATTGCGCAGAATGCAAGAACATCGGGCGGCGGAAATATTACTATCGTTCCTACACAGGCCATAACAGTGGGACCTTTTGAAACGTGGAAGGCAGAAAAAGTATCTATCTGGCATGCGGGCATGCATGATAATCCGTTTGGTCAGCGACTCACCACTTTTATGATCGCTAAAAATATTGTTGATACTTCCGTTCCTATGTCATTACTGGCCGATCATCCGAATGTTCAATTCAATTTTTACAGGCCCGGTTTAGGAACCTGTGAAGTAACCATGCATTAATTTATTCACAAATGAAAAGGTAATATTACGGCAAACACTACCCGCACCCAGCATCAATATGGCTCTATGATCATCATTGGGTCATTGTTCTTTGCATTTGGTTTTATTACCTGGGCTTATCGGTATTATGAGCCAAACTTTACCGATGCAATGCTGCTGCGCCGCACTCTTGTATAACTCTTGTACAACAGCAGGTCATGAGCTGTTGCTGCCGGCTACAAGCATTGCCCGTAGCTTATGGTTCGAAGCGCTAAGCTCCTAATGTATTGAACATAAAAGTGAGTGATACACCCAAGATGCTATACGTATAAAAGCCGGGAACGAAAGGGTGTGATGCAAATAGAAATTATTTTCTACTTAATGTTAAGTGTTATCTCATTTTCTTTCCTTAGAAAATCAGCTTGTGCTGATAGGGTTACAGCATCTGTAAGGATCGCTTCATCGGGCACAGTCTGGAGCGGCGTAATACAGGAAGTGCTTTTTTCGCGGAACGGCACATTGTAACTTAAATTATAAGCGGAAATAAATGACCAGCGTGGCTTGTCAGATAGATTACCTTCTGACATGTGCAGGATGTTGCTATGAAAGAAAAGTACATCACCGGGATTCAACTCTGCATAAACCAGTTCACATCTCTTTAATGCTTCTTCCACAAAAGGCATATCTGCACCTTGTTGCTCGCCAACAAAATTATGTTCAAACCTCCCCATCTTGTGCGAACCTTTCAATACCTGCAAGCAGCCGTTTTCTTTTGTTGCCTGTGTAAGTGCAAGCATCACACTGATGAGTGCATCAGGATAAAGAAAACCATTCTTATACCAGTAGCCATAGTCCTGGTGCCATTCCCACGCACCACCAACCTTTGGCTCTTTCTGCATGAGTTTTGAATGAAAGTGGCAAACTTCGCCTTCTCCCAGCAAAGCCTGTACAGCGCTTACCAGGCTTTCACTTCTAACCAGTAACCCAAAATTATCATCACCTGGGGTGAACCATAGCGTTAGTCTGGTACTCTTTCCGGATTGGTCATTAAGGTCCCAGGCATTACTAAGGAGTGCGTCATCTTTTGTTGCATGATCGTACAGCAAGGCTACTTCTTCCGCATTAAGGAAATTACGGATAATTAAGTACCCATCCTCGTTATACTGCGCCTTTTGGGAGGCTGATAATTGTATGTTATTCATATCGCAGGTTTTCGGTATCAAATGTATTATTTCTACATTAGTACATGAAAAATAAATATACAAGTTACGCGAAGGGGCTTTTACTGAAAATGCATCTATTTCCATTCGATAATTAAAAACACTTATCTGCCACTAAAATAATAAAGCATCCTACATTTGATAACATTACCTTTTTAGTTGCCTTAACTGTTTAGAGCATACACAGCGGATGAGCAGATTCCAAAAAAGGTTAACCAAAAAGAGTAGCAGAAAAAGGTCAAAGGCTGCAAGACAAATCATTACTTAACGAACATAACAAATAGATGACGCTTAATACACTGGATATAGTTGTTATTATTCTTTTCTTTTTAAGCATGGTAGTGATAGGTATTTTGTCGTATTTCAAAAGTAAAAATGCGGAAGATTATTTTGTTGCGGGCGGAAAGCTTCCGTGGTGGTTAGCAGGAATTTCTCATCATGTGTCAGGACATAGCGGGGCAGTATTTGTTGCCTATGCAGCAGTGGCTTATACACATGGTTTCACGATGTATATGTGGTGGGCTTTTCCGGTAGCGGTTGTTATAACAGGCACTTCCAACATATTTCCGGTATATTGGTTTCGCTTACGAAGAGAATTGGGGATACAATCACCGCTCGAATATTTAAAGATCCGATACAACCTGTTAACACAGCAAATTGTAGCTTGGAGTGGCGTACTGCTGAAAGTATTTGATGTTGGAGCCAAATGGGCAGCAATAGGTATTTTGCTGCATGTAGTGGCAGGTATATCAATGACCACAGGTATTATTATTTCAGGCGTAGTCACTTTAATTTATGTCACTTTCGGAGGTTTGTGGGGTGTAATTGTTACTGATTTTATTCAATTTCTTGTTCAGATAATCGGGGGTATTGTTATGTTCGTACTGGTTGTAAACCGGCTGGGCGGAGTAAGTGCTGTTACAGGCTTGTGGGATCGTTTGCCGCCAGCGCATAGTCAGCTGTTCAATGCACCTTATACTACAGGTTTTGTAGGCGTTATGTTCTTCATTTATTTTCTAAGTTACAATGGAGGCATCTGGAGCCTTGCTACGAGATATATATCATCACCAAATGAAAAAGAAGCATCCAAAGCGGCCCGCCTGTCGGGCATTTTATACTTCGTTTGGCCGTTAATATTGTTTTTCCCCATGTGGGCTGCTCCGGTTATTTTGCCCGGCTTAAAAACACCAAACGAATCTTACGGCTGGCTGATGCTGGAAATATTGCCACAGGGAATAATAGGGCTGGTGGTAGCCTCCTTATTTGCTGCAACGATGGGAATGACTTCATCGGACGTCAATACGATTGCTGCAGTTATTACAAGAGATATTCTTCCGGTTGTTTCCAATAAGTTTCGAAAGGATAATCATTCGTTGCGAACTGCACGTATAACTACTTTTATATTTACACTTGCAACGATTGCTATTGCGCTTAATTATGAAAGGTTTGGCGGAGTATTAGGACTCATTGTTAATTGGTTCGCAGCATTATTGGGACCCACAGCAATGCCTTTAATTTTTGGTCTGCTGCCCCTGTTTAAATCTTGCGGTCCAATGGCGGCTATTGCTTCCATTATTGCGGGACTTATTACATTTATCATTACAAAAGATATGAGGTTGAGCAGTCTTGCCCTCGAAGTAGGTTTGCCTACCATTGTTTCCGCAATTGTGTTTATAGGAATAGGACTGATCACGAAAAGAGTTCCGCCCAGTGTAAACAACCTTATTGCTGCACTTAAAAGACCATGACAAAAAAGCTGTTATGCAAGCAAGCATTTATAAAAAGAATAGAACCATTACTGGTATTAATTGCATTACAGGCAAGGCAGCAGCATTGTTTTTTGAAAACGATATTTTAATAGATGTTCTCGAAAAAGAAAGCGGGCAACAGCACCTTCCATTTATAGGCCCCGGTTTAATTGACCTTCAGATAAATGGTATTAACGGAATTGATTTTAATAATCCCGATTTAACACCGCAAGATGTTGTAACCGCAACCTATTATTTATTGAGTAAAGGGATAACCACTTTCCTGCCCACTGTAATCACCAATTCAGATGAAAATATTTGTAAATTGGTGCATACCATTTACACAGCTTGCTTATCCGATCCGGTTGTAAACGATTGTATTTGGGGCATTCATGTAGAAGGGCCTTTCATTTCACCTTTGCCCGGTGCCAAAGGCGCTCACGACGAAAAATATATCAGAGCACCGGATTGGGAAACTTTTCAAAAATTTCAGGCAGCAGCCGGAGGAAAAATAAAACTTACAACGATGGCTCCTGAATGGGAAGGTGCAACTGCATTTATAGAAAAATGCAACACCCACAATATTCTTGTATCCATCGGGCATTCAATGGCTGATTCGGAGCAAATTGCAACAGCGGTTAAGGCAGGTGCCTCTTTAGCTACTCACGTAGGCAATGCAGTTCCGTTACTGTTGCCACGGCATCCAAATATTCTGTTCGATATATTGGCAGAAGAAGCCTTATATGCTTGTCTCATAACTGATGGAATACACATTCCGGGCTCGTTTATAAAAGTAGTAATGAAAAATAAAGGAGACCATACGTTGCTTGTAAGCGATGCTACCTGCTTTGCGGGGATGCCTGCGGGAGAATATCAAAATCATATTGGCGGCACAGTGATAGTGGATAATGAAAAAAGAGTATCGCTGAAAAGTACGCCCGGAATGCTTGCAGGAGCTGCTAAGTCTTTATTAGAAGATGTTGAATATTTAATAAATCAGCATCTTGCATCTGCAGGAGAGAGTTGGAAAATGGCATCAACAAATGTGGCAAAAATGCTTGCAAAAAATGATAAAACCTTTTACAATAAACATGATGATTTAGTAATATTTAAATTTAACGGGAAAGAAATACAGGTTGAAAAAGTAATAAAAAATAAGAGGGTTGTTTTTGAGCGTAATTCTTAAATAATAATACATTTTGCATTTTCTGTACAGACAAATGCAAGTAATTGTAGGTCGCAGATTCCGGACAAAGCGCCCGCAAGTTGTAAGTAATTATGAATTTTGTATCGGGTATAATTCCGGAATGACGTACGGCAACTTATACTTCTATTTAAATTAAAAATTTCAAATAGCGTCAACATCAATTTTTAAACAAATAAAATTTCAACATTGAAAGCAAGAGAATTTGGTTTTGGAATAATTGGAGCAGGAACGATTGCCGACATTCATGCGCTTGCTATTAAAGCTATACCCGATGCCAAGTTGTATGGTGTGTATAGCATTAATAAAAACAAATCGCAGGCGTTTGCAGATAAGCATGATTGCACTTCTTACGATAGTTTGGAGGAAATGCTCAGGATCTCCGAGATAGATATTGTGTGTATTTGTACGCCCTCCGGAATACATCTTGATCCTGCAATCAAATGTATAGAGGCAGGTAAGCATTGTGTGATAGAAAAACCGCTGGAAGTAACGCTCGAAAAGTGTGATAAAATTATTGAAACTGCTTATAAAGCTGGTGTAAAAACCGCTGTAATTTTTCCATCCCGTTTTTATGAGTCCAGTAAACAGATTAAAAAAGCCATTGATGAAAAAAGATTTGGCAATCTGGTACTCGGCGATGCATATGTAAAATGGAGCAGAAGCGAGGCATATTATCAATCTGCACACTGGAGAGGAACGTGGGAACTGGATGGCGGCGGAGCCTTAATGAATCAAGGTATTCACTCTGTTGATTTACTGCAATGGTACATGGGACCTGTTGAGTCGGTGCAATCGGTATCAGCCAATATTAAACACAAAGGGATTGAAGTGGAAGATACGATTGTTTCTGCTGTAAAATTCAGGAATGGAGCACTGGGAACAATAGAATGCTCGACTGCTGTTTTTCCCGGTGCTTTTAAACGAATAGAAATAATGGGTACAACAGGTACTGCTATTCTTGAGGAAAGTAACCTGATAAAATGGCAATTTGAAAAAGCAGCGAGTGACGATGAAAGGATAATACATAACATGCAAGGCGGCAATGTTTCGCATGGCGGTGTTTCCAATCCTGCTGATATCAGTTTTGCAGGCCATCAAAGCCAATTGGAAGATATGATACGTTCCATTGAAACAGGTAAAAAGCCATTCATTGATGCAATAGAAGGTCGCAAACCGGTAGAGATTGTGCTGGCGATGTATAAAAGTGCACATACCGGGCAAAAAGTTACATTATCAAACGATTGAAAATTTTAACCTCTTTTGGAAATCTAAAAGTATAATAAAGGAGCATAATGCAAACAACAAGAATAAGGGAAATGGTTGCTGGTAAATTAAAAGTTAGCATTTATGAAAACCGTACGCAAATGGGTGAGGAAGCCGCTAAAGAGGTAGCCAAAAAAATCAAAGCATTGTTATCAGCAAAAAAGGGATGTATTAATATCATTTTTGCGGCGGCACCTTCACAAAAGGAACTTTTATATTTCCTCTCATTACAACAAGGTATTGATTGGAGCAGGATAAATGGTTTTCACATGGATGAGTATATTGGTATCGATGAAAATGCTTCACAAAGCTTTGCTTATTTTCTTAAGGAAAATATATTTAATAGAGTTCCTTTTAATAAAATTTATTGCATCAATGGCAACGCAGAAAATATAAATGAAGAATGCCTTAGATACGCTAATCTGCTTAATGAAAATCCAACAGATATAGTTTGCATGGGTATTGGCGAAAATACGCACATTGCGTTTAATGATCCGCACACGGCAGATTTTAATGATCCGCTACTGGTTAAAGTAGTTACGCTTGATGAAGCTTCCCGTCAGCAACAGGTACACGACGGTTGTTTTGCTGAGTTAGGCGATGTTCCTACTGCTGCCATTACACTTACGGTACCGGCACTGTTGCAGGCAAATGCAATCTATTGCGTTGTTCCCGGAAAGAACAAAGCAATAGCGGTGCATCATACATTACACGAAGAGATGGATGAGCGTTATCCTTCCACCGCGCTTAAGACACATCCTAATGCCGCGCTATACCTGGATAAGGACAGTGCAGGTAGATTGTAGAGAATGGTTTTCATTAAATTTATCAGCTTATGAATGGCGCTGTTTCTTGTATTCTTCTTCAAAGAAAACTGCCTTTTCTCATTATCTCTATTTTAGTAATCATTGTTAGCACGGATTGTAAAAATAATAACGTGAAAGCAACTACAGATACTTCAACGCTTGTTCATTTAATCACCTTAGCGCCAGGACATTTTCATGCCGCATTGTTACAAAAATCAATGTACCGGGAAGTAGATTCCACCGTTTATGTATTTGCTCCTGAAGGCCAGGAAGTACAGGCTCATCTTGCTTTAATTAATGAATACAATAACCGTAAGGAAAATCCAACAGCCTGGAAAGAAAAAGTGTATACCGGTAAAGATTACCTGGAACAGATGATACAAACAAAGCCGGGCAATATTGTTGTGATAGCGGGCAATAATCAAATGAAGACGGAATATATAAATCGGTGCATAGATGCGGGATTGAATGTTTTGGCGGATAAGCCAATGGCAATCTCAACAACAGATTTTGACCAATTAAAAAATGCGTTTGCAGCAGCAGATAAGAAAAAAATATTGTTATATGATATCATGACCGAGCGTTATGAGATTACCAATATTTTACAGAAAGCGTTTGCACAGTTACCTGATGTTTTTGGGCATCTGCAAAAAGGAACATTGAAAGATCCCGCAATCACTTCAGCAAGCATTCATTATTTTTTCAAGGATGTTTCGGGAGTGCGTCTTATCCGTCCATCCTGGTATTTTGATGTAAACCAGGAAGGAGAAGGTATCGTAGATGTAACTACCCACCTGGTAGATCTGATCCAGTGGCAATGTTTTCCTGATGTTGTACTCGATTACAAGAAAGATATAAAGATGCTCAGTGCCAAACATTGGCCCACTGTTTTAACGCCTTCCCAATTCTATGAAGTTACTAAAAAAGATACCTATCCTGATTTCCTGCAAAAAGTTGTAAAAGATAGCTTGCTGAGTGTATATGCCAACGGCGAAATGAATTATACAATCAAAGATATTCATGCTACAATATCAGTTGTCTGGAACTTCAAAGCTGCTGATGGCGGCGGTGATACTTATTATTCGGTGCTTAAAGGTACAAAAGCTAATCTGATTATCAGGCAGGGCAAAGAACAGCAGTATAAGCCATCGCTATACATTGAACCGGTTGACAAAAGTCCGAAACCCTGGAACGAGGCGGTACAGGCAGGCCTGCGTGAGTTATCAAAAAGGTATCCTGGCATACATCTACAACAGAGCAATAACGGATGGGAGGTAATAATACCTGGAAATTATAAAACAGGGCACGAACAACACTTTTCGCGGGTTGTAAAAAATTATATTCAATGTTTAAATGAGGGCAACATGCCGCATTGGGAAGTTGCTGGCATGTTGGCAAAGTATTATACAACAACGCAGGCATTAGAGAAGGCTATAAATAATAAGCAATAAAGAGATTTAGTGTACTGTAACATGGATAAGTTTACAAAGAGATAAATCTGTTTTGAATGCTACGGACGTGTGGGGTGTAGTAAGTATGATCTCTTATAGTTAGTTCTTGTTTTACCTTTTTTCTTGATAAAAAAGGTAACCAAAAAATCAAGCACGACATAATCGCTCCGCGCATTCGTGTGGGCCAACGCCACCACATTGCCGAAGGTGCATCTGTTATTTGGAGGTAGCTTATGTAGCTAACTATAGTGCATGCGTGGCTTCGGTGGATACGTTACACGTCAGCGGATTGCCCTTGGCATTGAATAGTAGACAGAGCAATTGAAGGTAGCATGAACAGAAGGCGGTGTTTAGCAAAATATAGCTTAAATAAACTTACTTAGTTGATGTGTACTCATTACAAATTAAGGAAAGGATAGTGTATTTAGGAAGACAACAAAAGTATGATAGGAGGTACTAAATGTACTGTAACATAATTTGTTTCAAATATTAGCGAGAAAAGCTATACAAATGCATATTGTGCCTTTGCTAGCCAATTCATACACTCAAATAGGAGAGGCAATTTAGAGTAAGTGGCGGGAGGCCCGGACGGATGCGCGGAGCTATCATGCCGTCCTTGATTTTTTGGTTACTTTTTTATCAAGAAAAAAGTGACAAATAAAAGTTTATTGTAAGCAATCAAACTTACAATTAATTAAAATAAACAGCACTTTGAATGATTATGTTTTATAAACTTACTTGTATTACACAATACGCAATATCCAGTTAAAAACTTTTATGAAAATTCAATACACCATTTTATTTTTTCTTATAGTAATTATATCCTTAGCTGCCTGCAAATCGGGTAGCAATAAACATCCAAAAATTGCTTTTGATAACTATAAAATTGCCAATGGTTTCGAAATACAATTAGCAGCTTCAGAGCCTTTAATTGAAGCTCCTGTTGCTATGGATTTTGATGACGGGGGAAGAATGTGGGTAGTAGAAATGCGTGGCTTTATGCCCAATCTTGCCGGCACCGGCGATGATGCTCCAAATGGCAGAATCAGTATTTTAGAAGATGATGATCATGATGGTGTAGCCGATCGCTCGGTAACATTTTTAGATAGTTTAGTATTGCCCCGTGCCATAAGCCATGTGTATGGTGGGTTATTATATACCATTCCACCCTTTCTTTGGTTTGTAGAAATCAATAATAATAAGCCCGGAAAAAGAACGTTGGTGGATTCTACCTATGCGGAAGGGGGCAGCCCGGAAGCACAACCTAATGGATTAATGATGAATATTGATAACTGGATTTACAGTGCAAACGCACATTACCGGTATCAGCTCAGAGATGGAAAATGGATAAAAGAACCTACCTCCTTTCGCGGACAGTTTGGAATTACAAAGGACAATTTTGGAAGGCTTTATTACAATTATAACGAGATACAAATTGCGGGTGATTATGTATTACCCAATACCCTTATTAATAATCCTTATTTTAAACCTAAAGTTGGCATCAATGAACTGCTTACCCAAGACCAAAGAGTGTATCCGCTACATCCAACTACTGTAAACAGGGGTTATGCAAAAGACATTCTCGACAAAGACAGCTTACTGGTTAATGTTACCGCAGCATGTGGACCCTTAATTTACCGTGGAGACCGGTTTCCTGATGATTACAATCAAAATGCATTTGTTTGTGAACCCCAGGCTAATCTTGTAAAGCGTGACATATTAACTTTTGCAGAAGATAAAACAATAGCCGTACAGGCGTGGAACGACAGGGAATTTCTGGCTTCAACAGATGAAGGCTTTCGTCCGGTAAATTTATTTAATGGACCTGATGGGGAGATGTATGTTGTAGATATGCATCGCGGCATAATGGAATACCGTGCATTTACTACTCCCTATTACAACAGCGGAATAGCTCAAAAAAAGTTGGATACGCTTTTACATGCAGGCCGGATATTAAGAATAAAAAGTAAAAGAAAAGAGGTTGGTAAAATACCCGATCTTACAAGCGCATCAGGTACCGAATTGGTCTCTTTACTAAAAAGTTCCAATGGCTGGATCAGGGATAGAGCACAGCAATTAATAATATACAAGCAGGATAAATCAGTCGTTCCGGAATTAGAGCAGCTCGCCAATGATTCCAACAATTTCACTGCGGCTATACATGCTTTACACACCTTGGAGGGGCTGCACGCTTTATCTTTTGAATTCCTTAAAAAAGTTGCTGCTTTAGGAGAACCTATGCTTACAGCACACGCCTTGTTACTCCTCCAACAGTATAGTGCTGGTAATAACGTTAAGGCTATGGAGGCGTTGGCGACTGATTTATTAAGTAAGAATAATCCTGTCATCAATCTTTATCTCGCTCTTTCACTTGGTGCATGGAATGAAGTTTCAAACGGAGCATTTTTGCCTATCCTGGAAAAAATATCAAAAATGTATCCCGATAAAGGGCTTTACCCGGAAGCAATTGTAAGTAGTTTAAAGGGCTGGGAGAATAATTTTCAAAAAATTATTAGTAAAGCTGCTCCACAAAAATCAACTATTTTAGATACGCTGTTAGCTGAAACAATTAAGAATAAGCGTGATGGAAAAATGAATTCGATTTTTGTACAGGTAAAAACGCCACCAGATGCAAGAACAAATGGGCTGGCAATTTTCCGTAGTACGTGTGCTACTTGTCATGGCTTGGATGGTGACGGTATCGAACATGTAGCTCCGCCGCTAAAAGGTTCTGAATATGTAGAAGGATCCCCGCAAAGATTAGCAATGATCATTTTAAATGGTTTGGAAGGCCCTATTCATATGAATGGCAAGTTGTATAACTTTAATGGTACAATGCCCAACTTTGCAAACAACTACACGGATAAAGATATAGCAGATGTAATTGAATATTTACATAATGCCTATGTCACAAAACCTGTCAAATCAATACATGTAGATAAAATAAAAGCGCTTCGAAATACAAAATCAGGAACGTTACGGGAACAGGATTTATTGGAGATGGACAACCTGAACAATTAGCCTGATTTGAGACAATAAAGGGGCATCGTTATAAGATTATCTCATCCAGCTTTACAGGAAATATATTAAACCTTCAAAAGGTTAATGTTACAATTTATCTTTAGCATAATGCGCCGGTACATTTACCAGCACATTACCAACTTCTCTTCTTATTACACACATAAAAATATTTGCTGTTTATATAAACCATGTGGCAAAGCCACTTTATTTCTGAAGGCGATAATATCATCAATATGATGACCTTTTTCCTAATTCTCTAACCTGATATTAAGGATATCACTTTCAAAAAGCAAGCAGTAATTTTAATGAGAATGCCTTATTAACTTAGCCCGCTCTGCGCATGTAGTGCCATAGATTTAGAAGCACCTGCCTTCTAAATTTGAATGTAGCCTGCAAAGGGCTGTACAGGTGCTGTTGAAGAAGCTAAAATTGTGTTTAGCTGAAATGATACAATATGGTAAACGTAATAAAGAAGATCCAAACAACAAAGGAAGTAATCTTACGAACGTACCACTTCTGAGCGTACATGTCTTTGTTATCTCTTGCCAGGTGATCTTCCCTGCGGTGGGCAAAATAAACGAATAAAAGAAAAATGATGCTTATAATTACATCAATGTAAACAATGTTTTCCTCTGCGGTGACTCTCAGGTCGTAAAAAGCGAGATTCATGCGATGAAGATATATTTTAGCGCATATCGAAAAATTAAAATATGATTAAAATATAATATATATAGCAGCGCTTTCTAATTTTCAACAATCTCAAGTTTATAGCTCAGTAATTTTCTAATTGCTACACTCCCAAATGTAGCCGACCGTACTTTTTTATCTTCATACAATGCTACGCCTTTATACATTTATTTCAATCAGCGAGGTTAAGCCGAGGTTGTTACAGCTTATGTGTAATCATCACAGCATCTTGCACATTGGTTGAAGCTGGTTAGAGTGAATTTACAAAAGCATGATTTGACATACTCATGCATCGAATATCCAACAATAAAGCAGATCTTCCATGCAGCTATGTTTTTAGCTCCTATTTTATAAATGTTTGCAGCTAATTATTGGTAGACAGTACCAATTGTTACTTTTTTACAATCAGTTGCCGATCATACCAGCAGTGGCATATTGTACAAGGACATCGTTTTTACTCGTTACCAGTGCAATGCTTACGGGCGGGTTATCTGTTGGCTGTGCCACTTCAGCTTTGTAATAATGGGGGTAAGAATTCCAATGCCCTGCGTTAGCATGAGAAAACGCTCCTGCTTTCAACGCTACCAGCATATAACACTTAAGTAAGCAGTGATAGAAAACAAGTTCTAAAAGCAGTATTCATCACCTATCAACATTTTCTTTCGGCAGGCTTCGAAAACATCTGCAATTTGATAGTCTTTTTCCGCAAATCAATACTGTAATTGTAAAAGCAACCTGAACGTATATAGAAGATAATGATCACAGCGTTCTCTGGTTTACACTTATTGAATTCGCTACCCTTCTGGTAATCGTGGCAGCGCGAGAGTTAATTTATAAAGATTACGCAATCGTATGCGAGTGGTTACTTAGTAAACTTTTATATTAATTTGTCTTCCTGTATGCCACTTGCAATAACTAATCAGTTTGCAAGCTGCATATATTTTTCAAATGCTGCTCCCTGAATCCCGGTATTAAAAACAACACCATAAATTAAACATCGATTGCTGGAAGCTAAGTATGATACAACATGGAGCCGTTTTAAAAACGGCGATAGTAAGGCGCTGGAAAGCCTTTACAGAACGTATATTCAATCGTTGCTAAACTATGGTTTAAAAATTACGGAAGACGACAACCTGGTTAAAGATTGTATCCAGGATTTATTTGTGGAATTGTGGAAAAGCAGGCAAAATATTGCCGATACTACCGATCCGAAATTTTATTTGTTCCGGGCATTGCGCAATAAATTATCCAGGACCTTATCGCAACAATCTTTTGTGAGCGAAGTTGAAATGCAGCTTGCCGCTGATAGCTTGACAACGGGATATATTGAGCTGGAAATAATCGCCAAAGAGCACGAATTGTATAACCACCATAATCTGCAGCAATTATTAGATAAACTACCCAGGCGTCAGCACGAAGTTATCTATCTCCGTTTCTATCACAACTTTCCTTACGAAACAATTGCCGCACTCATGAACATGAATTATCAATCCATGCTCAACCTGATGCAGCGGGCTTTGAAAACATTGCGCAAGGGATATTCACCTATTACGCCGCAGCAATAATTTTTCTTGAAAAATAATTCCCGAAAAGTGAGTATATAAACCACAAAACCGCCATTATTATATAGGTTATAGGATCTTATATGGAGGACAGAGCGGAAAAAATCAATGCCTTATTACTGGATAACAGGTTTGTAGATTGGGTGTTAAATCCTCAAAGCCCGTATGCCCAATACTGGCTGCAATGGATAGGCGCCGGCACCGAAAATGCTGCCTTGGCCGAGGAAGCAAAACAGTTTTTACTGGAAGTGAGAACGGCGGAGAACAACAGGGAGAAAGCAGTGGATGAAGGAAGTGCCGAACAAATATGGGCGCATATTCAGCAGGCGATAGGTCAGGAGGAATTGGTGGAGGTGAAAAATATGCCACGCCGCCGGAGCATCTATTGGATGATGGCGGCTGCCGTCTTTGCCGGGTTGGTTTTATTTGCAGGCCTTATTGTTTTCAAACAACGCGTTCAGCAGCCGGTAGCAACAACGGCAACGATAAAGGAAAGTTCGCCTGCTGCTGAAGTAGTACGTTATAATGGTGGTAAAAATAATGAGTTGTTTTTTTTACCCGATGGCTCTAAAATTACGCTGGCCAAAGGCGCCCGCATTTCGTACAACCGGTTGATGAATGGCAGCAAGCGCCAGGTGCAACTTACCGGCGAAGCTTTTTTTGAGGTAGCCAAAAACCCCGAAAAGCCTTTTTACATCTATACGCCCAATATGGTAGTAAAGGTATTGGGCACGAGTTTCAGAATTACTGCTTCGGGCAACAAAGAAACAGTAGCCGTAAAAACCGGCAAGGTATCCGTATATCTCAAAGACCAGGATTTAGAACAATCAGCACCTAAAATTCTATTGCCGCAGCAAACCTGTACCTATTCAGCATCCAAAAAGGAATTAGAAACTACGACTTATACCAGCCTCTCGAAAATTGAACTGGAGACAGATAATATATCAGGTTACAATTTTGAAGATGCACCACTTGACACGGTTTTCAAAACGCTGGAAATGATGTATGCGATCCCTGTACATTATAATGCAGAAACATTCAAAAATTGCTACATCACCATATCGCTGGGCAGTGAAAGCCTTGAAGAAAAACTGGAAGTCATCACCAAAACTATTGGTGCTTCTTTCAGCATCAGCGATTATGGCATTGACATACAAGGCAAAGGTTGTAACTAACACATAAAATCAAAATAAATGTTGAAATAAAGCATAAAGATTTTCGAACAACTTCATACAACTGCGATGAAATCGCCTGCATTTACAAACACAAATAAAAACAATAATGGAGTGAGTAAATTTTTATGCGGAATTCGCTGCCCGGCTGCGTCATTCAGGCGGACATGTGGCAATTGAAAAACCATAAAAAATATACACATGAAACCTAATTAAGCACGAAAAGAAAACGGTCAGCAATCCTGACCGGCTGCCAAACGCCTGATACCTTTTCCTGCCTGGGCGAATGGAGCATTAAAAGGAGTTTTTACATTAATTACTTAACTGCAAAACTGATTGAAGCTATGAAGAAAACCGGATTACGTATTCAAATCCCTTCTTTTGTCATGAAAGTTGCACTGCTTTATTCCTTTCTGACGCTGGGCCTCACCGTATGGTCATTTGCAAAAGAAGCAGATGGTCAGGAAGTTTTAGACAAAAAAATTACTATCAGCATCAAAGAGGAAAATTTCAAATCTGCATTGCAAAAAATAAGTCAGGAAGCCGGCGTTAAATTTTCCTATACCCGGAATACTATTCCGGAAAAAGAAAAAGTGTCGGTAACGGCTACTGATGAAACATTGGCTAGTATTTTTAATTCCCTGTTCCAGCCCTATAATATCCAATTTGAAGCAGTAGGAAACCAGGTGATATTGAAAAAAAACGGCTCGTTGGATTTACTGGCGGAGCAAGAAACAGTGGCTGCGGAGACTAACTATTTTGTACTTATTAGAGGAACAGTAACAGATGCAGGAGGCAAGCCCATTGCTGATGTAAGTGTAATAGTAAAAGGTACCGGCAAAGGCACTACCACCAATGCCAGTGGCGAATTTACTATTGACGCGGAGACTGGTGATATATTGGAGTTTTCTATTGTTGGGTATAAACCTGTTTCAGTTACAGTAGGCAATAATGCGTCCATAGCCGTACAAATGCAAACAGATGTTTCGGGCTTAGGCGAAGTAGTGGTGGTGGGTTATGGAACGCAGAAGAAGGCAAGCGTAACAGGGGCTGTGTCAACTGTAAAAGCCACAGATATTGAATCAATCCCAACTTCTAACCTATCTAATTTATTAGCAGGACGATTGCCAGGTGCACAAATCATCAATAATTCAGGTTTTGTTGGAGCTTCTTCTGATATATTGGTTCGTGGAGTAGGCTCTGGTAATGGAGGTACCTACCCTTTGGTAGTTATTGATAACGTAGTATCTTCCAGAGCCGATTTTGATGCATTGGATCCAAACGAAGTAGAATCTGTAACGCTTTTAAAAGATGCTGCAACAGCAGCGGTTTATGGCGCCAGGGCTTCAAACGGTGTATTGCTGGTTACTACCAGGTCTGGTAAAAGCAATCAAAAAGCGGTATTTAGTTATAAATCATATTTTACTACCAGTACCACAACTAAACCCCTCCAGTCTTTTACCGCTACGGATGAATTAATCTATAAAAATAAGCAGTATAAAAATAAGCAGGAGTTAGCAGGCCAACCTGTTGGAACTTTGCCTTATGGTACGGCCGCTTTTGAATACTATAAAGACAAGTCGTACCAGTTAATGGATGATTTATGGCGAAATCCCACTTCACAACAACATGATCTTAGTGTTTCGGGAGGAAGTGAACAGCTTAGCTATTTTATACTGGGTGGGTTTAATCAATCGAAAGGCTCTTTTTATAATACCGATTATAACAGATATAACTTTAGAAGTAAAGTGGATGCAAAGATTTCCGACAATTTAACCATAGGGTTAAATCTCAGTGGATACCGCCGCACTGGCGACAGATTTTATTGGCCTTATGATGCAGAAGAGAGTACAACATTACAGGATTTCTACAGAGCTACTTTTAACTGGAGCCGCCTGTATCCCTTTTACGAAAAAGCAGATGGTACACCAACCAATAGATTGGACCCCAACGGCTACCCCGTAATATCCGGCGGCTGGCATCCTATTGAACTGGTATATAATGGCGGATACCGGAATGTAGTGTACAATAACCTGAATGGTATCTTTAATATAGATTTAAAAATACCCTTTATCAAAGGGCTAAGTACGAAGGCGCTGGCAAATTATAATGTGGATACAAGAAACGCCAAGGCTTTTATAAAATACAATAAAGCTTATACTATCCAATTTAAAGAGGCTGGCCCGGGCTTAAGTAATTATGAACCTGCACCGATTAATTTTGATCAGCAAAACATTCATAATTTAAGCAGTGCACTGGAGCGGATTACGGAGAACGTTACTCTAATTAATTCATATCAGTTTGACTGGTTTTTAAATTATGCCAGAACATTTGGTAAACATGATGTATCGGCTAACCTGGTTTATGAGCAATCAGAAAACAAATCAAAAACATTAAATGGTTCAGCAGGCCGGCTAATATCCAGCAATTATGATCAAATATTAGCAGCATCCCCAGATGCAGTAGACAGGTATTTCGATGGCGGAGAAGACGCCGGTGCAAGATCGGCCTGGATTGGAAGAGGGCATTATGAGTACAACAATAAGTACATTACAGAGTTTGCTTTCAGAAGAGATGCTTCTTACATTTTTGCCCCGGATAAGCGCACTGGCTTTTTCCCCTCTGCATCTGCAGCCTGGAGAATTTCAAAAGAAAAATTTTTCAACATTTCATTTATTAATGAGTTAAAACTCAGAGCTTCTGTTGGCACAACCGGTAACGATAATATTGCAGCTTATCAATGGCAAAACAATTATGTTATTGGAAATTCTTATGTTTTTGGAAACAATTATTTGATTGGATTGAGTCCCAGCGTTCTTCCCAATCCGGATGTTACCTGGGAAAAGACAACCTCTTATAATGGCGGCCTTGATTTTACCGCAATGGACGGGAAATTGAGCGGGGAGTTTGATTATTTTAAGCGTATTATTTCAGATATATTAGGAACAAGGTTGAGCACACTACCCGGTACTTTAGGCGCAACACTTCCGGCGGTAAATTATGCCAAAAAAGATATTCATGGCTTCGAACTGGCATTGCAGTATCGCAATACAATAGGTCAAATAATGTATTCTATCGGCGGCAACATGGGGTATGCTAGAGATAAATGGGTTTTGGTTGATGAACCCGAAGCCATTAAAGGAACATGGCGCAGTGCAATTGATCAGCCAAGCAACAGGTTGTATGGTTATGTTTCCGAAGGTATTATACGGGATGAGAAAGTAGTAGAAGCCCTTAAAACAAAAGGATTTAAACAATTCGGGAGAGACCCCATGATAGGAGCACTGTTATTTAAAGATATTCGTGGTGCCAATTTTTCAGAAGGTCCGGATGGTAAAATTGATGAAAACGATGCTACTTATCTTTCCAACAACGCTATCCCGCGCATCAATTATGGTGTTAATCTTTCGGCAGCATGGAAAGGCTTTAGAATTGATATCCTTTTGCAGGGTGTTGGAGCATACGATAAAATTGTCTCTACCTTAAATACTTCTACAGGCGGCGTATTTCAGGTGGATCGCCCCTATTTCCATTTATGGACGGATGCATGGTCGGAGGATAATCCTAATGGAAAATATCCGAAAATAATAGACTGGGGATATGAAGAAGTAGGTTATGCACCCAGTAGTTTTTGGATTCGTAGTGGAGCTTATCTCAGGTTGAGAAACCTTAATATATCTTATAGCTTTCCAAAAAAATGGATCGGTAAAGCTGGCATTAAGCAATTGCAGCTATTTTTTACAGGAACCAACCTGCTAACCTTTAGCGCATTTAAAGAATATGATCCGGAACAACTCGCTTTAGATTCTTATCCCATTATGAAGTCATTTACCGGGGGACTTAATATTAATTTTTAATTTTTTGATATGAAAGCACTGACATTCATTTTATATTCATATAGTTTACTTTTCTTATTATCAGGATGTAAAAAAACACTTGATGTTGAAAATGTAGCAGCATTTGATCCAAATAAGGTGTGGAATGACCCTCAGCTTGCCCAGGCTTATTTAACCAATCTTTATGCCCAGGCTTTGCCGGGTAGTTGGCCTGTCAATAGCGGAGGCTACGCGGATGAATTAGCCGGTAATTTACAAACAGATGCAGTAACAAGCGCAAGCGGGCCATTTAAAGATTGGCCCTATGCCACCATTAGGAATATCAATATATTATTCAACGAAATTGATAAAGGCACTTTATCTGATGATACTAAAAATCCAATTAAGGGACAAGGCTATTTTTTGAGAGCATGGGTATATTTTAATATGGTTATTCTTTATGGCGGCGTGCCTATTATTGATAAACCTCAGGGCCTTAACGATGACCTGTTTGTAGCCCGCAACTCTACAAAAGAGTGTTTTGATTTTATTGAAGCAGATTTACAGCAGGCCTTAACACTGTTACCGGATAAATATAGCGGAGACGACCGTGGAAGAATAGACAAAGCAGCAGTGCTTGCGTTTTTAGGCAGGGTATTGCTTTTTAAAGCAAGTCCGCAATTCCATTCTTCTAATCCTTATAATAATGCAGATTGGAGTGAAGCTTATGAAGCTAACAAAATGGCAAAGGATCAATTAGCAGCAATGGGATATGGTTTGGTCCCCAATTATGCGGATATCTGGAGTAAAGAAAATAAGGGTAACCAGGAAGCGATACTAAGTGTAGTGTTCAACAGTCCTAATAAAACCAATGGCAGGCAGGAAGACGCTTGCAGACCGTTAAGCGAATCGAAAAATGCAACCGGTGGCGACCAGCCTGTCTGGGAAATGATAGAAGCTTTCCCAATGAAAGATGGCTACCAACCCGGAGCTTCTCCAAATTATGCTTATGATTTACAAGCTTACTGGCAAAACCGGGATCCAAGGTTTTATAACTCCATCGTATATAATGGGTCTATTTATGAATTGAGTAATAAGGCCGGGCGTAGGCAATATACAGCTAAAGGAATAGCCACCAACGAAGACATGTTTGGCCCGGGTGAATTATTCAACAGAACCGGGTTCTATCCGAGAAAAGGCATGGATTCTACGTTACCACAGGCTGCCGTAACCGAAAATGAAACAGATTGGATAGAGTTGCGCTATGCTGAAGTGCTGTTGAATTTTGCCGAAGCAGCCAATGAAACAGAACATCCTGCCGAGGTGATGAGTGTGTTAATAGAAATTCGGCAGCGTGCCGGAATTGAACCAGGCCCTGCCAACCTGTATGGTTTATCGGCCGGTATGACAAGAGAGCAATTGCGGGAGGCAATTTATCATGAAAGAAGAATTGAGTTTATTTATGAGGGAAAACGTTTTAATGATTTACGCAGAACAAGGAGGTTAAACCTGATTGATGGAATGAGCAAACATGGGCTGCTGGCTACGCTGAAACCAGGTAAAGATCCTGCTGAAGGAATAACGTATTCTCTTTTGCCGGAAGATTTTACCTACAGCATATTGCCGCTTCTTTCAAACGGCACCAATGTTATGTCAACACCCGATACGTACTACTTTTTTCCGATACCTAAAAGCGAGATTGATAAGAACCTTAAGTTGGAGCAAAACATTGGCTGGGATGGAGGTACGTTTAACCCAGTGCTCGATTAAGCCGTAACGGAATTGAAATATTTTCAATTACAATAAAAAATGGGAAGAGGAGGGAATAAAAATTTAAGATTATCCCCCCCTCCTTTTCTGTCCTCAATACTTTTAGAGATTTAGACAAAACATTATCTTACTTGTTATGATCTTTCATTTAATAAAAACGCTCCTCATTACGGTATTTGCTTGTATTACTTTGTTTGCGCGGGCTCAGGTATCTTTTACTTCCGGTGAGTTGGAGATAAGCCTGAACGGGAAAGGTTACCTTACTGAATTAAGCAATAAAACAACAGGAAAAAATTACTTATATACCGATACCCTTGCTCCTCTTATAACAGTTGTGCGTAAAAGCAAAAAGTTTCATCCTACTTCATTAACTTATAATAAATCTCAGAAAAAAATTACTTTGGGTTATACGGATGCAGGTGTAAATATAGATATCAAGGTGTTGAATAAACCTACTCATCTGATACTGGAAATCATTAAAGCCGGCCCCGCCGATAAAATAGATGCAGTCGTATGGGGTCCATATCCAACTACTATCAATAAAACAGTAGGTGAAGTTATTGGTGTAGTAAGAGATGGTACAACATCTATTGGGCTACAGGTGCTGAATGTAAAAACGCTGGGTGGAGATTATCCTAATAATGAAGGGAGCACCTGGCAAAGAGGCATAGCAGCCATCAGCCGCCCCTGGGGCAGCCTTCTACAGGCTTATTCTATCAATCGAGAACATGAACGTTATGTAGATGCCTGGGGCGGTGTATATAAAAACATGCCGATAGCTCCTATTAAAGGCGAAACAGTGGTAGGCAGTAAGATAGCTTTATTCAGTTGTGATGAACCAAAAACCTTAGACCGGCTGGAGCAAATTGAATTAGCTGAAAATTTACCGCATCCTACTATTAAAGGTGTATGGTTTAAAAAGTCTCCTTTATTTGGAAAGTCTTATCTCATTTCTTCCTTCAGCGAAAAGGATGTTGACGAGATAATTGGTTATACCAAAAGAGCCGGCCTTTTTTCGCTTTACCATGAAGGTCCTTTTAAAAGCTGGGGGCATTTCGTGCTCAACCCCACTCAATTCCCTAACGGAAAAGAGGGATTAAAAAAATGTGTCGAAAAGGCCCATGCCGCCGGTCTGATGATGGGTATGCATACGCTTTCGAATTTTATCAATACCAATGATCCTTACATAACACCGGTACCCGATGACCGGCTGAGTATGACCGGCTCCTCTACGCTCATGCAAAATATGGATGCCTTACAAAAAGAAGTTGAAGTGGCATCGCCTGAATATTTCAATCAACAAGAGAGCAATTACCTGCATACAGTGAAAATAGGCAGTGAGCTTATCAGGTATAAATCGGTTACGAGTACACCACCTTATCAACTTCTCGACTGTCAGCGGGGCGCCTTTGGCACCACAGCTTCTGCTCACAACAAAGGAGATGTAGTAGGCAAATTATTTGACCATGGCTATGGCGTATTTTTCCCCAACATCAATATGCAACGCGACGTAGCTAAAAATATTGCTATCCTTATGAATGAAACAGGTATTGATCATTTGGATTTTGACGGTTTTGAAGGCGGGCTTGCTTCCGGTCAGGGAGATTATGCTGTGAATCTGTTTGCAAAGGATGTGTACGATAATGTAAAGCACGAATTTATCTGTGGCACCAGCATCAGTAAATCTTTTTTTTGGCATATTGGTTCTTATTATAACTGGGGCGAACCCTGGTATGGTGGATTTAAAGAGAGTATGCAGGAATACCGCATTGCTAATCAAGCTCTGTTTGACAGAAATTTTATGCCCCACATGTTGGGATGGTATTTGCTTGCAGAGCACACCACTTTGCCGGAAATGGAATGGATGCTGGCCCGTGCTGCGGGTTATAATGCAGGCTTTGCCCTTGTAGCCCGCCCTGACGCTTTAAGGAAAAATCCGCTTACACCTGTACTGCTGGATGCCATTAGGGAGTGGGAGAATGCACGAAACGGCAGCGCATTCAGTAAAGAGCAGCAGGAGCGATTGAAAAACCCGGCCAATGCATTTCATTTGGAGAAAGTAAGTGAGGGCAAATGGAACTTTTATCAGTATTCCACATCGCCGGTATTTGTAAGAGAGAAGTTTGAACGGCAGCCAGGAGAGCCAACCCATACCATCTGGAACTTCAAGCAGCAATGGAGCGAACAACCGCTTCAATTCAACTTAAACGTGACGGGCAATGAAGGAGCGGTCGGTGATATTACAATGCAAATAGATAATTATGCAGAAATAAATTTGCCCCAGGAATTGCAGGCAGGGGAAAGTGTGGTGTGCGATGGTACGGAAATACTGCGCCTGTATGATAAGGACGGAAAGCCCAAAGGACAGTACAAAATGTCTTCACCTCCGCCCGTTGTTTCGCCCGGCACACATTCTATTACAATTGATTGTTCGTTTACAGGCGAAAAACCTCCAAAAATAGAGGTGCAGTTCAAAGGGCTGGATAAGATGGAAACAGTTAACGTAAATAAGAAAGGCTGATGCAAAGCTTCGGCAATAGTTTAGTCCTGCGCTTGCGGAGTTGAAATGTGAATAAACCTGCTAATTTTCAAAGAGCAATTTGAAAAATCATCAACAGTATGTGTAAGTTATTTTTCTTTTTTCTTTTCTTTCTGACTGCTGTTTTTATTACAGTAAACGATGCACAGGCACAAACTATAAGAGTGCTTGCATATAATATTCACCACGGCGAAGATGTAAACGGAAAACTCAATCTTCAGCAAATTGCCGATGTGATTAATAAGGCAAACCCTGATGTGGTAGCGCTGGAGGAAGTGGATAGCATGACCAACCGCACCAACAAAGTAGATCAGTTAAAAGAGCTGGCAGCACTTACCAACATGCAATATTTCTACGGTAAAAATATGGACTATGATGGCGGTGGTTATGGTGTAGGCATTCTTACCAAATGGCCTATCACCCGTACATTTACTACCCGCCTGCCAAACTTTCCACAGAGCGAACCAAGAGTTGCCGCCACAGTTGAAGTGCAGTTAAAAGATAATAAAAGCTTTCTTTTTACCGCTATACATTTAGATTATGTGAGAAACCCTGCGGAAAGAATAGCGCAGGCTAAAAAGTTACAGGAAGTATTTTTTGCAATTGATACCCCTTCTATCCTTGCCGGCGATTTTAATGCTCAGCCGGATGAAACCGCCATGAAGGATATTATATTCAGTATGTACGATGAAACAGATTTTACCGGGCATTCACTTTCCTTTCCTTCCGATGAACCGAAAATAAAAATTGATTATGTACTCGTTTCAAAAAATCATCATTGGGAAAAACAACACTATGAAGTAATAGATGAAAAAGTAGCATCAGACCACCGCCCGGTTTTGTCTGTTGTGCAATTGAAGTAAGGACAGCTTTGATATGGAAGTGTTGAACGGGTTGTTGCTGCATACGGAATAGTGTCTGCTATTTAAAGGCAAACTCATTTGTTGAAAAACTATTAAATAAACACCCCGACTCACGTTATAGTAAGTAGCTTCTATCAGAATAGCTACTTACTATTCTCATACCATCATGAATTTCTGTTTGGAGTTGCGAATTTTAAGTAACAAAAAAGCTTACCAATTGTAATAATGGCAGCACCATCTTTGCAATTGATAAGCTATAAAATCAGCAAAATAGTAGCTGGTATTTGCTCAAGCTGAATGAATCAGTATGTACTTATTTAAGCGTACAATGAAGGTCTAACCAAATAAGTATTTTTTGTAAAAAAACCTACTCCTGCTTTCTTACATATATATCACCACTAATCGTTTCCAGCTCTACATTATCACCACCGCCATTATACTGATAAGAGACCGCATTTCCACCTTTGTCATGTCTGGTATTATTAATAGCCAAATCGGTATAAATGGTTCCGGAGATCGTACTCATTTTTAAATCAGCCTTCCGGGAACCAGCAAACTGAAGGTCAATAAATCCGCTGATACTGTGCGCATTGATGGCTGCTGTTTTTCCCTCAATAATAATATTGCCGTTGATCGTTTCTACGGAGAGCTCGGCTCCTTCCGGAACATACACGTCCCAGTATATATTGCTATGGTAGTTGCAATGACAGGAATCGCCTCCTTGCCGGCTTTTTTGTTCATCAAACTTTGCCGTAATGTTTATACTGTTGCCCGATGCATCAAATGTTGTTTTATACACCTCATTATCCTTATTATCATTGATGTTAACAGCAGCTTTTGCATATACTTCATTCTTATTCCAAGAGCGAATGCGGATAGAATCTGCTATCTGTATGTTCATGCGTATCTTTTCACCGGCAGCATAATTGAGATGCTGTTCTATTATTTTCTGTGCATAATTGCAACAGCTTAACAGGCAAAACAGTATTATAAAGGTTATATTTTTCATACTTCGGCTATTAATGGGTTTATGATGTATGATTATCAGGCAGCTTTTTTCCGGAGATAGATATTACCGCTTACATTAGTAATTTTAAAACTAACACCACCACCGTTTAACTGGCTCCTGATGCTGTTGCCGCCAATCTTTTTGAGCTTCTTTTCATCCGATGGAAAATCAAAGTCGGAATAAATGCCTCCTGAAATCGTTTCCATCTGTATATCCACGTCGGCATTGGCAGGCAGTGTTACGTCTATATCACCGCTGATAGAAGCAAGAGAAATGGGTTTGTCTTTACTTAACCCGCCAAATACAACATCTACATTGCCGCTGATGGTAGAGAGTACCAGCGGACCAGCTACATTTTTGAGGTGAATGTCGTGGCAGTTAGTAATTTCAATTTCTCCTTTTGTATTCTCCACACGCACATCGCCGGAGCGCCCACACTCATTATTTACCAGAACACTGAAATTATCAGGCACTTTGATGGTATAGCTGGCTGACTGTGTGATAGGCAGCAGGCATTGTAAGGTAATCTGGTTACCATTTTTTTGAACAGCAACCGCAAGCCCGGTGTTGTCCGTTCCATCTGCATAAACGGCTTGCAGCCCCTTTGCACGTGCAGGAGGCTTGCTTTCTCTGCTGGACGTTATTATAATATCACTGCCATTGTAACCTTCTATTGGTAAGTCGCCTGAAAAATTGGTTAGTGTAAGTTTTCCATCCTTTACGTTCTGAACAGGAATTTTGTACTCCTGTGCCTGCAAGGTCAGGCTGATCGGCAATAGAAAAAGAAGAAATAATAAGTAATTAACTGATTTCATTTGTAATGGTTTAAGCGATAAATAAGTATTTGAATTTGTTGTATCTGTTTATAACAATGCTATAATCATGTGCTTTGGGTAAAACAATGCCGTTAAGCAAAGCTTAGATGATGCTATGCTATTATATTCCTTGCGAGGAGTTACTTCAGCTTTAACAATGGTCTGCTACTTTATAACAGTTTAAGTCCTTTTTGTGCCATCTCTTTTACAGATGGTAGTGCTTTTTTATCTGAAAGGATTTTTTTAATAGGCTCTTTTGCTTTCTGTTCCCGGCGTTCCGTAAGCATATTGATCAGCACGATCTGCATGATAGGTTCTGTTTGTTTACTTAAAGAAGCTACCAGCGAATCCCTTACTGCCTGGCTGCCCGAAAATTGTTCAATGGCATATAGCGCAGCTAATCGTACGTTTACATTTTTATCGGTGTTCAGTGTATTTATAAGCGCAGTAATTATTTTCTGATCGGGGTTGCTTATTTCTTCTACATAATTTACGGCTTTTATCCGCTCACTGGCCGATTCTGCATTCAGCAGATTAAATAGCAGCGTCTCTTTTATTTCTTTTACTTCTTTATTCAGCCTTGCTATCTGAGCTGTATTATCATGCTGCTTTTGCGGAACGATTTTCATCCCTATCACTATGCCACCTGCTACCAGTATAATGCTTGCAGCAACACGCCACCACGCAGGATATCTTTTTATAACTGTTGTCTTTTGCTCCCTTTCTTCCCTTTGTAAAATCCGGGAAGTAGCATCAATATTGATCTCCGACTGAAGCATGCTATCAAACTTTTCCTGCAGGGCAGGGCTTGGTTGTGCAGGTTTGTTATACTCCATTACGCGGAACAATGTCCTGTATTCATCGAGGCTCTGTTTACAGGCTGCACAGCTTTGAATATGCTTCTCTATGTTTGTACGCATAGCCGGGCTTAGCCTGCCATCCAGATACTCCATCAGCAACGCATCTATATCATCACATTGCATATTCATACATCTATAATTGTTTAAAATAAAGGGCACGCAGTTCTTTCATCGCTCTATGTATCTGAACCTTGACAGCGCTTAAAGACATATTCTTTATCTGTGCTATCTCTGCATATTTTAAACCTTCGTACCTGCTTAATACAATCAGTTCCCGGTCAATAGGTCCTAATTCCAGTAAAGCGGCTTGCAGCTTTTCAAAGTCCTGTTCTTCAACACCTCCTTCCTCCAGTGGCACCTCTTCTGTATCGCTGTTTGTGCTTTTTACTACTTCGCTGATGCGCATTTTTTGCTTGCAGTAGTCGGCATGTATGTTTCTGGCCATCTGGTACATCCAAGGCTTAAAGCTCCCGTTGGCATGATTGAATGTATGCCTGAACCGGAGGATGCGGTAGAACAATGTTTGCGTCAGGTCTTCACTTGTGCTCTTATCGATAGTCAGCTTCAGAAAAAAGTTGTACAGGGGTATATGGTAGCGCTCGAACAATGTAGTCAGTTCAGACAATTGCCCGTCTTTTACCTTGTGCATTATTTTTTCATCAGTTGGTTCTTCTACCCGTTGCAATGAAATTGTTTGTGCTTTGTATTGAATACTGTGAGAAAGGAAAAAGGTTACAAAAAAAGGGAAATATTTTTTAGGGCAAGATGCGCTCTCCTCAATCTTGTACTTTGCTCAATAAATTATCGCAATAACAAACATGCGAATGCACTTTATTTTATACACATTGACTCTGGTATTCTTTATTGGCAAAATCATTAAAAAGGAATGACATATTGCAGGAAAGCTTCCGTAACAGTTGGCGTACAAGGCAGCAGCAAACATCTTTATTTCAAAAATAGCGGTACACAGAATATCCTTGCTTTCCTGCATGCAGATAAGCAGGTTTGTGAAAATTTATATCTTTTATGGCCAAACAAATATGGCTAAACAATCTTTTAGAGAAAAAAGTGGAGTGGACAACCCTTCAAAGGAAAGCGTAACTGCATCAACTTTTATTACTTTTTTTATTCAACAACCACTTCTTTGTTTAGTTGTATGACCGCGCTTTTACGATGCTTCCGCTTTTCATGCTTATAGAAAAACAATCCTGTAATAACTAATAAGAGTAAAGACACTATCGTTTGCAGATAAGAGAATTCAATTAATACATGCATCCAGCTGGTTGTTTGCATAAAAAACTCTTTATACAACAGCAGCACCACACTGCCCAGGTAGCCAATAGAATCGCAGATATACACAAAGAAACCTGCATTGGCTTTAATACGGAATAAAGCGATCATCCGTTCAAACAGGGCAACCTGTATAGGTATGTATGCAAGAAACAATCCGGTGCCTAACAACAACATCCACCAAAAAGGGGTTAGTACACGCAACTGAAAAAATATGGTGGACAAACCACTCAGCAGTAAGCCAAGAAATAGTAAGAAATTAGTTGCCCAAAAGCCTTTACTGTTGCTTTTTATTGCTGATAGACTTCCAATAGCAATCAATACAACTATACCTGAAATGGTTTCTGTTAATGCAAACACATCTTTATTAAAATGTGCATCCATTTCAGTCCATATCTCTACAGAAAAATTGTCTCTGAAATCCCGGAGCGTTGCTAAAAAAGCATACACAATAACCAGTCCGATGATGCCTGCACCATATTCTTTTAAAACGTTTTGCTTACCTTCTTTAGTCATGGGTAAACGCGGACTTCGATGCTTAATATCTTCTGCCGTAGGTGCAGGAATTACAGAAAGCATCCAAACAAATAATAAAAAAAGTGGCAGAAAAATAAGTCCGATTAGAAACGGCATCCAAAACTCTGATATGAAAGGCAAGGCATCCTGCACATAAAAATAAATGGTCTTTAAAAATCCTGAAGAAATAACAAGGCTAATACTTAATCCCATTGCCAGTGTTTCGGTAAATAATCGTCCTTCCAGATAGCTGAATACAATGCCCCACACCATTCCCAACGGCAATCCGTTAAGAAATAAAAAAATAAAATTGTAAGGATGGGGTACCAATCCAAAGAACAATAAAGCGATCTCTGCAAAAAGAATCAAACCGATAATTAATTTTTTCCGTTGGTGTGCTTTCAGCTCGGAAATTATTTTGATACCAATAAATTTTGAGGTCATATAACCAAACACCTGTGCAATAATTAAAATGACTTTATAATCTATCCCCCAAAGATTATATCCTTCATAAGTGCCTGCATTGAAAGGTTTCCGGAAAGCATACATGCAGAAGTAAGTGCCAAATGCTGCCAGCATGCACCAGGCAATAAAAAAAACTTTTGAAGTGGACAGCAATCGTTGAATATAGTTCATACAACAGGTGTTTGGTGTTTGTGTGCGGAAATAAAACAAGGCAAGTTTAATAAAAACAACTATACTATGGAGATACTAAATACTTTTAAAGTGCCTGATACCTTGTTGGCATTCAAAGTGCCACTTCCATCACTTTCTTATTTTCCATTACTTCTTTTATGGCTGCAATCAAAGCCCTCACATCATCAGGAAAAATTTGCCCGATATTACCGATACGAAAAGCATTCGCTTTACTCAATTTACCAGGATAAATTACAAAGCCACGTTCACTGAGTTGATTATAAAAGTTTTCAAAATTGAAATCGGCATCATCCGGGTAAAGAAAAGAAGTAATGATATGCCCTTGTATGCCTGGCTGTAGATATTCTTTAAAGCCGAGCGATGCCATGCCTTCATCCAACATTTTCTTGTTCATTTTATAACGCTGCTCTCTTGCTTTTACACCGCCTTCCGCTTCCAATTCTTTTAAAGCCTGCCGAAAGGCCAAAATACTTAAGGTGGGTGGCGTAAAACGGAACTGCCCGTTTGCCTCCAGCCCTTTCCACTGGTCGTACAAATCAAGCGTTAAACTTCTTGCCTGTCCTTTTGCTTTTTCCAATTCTGTTTTTTGGCACAACACAAATGCAAACCCCGGAACGCCTTCGATGCATTTGTTGGAGGAGGAAACAAGAAAATCAATCTGCATTGCTTTCATGTTCATTTCCACGCCGCCAAAGCTACTCATCGCATCTACAATAAACACCACGTTGTGTTGCTTGCAAACAGCACCAATTGCTTCTACAGGATTCAATAAACCTGTAGTTGTTTCGCTGTGAATACAAGCTACGTGCGTAACATCGGGATGTTCTTTTAAAAATACTTCGGTCGCTTCCGGCGTAACAATTTCATCTTCCGCAAAGCGCAATACATAATGATTGAGCTGATGAATAGTGGCCATCTTTGCAATACGTTCGCCATAAGCACCGTTTGCCAACACCAGCAACACATCATCTTTTCCAACAGCACTGCTGATTACGCTTTCTATTCCAAAGGTACCCGAGCCTTGTATGATCACACATTCATAACCTTCTTCTTTTGAAACATGTGCAAGCTGCAATAACTCATTGCGGATTTCTTTTACCGCATGTACAAATTCATGATCTCTTGAGCCAACATCTTCGAGCATGGCTTCTTTTACGGTGAGAGATGTTGTTAGCGGACCGGGAGTGAATAATAATTTCTTTTGTGTCATAATGAAATTTTATTGGTAAATATTTTTTGATATACTGAATACACCATTACACAAATTGTTCTAAGTCTTAAGTAGATTTATATCCGTCATTGCGAGCGATAGCGAAGCAATCTGTGGGTAGCATTAAATCATTGTTGATGTTTTTTTGTACTTTATAATATTTAACCTAACGGCTTATTTTGATTTTACTTAAGTCCACAGATTGCTTCGCTATCGCTCGCAATGACGTGCATTCATGTTCTTAATACTGCGGATGTTTATTATTCATTTGGCTATACTAAACATACTTTTATTACATTGTACTGATTTTGAAATTATCCGCTCAGTTTTTTTGAACGTGCTTCTGCACATTTATTCAGCCATGCTTCGCTAAAAGCATCTATTTTTCCGAACCTTTCAATATCAAAATGAGAAAAATCGTAAGGATTTGCGTTGCCTGCAGCCATTTCTGCAAAAGCTAATCCTATACCTCCTGAAACAGAAATACCTGCACCTACACAGCCTGTTGCCAGCAATAAATTATGTACTCCCGGGGCTGCCCCCATTGATAAATTATTATCGGGCGTATAGCCTGAAAAACCAGCGACATAATATTTCAAACCAACATCATATATTGTTGGAAAGAAGCGGGCAAGCCGGTCAATCACTTCCTGCAAATCATTCATTCCTTTGTCTCCACTGAAAGAAAAGTGACTGACATCGGCAGGAATATTTTTGGGTGATACACTGAATGATTTTTTTTCGCGAATGCCAAATAACAAACTTCCGCCTTCAGGTCTCGCATAAGCCTGTGCATCAGGCAGCAGCACAATAGGTGAATTCAACGGAAAAATGTCAGCTCTTTCTGTTATCCAATACTGGCTTCTGGTAGGCGCCATCGGTAAATCGACACCCGCTTGCTTTGCAAAAATGGGTGACCATGCGCCTGCAGCAATAATTACCACATCCGCGTAAATTTTTCCTCCTGTTGTATTTACACCAACCGCCGTATTATTGTCCATCAATACATCGGTAACTTCCACGCCCTGCCGCAAATCTGCTCCCTGCAATTTTGCGCAGCGTGCAAAAAAAGTTCCCAGTAAATACGGATCGCAATAGGCTTCTTCCGGCATAAAGCCAATGCATAATGCCTCCTCTGTTTTTAACCACGGCGCTTTTTTGTGTGCTGCTGTATTTGAAAGGTAGGTAGCCGGTTGATTGAATACTTCAGCAATAGCCATCAACTCTTTCAGATCGCTCACTCTTGGTTCGCTTGCTGCTACATGCATGACACCCACTTTTTTTATATCGAGCGATTCGCCCAACATTTTTTCCATCTCCGGAATAACACGGTACGTTTCTAAGGAAAGCGGGATGAAATATTTCTTTGCTCTGATCTTGGTGATCAGTGCAGCAGCCCGGCTGGTAGCGGCATTACACAACTCATTACGCTCCAAAACAACGATCTTTTTTCCGGGATTATTTCTTGAGTAATAATAAGCAATAGCACAACCAAATATGCCGCCGCCTATCACTACTACATTTGCTTTTTCGGAATTAAACTGCATAAAATATTCATAATTGACTATTCACAATTGACTATTGGGCCATCACCGTCTTCACCGGCTCACCCACGGGATGATTGGCTGTGAAATGAAAACCTAACAAACTGGCGATGGTTTGTGCAAACTGATCCTGGTAAATTTGTTCTTTTGTTTTTACTTCACCCAGTGCAGGTGTATCGGGTCCTATTGCTATTAAATAAGTTTCGTTGGCATGGGCAATTTTAGAACCATGGCTTGTCCACTCATCACCATAGCCACGCCCATGATCGGGGAATATTAAAATGGTTGTTTGATCTTTATAAAAATCATCCTGCTGCAAATAATCCCATAGCTGAGCAATCATTGCGTCCGCTTTATGCGCAGCATCTAAATACATATCATACTTGCTTCCGTGTGCAAACTCATCGTTATCGCCAAAATCAATATACACCACGCGCGGATGACTTGCCATCAGGTATGCTTTTGTCATTTCATATGTCATCACATCCAATCTTTCACCCTGCCCAAAAACTTCAGGCATGTTATGCTGCATTAAATTCAGTTCTTTTTGCAATGGCGTAAGATTGGGACCTTTCACATCTTCGCCATAAATATTAACCAACATGCCATTGCGGTTGCGGTTGATGATTCTTGCAACGGCATCCCACGAAGCAAACGTTACTACTTTTCCATTGTAACCATTTTGTTTATTGATAAATTCTAATACATTTTCATTCGGATTGTCAGGATATTCGTTGGAGTTAACCAACGAATCGTAATAGCCGGTAAATGTTTCACTGCGACCCGGATAAGAAAACCAGTATTTGTTCTTTACGTTCACCAGATTTCCAAGATCGCGGTTGCCATAAATCTGTCCATGCTTTGCAATTTCGCTCCACACAAAAGGCATTAATTTTTCTCTTCGCTTTGTTGCATCGGCTGCCCAGTATTTTTGCATCAGCCAGGAAGAATCCTGTGAGGTGTATTTTTTATTAAACAGTAAAGCAGAATCGGCACCGCCAAAAAGTTCTTTCCAGCGATAACCATCCATAGAAAGAAGAATGACGTTTTTGGTTTTGTGTTGGGCAAAAATATTGGTGATGAAAAAGAGTGAAATAATGACAAAGACTGTTCTCATTAAAATGGATTTTATTATTGCTATTAATGAATAAATACATTCTTCAGCCACGAAGACACAAAAACTCAGAGAAAATTGTGTACACTTCGTGTCTTTGTAGCTTTGTGGGCATTTGTATTACTTACCACGGCATCGAAAATGTTTTTATAAAACTGAAACATTTCATTGCTTCGATCACGCCTTCTTTAATTCCTAAACCCGAATCTTTAATGCCACCAAAAGGAGAATTTTCAATACGATAGCCCGGCACTTCATTGATGTTTACCGTACCCACTTTTAATTCTTTCACAAAGCGTATGGCGTGCTGCATATTATTGGTAACCACGCCCGCAGATAAACCGTAGGATGTTGAATTAGACAATGCAATGGCATCATCAATATCTGTAAAGCCGAGAATAGGCGCTAACGGACCAAATGATTCGCACATCACCATTTGCGCATCTCTAGGCACATCTGCAATAACTGTTGGTTCCAACAGTGCGCCTTCGCGCTTGCCGCCCAATAAAACTTTTGCGCCCGCCGCCACTGCTTTTTTAGTTACATCTTCCAAATAAATAGCTGCCGGTTCATCTATTACCGTACCCACTTTTGTTTCAGAATCGGCTGGGTCGCCACAGGTATATTCTTTTGCTTTTTCAACCAGGCACTTTGTAAATGCTGCTTTGATATTTTCGTGCACCAATATTCTTTTTACCGCAGTGCAGCGCTGACCGGAGTTTCTGAAAGCGCCTTCTGCTGCCAGTGTTACGGCGAGGTTCATATCTGCATCTTCTAAAATAATTAAAGGATCATTACCACCTAATTCGAGAATTACTTTTTTATAGCCTGCTGTTTTTGCAATATGCTTTCCTACCGCAACGCTGCCTGTAAAAGAAACAAGGTCTATGCGCTCATCTTTTACCAGTTGTTCTGCCACTTCGCTGGTAGGACCAAGTAATACGCTTAACATATAATGCGGCAACCCTGCTTCGTATAAAATTTCTGTAAGGCGAATGGCAGTAAGTGGTGTTTTTTCAGAAGGTTTTAAGATCACCGGCGTTCCAGACGCAATAGCCGGAGCAATTTTATGCACCACCTGGTTGAGCGGATGATTAAAGGGCGTGATAGCAACCGCTACATTCAATGGTTCTCTGAATGTGAAGATTTTTCTTGCTTTACCATTGGGCGAAATATCGCAGGAAAAAATTTGCCCGTCGTCTTTTAAACACTCTATGGCTGCAAACATGAGCACATCATTTGCACGTCCCATTTCATAACGCGCCTCGCGAATTGCCAGTCCGGATTCGGCACTGATAAGCTGTGCCATTTCTTCTTTGCGCTGCATCAACAAGTGGCGCGTTTTATCCAACACTGAATAGCGTTCGTAACGGTTCAATTTTTTTCCGCCTTTCAATGCAGCTTCAATGGCTTCATTCGTTTCCTTTGCGCCTGCCAATGCCACTGTTCCTACTATTCTGTTATCGTAAGGGCTACGCACCTGGAGCACATTATCCGATGCTATTGGCTTGCCTGCCACATAGCAGGACAAATTCAAAACATGGGTGCCGTTTGCTACTGCAACTTCTTCACTGTTTGCTGTTGCCGAAATAATTGTATTACTCATTATAGATTTGAAATTTTTGATGATTAATAATCTGATTTATTGATGCTCACACATTGGCACCTTCATTCGTTCCGTTGATAGTAAAATCGAAAATGTTGAAGTTGCGTGGATCACCGGCAGCCTTCTTTTTATAGGTTTCATTCAGCGGATGAGAAATGATCATCGGCACCATTTCTTCGTATCTGCCGCCGTGAGAACGAAGCGTGCCATCCAATGCAGAGAGATCATGGTATTGCGGGCTTCGTCCTACTACCACATCTCTTGCAGACAGTACTACCAAATCGCCGGTTCTGTCTTCCGGTTGTTCCAATACACGAACAGCAGTGGCTTTATCATATACTTCTGTAATGCCGGGCTGCATCGCTAACCAGTTTTTTACCTCATTAATAATTGATTTATCAGCCACATGCACTACCACATAAGAACCCAAAGCGCCATGGTGTTTTACATAAGGATCGGTGATAGGGCAAATAACCCGGAAATGGTCACCAAATTGTTCTTGGAGCATATCTTCTACAAACAACACATTGGGCGAACCATCTTCCTTTACTTTAGCATTCATCCCGTGGTCGGCAGTAGCGCCAACGATAGCACCAAGTGCTAACAGTTTTCCAACTTCTTTATCCATTGCTTCATAAAAATCCAATGATTCCTTTGTTTCCGGCGCATACGTGTGCTGCATATAATCGGTGAGTGATAAATAGAGAAAATCGGCTAAACCTTTTTCAATCAAAGCAACACCGGCACGTAGTACAAAAAGGCTTGCATCGGCGCTGTAAATAGCCGGTGTTTGATAGCCCACAATGGCTTCTACATCATCAATTCCATGTGTTTCTTTCTTCGCCTGGTTAGCTTTTTCTGCCGAAATGGCAATGCCTTTCATTTTATAAGAAAGAATATCACGCAGTTTTTCTTTTGCAGTAACAACCGCTACTTTTCTTCCTGCATCAGCGGCGGCAGCAAGAATGGTTTCTGCACGCAGGTATTCAGACGAATTCATCATTACTTCTTTATCTTTTTCCGTATCATAAAAAAAGTTGCCACTGATGCCATGCACTGCCGGAGATACCCCAGTTACTATAGACGAATTATTTACATTGGTGAAAGAAGGCAATGCGCCACGCACCATACCGCGATAGCCTTGTTTGCTCATGCACTTTACATTTGGCATTTTATCGAATGCCATGCTTATATCAAGGTATTCATCGGCAGAGCCATCAATACAAATAACAACGATGGGGCTTTCTACAGGATGATATGTTGCACCGTTTACAGAGAATGAATTGGTAACTACTGTCATTAATTGTGTTTTCTTTTATGTTGTAATCAACTACTTCCATTTCGCCGGAAGTGTTTTGAAATGTTGTTTTTAATTACGCTTTGCTATCTAAATATTCATTTATAGCATTGATAAAATAATGCAGCGGAAGCGTTTTTGCGTTGCGGTCTTTCGCTCCTTCATCCCATAATCTTACTCTGATGATGTCTTTGAAAAAAGGATGTTTTTCAAAGACGGCGGCTTCCTCTTTACTCATAGCACCGCCCTGCCATTCAAGTGTTTGTAAGCTTGCAAAAGATAATTTTTCTTTATAGCCAGGCTGTGCTGTTACTAAATATCTTTTTGCATCCACATGTTTTTCTACTACTGCGCAAATCCGTTCTGAAAAGCCATTTGTACGTAAGTACTCCGCGCCTATTCCTTCGTGATTCACTACACCATACTTACCCATTGCTTCTGTTTTCTGCCGATGGCGCAGTAAATGCCCAATATCATGTAAAAAAGCACCAAGCACTAATTCTGTATCTGCACCCTCGTTTATTGCCTGCATGGCACATTGTATCATGTGCGATGTTTGCGATACCGGCTCTCCATCATAATCTTCATCACCATATTTTTCAAATAAAGAAAGAAGTTCATCAGAAACGGATCCGGTATTAATCTGCTGATTCATGTTGTTATTATTTTAATACTTTTTGGAAGAGGGATCCGGCACTTTGAAAGTGCCAGACACCAATAAAACATTTAAAAGCAGCAGCGCCTGGAAAGACTCCGCTGAAAACTATTGCTTATAAGACTAATTATTTTATTTAATCAACCACATTTTTGCATTTATATCGTCGTTGCCACCATATTGACTTTGCAAAGCAGCCTGAAGATTGGCATTGTTGGCTGTTATTTCATTGGTTGGATATTGCCATCTTAACGGTATAACTCCACCATTACCTGTTCCGGGTCCGGCATCAAAAGCAGGCACTCCTGTTCTGCGCCATTGATAATATGCCTGATAACCTGAATTGCGGGCATACGCTAGATATTTTTGCGTAAGTATTTGCTGTAAACCTGTGCTATTATTGCCGGCATATTTAACTGCCGGTTGATTGAAATAATCGGCAAATTTAAATTGGACAGGATAAGGTATTTCTGTACCGGCAGCGTTCATTAAAACAACAGTATTACTTCCATCAACAATACCATAAAACGCAAATTGTGCCTCTGTGCCTTTTTCATACCAGCTTTCTGCATCACCCGTTATCCAGCCTCTGTTAATAGCCTCTGCAATGCAAAAACATATTTCGGGATAACTTAAAATATAGGTAGGCTCTGCAGTATAACCCGAATAAAAATGATTACGGTTATATAAAGACAATTTTGAATTTGCCAAACCTGAATTAATAAGCGCATTCATAGTACTTAAATCCATGCCTGATGGCGCACCTACATACGATGCATAAGAGGTATCGCTATGTCCTAAGCCACGCGCAGGTTCGCCTAACACCATGCAACGCAAATCATGTAATTGGCCTAAAGTTGTTTCTAATGTTGCCGCAAGGTTTAAACGAAGCTGGTTATTACCATAGTTAGTTATATTGTCCGGATAATAATTGTAGGTGCTGTTATATACATATTGTAAATTATCTGCACTGCTTGAAAAAATTGGATATGTAGCCGGATCATTTATAATAGTAGCAAATTGTTGCGGTATATTTAAATCAGCATTGTCATCGGCTCTTTTGCTCAATTCAATCAACACACGCAATTTATAACTGTTTACTACTTTTTGCCATTCAACTAAAGCATCAAGCCCATTTCCTCCATTTACCGGATTATTAATTCTTTCTTTATAATAAAAATCTCCGGAGAACTCGAGAAATCCATTCTTTATCAATCCGCCTAAAATGATATTGGCTGAATCAAGCCATAATAAAGATTGCTTAAATATATCTTTCTGTGTATCATACTTGGGCTGCGTGTTATTTAAACCCTGTAAGGCTTCTGTCATTGGCAGATCACCTACTTTTTCTGTCATGTTCACAAAGAAAAAGGCACGAAAGAAAAGACCCAATGCGTGATAAGGATTATTATCAGAACCTGCAAGACGCCTGGCTTCTGCTTCCATTTGCAAAGTATTATTAAGGTCGCCATAATTGAGTGACGCACTTCCGGTCCAATACTCATTGTTTCCGTAATAAACATAGTTAGAGCAGATAAACTGGCACGCCTTATCCGCATCACCGCCCGGAAAAACAACAAGGTCGCTTAAAATTGATTTTAATACAATACCAGGCGGCACTTTGCCGGGCGATGGCTGGTTTAAATTTTCCGAATAAGCTTCAAACTTTTTCGTGCAGCCCGCAGCAACAGCTGCTATTACCAGAATAAGTAATAAAGAAGACTTTATAGATTTCATAATAATTTTTTTGTTGTGTTTTGCACTACAATTTTAGAATACTACATTGATGTTTATACCGTAGCTTCTGGTAGTTGGTGTTTGCAATGTTTGCTCTCTTGATATGCCGTTAAACCGGCTTCTGCCGGGGAACTGATCAACATCAATATCATGAAACTGACTATGGAAAAAGTATAAAAGATTTCTGCCAACAAGCGAAACATCAACTTTTGATATAAAGCTTTTTTCAAGCAATTTATAAGGAAGTGTATAGGTTAATACTACTTCGCGCAGCTTAGCATACGTTTTACTGGTGCTTGTATGTTCTGCATCGTTATAATAGCTGCTCACAAAATCCTGAATCCAGTGTGTTGCTACCGTATTTGGGGTGTAAGAAAGTGCCTTGCCGTTTGTGATTACGCCTGTAACAGGATCGTACACAATGTTTCCTGCACCGCCAACAACCTGTACCATATCGCCGCTTAATATTGGTTTACCATTAACTATAGCACCGTTATAATCCGGATCGGCCCAATGCTGTGATTCATATAAGCGCGCTTCGCCGATGATACCTGTAACTGTACTTTCGCCTCTGCCACCTTCAATCAATTTGCGATATACATAATCACCAATTGTACCGCCAACCATTCCATCAAACTGAAACGACAAACTGAAAGACTTGTAAGAAAATTTATTGTTTATACCCCATGAAAAATCAGGATCTGCATGACCAAATTTTTGCGCTTTCGGTAAGTAAATGGGAAAACCAGATTCATCTACTATTACTTTACCATCCGGCGTTTTTGCTTCAATGTCAGCATATAATTCGTCAACCCTGTCGCCTATTTTGTAAGGATAACCGGTTCCGTTATCTACTTCTTTAGCACCACCGGCAAAAGCAGTATATACTTCTTTGTAGGTTGACCAGTTGATTAATACATTCCACGCAAAATTTTTATGCTGAATTGCAGTGCCTGTTAGTGATAGTTCTGCTCCGGTTCTTTTTGTTGTTGCACCGTTTGTTGTGAAATAACTCAAACCTGTTGTTTCTGAAATATATTGATTTGATATCTGTGGGCCATCTTTATATTCGAAATAAGTTCCGCTTAAGCCCAACCGGTTTTTAAGAAATCTTATATCAAGCCCAAATTCATAACTGCTGCGCGAAGACGGCTTGATATTTTTATCAATAACATAGTTTGGAGCTACAGCACCGGTTTGATTATTGTATGTATAATTTGTATAGTAGAAAGGAGTTGAAAGGCCATAAGTAGGACCATCATAAGGTGTATAATAATTATTTCCATAACCCACCGGGCTGCTCGCGCCAAGTGATTGAAACGATGCGCCAATATAAGGAGTAGTGCCGCCATCCTTAACAGTTGCCAAACCTCCACGTACTTTTAAAAAGGAAATCGCACCCGGCATTTTAACGTAATCTGATATAACAGAGCTTAACGAAACCGAAGGATAGAAAAATGCATTATTTCCATTGGGTAATGCTGATGTTTTATCAACACGGCCTGTTGTTGATACAGTAAAGTAATTTTTATAAGAAATGTCTGCTGAATAATAAGCACTAAGCATCAACAGGTTTGAACCGTAAGAAAAGGAACGCACGGGTAAATAGGAATTAGCAAATGTGTACACTTCCGGAACGATCAACTGGTTAGTGCTGTTATAGCTTGAAGTAAACTTCATATTACGGGCAGAACCACCTGCATTGGCACTGATAGCAATACCAGTATTACCAAGGTTCTCTTTATTATAACTTAATAAAATTTCAGTATTATTTTCCCAAAGATCGCGGCGGTCTTCACGATAATTACCATGATTATGCTCATCTCCATAAGGGTGTGCCGACCAGGGCTCCTTTTCAGTTCTTAACAGGTTATAGGTAGTAATGTTTGAGCGAGCCATTAAGTTAAGGTTCTTGTTGAACCTGTAAGTAAACGAAGCCCAACCATATAAATCATTTTTATAATGGCCTCTTAACCATTCATAACTCATAAAATAAGGATTTTGGTAACGCTTGTATTCCACAAACATCGACTGGGTGCCTTCCTTACCCGGCTGCCATATTGCTTTAATTTTCGGATCGAGCACATTCCAGTCTGCGCCTGTCCAAATATCAACATCATATATTATACTGTTGGGGCCGTAAGCGACATCAGGAATATTTGGAGTGAACTGTCGGTTATAATTTAAATTGGCTTCAATCCTAAATTTGTCAGACACATCATAACTTTCAATCAGATTGAAATTAACCGAGTTTAAACTTGTATTTGGCGTGATGCCGGTTTGATATGATTGTGATGCTGAAACACGCAGATTTGAACGATCTGAAACAGCTGAAAAGCTTACATTATTTTTTGTAAGGAAGCCTGCCTGTAAAAAGTTTCGCAGATTATCTTTTCCTCTTGAAATCCAGGGTGTAGGCTTAATATGGCTTTGATGCGTAACACCGCCCAACGTATAATCATAATATTCTGTTGGGTTATATTCACCATCAAACTGAGGCAACATTAAACCAATATCAAGTTGCGGACCCCAAACGTCATAATCTTCATCATTGATACCATCGACAGAATTACCGGAACTGTTGTAATCACCAAAAGCATACTGTTGTTTTTCGCCACCGCCGTACATGTTCTGTACTTTAGGAATGGCAATAAAACCCTTATTTATTTGATTACTGCTGTTTAGCTCAACAGTATAACCTTTTTTATTTCTACTTCCGCGTTTTGTAGTAATTAGAATAGCACCATTAATTCCCCGGCTGCCGTATAAAGCTGCTGCAGTTGGGCCTTTTAAAACTGTAAAAGTTTCAATATCGTCAGGACTGATATTCCATGTATCTGAATTGATTGGAATACCATCAACCACATAAAAATTTAACGGAGAACCTCGAAGCAGTACTGTTGGTGATGCCAGCAGTTCCTGGTTAATACCTACATTCAATCCTGCTACTTTTCCTACTAAACTATTTATTGGGTTTGACTCCCGCGCCTTTACCAAATCAGCTCCTTTAACTTCCTGAATCGAATATCCAATACGCTTCACTTCTTTTTTAATGCCTAATGCCGTTACCAGCACATCAGATAGCTGCCCTTCTTCTCTTTTAAGTTTGATGGAAAGCGGTTGATTATTTTCGATGGGCACTTCCTGGGCTGCAAACCCTACAAAAGAGATTACCAGCACATCTCCTTTTTTTGCATTAATAGAAAATTTTCCGTAAGCATCGGTGCTGGTTCCTCTGCCGGAATTTTTAACTACTACCGAAGCGCCTGCTACAGCAGCATTGTCTTCGGCGGTTACAGTACCATTGATCATTGATTGAGCGAACGACGGCAAGGCTGCGGTTATGATAACAAAGAATAATAGTAGCCTTTTGCTCATTAGAAATCTGTGTTTCATAGACAGTAGTTATTGTTTATAATGTATATAAATACTAAACTTATTACACGAAGCATTTATTAAACTTAACTTACAGTTAGATAAGTATTTACTGCCAAAAGTAGAAGGCTGCTGTTAAGTGAATGTTACGTGAAAATAAAGTTATTGTAAATATATACTAAACTTTATTTACTATTTGCCACCCCAAATCATTTCACACAAACGTTTGCGTAATGGCACAGATGAGAAAAGAAGAAAGCTGTTGTTATTTGCTGAGAAAAAAATAAACAACCAGCATTAGGGCATCTCCATCACCGATATTTTTAGGGTTATGCAACTGGCGGGCATCAAAGAAAATGGAATCACCTGCTTCAAGCACATGTTTTTCTTTACCAATGGAATATTCAACCGTACCGCTTATGAGATATTTGTATTCATAAGCTTCGGTCTTTACCATCGCTCTTCTTGCATTTTTTTGTAACCGCAACATCACAATATCTACGTGATGATCGTCTATGCTTGTAGATAGTATGCGCTGATATAAAAAACCTTTGGCATTCTCTTTTTCAAACGGCTGGTAATTCGAGTTTTTTTTAAAGATGACATTGGAAGGTTTTTTTTCAAAATCAATCGTATCAAAAAATCCATTCAAATCTAATTTTAGTTCTCTGATAATATTCATCAGTACAGGCAGAGAAGGTATGGTTCTGCTGTTTTCAATTTGAGAGATCAACCCTTTGGTTACGCCTACTTTGTCGGCCAGTTCTTGCAGCGTAACATTTTTTTGAGTACGTACTTCTTTTAGCCTGTTGCTGATTTGTATAATAATATCTTCCTGCATGTAATTCCTGCTTCTTTAGATAAAAATTTTTCTTTAGAAGGATAAAGATAAACAGAAACTATGCGAGAGAATTCATTGCCACTAATTTGGTATTTGATTACCTCCTCAAAAAATCATCCTGGCAGTACAAAATGGTGCTCACAGATAAACAAAAGCAGCAACCTATTCCGCTGTTATGCCCGTGGCATGCAACACGGCTACCGAGAAGTGTACTATGTGTGGTAAGCAATCTTGCATCACTGAGCACTGCTGCTCGTACCTGTTACAACAACAATGGTCACCCGTTTTTTAACACCCTTCTGCCGTAAACACCGGTACCCCAAACGGATTAACCGATACAGAGAAGAAAGACTCAAAATGTATATTCCTTACGCGCATACATGCTAATAACGAGATCGATTGGCAGAAGAAAAAATTATCGGAGTGTTTGCAAAGCTATTTACTACTCAATCATGATGACTACTTTACCTGCCTTCAACCTATTTACCTGTAAAGCATAATCACCATTGCCCAATTCCCTTAATGTATAGCTCTCACTCCCTGCTTTTGACCCCGGCGAAATCTTTTTACCATCTAGCGTTATTACCATCGGTTTAAAAGAAAGACGCACGTAATCTATACCTTTTTTTTGCAACGCAGTGTACATCACCTTTTTATCACTGTACCGGATATCCTTCAATACGTTCTCTGAATAAAGAATATGGTTTTCATGCGCAGGAGCCCATTCGGGGATGGCTGCAAAAACATGATAAAACATTCTGGGTCCTTCCCCATAACAATCGGACCACCACGAATGCACATCTTTACTCACCGGGCTTTCAAAAGCTTTACCAACTGAATCGTTGCAATAAGTAACCCAGTTCAAGGAACGGAAGGCTTTTTCTTTATAGGCCTCATCACCCGAAACCGAATACCAGGTGGCGCACTGCGCCGCGTATCTTGCCGTTTGGTAATCCATCTTGGGCATAAAATCGACCTGCTCACTTACTAAATTGGCTCCCCACATAGTGGAAGGCTCACCTGGCGCAGATTTGGCAATAAAATGATCTTCTGTCCACTTTATCAAACCCGGAAGCGTTGTTTTCCAGCCGGTATCAAAATCGGTGAAATCAGCAATAAATAAAGCTGCGTTACTTGCACTCATATTACTCAGATTGCCTGTGCCTTGCGTAAGATTATCCGTGTGCCCATCCACCCATAAACCATTTTGTATAGGGTACTTCAACAACCAGGTACGTGCTGTTGCTACCGTTGTTTTATAGGCGCCCACATCCCCCGTATTATCCGCTATCAGCATTTTGAGCAGCCTGATACAACCAAACCAGTTGGTGCCATAATCTGATACCACTCTCCCGGTATGCATATTCACGACGTATGGCCAGGGAGATTTGGTGGCATTTCCCGGACTTATTTTCTTAGCCAACACATTGGCAACATTAATTGCGGCTTCTTTATATTTTGTATCTCCGTAAAAGAGGTATGCGCGGTAAAAGGTTGCCCCTATATCGCCGGCATGATCTACCTGCACATCATCAGTAGAGAATCTTTTAGCAGTAGTAAAACCGCGGAACTCTGTGGCACCTGCATCAGCACCTGTCTGCGGAAAATGGGGCCAGCTATATGTGGAAGGTGTCAATCCGTGTTCAAGACAATAATCGATCAACCCCTTTGTAATACTTAACGGCTTCGTATCGCCTGTATAGGCATAATACGAAAGCGCTGATTCAAACCAGTTTGGAATTTTTTCACCTACATCATTCATCCACATATCGGGTAAAAGAACATTGGCCGAGTCGATAAAAGCACAATAAAAATAGTACTGCGGATATAAGGACCTGGGGGCAGGTCCGGGGCTCATGGGAACTTTAGTCTCCACAAAATTCCAGCGGAGCCGAAGAAAATGATCATACGCGTTTGAAGCATTATTTTTCCACGGGAGAATCTTTTTACTGCTGTCCAGCAGAACGGTATGCCCGCAAAGTGTACTATTGGTATAGTTTTGCGCGTACAGGTGCGGCCCCAACACACAGGCTAACAAAGTAAAAATGATGGTATGTTTAATCTTTACACGCATGGTGGTACATTGATAGGTGAAAATGTTAATGCATAAGAAAAGAATGAACGAGTGGCAGCAAAGCAAGATCTATAGATGCTTCATCTTCCGAGACCATTGCTTCTGCTAAAAGCCAGTACTCTGAATGCTCCACTATCTCTCCAGGTTTTAATGATGACAAAGGACCAAGTGTTTCCATTTCAAGATAATTGCCATTGATGTATATCTCATTATTACAATTGTAATCAGGATATGCTGCGGAAGGATCATAATTCATCTTTTTTATCAGCACCTCGTTATTCAAGCTGTAAACCATCCAGCCTTGCTTATTGGTAACACCTATTTTTTGTTCTGAAGTGTATAATGAATCCTGCTTTGCCCGAATATATTTTTCACCCCAGTTCCAGCGTGGGTCGTTCATCTTTGTAAAGTGCCATATCGCTAAAGCGCGGGCGGGCAGTAAGTAATCGTCCCCTTCCCCAAAAGGCTCCTGTGGTATGATAGCAGTTCCACCAGGAGAAAGCATGGTAATTGCCCATGGAGCTAATTCTACATTCCAATTATTTTTATTCGTTAGCTTGTGTACCACTTTTAATTCGTTCGCATCCTTAGCGATGGTGATCTCCATTTCTTTTACAATACCGGTGATGCTTTCTTTAGCCTGTATCAGCCTGATGCTACTATCCTGTACAACATATTCTACCTTGTCGTTGTCGGGGTTATAACTGAATGGAATGGCTTCGGGGGCAAGCCATAAACGGTGCCCCCCGTATATGCGCCAATCATTGCCGCCGGTAGTACCCCGATGCGCCGGTACGAGGTACAAAAAATTCTGCCCGCCGGTAAATCCGAATTTTACGATGCGCGGGCCAACATCGGTAGTCACGATCAATTCTACCTCATCGTTGTACAGCCTGATGCAATTGGGCCAGCCTTCATATTTTATTCTTTCATACATGCGCTTATAGTTAAATACCTTGTTGAAAACAGTGATTAAATTTTGTCAATACTTCGCAGCCGTCATTTGTTACGGCAACCAGGTGTTCCAATCTAATTCCATAATCTGCGGAATACACCGCGGGCTCCAGCGCGATCACCATTCCCGGTTGCAGGGCCATGGTGTTATATGGCGTAATGCGCGGTTCTTCATGATATATAACGCCTACCCCATGGCCACCATGATGCCCAAAGTTTCCTTTTGCCTGCAGATGTTGGCGCATTGCAAAGTCCACTTCCCTGGCCTGAACGCCGGGCTGTATAGAATGAATGCCGATTTCCAAAGCTTCTTTAACCAAGTTAAAAACACTGCGTTGTTCCATAGTTGGCGTACCCATTACAATGGTGCTGCAAGAGTCGCCCCAATAGCCATTCAGACAAGGTGTAAAGTCGGTGAGAATCAAGTCGCCATCATTTATTATTTTGCTTGTTGGCAGTCCGCCCCCTGTAGCGGTTGCGGTTCCGCTTACAAAGTCTGCCATTAAAGGCACCCTCGTGCCTACAGACTCTTCGATTTCGCGGCGTACGAGGTTAAATAACTCCAGTTCACTCATCCCCGTTTTGGCAAGCCGTAATACTGCCGCCTGGCCAATATCACTTAAGTTAGCGGCTCTCCTGATAGATGCAATTTCATCTTCGTCTTTAATGATTCTAAGATGGGCAATTTCGGCACTAATGTCTACAAGTTCAATGGCAGGATATTGAGCAGTTAAAAAGAAGGCAAGGCTTGCTGGAAGCGCATTTAATTCAACGCCAAGCCTGCCACTTTTTATTCCAGCTTGTTTGAAAGCTTCGCCAAGCTGCAACAGGAATTGCGTAGTGTGATCGATCGGCTTTTGGTACACATAACTTTCGTAGGTCTTTACTGAAATGGATGGATCAATAAACGCCAATTGCTGCGTTTCATTATCAGCCAGCACAAGACTTGCCTGTTGTTCCACACCTACTACAAGTGCGGCGGGTAATAATTGAAATGGCGACAGACCATGTTCAAAGTAAAAAAAATAGCCACTCAGATATTTAAGCGAGGCGAGCGAAGTAATCAAAAATGCATCTACTTTTTTAGCGTTTTTTATTGCTGTCAATTTTTGAATCCTGTTTTTCAATTTACTTTTTTTAGAAAATATACTGGTAAATGAAAGTCCGTAGATTACATAACGACACCATATTTCCTGATCACTTCTTCATTCAGTTCTATACCCAACCCCGGTGTTTGCGGCACACTGACATAACCGTCTTTTAATTCAAACGGCGTTTTCAAAATGCCTTTTCTTATCGGGGATTCTGTTACAGAAAATTCCAGGACCGGTGCATTGGGTATAGCAGCAATAAGATGTATAGATGCTGCCACCAAAATGCCGGTCTTAAAGGCATGTGGAACACATAAAATATTCTTATCCGCTGCCATTGTAGCAATCTTTTTTGCTTCGGTCAATCCACCGCACCGAGACATATCCGGCTGAATAACATCGACATGCGTCTCATTGATCAACCGTGCAAAAGCAAGCCTGCCGCTCTCTTCCTCCCCGGTCGCTATACGCAGGGTTGTGGCTTCGGTTAGCTTTTTGTACCCTATATAGTCCTCTGCAGGTAAAGCTTCCTCCAGCCAATAAATATTCAGGTCTTCCAATGCCTTCGCCACGTAGATAGCTTCTTTTAAACGATAGCGTTTACCGATGTCGATCATAATGTCCATCTTATCACCGGCTGCTTTACGTGCTGCTTTGATAAGGTTAATATCAAAATGAATATCATACCCCAATGGACCCCATCCAAATTTCAATGCGGTATAACCCAGAGCGGCATGTTTCTCAACCATCCTTTTCACCTCATCCGCATTCTCCGGCATCAGCGCACTGGCATAAGCCCTTACTTTATCTGCATAACTTCCACCTAATAATTTGTGTACAGGTTTTTTAACTGCTTTACCCATGATATCCCATATAGCCATGTCGATACCACTCATGACGTGCATCACCGGACCAAACCGGCCGTAGTAATACGTTTTCGCCCACATATTATTCCATATTTGCTCGTAGTCAAAAGGATCGCTGCCTACCACTACTTCCCTTAAACCATAACAGGTGCCATGAGACATGTAGGCGTCAACCACAGCCTTTCCAACAAAAGGAGCTGTATCTACCTCACCATATCCGGTAATGCCTTCATCGGTCTCTACAACAATAACTAAATCGTCCTGGGTACCATCTGCCGCATCTGAAATATGCGGGAGACGAAGCACTGTAGCGGTTACGTTGGTAATCTTCATAAGTGTGTTTTATTTGCCATGTAAATATCTTTTTGTGCAATATCATTTTCAACCGGGCGGTCTTTGTTTTTTCCAGTAAAAAGAGACAATAGCTGCTTCTCATAGACGGTTACCATCAAGGTGCCAGCAAAAATGATGATGCCACCGACTATCATTGCAGCGGTAATCTTTTCATTCAGTAACAGAATGCCAAGTAAAGCAATGAAAAATGGTAACAGGTAATTGCCCAATATTGCCTGTGTCACATCCATTCTTTTCAGGATGTAAAAAAAGAGTAGCATCGACACTCCATAGACGATAAAACTAAGCTCCAGCAATCCGAAAAGAACCGTCGTGCCTGAATGAATAATAACTGATATGTGCAGCGGCTCTACCCAGATCAATAATGGAATGCAGGCGATACTTCCTATGGTAGAACAATACACCAATATTTCCAGTTCGGTAAAACCTTTGTCTATCAAAACTTTACTATAAGTATTAAAGAAAGCAGCGCAGGCACAGGCCAACAAAAAAATAAGGTTGCCTTTGAAATAGCTGTTTTCTGAAAAGCTTGCTCCTTTGATATCGGGCAAAGAGGTTAATAAAACACCGGCAAGTGTAATGATAAATCCTGCTATTCTTACAATGTTCATTTTTTCTTTCAGTAACAGTGAAGCGAAAATGGCTACCAGTACAGGGATGGTTAAGGTGATAATGCCAGCATTGGATGCTAAGGTTAAAGATGAGCCGACCGTATAGAGATATTGCATTAAAAATATCCCGATCAACCCGGGTATTATAAAGTATCCCAAATCTTTCCAGGTGCGGCGCACAGACACTTTCCTCCTTTTGTTCTCTGCCCATAAAAAAGGCATAAACATGATGGTGCTGACCAGCATAGGAACAAAGGCTATAGCCATTGGTCCAATCTTATCTCCCATCAACCTAATAACGGGTACCTGTGTTGCCCACATAAAATTAACCACAACAACAAGAAACCAGTCGCGCGTCTTTTGCAATTTGATCATACAAGTGCAGTTATTGATTTGGTGTAAAAACCTTATTTAGGAGGCAGGCCAGAACCAAAGCCTCCATCCACGACGTAGGCAGAACCAGTAACAAATGAAGCGTCGTCGCTCGCCAGAAAAACAGCAACTTTTGCTACTTCTTCCGCTTTACCTATACGCCACAAGGCATGTAACTTGCCGGCTTCTGCACGTGCCCGCGCAGGATCAGGCTGACTTTGAAAATATCCTTCGGCGAGCCCGGTATCGATGTAACCGGGGCAAATACAATTCACGCGAACGCCCTCATGCCCATGATCTATAGCCATAGCTTTTGTAAGGCCAATAATAGCCGCTTTGGTAGCGCAGTAACCGGCACAGGAAGGTTCTACAAAATATGCGTTCACGGAAGACAAACTCACAATGGAACCTTTAGTAGTTTTCAGGTGGGGCAGAAACAGTTTTGAACAAAGAAAAATGCCACCCACGTTGATAGACATTTGTGTATTCCATTCCTCGAGGCTGGTGTCCTCGACGGTCTTATTAATCTGGATAGCAGCACTATTGATCAGTGCATTCGCCTTGCCGTATTGCTGAAGTGTTGTTTGCACGAGCGATGCGACGCTGACAGGATCTGCCACATCTGCGGTACAAGCAATAGCATTTCCTCCGGCTGCCTGTATTTGTTTTACTGTTTCTGCTGCGCCTTCTTCATTTATGTCTGCAACAACAACGTTAGCGCCTTCTTCAGCACATTTTACAGCACAGGCTCTTCCTATACCCGAGCCAGCGCCGGTAATTACCACACAACGGTTTTGTAATTTCATGACCAATAATTTATAGAACTTTATAAGTATCGAACACTTCTCTTAAAGATTTTCCGCTAAGCAATGCGGCCCTCGACAAATTTTCTGCATCTACCTTTTCATTGGCCATTTTAATAACTTCTTTCTCTATGGATTTTGGTATAACAACAATACCGTCAAAATCCGCAAACACCAAATCTCCGGGATTTACAAGTACCTGTCCACACATAATGGGCACGTCGTAAGCCACCACAAGTCCCCTGCCTTTCGAATCTAACGGCCTAATGCCTGCATAAAATACCGGAAAATTCATGTCGATAATTTTGATACAGTCCCGCACCTGACTATCGCAAACACAACCTGCCACTCCTTTCCTTTTTGCCAGCGTGGACATAAGCTCACCCCAGGGTGCATTTGTGCTGCTCATATCTGTTGAATGTACAACAACATCGTCTTTATTGAGGGAATCCATGGCTTCTATTTCCAGTTTATATGGATTTTCTTCATCCACGTAATCTACTTCTTTCCATTGTAATGTTCTGGCTCTACCCACAAATCCACAGTTACGGATATCGGGCAGCAGCGGCCTTAACCGCTGATGCATTGCCTGGTTACGATAACCAAATTCATCCAGTATATCACAAATAGCTGCTGTATAAAGGTGTGGTATAATCCCTTTCAAAAATTCCAGATCAAGATCCGATTCATGTACCATATTAGATTGTATTATCTGATTTATATTTTGAACTCAGTTTTATAAAAATGCGGTGGGAGTCTTCAGTGTATTTCATTCATGTGCTGATGCTAATTGCTTGCCGCATAAGTTGCTACTATGTTATACGCAGCGCCGGGACTTACAGTAACCAGTACATACTGATAACCTTTTATCCATCTTACGGCATACTTTTGATTGGCTCCATTGCTGGTGATGGAACTTATTTTTTTCCCTTTGCTTACAAAAGGAATCATGCAAGTGATACCACTCGTATGCCTTAAAGCAGATTGTATGCTGAATGAAAGTTGATTATTGTTCCAGGTGATATCTTTAAAAGAAGCTTCATCTTTGGCCCGCATGAAATCAAGAAACTTTATTTCCGTCCAAACCGGGATGTTTTTGCTATTGGCATAGTCAAGCATTTTTCCCAAAGGTTTTTCAGAAAAGAAATACTCCGCATTGTGCGCTTTTACGCTTACAAAGGAATAAATTTCAGCGTCGAGGCTTCTATCTACAAGCCCCTTAAAGCAATTGAAAAACCCATCCTTGTCATCATGCTCCATGTATTGCTGGTCGTACACATTATTGAAGTGCTGGTACACATCAATCACATCGCCCTGCAGGTTTGCATACTTTATCGTAAGTCCGCTGCCGGTATAATTGCCCTGGTTTGTACCAAAACTTCCCAGGAAATGTCCCTGATTTGAACCATTGTCATAATGCGCATAATTGCAATCCATCTCTATCCCATTATTCTTTTCTATCTGAACCTGTGCAGTATAATCTGCTTCCCCTTTTTCATTCTTTCCACACCATACAAACCAGTGATTGGTGACTGTGCGCATGGGTTCAATCCCATACTTTGTTGTAAGCCTGTTATTTAAACCTTTGAATACCGTATCCATTGTTTTCCAATCCGGGTTGGTTGCCTGCTTCGTATCATCAGGATGTCCCGACATTTCAAAGCCCTTGCCTGCCCAATGTTGTATCCATTCTTTAGAAATGAAATCGACCTCTTTTACATACAGCGTCATCTTAGCGCCTTTTGCATCCACATCTTCAAACTGTTTAGTAAACTGGGCTTCTTTTGTGTCTTCGCCATCGTTGTTAAGCGTAACGAGGCATTTCAAGGTATCCGGGAAATACCAAAACCGTGGCAAGGGCTTGGTATAGGTACTCATCTTTTCAATACTATGAGATAGTAATCGCAATTGTTCATCTGCCTGGTTGATGATGTTTTTAGTTGTATCGACCCAGCCATTGGTAAACAGGTCCATAGCGCGAATACCTGTTATGCCGTCCATCTCTTTACCGGCATACTGGTAGTTACCTTGCCGGGTATAAGCAATACTCTGCGGTAAGTTGTAGGAGAAGCACACTCCCTGCCCCTTGCCATACTTGTTACTCACTACTGCCGGGTATTCAGTGGCGCCGGATGCATCTTTGTACAAGGCTGCTATTTTTTCCCCATCCTTCAAAATGTATTCATCTGCTGTGACGTGCGTTTGTAAAGTTTGCGTTGTAAGTCCTTGTCCAATGTCGTTGTTGGGATCTATTGAAACGTAGGCATTATTCATCGTTCCGGATACCTGTGAAATTCCAAAAACAGCATGCAACTTCTTGTCGGGTTTAAATGCGATTAAATGTCCTCCTTCCTTTACATAATTTATGAGTGTAGTGGCTTGTTGGTCAGTCAGAGAAATAGCTGTTAATATGATTACATCAAATTGCTTTAGAAAGATTGGAGTGACCTTGTTAGCTGTTAAAAATTCCATTTGATATTCATTGAAGCCCTCGGTTTTTAACAGCTCACCCGTGTAAGGACCAAAACTATTTTCGCTTTTGAGTACCAGAATGGGATTTTGTGCATAGCCAGACGTATAACCCAGTGTGATAGTAAACACGATGAGCATAAAAAGAAAGTGAATGTATTGCCTGCTGTAATGCTTCATTGTTATTTCTTAAGTTGATAATCTTTCTGAAATGAAAATTATTTTTCAGTCGTCTCCTTTAATATCTGTTCATAAACAGCTTTTGCCTTTATGTATCTTTCCTTCACTGTTACTATATCATTCGGAAAATATTTATTCCATTTACCGCCCGGTTCAATATTTTCCAGAATATTGTCAATCCACGTTATAAAGAACTTAGCATCATCTGCACTTGCCCGAACAGGCTTTTTATTTACCGTTATATACACAGGGGCAGTGTGGGTTTCATGACCATGTTCGTCCATTCTTCTTGCGCATAGCCAGCTGCTTTGGCTAAGGTCCACTGTTGTATCAAACACCAGGGGCTCGCCTGGCGTTGCTGTTCCGGGCATAGCAGCAATTACTTTTCCATTGCTTACTAATTCTATCCTGCCCGTCAGTGCTTCGGCTGCTGTCCAAATAACCTGCACGGTAACCTTGCCTTTATTTTTCAATTGAATTTCGTCGCCGGGGCTATATTTCCCATTTACTTTCAGCAATAGAAATTCCTGGTGCCCGTTACGCGATACCACGGTTCTACCCTTTTTGATTCCTTCAATCCACTTTTGATAGGTAAGTTTATCTTTTACGTTTACATAGGTGAGTAAAGTACCCAATGGTTCATTGTTATTGCAGGGATAATCTGTTCCTGCGGCGATGCCCAGGCGAAATCCACAATTCAACAATTTGTAATAAGCGTTTACAACACCCTCGCTGAAATAATTACCATTATTGGGCGACCGCATTCCATACACATCTTCGGATACAAAATCAATCGTTCTCAAAGCCGCTTCTACCGGAAAATCAACAGGTATGCAACAATTTAGTTCATTTTGAATGCTGTCATTTAAATATTCAAGGTGTGCAAACCCGCTGATGGCGTTTTTTTTCCTTGACCATTCCAGTATTTTGTAGGGCGATTCTTCCCATATCTGATGTGCATTAGTTAATCCTAATAAAACAAGATGACCACCAAGCGCCTGGTTGCTAAAATTGGAATAGGTAGCATCCCAATGCCATTCTGCGTCCCAATGAATGATACGATCAGGTGTGGATTGCGGCGCATCTTTACCGTTTACTTTTGGCAAGTCTCTTTTGCTGTCCATTACTTCTCCATTACCCATATCCGCCAAAAGACTAATGACCGCCAGATCGTTTGGCTCCATCATTTGCGCCAGCGAGTCTTCGGGTAATTGAATAGTACCCTTTCCGCAGTTCAAATGCACATGTATGTCGCCTGCGTACCAATCTGATGGTTCCGGCTTTGAACGTTTTGCCTCATTGCCTTGGCCCAAGACGCAGAGAGAAGAAAAACAAATACTGATGCAAACAATTATTAATAAAAAACTTTTTCGCATGAGAAGTAATCTGAGGTGTTTTAATATAGTAAATAACCTGGAAAAGTGAATTACATATCGCTGGTACAGCAGATAGGGCTAGTATCCAGGATTCTGTTGAACTTTCTTTGCAAGGTCTATCTGGCTTTGGGGCACCGGCCACAAGTAATTTTTAGAAGGATCAAATACCCGGTCTTCAATTTTAGCGTGCTCAGTTGAAGTATAGGTCACATTGCCATTGGCATCTATCTTACTGTAACGCAGGCCGTAAACCGGGCCATTCATCACTTCCTCACCAATTTTCCAACGTTGTATATCGTACCAGCGCAGCCCTTCCAATGCCAGTTCCACTCTTCTTTCCCTGCGCAGCAGTACACGCAATTGCGCCTGTGTAGCGTACTTTGCCTTGTCAACTGCAGGTAACCCGGCACGCAAACGCACTGCGTCTATAGCATCATACACCGTGTTATCAATCTGGTTCAGTTCTATTTTTGCCTCAGCATAGGTGAGCAATACTTCGGCGTAGCGAATCAGTGGTATATTAAGGCCGGCTTTATAAAGGTCTGAGTAATCAGATTTATAGTGAATGTATTTGCGTCCTACATAGCCTGTGTAATTGTAGGTGGGCCAGTAGTCCAGCGAGTTTGGATCCATGGGGTTAAAAATTATGCCTGCATATTCAGCACCTGGTATTATTACGGTTTGCAACAGCCTGGGATCCCGGTTTTTAAACGGATGATCAACGTCGTAGCCGGAGGTTGGATCATCAATTGTTTTACCATTTGCCATTTCGTAAGCATCCACCAGCGATTGCGTAACATTTACAGAGCTCCAACCTCCGCCGGGCGTAGATTCCGGGGCCAGTACCATCAGCCCGATGGTAAGATCGGGGTCAGATTCAATGTATTCGCGATCAAGAATTATTTCCGGATTATACTCGTTGCTCATACGAAACATATCCTGGTAGCTGGGGAATAACGAATATACACCAAGATCCATCACTTTTTTACTGGAGGCCGCAGCTTCGGCATACATTCCATTAAACAATTCCACCCTGGCTTTTAAAGCCCATGCAGCACCCTGTGTAATGCGCCCCAGGTCGCTCCCTTGATAGGTGGTGGGCAAGGTAGGCGCAATAGTGTCCAGCTCATTTAGAATAAATTGAACTACCTCCGCTTTGGGTGTGCGCTCTACTTCGTTAGCCTCGGTAGTAGTAAGCAATTTTGTTACCAGTGGAAAATCGCCGTATAACTGTGTTCTTTCAAAATATTGATACGCTCTTATAAATCTTACTTCTCCTTTCAGCCTGTTCATCAGGTTTGCATCCATAGGTGTTTTGTCAATATTAGCCAGGAACCAGTTGCAGGTGGTAATGGTAGTAAAATCATATTTAGTTCTCCAGCTATTAGGTGAGAGAAGTTGCATATTGCCAAACTCCTGCCATCCTTCCCAAGGGTAAGGATCGTGCGCGTTATCGCTTGCATCATCCATATATACCACCCATTGACCATCTTCAAAATTGGAGTAAGCGGCATTGCATGCAGCAATGGCATCATTGGGTCCTGTCCATAAAGTTGTTTCGCTATATTCGGTTAGTGGCTGCCGGTTTAAAAAGTCTTTATCACAGGAGCAGAAGGCTACCAACAGTAAGGATATGATGTATAATTTATTTCGCATAATGATGTGTGTTTAGTTGTATTGATTAGAAAGTCAGGTTTACGCCCACAGAATTTACTTTCACCATAGGATAGCTATAACTGTTACCACCGAGCGGTGATTCAGGATCTACCCATTTATAAAAATTTGTAATTGTGAGTAAGTCCTTGCCCGTCCAGAAAACCCTGAGTTTGATACCCTTCCTGGATAACCATGCATTTGATAAGGTATAGCCAATTTGAACATTTTTAAGCCTCATGTAGCCGGCACTCCGTACCCAAAAGGAAGAAGGTGTAGCAGACGGATCATTCTGCGAGTTTGAATTCCATACACGCGGAAAACTTGCGTCGGTATTATCAGGCGTCCAGCGGTCGAGCCAAATACTGGTGGGGTCACCATTTTTATCGTACAGCGAACCCAGTATGCGACCAGATACAAAAGACTTCACATCGCCTGCGCCCTGCAAAAACAAAACAGCATCAAACCCCTTATACCTTGCAGACAGATTAAGCCCATAGGTGAGTTTGGGAAAATAGGTGCCGAGATATTGCCTGTCTTTACTGTCAATTACACCATCATTATTAAGGTCTTTATATTTTATATCGCCAGGACCAACCGGTCCTCCCATACCATTCTGGCTGGCATGTTTAGCAATCTCTTCCTCCGATTGAAAAAGTCCTTCGGCTACCCAGCCATACAACGCATTAATAGGCAAACCCTCGCTTTGTATGGTAGAGCCATTGGGGAACGGACCGGTACCTGCAAGGCTTGTTATTTTATTTGTTATAAAAGATATATTGGCATTAGCGTTAAAGGAAAATTTGCGTTGCATTAAATGATAACCTGCCGATAATTCTACACCCTTGTTTTGTACACTTCCTGCGTTTATTACAGGAGCATTTAATCCAAAAGCATTTGCCACAGGAAGTGATAGTAGAATATTGTCAGTGTTGCGTATAAAGTAATCTCCCGTAAATGTGATCTTACCATTGAACAAAACGGCGTCTAACCCTATGTCTGTTGTTGTTGTGCTTTCCCACTTAATACCTGCATTCACACCGTTTATAGGGGCAATGCCATCTACCGTTTGCCCGCCAAATGAGTAGTTCTGACCTGTGGCGATGGTTGCCTGGTAAGGATAAGTGCCGATGTTCTGGTTGCCAAGCTTGCCCCACGATGCCCTGATCTTAAGATCTGAAAATGCTTTTTTGGCGCCTCGAAAAAAAGCTTCTTCAGAAATGCGCCATCCCACAGAAGCAGAGGGGAATATTGCCCACCGGTTACCCTTTGCAAAACGCGATGATCCATCATCCCTGATATTACCTTCTATCAAATATTTTTTCTTGTAAGCATAGTTGATCCTTCCAAATACAGACTGTAAGGCATATTCAGATGCATTGCCACTATTCTGCAAACCAGTGATTGGCCCGGCATCCAACTCGGTCAAAGCATTATTGAGGTATCCGCGCCTGCTGCCAGATAAGTAATCGTCTTTATTGTGCTCCTGTGAATATCCACCCAACAGGCTCAGGTCATGATCGCCAAAAGATTTGTCGTATTGCATCAATACCTGTAGCAGTAAATTGTCTAAAAAACTGGAGTTACTAGCTACAATGTTGGGACCTTCCCAAATGGTTGGTGAGCCGGTACTGGGATCATAGTATTGCACATCATTGACTTTTGATTTTGCCGCCAAAATATTTGCTGTATAGCCGAGGAGCGGCTTCACGTGCAAGCCCGTTAATACTTCAACATCAGCTTGCAATATAGCAGAGAGCCTATGTATTTTGTTGAAATTGTTAGAGCCACTTTTAAGTACAGCAACCGGGTTTCCTTCGTCACTATATCCATAGTATCCATTGATCATGTTGGGCACCACCCTGCCTGTTTGGTGTAGTGTTCCTATCAACTGGGCAAAGTCAAGTGCGTGAATATTGCTTACTGGTTCTCTGAATTGCTGTTGCGAATAGGCCAGGTTTCCACTCACTTTTATGCGGCGGCTAATGTTCATGTCAGTCTTAAACCTTGTATTATATCGCCTTAAGCTGGAGCCTTCCACAAGCCCCTCCTGCGACAGGTATCCCATAGATAGGTAACTTTGCATTTTATCGGTGCCGCCACTAACATCCAGGGAATGGCTTTGCTGAAGCCCGCTGCCTCTCCAGAACAGATCGTACCAGTCTGTGTTAGGATAATGCTCCGGATCAGAACCGTCTTTAAATTTCTGAATTTCCGCATCGCTGTATTTGGGCGATTTGCCTTCGTTTACCAATGCCTCGTTGTATAACGTTGCTGCCTGCCATGAATCAATAAAGTCGGGAGTAGCGGCCATTGACTGCTTACCAATATCCATATTGTAATGCGCAACGGTCTCTCCTTTTTTAGCATTTTTTGTAGTGATTAAAATAACACCGTTCGCAGCTCTTGATCCATAGATGGAAGCAGAAGCCGCATCTTTTAATACAGTTACAGATTCAATGTCGTTTGGATTTATATCATTCATGCTGGAAACAACCCCATCTACCATCACCATGGCATCACTGTTTCCTAAGGTGCCAATACCCCGCACACGGATTGTACCCTGGTCATTGCCAGGCTGTCCGTTGTTTACGGTAACGGTTACACCAGCCATTGTTCCCTGTAAGGCAGAAGACAGGTTAGTGATTGGTCTGCCCTCCAGTTCCTTACCGGTAATGGAGGCAACAGCGCCTGTAAGATTCACTTTCTTTTTAGTGCCATACCCCACTACTACTACCTCATCCATTGCATTGCTTTCCGCCACTTCAAGTGTAATATTCAGTTCGCTTTGATCTGAAACAATTACAGTCTGTTCCTCATAACCAACATAAGAAAAAACCAGCCGTTGCCCCTTAGCAACCCTGATCCTGAAATTTCCTGATTCATCAGTTATTGTTCCCTCTTCCGTACCAAAAATTTTAACTGACACATTCTCCAACGCGGTTTCTCCACTGGAAACTTTACCGGAAATAGTAAATTTTTCCTGTGCAAAAGCAACAGCAAACAAAAAAGTAAAGATTACCGGAAGCACCAGGTATTTCCGGATTCTATTGCAGATAGTTAAGGATACATTCATATGTAATAGTTTTAGTGTGATAGACAGTAGAATTATCAGATCAGTAATAACGACTAAGAATATTTCAAATTTAAAATCCCTTGTTTCCTTTTATTTACCCGATGTTGGTCAATGTGTACCTTATTTTGTTTATTTATAAGGCCAGAAATGCACTACGAAATGGTCTAAAATATTAAATACCCTTGCATGGCTGCTACCCGAAATACCGGCAGATCGCTTGAATATATTTGCCGTAAAACAGTTGGCAGTCGGCACTATTTAAAAGCACAGATGCAGAGCCTGGTATGGAACACCGCTATTCGAAATCTCACTTAAAAAGATTTATTATTGATAGGAGAAATAATCTGAAGATCAAAAAGCTGTGGTTGTTCTTTATGGACTCGTAAATGTAAATATGCAATCGGCAGGTATGAGCGTTTTAAAGCTTTTGCCTTTTACTTTTATATCTGCAACGTGGTGCACATTTTCTGTGTTGCTCGTTATATAGGTTTCAAAACCGGTAACAACAGGTAAATTGTTGAGTGTTCCATTTAAGTTAACCGGATGATGACTTTTGTTGATGCCGACCATACTTAGCTTTTTCGATGTTTCGTTATAAAATGCCAGTATAGTAAGGCTGTCGCTTTGATTTGAAACTGCTACCCGCCACGAACCGGGCAGTACAAATTTTGATACTTGTTGAAACGCATAGAAATTTTTCCGGGGAGTATAGCTTCTTGTGGCAGTGTCGTATGCAAGTATTCCCCAATAGCTGAAGGGCGAAGGTGCATGATGTTCATAATAGCTGTCATATCCCTCCCATATAATGCCTGCAGTAGCGCCATGTTGCAGGAATTCAAAAAGGAACCCAATAGATTTAGCTGCAAAATTGTAATTGTATTCTCCTAACATACCGTCATCGCAACCGTTACACCAGTTATTCCATTCTGTCATCCAATAATCTGTTTGAGGGTATGGCGAATGCTTAAGCGCAGAATCTACATTGGCATAATATCCTGCATAACTGTGTAAGCCGATATGTGCCATTTTAGACATTACAACCGAATCCTTCATCAATTCAGGTACATAGCTGTTTAGTCCGTTACCCATACCGGCAACATCAGGGGCCACATAGTGAATATCGCCCAACCCAAGGCTGTCCATCCGGTCTATAAACTTTCTTTGCAGCTTCACGTACTGTTTGGCATCAACCGTCGGCCCTTCATTTTCAATATCTGGTTCATTCATAATCGAAATCAAACCAATCTGCAGATGCTTTACTTTTCGCGCATAGTAAAAAAATGAGACCAACATTTCAATATATTCATCTTCATATTTCTCCTTCACCAATTTACCTCCCATCCATAAAGGAACAGGCCCCATAAAATTGATCATTAGATTTTTTGTAATACCACGACTGTTAAGGAAATCGATCATGTCCCAGGCCTTTTGGTACTTAGGCGTTTCATAAAGATGGTTGTAATAATCCCAATTGAATGTAAAAGGGTCATTATTATCATTCTTATCTTCCCAGTTATACACTGTTTCAACAATTACCCTCCATATCGTTGCATTGGCAGAATCAATCATCAGGTTCAGCGCGGGTTCCAGTTCTTTGCCCTCCCAGGCACGCGTATTGGCATTTACGCCAAAGCCATTGATTTGCTGAAACCTTGTTGCACCATCTACCTGAATGGAAACATTGATGGGGTTGACCAGTGCCTGGCTATAGCAAACATTTGAGAGTGAAATAAAAAAGATAAGTAATAGGATAAAAAAGTAAGCTCTGATCATTGTATAGATTTTGTGTCCACCCAAATGTCGATTCAGAGGAAAGTTATTGTTTACCCGATACCGTCTAATGATTCTCCTATTTTGTTTTTTTTTGCTCCGGCAATTAATTTAATTTTTTTTTGGCGGGTTCTAACGCCTAAATTGTAAAATGTGTATATTTCACATTGAAAAGAGAAATTCACCTATCAACTAATGAAACCTCATTTCAAACCAATCCCAACAGATGATTCCAATCTATTCAAAGCTGTGCTACAGGAAAATGCAAAGGAATTTGATTATCCATGGCATTTTCACCCCGAATATGAACTTACCTACATTGCCACTAGCCAAGGCACGAGGTATGTGGGAAACAGTATAGAAAATTTTTCGGAAGACGACCTTGTTTTAATCGGCGCTAACCTGCCGCACTGCTGGATCAATTCGCCCAATCAGCAACAAGCGGCAAGTGCGTTAGTCGTTTATTTTAAAGAGGATTTCGTGGATAAATCGTGGATGAACAGTGGAGAATTTGGATCGATCCGTAATCTCCTTGAATTGTCAAACAAAGGGATCAAGTTCCATAAATCTGTAGCACTAAAATTAAAAGAAAAAATTTTTGAACTGCATAAATTACCTTCCCTTGACAGACTGATACTCATTCTGAAAATACTGCAGGAGTTAGCTGAAACTAAAGAACGTCACTTTTTATGCGAACAGGGTTTTTCCTACGAACTGAATCATACCAACAATGAGCGGATTAATAAGGTTTATAAGTACATAGAAAAAAATTATCAAAAAAAAATAGCACTAACAGACATTGCAAGACAGGTAAATATGACCGAAGAATCCTTTTCCAGGTTTTTCAGCAAAACCATGAAAAAATCCTTTTTTGAATTTTTAAATGAATACAAAATCAACAAAGCTTGCAAGTCACTTATAGAAACAGATAAACAAATAAATGAAATCTGTTACGCTTCGGGCTTCGAAAGCATTCCTTTTTTCTACCGGCAATTTAAGAAATTCAAAAATTGTCAACCTAAGAATTACCGGATGTACTACCAAAAAATGTAGGTTATTTGGATACCTAATTAACAAAGTTCCTGTAGTGCTCAATTGTTCCTGCTTTTTATTACTTGCATCCCTTTCACTCACTAGAATTGTCTTAGAGTGTCTATTTACAATTGCCACCAACATTACAGGTTAGCGAAGTGCGGATAATAGCGATCTGTTCTGCTCAGCTACTGAAGCTGATTTTTGTTTTATTGTTGAAGATAACATTTGTCGTTTAATTATTAACGTCAAGCCCGAACTGAAGCTGATTAAAGTTTTGACCCGTCCTGAAAAAAGTTGACTGGTTTTAGTTAATAATCCTGTTATTGGTTGATGAAGATAATACATCCTGAATAAGGTTGATTTTTTTGTTGTTTGCCCGTGCGTTGGCAAAAATATTT
>NZ_SZQL01000025.1 GCF_005233845.1 Ilyomonas limi
TTTCAATACTTTTTGATACTCCACATATTCAGGCGTGAGTGCATTTTGTTTTTCCCGGATAGCACGCGCTTCACTCAATGCACCAATTACAAGCACAGCACTGTCGCGCTTCGCTTCTATAATGTCATTTTCCGCTTTGGCACGTATGGCTTTCTGCTCATTTTCTATTCGCAATGCCTGCTGTATCGCATCGGTAATGTTGAAAGCGGTACAATTGAATTTAATAGCTGAGTCATTTTTTCCATACCACATATTTCTTTTGGCAATATCGGGAGGCCAAGTTGTTTTGAAGGATATTGAATGTAAGTTAGAAAGTAGTTAGCGGATAATTACTTATTTGTTCTGGCAATAGGTAGGCTTATAACAACAATAGTTCCTTTACCAACAACAGAGCTAACCGCTATTTGCCCTTTGTGTATTTTTATAATGCGTTTAACTAATGGTAAACCCACGCCAAAACCGGTTATTGCCCGGTTGTTTTCGGCTCTGTAAAAAGGGTGAAAAATATTCTTTAATTCACTTTCAGAAATGCCTTTACCAGCGTCTTCAACAGAAACTTTTATTCCTGTTTCATCAACAGCTAACCTTACTTTCGCCAAACGATTATGGGAGTATTTGCAAGCGTTGGAAACAACATTTCTTATAGCTGAAAATAATAATTCAGCATTACCAAATACAAACAATTGCTCTTCATCTTCAGGCAATTGATCAAATTCCAGTTTTACAGAATAGGCTTTATCCTGCTTTATCATCTCCGCCGGTAACCGCATCAGCACTTCATCTATTCTGAGCAGATTAAGCTCGATGCCTCCTGCTGTACCCGATGCGGTGGCAAATTCCAGCAACGTTTGCGTAAGCCTGGTAAGCTCACGAACATCCTGGTAAACCGACTGCATCACCAGGCGATAATCTTCAACTGCCCTGTTTCTTTGAAGCGATACCTCCAACTGGCTGGAGATAGAGGTTAGCGGAGTAGATAATTCATGCGCAGCAGAAGAAATAAAGCGACGTTGTATTTCAAAGCTCTCCTGTAAACGGTCTAATAAATCATTTAATGTTTTGATGAGATAACTCCATTCATCATCCGACTTGCCTGATTTTATTCTATGGGTGAGGCTCTGCGCAGAAATAATGTTTACCTCGTCAGCAATTTTCTTAACAGGTTGCAACAATATTTTAGAAAAAATATACCCGGATATAAAAGCGATTACGGTACCACCAATAAAGCTCAACCATAAAATAAGTTTTAAGTGTTGGAGATTTCTATTTCCTTCTTCATCAAAAGCGGCCGCAAGAATAACTATGCCTTCCTTATTTTTATTAGCATAAAATGCAACCGCCTCTTTTCTGCCGGCAGTAAAAAAAATACTATTTTTCATCCTTGCTTCACTAAGCATGTCTTCACTAAGCTTTAAAGTGTCACCCGGGAAGTCGCTGTAAGTATATATTCTTTCATTTACATTATTATATGCCTGGATAGTCTTGTCTTTCATAGATATGATCGTTGCTGAATCAATTTTATTCATCAGTTGCTGATTGAATATATTAGATTCGTTTAGCAAGGTGGACGTAGTTAAAGCCTGGTTGATCAGGTGGGCTTTAATATTCTCTAACCGGCGGGTATAAGCAAAATAATAGATGGAACTACATAGTAATGATAACAATAAAAATACTATTGTGGTGAATAGCAATGTTATTTTAATTCTTACAGCCATTAATGGTCTTTTAAGATATAACCCATACCAACGTGGGTTTGAATCAGCTTATGTTGAAAATTTTTATCAATTTTATTTCGCAGATAACTAATATACACATCAATTACATTGGTATTCGTTTCAAAATCTACATCCCACACATTTATTGCAATATCCACCCTTGATACAAGCCTGTTTTTATTACGCAACAGGTATTCTAAGAGCTGAAATTCTTTAGCAGTAAGGTTAATTATCTTATTATCTCTTTTTACTTCTTTACAATCCAGATTCATTTCCAAATCAGAGGCTTTCAAAATATTGCCAACCGGTAAACTTTGATTGGTTGTACGTTTAAGCAATGCTCTTATTTTTAAAAGTAGTTCTTTAAATTCAAATGGTTTAACCATGTAATCATCTGTTCCTGAATCATACCCTTCTATCTTATCATTTAAGGCAATCATTGAAGTTAGCATAAGCACAGGTATGCGCTGATCTTTTAAACGAATGGCTCTGCATAGCTCATATCCATTCATTCCCGGCAGATTTATATCAAGTATTACAAGATTAAAATCATGAGCATTAAACATATGATAACCTAAGGTTCCATCGTATGCAACTTCTACATAAAAACCCATCTCACTAAGTCCAAACTTAAGTGTGTCGGCAATCTTTTTTTCATCCTCAACAATTAAAATTTTTCTTCCATCCATAAATGTAAGCCGGTTTTTAAGCAATTTACTCTTCATCATTTAACATCTATACAAAGTTTGCTTATTCTAATCACATTCTAATACCACCTTAATGTTAGCCTAACAAGGCAGCTATACATTTACCCCCAAAACAGGTCGCATTATTCAAATTACAGGATTTCAATGTAAGCTATTCCAGGGTGTCTTGAACCAATTGACCTTAGAAGTTGTTCAGTAACATACTGATGAATTCACAGGCAAGTAAATTGAAAAATAATTCCTTATTCAACTTAAAAAATTTATCATGAGTACAAAACAATTAACAATCACATTAGGTGACTTTGCTGCTAAAGATTCCCGTATTGCAGCAGTATTAAGAAGTGAAACATCACTTTGCTATGATGCTAATAAAACCGGGCAATTACAATCGGTATTGGAACAATCCACTACAGGTAAAGCGATAGCATTGCAGGAACTTTATACCTGGGATATTGAAATGCTTATTGATTACATCATTGATTTCCATCATCAATATGTGAAAGATAATGCTGTTATTATCTATAATCTGGCGCAAAAAGTTATGTATAGACATAGCGAAAATCATCCTGAGTTCAAAAAACTGGCTTCGCAAATCTTTCTCTTCCTTCATGGTTTATTAAATCACCTGACGAAAGAGGAAAAATTACTGTTCCCGGAAATGAAACAATTAATAAAAAACAAAAAGATTACAGGAACAGCGATTTATACCACGTTAGACTTAATAAAAGATGCAGTAATATTAATGCAGAAGCAACATCTTGTTGCAGAGGAAGATTTGAATGTGTTTAGAGAACTTACTAATGATTATCAAGTACCGGAAGACACCTGCGCCTTATGTAATTTGCTGTTTAAGAAAATGAGCGAATTTGAAAATGATTTGCTCATGCATATTTATCTTGAAAACAAGATACTTTTTCCTAAACTGATAGCAATGAATGAAGCACTTAACTAAAATAAGTAATCAACTACAAATGAAACCTTTAAAAAAAACGAAGAAGCCGCACTCTTACTATTAATCATATATCTATATTCTAATCAGTTTCTAATCCCTTCCTAACCTGCCTCTAACACTGGCATCGTACATTGCCCCTTTACCGTTCATTCATCTATAAAAATTAAGCAATGAAAATTATTAAATCAGTTAAAGTATTTGCTTCTGTAGCAATAGCATCTGCTATAATTTCTGTTCCTGTTTTTGGCCAGGAAAACACCAGGCTTTCAGATGCGGAGATTGCTTCTGTGGCTGTAACTGCCAACCAGATTGACATTGAATACGCGCAAATTGCACAGAAAAAATCGAAGAACGCAGACGTTTTAAGATTTGCAGAAACAATGGCAAAAGACCACCAATCTGTAATTGACCAGGCAGTGGCATTGGCTACCAAACTCGGCGTTACACCAAAAGATAATGCCACTACAAAATCGTTTCTTGAAGGGGCAGCTAAAACAAAAGCGATGCTTAATTCAACAAATGGTAACGCTTTCAACAAAGCTTATATTGATAATGAAGTAGCCTATCACAAAGCCGCAATCAACGAAGTTGAAAATGTATTAATTCCGGATGCAACAAACAGCGAATTGAAAAGTTTATTGCAATCTGCATTACCACTTTTTAAAGCACATCTTGCACATGCAGAAATGGTACAAAAAGAATTTAATAAATAATGGCTAACCCATACTCCATATTAAAGACCTGCGCTTGCCTGCTATGCTTTGTTTTTCTGTTAATTGGTTGCACCTCAAGCCCGGTAAAAGTGACACATAGAGTGTCTAACGTTGAGATTAAGCAAATGCAGTTTCAGCCCGCATCACTTACCGTACAAAAGGGCGATACCATAGTTTGGATAAACCATGATATTGTAGCACATGATGTAACAGAACAGGCAGGCAAGCTTTGGACTTCAGGACCACTTGCTCCGGGTGAATCGTGGAGTTTGGTGGTTACAAAAAGCGCAGATTACTATTGCAGTATTCATGTGGTAATGAAAGGGAAGTTGATTGTGCAATAAATTTTGCATGAGCTTGTTGAAAGTAATTTTTACATAGGTTTAGTGCGCATCTTTTTTCAACATGTAAGCATAAAGAGTTTCGCTGAAAGGGAAGCTTAAAATAATAAACAATTATTGTATTAATAACTAAACAACAACTAAATGGCAACGCAAATTTTATTAATTATTATAATAGCAATAGTATTGTTATTCTTTCTTGGCGTTAAAATAGTTCGCCCCACCCACAGGGGTTTAATTGAGCGATTAGGTAAATACATAAAATTTGCCCAACCCGGCTTTCACTGGATTATTCCTTTTATAGATAAGATGTATGTGGTAAATACAACTGAACAAATGGTAGATGCACAGCCGCAGGAAATTATCACTAACGATAACCTTAACGCCAGTGTGGATGCTCAGGTATATTTCAGGGTAATAGAGGCAGAGGAAAGTGTAAAGAGCTCTCAATATAATGTAAACAATTACAAATTGCAGATTGTTAATCTTGCCCGTACAACCCTCAGGAATATTATAGGAACACTTACATTACGATCTGCCAATAGTGAGCGGGGAAAAATTAATGCTGAATTACACACCACGCTTAGAAACGAAACCGCAAGCTGGGGAATTGTAATTGTGCGAACTGAATTAAAAGAAATAGATCCACCCCGTGATGTGCAGGAAACGATGAATAAAGTAGTGAAGGCAGAGAATGAAAAAATAGCTGCTATTGACTATGCAACGGCGACAGAAACAGTGGCAGATGGCGTAAAGCGGGCAAAAATTAAAGAAGCAGAAGGCTATAAACGTGCCCAGGTATTGCATGCCGAAGGAGAAGCCGAAGCGATTATGCTGGTGAATGAAGCTGCCGATAAATACTTTACAGGGAATGCTCAATTATTAAAGAAGTTAGAAACAGTGGAGGCTTCCTTTAAGTTGAACACAAAAATTGTTGTTCCTGCGGGATCAGAATTGGTAAATATTATTGGTGATATGGCTGGTGTGCTGCCATTGCCGGCAAAGAAAAGAGAAAATAAAGAAAGCAGAAATGAGCTTTATAAGAAAATGGAACAGGAGCAGGAAATATATGAATAATGAAGGATTGCTGAAGCAATAAATACAACATCACACAAAGGCATACAATGATTATAAAAAGGATTAGTAAAAATTGCAAAAATGAACAAAGTACTAATTGCACTGGATTACAATCCAACTGCACAAAAAGTTGCAGAAACGGGTTATCGTTTAGCAAGGGCAATGAATGCCAGCGCAATTTTGTTGCATGTAATTTCTACTGCCACTTACTATTCCTCTCTTAACTATTCTCCCATAATGGGTTTTGATAGTTTTAGCAATGTGGTTGAAACAGATGCTGACAACAAACTAAAAGAACGGGCTCAGGAGTATCTGGATGAATTCAAACACCATCTTGGAGATGAATCCATTGAAACGGTTTTAAAAACGGGTGATTTTGGAGAAACTATTTTGCAAACAGCAACCGGTTTAAATGTTGATATAATTGTTATAGGTACACACAGAAGGTGTGGGCTCGATAAAATTTTAATGGGAAGTGTAGTGGAAAAGGTTTTGCATCACAGTTCCATTCCTTTATTCATTATTCCAATCAGCGCTTCCGGAGAAAACAAGTAATAGAAATCCTTAACAAAATAAGTGTTTAACAAATAGATATAATAATTATGACAAAGGACCCTTACCAAATAAAGAAATTATTAAGCACCAAAAATGGCACGTTCACCTATTACAGTCTGGCGGAGCTTGAAAAGCAGGGACATGGTATTAGCAAGCTGCCTTTTTCCATTCGTATTCTGTTGGAAAATGCATTACGCAATTTTGATGATTTTGCTGTAACCAAAGAAAACATTGAAACCATTCTTCAATGGAAGCCGCTCGGCTCAGATAAAGATATTCCCTTTAAACCCGCCCGCGTATTGATGCAGGATTTTACCGGTGTTCCGGCGGTAGTGGATATTGCTTCTCTCCGTGCAGAAATAGCAAGGAAAGGAAAAAATCCCAACGAGATAAATCCATTAATACCTGTTGACCTTATCATTGACCATTCCGTACAGGTTGATTTTTTTGGAACGGAATATTCTTATGCCCGCAATATGGAGGAAGAGTATAAGCGTAATGAAGAACGCTATCAATTTTTAAAATGGGCACAAAAATCATTTAATAATTTCAGCGTGGTTCCTCCGGGCATGGGCATTTGTCACCAGGTGAACCTGGAATATCTATCAAAAGGTGTAATTGAAAGAAACGGAGAAATTTTTCCTGATACACTGGTGGGAACAGATAGCCATACGCCTATGGTTAATGGAATAGGTGTGGTGGCATGGGGCGTTGGCGGGATAGAAGCGGAAGCCGCCATCTTAGGGCAACCGATTTATTTTATCATGCCGGAAGTAATAGGATTAAAGTTAACGGGAAAACTTCCGTTGGGTTCTACAGCTACAGATTTGGTACTGACTATTGCTGAACTTCTAAGAAAATATGGAGTGGTTGGAAAATTTGTTGAAGTGTTCGGCTCAGCACTTAATAATCTTTCAGTGCCCGACAGGGCAACCATTGGCAATATGTCTCCCGAATTTGGATGCACGATTACTTATTTCCCGATAGATGATAAAACGCTGGAATATATGCGTAAAAGTAATCGCTCTGAAGAACAGGTAAAATTGGTGGAAGATTATTGCAAAGCCAATATGCTCTGGAGAACGGGAGCTGAGGATATTGTTTATACAGATGTTATAGCGTTAGATATTTCATCCATAGAACCTACGGTGGCCGGACCTAAACGACCACAGGATAAAGTCTTATTAAAGGATTTTAAATCAAAATTTATAGGGCTGTTGGATGAAACTTACGGTCGCAAATACACAGAAGTAAAACAATTAAGCAATTGGATGGCAGAAGGCGGCAGCCAGCCTATAAAGCAGGCGCCCACTGAGCTAATGCCCGAGCCGGAAATTGAAGAAACTGTTGTAAACGGAATGAAAAATGTATGGGTAACTTTTGGCAAGGAAAGTTTTATGCTCTCCGATGGTGCTGTAGCTATTGCCGCTATTACTTCCTGTACCAATACTTCCAATCCATTTGTAATGGTGGGTGCCGGTTTGGTAGCCAGAAAGGCAAGAGAACATGGATTGAAAACGAAACCCTGGGTTAAAACTTCTTTGGCTCCGGGTTCAAAAGTGGTAACCGATTATCTTGAAAAAGCAGATTTATTAGATGACCTGGAAGCAATGCAATTTCATACAGTCGGCTATGGCTGTACCTCCTGCATTGGTAACTCCGGTGCTTTACCGTCTTATGTTGCCAAGGCAATAGATGAACATGACCTGGTGGTAGCTTCAGTGCTTTCGGGCAACAGGAATTTTGAAGCCCGGATTCATCCGCAGGTAAGAATGAATTTTTTAATGTCGCCAATGCTGGTGGTTGCCTATGCCATTGCCGGCAGAATTGATATAGACCTTATCAATGAACCGCTGAGTTTCGACCCCAACCAACAGCCTGTTTATTTAAAAGATATCTGGCCTTCGGATGATGAAATTAACGAGTTGATGAGCAACGTGCTTTCTCCGACCGATTTTGCTAAAAATTATGGAGAGATATTCGAAGGAAACGACATTTGGAGAAACCTTGTTATCCCGGATGATACGTTATATGTATGGGACAAAAGTTCTACGTATATTAAAGAGGCGCCTTTTTTCTATAACCTACCCGATGAAGCACCACCATTAAAAGATATTTCGAATGCAAGAGCTTTATTAGTGTTGGGCGATAGTATTACTACAGACCATATTTCTCCTGCAGGACAGTTTAACCAGTTTTCTGCGGCAGGCGAATATTTAATCAGCCTCGGCGTAAAAAAGGAAAATTTCAACTCTTATGGTTCAAGAAGAGGAAACGACGAAGTAATGGTTCGCGGCACCTTCGCCAATGTGCGTATTAAAAATAAACTGGCGCAAAACGAAGGTGGCTATACACGGTATTTGCCTTCGGGCGAAGAAATGTTTGTTTATGATACTTCAATAAAATACAGGCAGGACCAAACACCATTAATAGTATTGGCGGGTAAAGAATATGGCAGCGGCTCGTCGAGAGACTGGGCTGCAAAAGGCGCATTCCTGTTGGGTATTAAAGCAATACTGGCAGAAAGTTATGAACGTATCCACCGCAGTAATTTGGTAGGAATGGGTGTGCTGCCCCTTCAGTATATAACCGGAGACAACACCGAGAGATTAGGGCTCACAGGCAGTGAGCTATTTACCATAACAGGCATTGCGGAAAATCTGAAACCTTTAAAAAAAGTGCAGGTGATTGCGCGGAAAGAAGATGGACAGGAAATAAAATTCGAGGCAATAGCACGGATAGATTCAAAGATAGAGATTGAATATTATCGCCATGGGGGAATACTGCAATATGTATTGCGGCAATTTCTGGAAAAGACCAATTAATTATTCATACATAAATTATACAGCATGAACAGCAATCAACTTTATCCGGAAGCTACAAGAGAAATGGCTGAAAAGAAAGCGGGTCTTGCTCCTGAAATTACAGATGCTTTCAGATACTTTAGTAAAACAGTTTTCAAAGAAGGTGCATTGCCCGAAAAAACAAAACAACTCATTGCGGTGGCAGTGGCGCATGTAACGCAATGCCTGTATTGTATCCGTTCTCATACCAAACAAGCCATGAAAAAAGGGGCAAGCAAACAAGAGATCATGGAAGCAATTTGGGTGGCTGCCGAAATGCGTGCCGGTGGTGCTTATGCACATGCTGCCATTGCATTGGATGAAATGGAAGGAAATAAGGCATCCATATAACTTGCAGTAGCGTATATACTTTGTATTTAAAATGTTTAATCAAAACATTCATTATAATTACGGCGCAATTCTTTCTTTTAAACAGCGCTAAAAGAAGATATGAAAGATAAATCTATCTGGACAATCGGTCATTCTACCCGCACGTTTGAAGAATTTATTGCCCTGTTGCATGCATTTAAAATTGAATTGATTGCCGATGTAAGAAATTATCCTGGTTCGCGAAAGTACCCGCAGTACAACAAAGATGCACTGGAGGTTTCTTTACCCCAAAACAACATTCAATACCTTCATTTAAAAAATCTTGGAGGACGAAGAAAGCCAGACGCACATTCTAAAAATATTGGGTGGCGGCATGTTGCTTTTCGAGGCTATGCCGATTATATGGAAACAGCGGCTTTTAAAGAAGGAATGCAGGAACTTGAAATGGTTGCAATGAAGCAAAGAACTGCCTATATGTGTTCCGAAGCAGTGTGGTGGCGATGCCACCGCGCTATGATTTCCGACTATCTAAAGTTACATGGCTGGAACGTAATGCATATTATGAATATTGGTAAAGCAGAAGAGCATCCTTACACCTCGCCTGCACGAATAATAAACGGGGCTTTGAATTATGAAATGGATGTAAATGAAAATGGATAGAATTTTATTCCTTTTTAAAGCGCAATAACCACCTGATTTATTTCAAATCGAAATGAATACATTGTTAAACAACATACGAGGATGTGAAGTTTGCAAAGAACATTTACCATTAGGACCACGGCCGGTTGTCCAGTTAAGCGAATTTTCGAAAATTATTATTATCGGGCAGGCGCCGGGCAGGCGTGTTCATGAAACAGGAATTCCGTGGAATGATGCGAGTGGAAAAAAATTAAGAGAATGGATGCATGTTGATGAAGCAACGTTTTATGACCCGGTATTTTTTTCTATCCTGCCAATGGGCTTTTGTTATCCCGGAAAGGGAATCTCAGGCGATTTGCCACCGCGGCCAGAATGTGCTCCGCTATGGCATCCGGAGGTCTTTAAATATTTTAAAAGCGAGCCGCTTATTTTGTTGATAGGACAGTATGCCCAACGTTATTATTTAAAGAAAGATTTTAAAGGCAGCCTCACCGAAACGGTAAAAAATTATCAAGGGTTTCTTCCAAAATATTTTCCGTTACCACACCCTTCTCCCCGAAATCAAAACTGGGTGAAGATCAACCCGTGGTTTATGAAAGAGGCGATTCCTGAATTACAGAAAAGAGTACATTTAGCAATGTACACAGAAGCGCCTTTGAACAGCCTGAATATTTTTAAATAATCAAAATGAAAACCATACTCATATTTGTGTCAACACTCGATGGAAAGGTAACAAAATGGGGAAACCCGCATGTTAAGTTGTGGTCATCTCATCAGGATCAGGATTATTATAAAAACGTGTGGAATGAATCCCGGCTCATCGTTATGGGAAGCACCACATTTAATGCTGAGACATTTAACCCCTCCACTCACCACCAGCTTATTGTTATGACAAGGCAGCCTGATACATACAAAGGGTTGCAGGTTCCTAACCAAATCGAATTTACAAATGAATCACCCGCTGAAATATTTACACGGTTTAACAATAAAGGATACGAGCAAATGCTGGTAGTTGGAGGTCCGCATATCGCCACGTCATTTTTAAAAGAGCAATTAATAGATGAATTATGGCTAACGCTGGAACCAAAGATATTTGGAACAGGTGGCAATTTTGTAACAGATGTAAACCTGGATATCAATTTACATTTAATCCACTGTGAAAAAGTAAATGAACAAGGGACATTGATTACTAAATATACAGTGCTGAAAAATAAGATTAAGTTGTAAGCAGATGATGGTTAAAGATGGTCGTATTCGTCATTGCGAGCGACAGTGAAGCAATCTGTGATTAGCTATAAATCATTATCTGTGGCTTAGCTAGAACTTTAAAATAAGTGTTCAATACTAATGGTTTATCATGATCTTATTAACATCCGCAGATTGCTTCGCGTTGCTCGCAATGACGGGTGCATCATCTGCTTACAACTTAAACATATTCGTATAACAGTGTACTACATATGCTGTGCTAAAAATAAGATGATAACGTAACCTCTGCTGTGTCCAATTACTCCAATTACTATCGTGAAGGTTTTTTAATTATAAATACATGCAGAATATTAATGAGGAGGAGGAACAAAAACGGTTAAATGAAAATTATTCCAAGACGAAAAATTGGTTGAAGTGGGGACCATACCTGTCTGAAAGACAATGGGCTACCGTAAGAGAAGATTATAGTTCTAATGGCGATGTTTGGAATTATATTACTCATGATATGTCCCGCTCAAAAGCGTATCGCTGGGGCGAAGATGGAATAGCAGGTATTGCTGATAACCTCCAAAGAATATGCTTTGCCATTGCTTTATGGAACGGCAAAGACGATATATTAAAGGAAAGATTATTTGGACTAACACCTAACTACGGAAATCATGGTGAGGATGTAAAAGAACTGTATTACTATCTTGATAATACGCCTTCGCATTCCTACATGAAATATTTGTATAAATATCCACAGGCAGCTTTTCCTTATCATGACCTGGAGCAAACAAACAGAAAACGCAATAAAGATGATGATGAATATGAGATAACTGATACCGGGATATTTGATGGCAACCGCTATTTTGATGTTTATACTGAATATGCCAAAAGGGATGAAGAAGATATCTGTATCAGGATCACTGTATATAACCGGTCTGAGGATAATGCACCCATTACCTTATTACCAACGTTGTGGATGCGCAATCTTTGGTCTTATGGTTTGGCTAACGGGAAGCCTGTAATTGAATTAATAAAAAATGAGATGACCGGTGAATTAAAAATCACCAACATGCAGGTAGGAGAATACTCATTTTATTTTCAAAAAACAGCCACTGTTTTATTTACAGAAAACGACACAAATACACAACGTTTATATAACGCACCTAATAAAAGTCCTTTTGTAAAAGATGCTTTTCATAATGCGGTTATTCACGAGGGTTTTGCATTATTCAGCAACAAAAAAAATGGCACCAAATGTTCGCCCGTTTATCACTTCAATATAGAACCCGGAGGTTCTGTTATTATTAAATTGCGTTTGAGCAAGCAATCCTTACCAGATCCTTTGAATCGTGAATTTGATGAAGTATTTACAAAGCGAATACACGAGGCAAATGAATTTTATAGCCATCTTATAAAATCAGCAAATGAAGATTTAAAAAACATACAACGGCAGGCCTTTGCCGGAATGTTATGGAACAAACAATTTTATTATTTTGATATTCCTTCGTGGTTAAATGGCGACAAAGGTCAGCCGGCGCCACCGGTACAGCGAAAGTCTGGTCGTGATAGCGATTGGCCTACACTAAATAACGAAGATATTATTTCGATGCCCGATAAATGGGAATATCCCTGGTATGCCACCTGGGACCTTGCTTTTCACTGTATTCCTTTTGCTATGCTGGATGCGCAATTTGCAAAAGATCAACTGGTGCTTTTATTAAGGGAATGGTATATGAGTCCCAACGGCCAGTTGCCTGCTTATGAGTGGTCGTTTAGCGATGTAAATCCGCCGGTACATGCCTGGGCCTGTATGCAGGTGTATAAAACAGATAAAGAACGAACCGGCAATGGAGATACTTTATTTCTGGAAAGAATTTTTCAAAAGTTGCTGATCAATTTCACATGGTGGGTTAACCGCAAAGACCGGTTTAATAACAACGTTTTTGAAGGAGGTTTTTTAGGGCTGGATAATATTGGATTATTTGACAGAAATAAAGTACCCGGCGGAGGCGTTTTGCAGCAGGCAGATGGTACCGCATGGATGGGAATGTATTGCCTGAATATGCTGGAAATAGCACTCGAACTGGCGCAGTCTAACGTTGCCTATGAAGACCTCGCTACTAAGTTTTTTGAACATTTCACTTATATCGCCAGCTCACTGAACCGAATCAGCCAGGATTTTCCGGGATCATGGGATGAAGAGGAAGGTTTCTTTTACGACGTGCTGAAAATGCCCAATGGAAAATTTATTCCCATTAAAGTCCGCTCACTTGTTGGTCTTACCACCTTGTTTTCGGTTCATGTTATTAATAAAGAATTGCTGGAAAAAGTTCCCGAATTCCACCGCCGTTTGAAATGGTTTGTACGATACCGGCAAAAAAATAATCAATATAAGGTCATAGAAGATATAGATGCGAAGAGTGGCATATTACTTTCGCTGGTGCCATATAAAAGATTAAAAAAGATTTTAAATGCCTTGCTTGATGAAAATGAATTTTTATCGCCTGGTGGCATTAGGTCGCTTTCAAAAATTCATCAAAAGCCCTATAAAATCATTATTGATGGTAAAGAGTTTGGCCTTAACTATCAGCCTGGTGAATCAAACTCTGATTTATTTGGGGGCAACTCTAACTGGCGTGGACCTGTCTGGATGCCGATGAATTATCTGATAATTCTGGCGCTGGAGAAGTATCATAAATATTTTCAGAATGAATTACTGGTTGAGTTGCCGTCGCATTCAGGAAATATGGTAAATCTTGAAACGGTTGCAAATGAATTGCGGAGGCGTTTGACCAACATATTTGCTATGAATTTAAAAGAAAAGAGACTTTTAAATGGACAGAATAATATATTCAACCACAATAAACATTTTAAAGATCTTGTATTGTTTTATGAATGTTTTCATGGAGATAATTGCCGGGGAATAGGTGCTTCGCATCAAACCGGGTGGACGGGTATCATTACAGAAATTATTCGAAAATTAAACCCTTAATTGCATGTATTAAACCCGCTTTTGTTTTATTATAGAACCTATGTGTGCAAAAGGGAAATAGTAGCAATTCCAACCCAACTATCATTACCGATTTTAGTATGATTAATATCCCGGGAATTCTTCTGTTCTGATATTATCGTCATCAACACCTGCTTCGTTCAGTGTTTTGCAGATAGCAGTTACCATAGCTGCAGGGCCGGAAACGTAATAATGGGGCAAGGTTAAATCACCTATATACTTTTGCAACATTTCCCCGGTAAAGACACCTCTTTCGCCCTGCCATTCTTCTGATCGTTCAGTGGCTGTCATAGACAGCAACAAACGTGATACAATAATAAGAAACTGAAGAATATACTCCGCAAATTCTTTGACAACACGCATCTAATTATGCCTGCTGTTAAAATGATAAACAATGTTGCATGAAAACCTTGGTAAATAAATGCTGCTCCTGATCTGATTATTACAATTAAGAAAGTATGAATTAAACGTGCTATCCTTGAGGGATAGCAAATAATAAAGAAAAACAAACTTCAGCTATCGAAGAAACGATGGCTGAAGTTTGTTTCCGCCGATTTACAAAGAAATTCTTATATTGATTTTTTGTCCCAACTGGTATGTACCTGCCTGAATTTTAGTCTTCTTTGGCTTTCAAGGTATTCATCAAGAATTTCCCGGTTTTTACGTAAATCTCTTTTGTACTTAATAATGAACCAGATTAAAAAGAGAATAAGTAAGATTATTATTCCGAATAATGTCCAACCCATGTTTTATAGTTTTATTGTTAATGCTATTCTTTCTGATTGTAAACTTTCATTATTGTAAATGTTTTGCTACCTGCCGGTACATCCCACTTTATTTTTTCTCCTTGTCTGAAGCCTATAAGAGCAGTACCAACAGGAGCAAACACCGAAATCTTTCTTTCCTTTATATCTGCCTTTTCGGGAAGAACTAGAACAAGTTCAATCAATTTGTCTTTACTGCCTTCTTTTACAATTACCCTTGAGTTAAGCCTCACAACGTCTTCAGGTAGCTCAGTTTTTTTAACCAGCGTTGCTTTTTTTAATTCTTCCTGCAGTAATGCTGCGTTCTTCCGGTCAAAATCCCTTACAGAACTTGAACCTTTTATATAAGCGTTTAAGGTCTCATAATCCTCGTATGCTATTATTATTTTACTTTTAGTTGTTTTCATTGTGTTTAATTTAGATGCTGAAAATTTTGTTGTAATACCTTGTTATTTCTTCTGAAATAAATCTGCTCAAAGCTTTTCGTAGTTTGTTCATCAATCCTTCTGAAAAATTTAGAAGCCTTAACATCATCAATGCTTTTAAAACCACATGCTTCCATCATTTCTTTCGTAGCAATTAATGTGTTGACGTGAAAGTTTGCTACTCTTACCTTTTTGTCCGCAGGATCCAGGCCTTTATATAATGCAGGATTTTGAGTTGCTACACCCACAGGGCACTTTCCACTATCACATTGTAACGCCTGAATACAACCTAAGGCAAACATCATCCCCCTGGCACTATAACAGGCAGAAGCGCCAAGAGCTAAAGCTTTCAGTATGTCGAAGCCTGTTATTATTTTACCTGCGGCAATTATTTTAATGCTTTCTGATAATTGATAGTCATCAAGTGTTTGCTTAACAAAAGCAAGTGCTTCATATAGCGGCATACCTAAATGGTCTGTAAATTCTAACGGTGCTGCACCGGTACCACCTTCTGCTCCGTCAACAGAAATGAAATCAGGAATGATACAGGTTGAGCAGATCGCTTTACATATATCTATAAACTCCTGCTTGTCGCCAATACATAATTTAAAGCCCACCGGTTTATCTCCGGACAGGTGCCGTAAAAGTTGAAGAAACTGCAATAAGCCTGCAGGACCGTCAAACTCTGCATGGCGTGCAGGAGAATGAACAGTTGTATTGGGCATTACGTGCCTTATTGCCGCTATTTCTTCTGTGTTTTTAGCAGCTGGGAGAATGCCACCATGCCCTGGCTTAGCACCTTGCGAAAGTTTTAGTTCAATCATTTTCACAGAAGGACATAATGCCTTCTGCTTAAAAGCAACCGGATTAAACCTACCCATTTCGGTACGACAGCCGAAATAGCCTGTACCTATTTGCCAAATAAGGTCACCACCTTTTAAATGGTAGTTACTTATACCACCTTCGCCTGTGTTGTGTGCAAAGCCACCTATTGCAGCACCTTCGTTTAATGCTGTTATGGCTGTTTTGCTTAAAGCGCCATAACTCATTGCGCCAATGTTATAAATACTGGCATGGTAAGGTTGTAAGCATTGTTCATTTCCTATCCACACCTTTAAGTCATTTACACTAAGCTGTTCAGGATAAACAGAATGACTTAACCATTCGTAACCGGGCGATGAGGGATTAGACTGCATTCCGAAAGCGACAGTTTGCTTTTCGTTTTTTGCCCGTTGATAAACAATAGAACGTTGACGCCTGTTGAATGGCTTGCCATCTAAATCGGTCTCAAAAAAGTATTGCCTGAGTTCGGGTCTGATACGTTCAAAGAAGTAGCGTAAACGACCAATGATTGGATAGTTGCGTAAAATAGCGTGTTTTGATTGACGTACATCAACAATAGCAATCAATAATAAGGGCAATGTAATAAGCGAGCCCCAGTACCAATTTACGTTGTGGATATATCCCATTATTAAAAAAAGAATACTTGCTATAACAAGAAGTAAAATGACAGTTCCACTAAGTGAAACACTTTTTTCTTTATGTGACATGGTAGAATATATATGTTTTAAATAAAGGCTGCACACCCTTCAATGCAAATCAACACATCGAAGCAGCATCCTCCTATCATGAAGAAACTAAACCATCTTTCTAAGCCCTTTCAAGTATTTGTACCTGCAACAGTTTTGAAACGTAGGCCAAAAAGTTGTTTTATCCTGCTATTAAAAAAATCCGTATAAGAGAACTATAATCGTTGTCATAAATGGATTATTATTTCTGAAATACTTCTATATCCTATTTATGGTCATCGTTTATCGCTTGAAGTAAATGCGTCAATTACTATTACAGGAATAGTAATGAACAACCCCAAATATCACCTTACATCCGATGTTAGTGCTGTTCTAAGTATAACTGCGGTAAGTAATACAAAAATTGCAATCACGCTTTTTCTTGCCGGAACTTTCGGGTGATTTCGAGGCATAATAAATTATGCCCTACGTTAAGCTGAAATAAAGAAATGATTTACCCTGCCCGGAAGAACATGTTAGGCCAGAGTTATAGTTTTAAAGTATTTAAAGCTGGAGTAGTAATACATTGCCGAATTAAAGGGAAGAAATTCTGTAAATGAACAGGTAACCCAATTACAAGTATCAAGTAAAGTATTATACTTGTTGATTGTTGAATAGTTGATATGTAGTGCCTTACCTGACATGAAACAAACTTAAGAAATTAAAACTAATTAAATAGTTAAACTGTTGTGCTTATCTATTATTGATAACACACTAATTGATAGAAGGTTACAAATGATTACACAATACAAATTACACAAATTATAATGTTCTCTACATTCTCTGCAGAAATGCAAATAACCTTTATTCAAATAAATAATTGAATGGAATGATTAAGTATCATTCCGGCTTTTATCATACGTTTTCAAAACGTTATTAAATGTTATGCTGGGGTTAATTGAGACAGAAAGAAACGGAATAAATGACGGCGCACCATATAACTGGCGGAATGGATTGCGGGAACCTGCTGATGGCAAGTTGTAAGTTGTTTTTATATGCACTAAAGCCGGGTATCACCTCATTGGAAGCCGCCACAAAATCCCCCATTTCTTTTGCTTAATTGTCTTTTGCCGGATGGATTGCTGAAGATACTTCTGAGCTGCTATCCATACGAGGAACATTAGCAGAACTTTCTTTGTTAGAAGAGTTGGCGCCAATAATTTGTACTGTCAAAAAACAGAACCGTAAGGGGAATTATTGTATTTTTTCATGTATATATACGGTCTGTTAGAAGTCATCCAGTTCTTCTAACTTTTTTATATTTCAGCTTTTATCTTTTCTCCAGTTGCCGGCGCAGCTTTTCCTCCACATTTTTCAGCAGCGCCATAAAGTTGTCGCCGGAATCAGAAGCAAAAGCATCGTTACCCGGAACACCGAACCTGACACTAACCCTTTTGGGGTCGGTGGATTTTCCGCTTTTATCCTCAAAATATACATCCACCCAATTTACTTCCGATATGTGGCGCCGCAGCCGCACAATCATATCTCTTATGCTTTGCTGTATATCGTCGCTGATGGTAATATCCACCGCCTGTACATCTAACTTAATGCCGTCAAAATTTTCTGTATAATTCATAATTAAACTTTTTTATTATTCCCATTAATATCATTTACAAAACTCCATTATTTTAATAGAGGCTTGTTGTGTTTACCTTTAAATATTGCGTAACCCGATTTTATTTATTTTATATAGTATTTATCCAAAGAAGAAACAAACCGCAAATTAACTCGAATTTTTAGCAAACCTTATTTATAAAAATATATCTCTGCAAGTGCTCCCACCTTGATTATTGGCCATTCCCTGGGTGGGTCTGTAGCCCAGTATGCTGCCGCAAGAATCTCTTCTGTTAAGGCTGTAGCCATCATTGCTGCTCCTAATGATCCGGCACACGTGCAGCGCCTTTTGAAAGACAATGAAAGCGAGACAATAAAAAAGGAAAGGCAACGGTTCATTTGGAATCAGTACCGGGTAGTCAGCACAAGTCCCTTGTACTTTTTCAATTCCTCTTCAGAAAGAAATACGCTATCACCGCCATATTGCATATTGACTTCTATCATTTCATCAATAATATCATCAATGACACCGGTTCGATCTGTCTGCTCTTCCGGCACCAGTTCAATTGTATCATTCACCAAACGGGCAGGCTGAAAGTAGCCCCGTTGTACAAATAACGTTTCACCTCTTCCCTGGTTCACGGCATGCCATATATCATTGAAGTCTGCAACCAGTTTTCCGGTATTTTCAGCAGCAGAAAGTTCCTGCAGTCGCTGGCTGTTTCTTTCTTTTCTTACCTGTTGCACTATAGGCCAGGCAGCATCAACAATATGATGTGCTTTTTCTTCCATCCGGTTCCCGTTCAAATGCCCAATAAAGATTGCTTTCCGGTCAGCAATTTTCAGATACTCATAGTAATTAGATTCCTCGGTGCATATCAACACCGGCAAAGGGTTTTCTTTTATTACTTCAATCAGTTGCTTATCTACAATATTAAAAAACTCCTGCATCAGATTGGTCTGGCGGTTGGCAATCGCTGCTTCAGCCCTTTGCTTCGGGTGCAGAGAAACGTTTTCAATAGGGAAGTTGCCTTCCATCTCCTGCACTACTTTATCATTGAACGCCTCAATTAACCGGGCTTTGTCGCGGCTTAGTACCAGCACATAATATTCTTTTTCTTTGTGCAAGGCTCTTATCAGATCGCGGGTGGCAAAGCTTTTGTCAATAATAACCCTGTCTTCCACAGCAATGGGTAAACGGGTAAAATCGGCTATCTCTTCATTTACAAACAATACAAGGCTTTCTAAATTGTGCCTGTGGTTAATGGTAGCTGCCAGCGTATTTAGCTTATTCGTGATGAGGCTGAGCGATTGCTGATTACACTCATCAGCAAGCCGCGCCTGCGCTTCTTTTACCAGGTTTTTTAATACAATCGGATCCTTTTCATTATCCGGCAGGGTGCGGTGCGTGTTTAAGATAATAGTAACACAGCAATTTGATGTGGTGTCTTTTAGTTTTTTTAAAATGTTATTCATATGATGGGAATTTTTTAGTTGTAAAAGTTGGATAACCTGATTTTGAATGCCTATTCAAATATATAATGCCGGAAACCGCATCTTCACGCCGTATTGCTGAAGCCCGGTATGGGATTTTGAAAAGTTCCGTTGCAATGGAACACGCAAGCGTTTTTTACACCCTATCTTCTCTGATCGTTTTTAAACCTTTGGTCCAGCAGATCATTTCTTTAAACATGAAGCTTGTTTTATGAGAGAGTTCATTCAATACAAATTCGTTTTGTTCATTGATGAACTGCATAAAAAACGGGATATACATCGCCATAGCTTACAAGACACGTGGCTTTATAATTCCATTCGTGATGCAAATATTCAAGCGCGTTCGGTAAAGGCGCAGGATAGTCGTAGTCGTATTCGTCCGTTACAAATATAGATACGTCTGCCTCGCTAATCTTTGCACTCCAGCGTTTGGTATGTTCGTGCTCGTATTCCTGCTGGCAGGATGGTTTGGCTCATCTTCAGGGGCAGGTTTATAGTGGTAAGGTCTAATATTTCTACGTTAAAGCTGCCGTGGTTTTGGGCTAAGGCTACATTCAAACCATCGGGCCCTTTCTGCCGGGGCGCACCGTAGCGGTAATGATCTTTACATTGTACATCTATCTCCTTCGTTTATAAAAGAAATTAAAACAACAATGCTCATTGTTGTTGGTCTTCGGATTTATTGCTGTAGTTGTCCAGTTTGGCACGATGTAATTTTTGTAAAATGGCAATCGTGTTTGTGTCAGAGTAGATGCCATCGCCTTTCACCAGTATTCCTTTCAGGCCGGTTTTCGTTTCCAGTCCATAAACGGTTGCTTCATCCCCGGGATCTGAAGCCCCTTCATACCGGTTTACAGAAGCGATCTTTAAATCTTCCGCTTCAAATTTTTCAGCTCCGCACCAAATGAAGCCGTCTTTTAACGTAAAGTCTTTATCAAATCCTGATGCTCTGAGTTTTGCAATGGCTTCCGATGTGGTGCCGTATTTAAATTTTTCATTCATGATTGTTTTGTTTGAATGTTTATTTTAATGAAGGGTTAAAAAAGCATTTCACTTTTGCGTGTAAAAGCACAATTAAAAGCTTTGATTTCTTAGTAACTGTTCAAAAGCCTTGCCAGGCAAACCATATCCGGATAAAACAAAAATTTTCAGATAAATTTCAAGTTGGTACATTACCCGTATTGATAATATAGAAATATCATTTATAATAATTATAACAATGCTGCCATCAGCCTATATACCGAATCCATTCCTCTTTGCAATACCAGGCGGTTTTGCCACTGTTCCAATGTAACTAAACGGCTGCTTTGCTTGTCACGGTCAAAGCTATCCTCCAGGCCTTGCACAACTCTGCTTAGTGAATAACAGCAGTAATTTCAAAGTTCAGGCAAAAGCTCGGGTATCCATGTTTACGGTGCCTATGAAAGCAAGGATGCTGTCAATCGGAATAGTCCTGGAATGTATAAACCTTTTTTTCGTAAAAATATACACGAACACCCCGCTGCAATGGCGGTTTTATGAAAGAAAACGAAGCATGCTGAACGATAAAAGAATCCGATTTTGCAGGCAGAATAAGTTCCACTTTAATACTATTAGAGGCAGCAATCACCAGGGCTGAAGTTAATTGTTCAGTGGAAATAAAATAAGGAACGCAGATACGAATTGTTTTTTAGCCTGGCGGATAGCCAGGAGGATGCTTTCCATGACATAGGAAACTGCGGAATCAGGACCATTGGCTGCTATGGCAATAATGGCAACCCCTTTTTGCAACTGCGTATATTTTTTACTCAAATTGTTCTTCGTTTACATTAAGTGAAAAATTGAATAAGTATGTAAATAAAAATGGCTATAGTACAGGCCGAAATGAGCGACTATTTAATAGTCAAGAAGAGGCAGAGTTAAAGAGACAAGATGCAAAAGAACAATGGAAAAATAGCGGGTATAATATTGGTGGCTACAACTATTTTTTTGGAGATTGTACAGAATAAATTTAGAAATAAATGCCTTACCATATTGTAATGTAAACAGATAGATATCTATTTGCTCGAATTTTGCACAACCATAGTAAGTTTTTATTCTTCACTGCGTTAGCGCAGTGCCTCCGGGATGGAGCCGACGGCTTCACTCGCACCAGGGCTATGTAACGCTGTAATGACTTGCAACTGCATATCTATAAAATGACAACAAACACCTGAACCAATTTCAATTATTTATAAAACTTATTTATAAGTAACTTAATACTATAAACTTTATAAGTAATTATTACATTTACCAAAAAATCTCACCCTTATGAAAACAGCAACGCTGTATGCTTTTTTTCTACTTTGTATAATCATCCTTAATAGTTGTCAAAAAACAATGAATGAGCAGCAGGTTCAGGCGCTTGCAGGTGCAAGCATGGATATTAATGCAACTGCAAAATCTACTCTTAAAGTAGCGAGAGTATTTACCAATAATATGGTTATACAGCGCGATAAGCCTGCTTCGGTATGGGGAACAGCGCCTGCAGGTCACACCATTAGTGTAAAAGCCTCCTGGAAGGATTCTACTTTTACAACTGTTACCCCTGGTTCCGGCAATTGGCGTGTGGTTATCTCGGGTGCTCCTGCCAATGCAATGCCTCAGCAATTAACGGTGAGCGATAATGATAATTCTAAAACGTTTTCCAACATTCTAATTGGAGATGTGTGGGTTTGCAGCGGGCAATCAAATATGGTAATGCCACTGGACTCGTTAGGTCCTAGTCCATATTATGAAGGTGTGCTTAATTATCAGGCAGAGATAGCCGCAGCTAACTGGCCCAATCTACGGCTGATCCCTATACAGGAAGATGAGCGTACCAGCCCAATTAATAATATTGCTTTTAATACAAGCTGGACGGTATGTAGCCCTGCCACGGCAGGAAATTACAGTGCTGTAGCTTATTATTTTGGCAGAAAGCTGATGAATACACTTAATGTACCTATTGGATTGATAGTAGCTGCAGTGGGTAATACATATTGTGAAGCATGGACAAACAAAGAAGTAATAGAGGGCAATACTACATTGGATGCTTATTATTCAGGGAATAATAATTCCTCGCAGTTGTATAATGGTATGATAAATCCATTGAGAAATATGGCTATTAAGGGATTTATCTGGTACCAGGGAGAAAATAACAGATATGACAGGCCACCCAGCAATTATACCAAGCTAAACAGTGCATTGATCAGAGGCTGGCGCAACAAATTTGCCCAGGGAAGTCTTCCTTTTTATTTGGTACAAATGACACCTTATGATGACACTTATTTCGACAATCCTTCATCGGAAGGAGGCGATTCTACGGCTGATGATTATGCACGTTTTAGAGAGGCACAATCGAAAATCCGCAATGTGGCAAATACCGGTATGGTGGTAACAATGGATGTTGGAGAAGTAAAACGCATTCATCCTAAAAACAAACAACCCGTAGGCGAACGTTTGGCTTTGCTGGCCTTACAAGGTGCTTATGGTATGCATGTAAATCCATTAGGCCCGCAATATTCTTCCTTTACAACCAATCAATCTACGGCTACTATTAGCTTTGTATCCGGCACTGCTAACGGATTAACTACCATAAACAACGGACCTATGGAACAACGCTTTTATGTTGCAGGTGCTGATAGAGTGTTCAGGAAGGCAGTTGCCAAAATAAATGGTAGCCAGATTATTTTAACTGCACCTGCTGCCACGCCGTTGCCCATAAAAGCCATACGATACGCATTTACCAACTTTCCCCTTACCAGTATTCAAAATTCAGATGGTTTGCCCATGGAACCATTCCGTACAGACACCTGGGCTCAATAATATTGTAGCAAGTTTTAGAAAGTGAAAGCCACAAACGTTTGTTTTGTGGCTTTTTTTATTATTAATAATTCTCCTGATGCTCATTGCGCGCTTCAGCACAATTACACTTATTGAAAGCCTTTTACTCTTAAGCTCAATAATAGAGCATCCTTTACGCTCCTTTAAGCATCCTAAAAAGCTGTTAAAAGCCTGTAAATTAACTTAGTATATACTTATAGGCATAATTGTTGGTAACTGGCGGCGATTAACATTTCTTTTACAAGGGTTATTCCGGTATCAATGTCATTATGAGAAAATCAAGGCGACTATTTATTCGCAACACTTCGCTTGCGGCATTAGGAATGGTGTTCGTTTCAGCTACAAAAAAGAAAACATCTTATCGCGCCTCAGAAGCTATTAGCTGCTCTCCTGAAGCTATAGAATCTATTACAGGCACTATTACCAGTGTAAGGTCGGGAAACTGGTCAGACAAAACAACCTGGGGCGGGGTTGTACCAGATGCAAATGATACAGCCTTTATTGCATCTGGTCACATCGTAACACTTGATACTAACGTTGTAGTAGCGGGACTAAATGTAAGCAGTGGCGGTACATTGCAGTTTAGTGCAGCTAAGAGTACCACATTGCAATCCAACAAGAATGTTGTAATTGAAGGGCTTTTAAAAATGCGCCCCTCTTCTGCCAAAGTTGTTCAAACATTGCAGTTTATTAATGTGGCTGAATCGAAATTTGTGGGTAGTACAATGGATCCTGTAGCTTCCGATGTTGGCTTGTGGGTAATGGGTGCCGGAAAAATGGATGTATCCGGCACTGCCAAAAAAAGCTGGACCAATGCAACCGATTCAGTAAAAAAAGGTGCCACTTCTTTTACTGTTAAAGATGCTACAGGCTGGCAGGTGGGTGATGAGGTTATGATTGCACCTATGGAGCAGCCCAACTTTAACCCAACAGATTGGGATGATAATACGGCAACGCTTATTGACTATTTTCTCGTGAAGTTTGAATGCCGCATTATAACTGCTATTAGCGGTAATAAAGTATCGTTTAAAGATGCACTTCAATATGATCATACGGCTGTTGTTTCTAATATAGATTCATCATTAGGCAACTCATACCGCAAATGGACACCGGAAGTGGCTAACCTTAGCCGTAATGTAAAAATACAGGGTACAAAAGGTTCTACAGATGCTTACGCTTCTTTTAAAAGGGCGCATATATTTATCCGATCTACTGCGGCGCAAAGCATACGTTATATGGAAGGTAAATACCTGGGGCCGAGGAAGTATCAGGATGCCAGCCGTCCAACGCTTGTAACCGGCCGTTACGGTTTACACTTTCATCACTGCGAAGATGGTTCCAGGGGTTCAGTGGTAGAAGGTTGTGTAATGGCTCACATTGGTACCCGGTGCTATGTACCACATGTAAGTCATGGTATTAAAATGCGAAATAATGTAGCTTTTGATGCGTTGGAAGAAGCCTTCTGGTACGATTTCCAGGATATATCGCACGACTGCATCTGGGATAAAAACCTTATGGCAGCTATACGCTTAAATGGCGTAAGCCTCAGTAGTACGGGAATGATGTTGGGGCAGGGCGATGGCAACAAAGCCAGAAATAATGTTGCGGTGTATGCAAATGGTGGTGAATTACATAATAATGGGGGCTGCTATAAATGGGAAGCTGATGCGGAAGGAGTGTGGGTTTTTGAAAACAATATAGCGCATAGTTGCACTTCCGGGATATTTGTTTGGCAAAACACCAGTAATAATCACACTATTATTGACTATGATTCTTTTTATTGCCATGAAGGAATAACGCATGGAGCGTATTCAAATTCTTATACATACCGTGGTGGGCATCACTACAAATCATTGCTGTTTGATGAGGCTACTTCGAGCAATACAAGCGGCGTTGTATTTCAGGATTTGTATATGGATGCAGGCGGAGCAAACCATTGTGCAGAAGTAATAGATTCTCCTATTCCTTCCAACATCAACAGTACTAATAAATTTATTAATTGTGTGTTCAGGAATTTTAAGATTTCTGCAGTGCAGCTTGCCAGTGTAATGATGGACAGTAATGCTGAAAAACAATACAAGATAATAGATATCATTTGTTGCGATTACGCTTCCGGACAACCTTATTTTTTTGACAACGGAAGTTTGTATCCACTTAAGAGCCAATCGCAAATAAGGGTGCAACCGATAAAAGGACAATGTTTTCAAACAATTGGCAGCAACAGTAAGCAGCGCTCTGATATTAATGTGTTTGCACCAAAAGTATATGGCACAGGTATGGGGCTTATGGGCAGCTATTATAATGGAACAGCGTTTAACAATTTTGCATTTAAGCGGCTGGATTCCATGATTATGTTTCAGCAATGGTCTTACGATAAAGCAGCTTCACCAACCGGGGTGCATTATAAAATAACCGGCGATCAGTATTCTATACGCTGGGCTGGCCAGGTAGAAGCACAATACTCAGAGTCATACACCTTTTATCTGCAAGGTAGTGGCGGGCACCGTATGTGGCTTAATGGAAAATTGATTATTGACAGTTGGACAGACAGGGTGGATAATGCCGAAATGGTGCTATCTAAACCCATTTTACTTACCCAAAAAAATAAGTATGATGTTGTAATAGAACATTATAATAGTGGTGGCAGCCGTGGGTGTACGCTGCTTTGGAAATGTCCAAGTTTACCCGTTATCTCCATAATACCACAATGCCAGTTATACAACGGTTCTTCTACTACTGCCCGCACCGCTCCTTTAGCAGTTAGCGCTGGCGATGATATAACGCTGACCTTGCCGTTGAACAATACCTATGTAAAAGCTACTGTTTCAAATGATGCTGATGATGCAGCTATTGCTTATCAATGGGTAAAAATAAGCGGCCCTGCATCTTACACCATTGTAGATCCGGATAAGTCTTCAACAAACATTAAAGGTCTTATTGAGGGCGAGTATGTTTTTCGTGTGCAGGTAACGGATAGTAACGGTAATACTGCGCAGGATAATGTAAAAATAATAGTAGAAAATGATGAGGCGCAGGAAAGCAGTAATGAGCGTAATCTATCTATAACGGCTGCTCCAAATCCAACACTCAACAGCTTTAAAATACAAGTAAAGAGCAATGATCCATCACCTATCAACCTTACTATTTACAATAAATGGGGAGTACAGGTGTTTGCACGCAGAGGACTTACCAGCCCGGCAACAGTTACTGTAGGTGACAACTTTAAAAGAGGTAGTTACTACGGAGTGGTAGAGCAGGGAAATGAAAAACAATCAATTAAACTGTTGAAGCTATAGGATTAATAAGATCACTTTAACAAAAAACCGCCTTTTACATCAGGCGGTTTTTTGTTGTACTTATTTGGATTAAAAATTATTATCAAAAGTCTTTTAAGGAATGCTTATAAAAATAGAATCTAACATGGCTGGTTTGCATGTAGTGTCAACCATTTAGTGCACATTTAAGTATTACTGCATTCCTAAGCAGGGTAGTAGCATATTGGGTTTACAAAAAATTAGATAACCATGCAATAGAAAACAGCATACTTACTACGCTTTGGCAGTACAGAAATATTACTTTCTCAACATAAGAGATGGCACAACAGCTAAGGACTTTTCTTTTATCTGTGCCACTCTGCGTGCTATTGCCTGTTTGTACTTCAGGTTGTCTTTTAGTTTTAAAGCTCTTTTTTCTATCAAATGCCACGAAAGCATTGCAAATACTAACGTAATGCCGGCGCTTACGATAAAGAAGACATACGTGTTCAGGTGATTAAAGTACAAATAAAGCATTTGCTGTACCAGATAGCTCCATATATACATACCATAAGAATAATCACCATGCTTAGCAAAATGCTTCAGATGTTTTGTTTTTACGAAGCATAAAAAGATAGTAACATAGCTAAGCATAATGCCTGTTATAATCATGCTGGAAGTATAATTGGGATTATAGTGCATATTAACAAGCAATAAAACAAAAGCTACCAGTGCAGCAAAACTGTTCAGGGTTATTTTCTGGCGATAAATATATATGAGTGTGCCACATGCAAAGAAAAAAATGGTTTCAAAGATCTCTTCTTTCCCATACATGATTTTATTACGGAAAACCAGCAGCGTAAGCACCAGCAATATTATACCTGTTATCTTCTTTTTACTAAAGATTGAGCCTACAGCAGCTACTAAACAATAGCACAATAGTTCGTAGCTTAAGGTCCACAAACTGCCATTTACCATTTTTGGTGCATAATTATGTTCAAATATTCCTGGCAGCCAATACTGCACACTCACCATGAATGTGTTGGAGTAATAATACTTAAATGTAGTAAAGTTGGTAAAGTAATCGTATAACGTATTGGTAGTAAGCAGCGGCCCAATAATGAAAACCGTGCAAAAGACCACAACCATTAGAGCTGGATAAATTCTTAACATGCGGGCTGTAAAATACGTTGAAATATCCCGGTTTTTATCAAAGCTGCGGGTAATTAAAAAACCACTGATAATAAAAAATACAGCCACGCAAATGCCGCCAATCGTATAACGGTCATGGGTAAAAGTTAATAAAGGTTCGTGTATAGATGGAGTAAGAAAAAAAGAATGGTGAAAGATGACAAGCAAAGCAGCCATAAACCTGATGAAATCAAAATTATTATCTCTGCTATGCAGATAATCGCTAATTTTTCTATTCATAACGGTGTTATTGAGTGTTATAGGATAGCTATTGGGAAAATTAAATGATAGGTAAGCTGAATTGTGAAGTACAGATGGAAGTAGTTATAAGGAGTGTGAGGTAATTACAATTTATGCCATGCCCATCTGAGTTTTTGCTTTTGTAGATTTAAAACCTCTCCCGATGATGATCTTCTTCAGCGGATCGAGTAATACGCTTTCTTTCCAGGCTATTTTAAAGGCATTTACAAAAAGCTGGCGTTGTGCTTTTTTATACAACTGCGGCAGCACTTTATATACAACCTTGGCACATTTAGCTGCCCGCATTTTCAGTACCGCATCCATATCTATATCGGTCGTATCTATGTTGTAGCCGCGATGTGCTTTAATATTCTGGCACAATTCATATTCTTCAAAATAGTTTACATAATTCTTCATTACCGATTTTGTGATTTGCGAAGCGTGAATTCGTACACAGGCGAGTGGTTCGGGTATAATGTAGCAATCGCCGTATTGCAATTGCTGTAGCCACATTTCCCAATCGGTAAGCCACTTATATTTTCCCTTAAATGCAGTAGTTTTTTTGGTGTTGCTTCTGAACATTACGGCCGATGGCTCGCCCAGCCAGCCATACGTTTGCAAGGTAAGTTTAGTAATGTGATGACCGGTGTAAAAACCAGTCACGGGTACTTTAAATATGCTACTATTGCTACCGAAGCCTTGCCTGTAGCAGGTAATTAATGATACCGTTGGATATTCTCCGGCTACAGCAATAAATTTCTCCAGTAGTTGCGGGTTAAATTTATCATCGGCACATAAGAATTTTATGTACTTTCCGTTTGCCAGCTCCAAACATTTATTCCAGTTGCCAACCAGTCCAATATTTGTAGCATTTCTATAATAGTAAATGCGCGAATCGGATAGGTATTTTTTTACCACTTCCTGTGTATTATCGGTAGAATGATTGTCGCAAATAATTACTTCAAAATCAGTAAAAGTCTGCTGCAACACACTTTGTATCGCTTCATCTAAAAAATGTGCATAGTTGTAAGTAGGTATGAGTACAGATACTTTTGGCGTGTACATGTAAGTTGTTTTACATTGAAAGCGTATCGGCTATTACGGGTTCCTGAATGTCGTTGCTGTTTGCAGCAAAAAAATAATCGTCCTGCTCTTTGCGCAGGCGTTCTACGAAGCGATTACCGGGCAGTATTACATTATCATAAGTAATTACTCCATCTTTAGGTATGTTGTTTTTTAGCACACAGCCTTCTGCCAGGCCAATAGGCAGTAATCTTTCTGCTTGTTGCACCTCCGCATTTTCGCAAAGTCCGTAGGTCATGTAATAGCCAATGCCGTCAATCGTTTCACCGGCGTTTAAATCCCTTTTGGCAGCAGTTATTACTTCTACATAAGGTTTGCCAAGGGGTGTCAAAGCAGCATCATTCAATAATACTGCTCTTGCAATGGTATTAGGCACTTCAAAATGACAAAGATGATAAGGTGTATAAAAAAGATAAAGCGGCCCTTCACCTAATTTATACAAGTTAAGATAATGCTGCTGCACCGAATCATCAATCGTACCTAACACAAACACACCCGGTGCCGGCTCGCTAATGCCCACTACATAATCTACAATACCAGCACCTGTCAGCATATCCTCCAAAGGGAATAAATTAACTACTTCCTTGATGGTAGTGCCGGCTGGTACAGTAGGTCCGTGCATGCCGCGCTTGGCCACACGCATGCCGGTACCATTGGCAACAATCGCCTGCTCAAAAGATATCTTGGTGCCATCGGCAAAAGAAGCTACTTTTTCAGGTTTTTGTCCCCATTTTTTGGCAAATGCTATTTGAGTGGTGGGGTTGCGGTACGGGTCGTGCAGCCCTTTAATATTGCCGCAAAGTACTGGCTTTACACCCATTGACTTTACAAAGCGGTATAGATTCATAATAACGCCCGGCTGGTCTCCGTCAATATTGGTATAAACAACGCCCCTCTTATCGGCATAAACTTTTAAGATAGGCCCAACCGTTCCATCCAGATCAGCATTGGCCGATAGTACATGCTTCCCATTTTGAATAGCTTGAAATACAACATTGGCACCAAACGCTACAGCACCTGTAACATCTATAATGGCTTCAATGCTTTTCGCTTCGCAAAGTAGCAGTGGATTATTGGTAATGCTATAGTTGCCTTGTGCAATATTACCTTCCAGTTGCTGTACAGTAGTTACCTCATTTACCAACGTGATACCGGCATCGGCATAAGCTTTTGCTGCTTTTTCCACATTCCGGTTGGATATAGCAACCAATTGAACACCCTGGGTGTATTTGCATATTTGCAGCGCAATTGCTTTACCCATAAATCCAGCACCAACCATAGCTACCCGGATAGGTTTATCGGCCTTTGCACGGTTTTTTAATAACTGGTCAACTATTATCATGTTTGGTTTATTTGTTATTAAAAAGAGTATGTACTATTACTGTAATCAAGTGTTGGTTCATATGCTGCATACGACTGATCTTTTGCAGACATAATCACCGGCATCAAGGGCCATTGAATATTGAAGGCGGGATCATTCCAGCGGAAGCCTATCTCAGCTCCGGGAGTATAGTATTCCGACATATGATAAACCACCTCTGTATTATCTTCCAATGTAATAAAACCATGTGCAAAACCTTCAGGAATATACATCATCTTAGAATTATCGGCAGTGAGTTCTTCCCCATGCCACTGCAGATAAGTAGAAGAGTTTTTACGCATATCTACAATTACGTCGTATATGCTTCCACAACTGCAACGTACCAATTTACTTTCTTTGTAAGGAGCAAGCTGAGCATGCAAGCCACGTAAAGTTGCTTTCTTTTTATTATAACTAACGTTTGCCTGCACTATATTGAAATCTATTCCTTGTGCTTCATATTCGCGTTGACAATAAGTTCTGGCAAAAAAGCCCCGCTCATCTTTCTTACGTTCAATTTCTATTACATAAGCACCCTTTAATTTGGTTTTGGTGAATAACATACAATTTATTTGTTTGGTACTATCTGATTTTGAAAATATGCTGATAATTTTATTTCTATTGTTTAGTGCTGTAGTTTAATAATGCCGGTCAAAAGCAGGATCACTTAAAAAAACTTACACATTTACTGTTGCTGCCAATGGTTTATTGCCTGTTACTGCAGATGAGCGATTTTTCCAACAAAGCTGATCGTCAATCTGTCCGGTTTCCTGTAAATAATTCAACACCTTTAGCCGCATAAGATGCGAGTTTCTGAAGTCGTGATCTTTAAACTGCATTGCCTGCAATAAAGCTTGCAGTTGCAAAATAGCCTGCACCAATGTAACCTGCGGCTGGTGCTGTGGTGCCAGCGTTTGAAACAGATGGAAGTTAACCTGGTAGGATCGTTTATCCGGCGCCGCGTCTTTATTAATATGTACTTGTGTGCCCGGAATAGCTTTAGCTACTGCATGAGCCAATTCACTTACCTGATAATTCCATTCGTTACTGCCGGCATTTACTGCCAGAAAGTTGCCACCGTTAGATGCTTCGCGGTTAATTGCCCAATCAATTGCGCGTGCCATATCTTTTACATGTATTAATGGGCGCCAGGGGCTGCCATCACTTAAAATATGAATATTACCCGAAGCAACTGCGCCTGCAACAAAATCATTGAGCACCAAATCGAGCCGCAACCGGTCGCTTGCGCCACATGCAGTGGCAAAGCGAAGACAGGTAATGGTAAAATCTGCATCTGCCAGCAGTTCGAGTTCTTTTTCGGTAAATACTTTAGAACGGGCATAGGCAGTAAGCGGGTTCAACCGGGCATTTTCGGTTTTGGCACTGCCTTCGGCAGCACCGTACATGCTACAGCTAGAAGCAAAAACAAATGATTGTACACCTGCCTGCTTAGCCAATTTTGCAAGCCGTACACTGGACATAAAGTTGATTTCCATGGTTACCTCTTCAAAGCGGTTGCCCATAGGATCGTTGGAGATAGCAGCCAGGTGAACAACAGCATCAATGCCCTGTAGCATTTCGGGTTTGATGGTGCGTATATCGCCAAATAGTTGTGTGTCCAGTTTGCTCTCTGGCAGCACGGGTGCATGCGTAAGCGAAGAAGCAAAATAGCCCATATCGAAACCAATGAGCGTTGCACCAGGATAAATAGCGCGTAAATGATTTACGACAACAGGGCCTACATAACCCATATTGCCGGTAATTAAGATTTTCATATAAACAGATGTGTTTTTGTGTAATGAAAAAAGATGGGTGATTAAAGCGGATGCTGCAAAATTGTAATTGCAGAGTGCGTTTGAAGATTTACTTAAAAGCTGTTTAAGTTTTTCGGGTCAGGAATCACTAAGGCTTATAAAGATGAAAATTGCACAAAGTATGCTTTATGCATCTCTGTGTCCTTTGTGTTTTTGTGGTTCAAATAATTATTTTAAAACAAACCTCTCCAACTTAATAAGCCGCTGCAAATGTCGGATTCCAAACGTACCAGGGGGCTTCGCCTTTTTGCCATAAGTCTTCTAATACATTCTTATCGCGAAGCGTATCCATTGGCTGCCAAAAGCCGGCATGTCTGTAAGCTGATAGCTGCCCGTCACGCGAAAGATTCTCCAGCGGCTCCCGTTCCCATACAGTATCATCACTATCAATGTAATCTATTGCTTCAGGTTCCAGCACAAAAAAACCACCATTTATCCATGGCATGCTGCCACCCGCTGCCGGCTTTTCCTGAAAGCGATGAATAAATGTATCTTCGGGATCGAGGTTAAATACACCAAACCTGCCCGGCTGTTGTACGGCAGTCAGTGTAGCTAACGTTCCCTGGCTGTGATGAAAATTTATTAACTCCTGAATATTTACGTTGCTTACACCATCGCCATACGTCATGCAAAAAGTTTCATTGTCCAAATAGTGTCTTATACGTCTTAAACGTCCGCCGGTCATAGAAGAATAGCCTGTATGTACAAGAGTTACACGCCAGTCTTCAGTATCGTTGCGGTGTATCTCCATGCTGTTCTTTCGCATATCAAATGTTACATCGGAATTGTTGACGCAATAATTGGCAAAATATTCTTTAATGATATTGCCTTTATAACCACAGCAGATAATAAATTCATTAATTCCATAAAAAGAATAAATTTTCATGATATGCCATAAGATGGGCTTGCCGCCTACTTCAACCATGGGCTTGGGGCGTATGCCACTTTCTTCGCTGATGCGGGTGCCGAAGCCACCTGCAAGAATAACTGCTTTCATATAGGACTTTTTTGTGTTAGTAATAAAATAAATACATCATTAAATAGAACTGCTGCTTTTTACCGGTGCAAACTGCTGCTTCATCTTTATAAACCGATGCTCAAAAAAATGATAGCATACATAGGCGCACAAATAAGTAAGTGTGATGGTGATGAGCGGAAAATGGAGGATACAGATTCCGGTAAATGGTATCTCATACTTTTGATACACCAAAATAAGCAGCGCTATTATTAATGGATGAATAAGATAAATACCGTACGATAATTTACCTAGCTGATCGAATAACTTATTTTCGAGGCTTATGATGGTTTTGGGATTACTTACCTGATTAACAATAAGAATAGCGGTAATAACAGCAATAATCTCATGGTCCAGAATACGGAAGGTGCGGAAAAAGTCTAACAGAGCCAACAACAGTATCAACCAGGCAACCCACTGATAAGCTTTGTGCTGTATTATCGTAATATATTTAGACTTTTGAAAGTATAAATAAGCAGCTAACCCACCTATTGCCATACAATCGAAGCGCAGCGAATAAAACAGAATATATATAGGATTATCGGTACCGTAAAATACATTTACAGCTACGCGTGCGCCAAACATTACGCCTATCAATAGTAAACAAAACGGTACAAACCGCTTAGAGAACAACCGGATAGCTAAGGGCCAAAACAAGTAGAATTGTTCTTCTACCGCCAGCGACCAATAATGGTACATCAGCTCAATTCTATTTTCCACCAGGGAAGGTGCATTAGCCATGAAAAATATGTAATACAGTATGTGGCTTATTTCTACTCTTTCGGTGTAAATAAATACGGTTGCCAGTATGGCGATAATCATATACAGGTAATACATCGGCCATATCCGTAACACCCTCCTCACATAAAACTTTTTAATCGCAACTGTTTGCGTTCTCTTCATTTCAAGCAGTAGTAAATAAGTAATGAGAAAACCACTGAGCGTAAAAAAAACGGTTACTCCCAGGCTGCCGGATTGCACTTTATAATCGAATACATTGGCAAGATGCATGTAAATAACTGCCAGCGCGGCCATGGCTCTGAAGCCGTTTAATCCCTTAAGATGCACTGCATGATGAGTACTCTTTGCTGCATCTGATGCCTGCTGTTCACTTGCAGGTGTTGTGTGTGTTTGCGAAGGGGCTTGGATTGGAAACATTAAAAAACTATACTTTATATCAATAAAAAAGGATTATTGTAATTGGTATTTTACATTAATAAGTATCCTGTGAAAAACAGGACACTAATCAATGATTTGTAAAGAAGGAATAGGCACAACAAATTGTCCGCCCCATTCTTTAATGTAGCAAAGCTGCTTCATAATTTCTTCCTTTAAATTCCACGGAAACAGAATAACGTAATCGGGTTTTGACTCCTTCATATACGCTTCATTTACCACCGGAATATGGCTGCCGGGCAACCATTTATTTTGCTTGTGCGGATTGGCATCTACCACATACTCAATTAAATCATTTTTTACGCCGCAATAATTCAACAAGGTATTGCCTTTAGCAGCAGCTCCATAGCCTGCCACCTTTTTACCTGCTTTTTTCTGTTGTACTAAAAATTGTGTAAATGCTATTTTAACCTCCATTACCTGCTTTTGAAAATGGCTGTAGTAGCACAATCTGTTGATGCCTTTGGCTAATTCCTTTTCTAACAGCCGTGTTACATTTTCCGAAACGGGCTTGCTTGCATCATCCTGGTGTTTGGCATATATTCTAAGCGATCCGCCATGCGTTGGCAATTCTTCCACATCAAACATGGCTAATCCCTGCGCTTCAAATATTTGCTTTACGGTATAGAAAGAGAGATAAGAAAAGTGCTCATGGTAAATAGTATCAAACTGGTTATTATCTATCAACTGCATCAGGTGCGGAAATTCCATTGTAATAACGCCTCGCTCATTTAATGCCTGCTTCATGCCACTTACAAAATCTACAATGTCGGGTACATGCGCCAGCACATTATTGCCCAGCAATAAATCGGCTTTTCGGCCTTGTGCTGCAAGCTGCTGCGCCAGTTGGGTTCCAAAAAATTCAGTAATTGTTTCTATGCCTTTGCTGCGTGCTACTTCGGCTGTATTGGCAGTTGGTTCAATGCCTAAAACGGGCACTCCTTTTTCTTTAAAATATTGTAGCAAATAACCATCATTAGAAGCTATTTCTATTACCTGGCTGCTATGCGAAAAATGGAACCGCCCAATCATTTTTTCGGTGTACTTCTTTGCATGTTGCAGCCAACTGGTAGAGTAAGAAGAAAAGTACACATACTCATTATTGAAGATGGCATCCGACTTTTTATACTCTTCTATCTGCACCAGAAAACAGTTGCTGCACGTATAAACTTTTAATGGATAATATACTTCCGGCTCATTAAGCTGCTCCTGTGTAAGAAAGGAGTTGGAAGCAGGAGAATTAATTAAATCAACAAAAACCTGTGATAGCGGAGCTTTACAAAATCTGCAGTGCATAGTAATTAAACAGTTTAGTGTAAGAGTGATGATATGGTTTTAAAAATGATGCTTTGGTATTTTATTAAAGCGACCTTCAGGAGTGCCGGTGACGTTTTTATACTAATGCCTGAACAGCTTGCTGAATGAACGCATCTTCTTGCTTTGGTGCAACTATTTTATTCAGTGTGTTCAACACCAGCACATCGGGCTTTACATAATGGTGGTAGTAGCGATGATTGTTTTGCATCATCTGCAATAAAGCAGTTTTGTTTTGCAATAAGTAGTCAATCTTGTTTATCAGTTCATCCACAGTTGTAAACTCCAGATAATTTGTATTCTTTTCAAAATTGCCCGGCAGTTCAAAATGCAACGGCTCCGATACAATGGCTTTGGAAGCTGCAACATACTCAGCCATCTTCCAGCCTGTAGAATTGTGCAAACCGGTAGTTGCAACACAAATAGCGTGTTTTTTTGTAGTGTTTAAATAACCTTTTTTACATGTCAGCTCATCGGGTAGTAAAAGCTGGGGATAATGCTTAGCAGAAAAAGCATCTTTAATTAATCCTCCGGTAAACTGCTTGCCGTATTTTTTTCTACACATTTCTATACAAGCTACACGCATGGCATTGATGCTTTGCCGATGCACTCTGGAAGGTTCACTTTTAGCTTCATCAGGATTCCAGAGACGTGTAATAAACAAGACTTTATCCTGCCCGGCTTCAAGCGGTGCTTGTTCGAAATCTTTGGCGTAAAAAAAGCTCTTGCCAAAAAAACGCTTTGTGAGGTTGCCTGTTTTTAGTATATATTTTATTTTTTCCGGCAGCGAATTATTAAAGCGTAACAGATTGGCTCGAGGTTGCATGTTATAATTAAACCCTAATGGCAAAACAGTGCAGCCTTCGGGTGCATAAGCCAGCATTTTGGGGCTGTAACTTCTCTTAAAGTAAAAGTCAGCTTTAAAGTTTTTTTGAAAATACAGCAGATTCTCTTCCTCAGTACCTTTTATCCATGATAACCCATCAATTGCATCATAAATAACCTTGTATTTATTGTTGATTATGACGGTAGTAATGGCAGTAGCATCTGCACTCTTATTTTTTTGTGTAAAATGCAACTGTGCGATTCCCCTTTTTTGCAGTTCAAAAAAACCGGTATATAACTGCTGCAGGTGAGGACTTTTTAAATATTCTATTGTACAGTCGAATAAAGGTTTCATGTTTTGGTATTGAATTGTTATCGGTGCTGGAATAAGCAATTAGGCATTGCAGGTTTAGTGCTGATGTTTTGTGATCAACTAATTATACACCCGCTGTAATAGTGGTTTCAGTAATTCCGGCTTCAAGTTCTACATCCAGTTTTTCAAAGCGCGAATTTTTGCTTTTATACTCCGGTACCAGCGTTTTCATTTTTCTCACCAGTTCCTCGCTGCCGGCTATCGAACACATTTTTATCAATGTTTCTATATCATATCTTACCCTGCGATGGTTGGGCATTACCCGCGCAATTTTTATTTTCTCGTGATAAGTAGGCAGCGTAAGCTCTTCTTTGTTCAGCAGTTCTTCGTACAGCTTTTCCCCGGGTCTTAAACCTGTAAAAGCAACACGGATGTCCTGATCGGGTGTTAAGCCGGCAAGCTGTATCATCTTACGCGCGAGGTCGGCAATTTTTACCGGTTTGCCCATGTCAAATATGTATATCTCACCGCCGGTACCCATTGTGCAGGCTTCCAGTACCAATTGCACTGCTTCGGGAATCGTCATAAAAAAGCGGGTTATTTCGGGATGTGTAACCGTAACTGGTCCGCCTTTTTGTATTTGCTCTTTAAAACGGGGAATAACAGAACCGCTGGAACCTAATACATTGCCAAAGCGCGTTGTTATAAATTTGGTTTTTAAAGTGGTATTATCTATAAGCTGCGGCGTGCTACTCAGCAATTGCACATACATCTCTGCTATGCGCTTGGATGTACCCATTACATTGGTTGGGTTCACTGCTTTATCGGTAGAAATCATTACAAATTTTTCTGCCCCATAGGCCGCTGCCAGATCAGCTATGTTTTTAGTACCCAGAATATTGGTCAGCACTGCTTCGGACGGATGGTTTTCCATCATGGGCACATGCTTGTAAGCCGCCGCATGAAACACAATGTGTGGTTTATATTCTTTGAAAGGAATTTGCATGCGCGCAAACTCGCGGACGTTGCCAATAAAAACCTGGATGACAGCTTGCGGAAACATGTCCTGCATGTGCAGTTGCATCTCGTGTAGTGAAGATTCTGCCTGATCGCAGAGAATAACCATTTCTGGTTTAAAGGATAATACCTGCTTTACTATTTCGCTGCCAATGGAGCCGGCTGCGCCGGTAATAAGTACGCGCTTGTTAAACAGTTCTTCGGATATACGGGTGTTATTGATAACTATCGGTTCCCGCTGCAGCAAATCTTCTATGCGCAAAGCCTGCATTTGATTGAGGCTTAATTTCCCATACACCCACTCATCGGATGGCGGCACAGTAAGTACTTGTATGCCCAGTTCGAGACAGCGTTCCAGCAAGTTTTTTTTATCAAAACCACGTGTTTGTTCGGCATGTAAAATCAACTTGGTAATATTTTTCCGGTACTTCAATACAGACAATTCTCTTATACTGTGCACTTTTTTCTGCTCAATAACAGTGTTTATCCGCTTCGTATTAGTATCAATAAAACCGGCTATTACAAAAGCATTCTCTTTACTTGCTTCTATAGCCTGCTTGATGAGTATAGCATTTTTGCCGGAACCAAAGATGAGTACCTGCTCTTTACTGCTTTCAGATGCTTTGGTGCCATACAAAAACATTTCCTTTACACTTACGCGGAGCATAATAAGCAGCGAAGAAGTAATGAAAAAGTTGATGGATAAAGCAAGAAGAACATTGAGCGAACGAATATCGAAGTAATTAACAAGTAACAGTTTATTTACCAGCGGGTATAACAGGCTGGTTACTAATACTGCCAGGAAAATGCGCAGCATATCATGTATATTGGAATACCGGATTAAACAAGTATGCACCTTCATGCAGTAGAATACAATGCCTGTGAGTAATACATACGATATGGTATAAAAAAAGAAATGTCCGCGCAGAATGAATGTAAACTCGAAATGCTTTACTAAAAAGTAAGACACACCGAAAGATAAGGAGCAAACAGCAAGGTCAATAAGCAAAACTACCCAACGAGGTATCACTTTGGTATGTAACACAATCCTATCCATATAAATGAGGTTTATGATTGATTAAGTAACGTAGTAAAAGCTAAAAATTTAGTATGTTTTATAAGGCATACATCTTTGTGCTTTCTGCCTGAAGTACAGCAGTAGCGGTATGCAGTATTACCGATGTTACTGTATGTAATTCAGCATCGGAGATATTAGAGCCCGATGGCAGACACAAGCCGTTTTTAAAGAGTTTTTCACTTACATCCGCACCATAATATGGCGCGCCGGCAAATACCGGTTGCAGATGCATAGGCTTCCACACGGGGCGACAATCTATATTTTGCCCAATAAGTGCCAGACGCAGGTCTTCGCGCATTAGTATATCACTATCAACAATAAACGTGGTAAGCCAATGATTGGAATAATAGTCTTCGTCCGGCTCCTCCAGCAGTTGTATTTCTTTAATAGCTGCAAAAGCATTTTTGTAATATTCAAAATTGCTTCTGCGTTGTAATATACGATCCGTTAACACTTCCATTTGTCCGCAGCCGATAGATGCAGCAATATTGCTTAAACGATAATTGTAACCTATTTGCGAGTGCTGATAATGTGGTGCTGGGTCTTGCGCCTGCGTAGCTAAAAACTTAGCTTGCTTTATATAGGCTTCATTCGCCGATACTATAGCTCCGCCGCCCGAAGTGGTAATAATTTTGTTGCCATTGAACGACAATATGCTAATGTCTCCAAACGTACCTAATTGCCGGCCTTTATATCTTGAACCAAGTGCCTCTGCAGCGTCTTCAATAACAGGAATATCATACGTGCGGGCTATATCCATAATAGCATCCATCTGTGCAGGCATACCATACAAGTGCACTACAATAATAGCTTTCGGCTTTTTGCCTTTACTAAGCCTGTCTTTAATAGCCACTTCCAAATACTCCGGCGACATATTCCAGGTATTTTCTTCACTATCAATAAATATTGGCGTAGCGCCCTGGTAAGCAATCGGGTTTGCCGAACCTGAAAAAGTCAGCGACTGACAAATCACTTCGTCCCCTGCTTTTACTCCTAAAATAATCAGTGCCAGGTGCAAAGCTGCAGTGCCCGAACTCACAGCCGACACGTGCATATTGTGTCCGAGATAGGTTTGCAGTTTTTGTTCAAACAATTCGATGTTTGGGCCTACGGGAGCAACCCAGTTGGCGGCAAATGCGTTTTGAATATACTGCAATTCTTTGCCACCCATGTGGGGAGCAGAAAGCCAGATTTTGGGTTTCATAGTGTTGAAGATTATGGTTTTTTATTGGTGTAGAATTAGTACCTTATTGATTAATATAATTCAGATGGATTTCAGCAAATGAAGAGATGACATGGCATTGGTCATGTAACCGAGATAACTCCTGCAAATGGATATGTGTACCGTTATTTTTTATACAGAAAGAAGCCCAGCCCAGCTTTGCCGGAACAATAAAATCTTTACCTGTATTATCTCCAAAAAAATAGAAGTTTTTGCCGGAATATTTTTTTTCAAAAAAAAGATAGTTGCGCTCATCGGGTTTTTGCGAGCCAAATTCTTCCGATATAATAATGTCGGTGAAATCCTGTTCTATGCCTAATGCTTTCAGTTTGTTTCGTTGTGTAATGCTCCTTCCATCTGTTATTAAACCAATAGGAATTTGATGTTGTTTCAGTTCTCCCAAAAAGGCTTTTACAGCAGCTTGTAACGTTATATCAGGCAAATGCCCGCGGTATTGCTGCAGTAACCAGCCTTTGGAAATTTCAGCAGGGAAATGAAGATTATTTAACAGCCATTCAAATACATTTTCGCTTTTGTAAAAGCGCGCCAGCATTTCATCATAAAGGTCAATGCCAGTGTGTGCTGCCAATGCTTTGGCAATGTGCCTGTAAGCCGATTTTAAATAATCTATTTCGTAAAACAAGGTATCATCCAGGTCAAAGACGAAATAGCTGTTAGCATCAACCGTTACTTGCATGTACTATTATTTCATCATCATACCGGAGCATTAGTAAACCATTTTCCCAGTCTTCGGTATAATTTATTTTTTCATTAAGGAAATATTCCCGTATCAGCCATTGGGGGTAGTTGGCGCCGGCGCAATAGCTCAGCGGATAGCCACCTCCAAAGCGTGGATTAATTTCTATAGCTACAATTCGTTCTGTTACCTTATTTAAAAAGAACTGAACCGTTAAGCAACCCACCGCTCCTTTTATAGTGCTCAACTTTTCTTTTAAATAAGGCACCAGTACATTTTTGGAGGTAATGCCTTTGTTAACTTCGCCTGCTCTTACAAATAATCTTAACCGTGGCACAATACATTTTACATTATGCTTCCGGTCGAAATACATATCTACCGTGTACTCATCATGGTTGTTTTTATTGATGTATTCCATAAATAAAAACCGCTCATTTTGCAAGTGGTAGTCTTTTAAGTCGTCGGGCGAAGTGATGAGGTATGTTTCTGCACTGAGGCTGCCATTGTAGGGCTTGATGAATAAGGGAAATGTAGGGTTGTTTTTATCAATTGCAGCGGGCACTTCTATACCGCACTCCTGAAAGAAAGCCGTTGTTTTGCGCTTATCCCTGCATTTATCTACAAGTGAAAAAGAAGAAATAATTACATGAATACCCTCCTTTTCAAATAGCTGTTTGTTTTTGGATAATACCAACAATTCGGTATCAATGGTTGGCACCACCATTTTAATATCGTTTGCTATGCATAGCTGCAAAAGGCCATCAATATATTCTATAGCCGTTACTTTTTTCACCTCAAAATATTGATCTGCTATATGGCATGCCGGGCTAAGTTCGGGGCACATATCGGCAGCAAATACTTTAGCTTCGGGGAAAAAAATCTTTAATTCTTTTTGAAAGGCTCTTACTAAAGAAACACGCTGCCCTGCAGAAGTAATAAGAATATTCATACGTTAATTAGTTCCGGTAAAATACGGCATGGTGGCATGCCCTTGCTGATTGATGTCTGCTCTTTTAAAAACTTTATTGATAGTAGTAATTGCTATTTTTATATCGAGGGCAAAACTTATATGATCTACATACCAAACATCCAGTTCAAATTTCTTGTTCCAGCTTATGGCATTGCGACCATTTACCTGCGCCCATCCGGTAATACCAGGCTTTACTTCGTGCCTCCGGTTTTGTTGTGGCGTATATAAGGGTAAATAAGCTATCAGCAGTGGTCGCGGACCAACCAAACTCATACTGCCGGCCAACACATTAAACAATTGCGGTAATTCATCAAGCGAAGTTTTGCGAACCATCTTCCCGATGGTCGTTAACCGTTCCTCATCTGGCAGCAATTCCCCCTTTTCATCGCGCTTATCATTCATCGTTTTGAATTTAATAAGCAAAAACACTTTGGCATTTTTGCCGGGACGGCGTTGTGTAAAAAAAGGGTTGCCCTGGTTGGCAATGCTTAGCATCAAGGCAACTATTATTATCACCGGAGCTAACAGCAGGAGTGCTGCAACACTTATAAAAATATCTATAATACGCTTAAAGCACTTATGATACCACTGCATGAGAAGAGAGTTGTTGCTGATATTCTTTTAATAATAAATTCCATAAAAGCTGCTGGTCGTAGCGCGCCAGTATCATAGCTCTTGCATTGCTTTTTAATGTATTTAAAAGCGACTCATCTGTAAGTAGCTTTTCCATTGCTCCCTCCAATGCATGTGCGTTTTTTACCGGTATAATCAATCCGTTTTTTTCATGTTCTATAATTTCGGTACAGCCATTAATATCGGTAACAATGCAGGGTAAATCCAGGCAGCCAGCCTGCATGGGCACATTGGGAAAACCCTCGCGGTAAGAAGGAAAGGCGAGCGCATGACTTATAGCCAGATAGGGGCGAATATCCTGCTGAAAACCTGCATAAATAATTGCTTCATTGTTGCTTATAGCTTTTGTTGTTTCGTTGGATAACGGATCGAGCTGCGGCTCATACGTGCCTACCAGCAATAGCTTTATATGATTATATTTTTTTTGCATTTGTAAAAAGGCATTTACCAGTTCTTCAATGCCCTTATCTTTTACCAACCGGCCAACAAACACAAATACAAAATCACTTTTACTTATTTGCAATGCAGCCCTTAGTTTTTCAGCAGCCTGCTTTATTTCCTTTGTAACCTTAAAGTATCCCGTATCTATTCCATTGCTGCTGCCATTACCTAATACCTTAACCTTATTGGCACCGCAATATTTTCTGTTTTTAATAAAGTTGGCCAGTAATGCCGAATTGGGATATACATCCGTTGCACAGGTGTATGTAAGCCGTTCCATCAGCTCTAATAATTTTTTGGTCATTCCTGTACTTTCCATCAGCGGAAGACCGGCCACCGTATGCATTCGCACCGGCACTTTTGCCATCTTTCCGGCGATCATGCCCAGCAAGCCTGCTTTGGGTGTATGCGTGTGCACAATAGCTGGTTTTTCTCTCTTAAAAAGTCTGTATAGCTGCCACAATGCTTTTGCATCCTGCCAGGGTGTAATTGTTCTGGTCATGTTTACTGCCGATGTACGTACGCCTTCATCCTGTGCTACCTCTTCCAGTTCTTTACCTGGTGAAGAAACGGCCAATACATCGTAGTAGCCGTTTACGAAGCGAAGTTGTCTGCGCAACAGAATTTGCAATGAACTCGGAACGGTGGTAACACGAACAAGTTTGGTATGAGATTTCATTGGAGTACTTAAAATTGTAGCACACTTAATATTAATAATTGCCTTGGTTTTGCAAGTTTTTGGGTAAATAACTATACTCCGCTATACGGATTGCAGTATGTTGTACAGCGTAGGAATAATTGCGTGATAGGCGTAGTACTGTTTAATGGTTTGCTGTCCGCATTGCCCCATTTTTTTTCTTAGCTCCACACTGCAAATGAGCTGTTCCAGTTTGTCTGCCCATTCCGTTGTATCAGATGCCCTAAAACCATTTATGCCATTTTTTATCAGGTAATTATTCTCTCCAATTGCAGATACTACCACCGGTATTCCCAGGGCCATGTACTCAATGGCTTTAAACGCGCATTTGCCGGTATTCCATTCTGTGTTTTTCAATGGCATTACACCTATATCAAAAGGCTGTAATGCCTGAGGAATAACATCAGGTGCAGACCAGTCGAGTGAATCAATAAAATGAGTAGTAACGCCTGCTATATGGCTGAATAAAGATTTTACTTTTTCGGAACGGAGACTGCCGATAATTAAGAGTTGAATATTCAATCCTCTGCTGGCACAAGCTTTTATAACAGGCGCAAATATTTCTAAATTCTCGTAGTGGTCTGGCCCGTGTCCTATCCAGCCAATAGTAATAGGTTTAACCTCACTGTATTCAATGGAATACTTTGAGTAGCATAAAAAGTCAATAGCTGTTGGAAGCAGGTAAACATGCTTGTTATATTGTTGTGCCCACTCCTGCAGCAAATGGCTACCAACAATAACCCGTTCTGCTTTGCGGGTAAGCCGTTCTGTTTGGGCCGGCAGGTGCAAAAAGATAGCGTCGTCAAAATCAAATACCAGTTTGCTCTTAAAAAACGAATGGTGCAGCAAAAGAACATTGATAAAGTAACTGCTGTAAACCGTGCGCTGCAGATAAATAACATCGTTGCTTTTTACCTGCAACAAACAGGTAAATAAATCTTTGATGACAACTGCTTTTTTGGGCCATTTGGTTTTGTTCAATCTGTTTACAAATGGCTCGTGTACTATACAGGATAAACCAACCTCTTTGAGCTTATCGGCAACAATATATGCCCGCTGCCGCGAGCTGGCTGTATTACGATCTCCTTTTGTAAAGAAGTGTATTGTTCTTTCAGAATTGTTTTTGGTGTCCATTACTAAAACAGTTTTAAAATGTAATGATTAAAACAACTCCATATCTCCCAAAGAATAGCTCCAGTTTGCTGTATTTAAGAAACTATCGAAGCTACCGTTGAGGTTTAAATTTTTAAGTGTAATGATGGGGCCTGCTGCTTTTACCGGCACTATTCCCATCCATTTAAAGTATGGTTGATATTGCAGGTATTGGCGGCCGGATAAGGTAATAAAACCAATGTGGTGTTTGCTGCAAAACCTGCGTAGCAAGGCAGCAACAGTTTTATTGATGTATTGAACGTTGGCTTTGTTATTTAATAAAATGAAATCCGTTATCCGCAGTTCATCTGCAAAGGCATGAGATTTAAGGCGGGTAATAACTATAAATTGTTCCCCATCGGTAAAATAGTTATAGTTGAATAATGGATTATTTGCATAACGCCATTTAATATACTCCGGCGTTAAAACAGTAGTGATGCAATCTGTTATACTATTACTTACACGGTCAAGCGGCGCTTCGTTCCAGTTTTGCGGTGCAATGATCTTTTTGGTTTTATTTTTTGTAAAAGGCAGCCAGGCATCAGATAGCCGGAGCTTTATTTTGAGCGGCATTTTTCCTTGTTCTATCCAGCCCATTTTTATGTAGCCCGGCTTGCTTTGCTCATTAGGTGTATTGAATACAAAACTTACGCCTTGTTGCTTACAGGCCTCGGCTTGCTGTAGCGTTAATTTTTTAAAAATGCCTTTGCCCTGATGTGCCGGATGCGTAGCTGTGTCTACGGCTCTTATTGCTTTATAAACAGTGTTGTTCCATTGCCACTGCCATTGCATAAATGCACGCAAACCTATTAGTTCGCCGGCTTCTTCTGCTACCAATACATACGATTCGCCAAAGGGATTTTGCTCATGCTTCCAGCTCCACAAAGCTTCAGACTTTGGAATGGTAGATTCTCCCAAAGATTGTTTTAACAGCGTTATAATGGCCGGCTTATCAGCCGACGTTGCAGACCTGATGTTCATGTTTTACATATTTATCAGCTAAATGATGTTCATATTCACCCATATTCCAGCTTTGCATACCATATTTCTGCCTGTATTTTTTGTACTGTTCCAGAACGATAGCCAGATTTTCTAAATTTTCCTGCGGAAAGTCACCAAAATTTTCAGGGTGCCACCATAAGTGATAACACTCATGCAGCTTTGCTGCAGTTTCTAATTCCTTATTAATTCTGCGCAGCATCAGTTTATTGGTAAAGCGATGTGCCGGGTGCCAGGGTCTTAAAAACCGGCTTGCCGGCAGCAGCATCGGCTCATTGACTCTTTTCGCAATGGCAGTAAGCGGATAAGAACTGCGCGTAGAACCAAGTTGTATATACGCATCGCCGGTACGTAATACTTTGCGCAACAAACTGGCATCTTTATCATTAATAGGCGTCCAAAACCGGGCGTCGGGATTAGAACGAACCACTCTGATACCATTTTCGTAACAAACCCTGAGTGCCTGTGCATTATATTGATTTCTTGGAAAAATCAATGAGGTTGTTTGCGTTCCAAACTTTAATGCAGCAGCATTTGCCGCCTTTAAATCAGCTTCAAAAGCTTCGGGTTGCTTTACTTGTTCGAGGCAGTAATAATGGCTGAATGTATGAGTGCCTAATTCCTGCCCTTTATATTGCAAAATGCTTTTAACGGCATCCGGTGCAAAATGCGCAACATGATACTCGGGTTGCAAACCGTGCTGTGCCACCCAGCGGTATGGCGAGTAGCCTTCATTGGCATATTCGGGTTGCAAAGAAGGTTTTAACTGATTCCATTCTTCGGCATCACTGGCAAACATGCTGCCCACCGTAGCCCAGGTAACGTGCACACCATGAGCTTCAAAAAGCGCCAGCATTTTGGGCACTGTGCGTATTGTATTTTGATAGCACAATAACCTGCTTTTGCGGTCGCGCTTATCAAATACGCCCCAATGCAGTTCAAAGTCTAATGAGATTGTAAAAACTCCGGCCATGGTTTGATTAGTTTTGTGGACTTGCGGCAAGCTGCAGGTCGGCTGCATTTTTCTTTTTGCTTGCCACTAACCCTTTTTTATAATCGAGATAAGTAATAATGATGAAAAGCAGATAATACATTACCATACTTTTTTGCCGTACGATAATGCCCATATTTGATAATGTTTCGCCGAGTGCCAGTGAAGTGCCTATAAAAAGAACGGCACTCATCTTTACCAAAGAGGAAGAAACTTTAAAAAACTTAAGAAATCCTTTCTCCCAAAGCTTATAGCTTAGTAATAAATAAAATACATTTTCTATAGAAACCACTATTCCGGTAAATCCGGGTGAATCAATAAACAATGGCCGATACCAGAAAGTAAACAGCTTAAATATTAACGGATAATTGGAAATATCTATACCCGAATTTGCCGAGGACAACTCATAAGCACGGGTGCTCGAAAACTGATCGAAGCTACCTACGAGGTTATCGCTATCCAGTCCTACAAAGCTGATGATTGTATTATACATTAGGGTAAGCGCAACTGCAGCACCAATTAAAACGAGCCATTTCTGGTATTTGGGCACATCCTGCTTGCCTGTAAACAAGCCAACCAATATGGCAATTCCCATAAACAAAAAGATGTGCGGACGAACATAATATACAATGGCTAAACCTGCAATGAGTGCCAGTTTGCGTCCCTTTAGTTTGCTTAGCCCATAGGTTGCCATTCCCATTCCAAAAAAAATAATGGAGCCTTTGCCAAGCGATGCCGTCCAGTAATGCATGTTTGGCAAAAACATAAACAGCATTATTAAATCATATCCCTCGTAGTAGTGTTTGTATTTTACGTTCTCTTTAAAGAAAATATAGAAGTACACAAAGCCCCAGAATCCCATCCAGGAGAAAAGCAGCATCATCATTTCGTAAGAGAAATGAAAAAAATTGATAAACGGATAGCCAACAAACTCTATAAATAAAGTACCCGTTTGAAATGCTTCCCACCAGCTGCTGTATGCATACTGCGGACGCTCGAAATAAGATACCGAATCGGAACGGGAGTTCATTACCGTTACATAATACACAAGGGCAAAAAACACATGGTACCAAAACAATTTTTGCATCAGATCCATATCAAACCACCGGTACTTACTCTTAAATACTTTTAATAAAGGCTGGGTAAGTGCGTAAAGAATAATGAGCAGTATAAATGCGCCGATCACTGGTGGAGATTGTTGATGTAAATATTATTTTCTGTTATTCGCAGCCTTATTTAATTCATCCGGCTACTACTTCTTCATACGTATTTTCTAATGCTGCAACCATCGTTTGGATACTGAAGTTGCTTGCTACAGTTTGCCTTGCGTGTTGTGCAGCCGCTTTTATTTTTTCAGGGTAAAGTATGTATTCCGATAATTTGTTTATCAATTGCTCCGGCTCTTCTATTGGTACCAGTACACCGTTCTCCCCATCCTGTATCAACTCGCCAATACCACCTGCAGCAGTGCAAGCCGGCATGCAACGCATACTCATCGCTTCCAGCAAGGCTACCGGCAAGCCCTCAAACTCCGATGTCATCATAAAAATATCCATCGCCTGCAGGTATGGACGCACTTCTGCCTGCAAGCCTGCAAAGTGCAGATAGTTGTGCATGTCCAATGCTTTTGCTTTGGCATATACTTCTTCTTTCAACACGCCATCGCCTACAATGATAAAATGGACATCCGTAAATACGTTGTGCAACTGCTTTGCAACTTCAAGCCAGGTTGTGAGGCGTTTTTGTTTGCGAAAAACACAGGTAATACCAATAACAATAGCCGTTTCGGGAATATTGTACAATGATCTTACAAGCGGTTCCATTTGTATGTCGCGCGAAAATTTATCTATGTTAATGCCATTGCGCAACACCTGTATTGCCGGTGTATTTTTATGATAATGCTTTTGTATAGAATTAGCTACTTCGCCCGATACTGCCAACACTTTTGCCTGGCTGGAAAAACTGTATTTATTAAAAAAATAAGTGGCTTTGTGGTAGCGTTCCCACTTGTTATGTTCGGTATAGACTACCGGCACTTTTGCCAGCCTGCCGGCAATACGCCCAATCACACCCGCCCAGGGCATATGGCAGTGAATAATTTGTACTTTATGCGTTTTGATGTATTGTACAATAGCGCCTGTCTTACCAAAAATCTGAATATTGTTTTTAGCAGGAATACAGGTAACTATGCCATTTTCTCTTTCAATATCGCCCACTACCTGGTCTTTCCAGGGCAGGAAATAAATGTAATGAAATTCGTACTGCGACTGGTTGTGCTTAGCCAGCGTTTCGGGCAGCAACATTTCGGCGCCACCTCTGCCAAGCGACTTAATAATATGTAATACAACTGTGCGTTTGCCGTTGGTAAGCACAGGGCCTACTGTTGTATTTGTTTCAACTTTAGATATAATCATTCTGTATTACATTTTTGGTTGGCTGCAGTACTTTATTTGTTGAAAACGCTTGCTTATTTGTGATAGTTTGATATGCCTTTACAAACTTTACAGCAATATCATCGTTCATATATTGGGTGGTTACCAACTGATAAGCATTGGCAATAAACCGGTTTATTTCTTCACTATTATTCAATGCACTTTCTACAGCATCTGCAAAAGCTACCTCGTTTTGTTTTGGTATTAGATAACCGGTTTTATTATTGATAACTACTTCGCCGATGCCGCCAGTGTCGTAAGCTATTACCGGCGTTTTGCAATAAAATGCTTCGAGTACTACGCCCGGTAATCCTTCAATAATGCTTGGCAGCAATAGTGCATCGGCCTGGCGTATAAATGATAATGGTTGTTTTTGATAGCCATGAAATACAACCTGCTTTTTAAGACCTTTTTGCTCCACCAAACTTTGCGTTTGTTGTTTAAGTGGCCCATCACCAACTAAGTGCAGCAATGCACCGGGCATTTTTTTTATAATGCGTTCAAAAACAGATAACAGCCCGGCGTGATTTTTTTCAAAAGAAAATCCACCTACATGTATCAACTTAGGATTACCCTGTAAAGTGGGAATTGTATTTTTTCCAGTAGCTACAGCTTCATTCACTTCGATTCCTACGGGTATGGTGATGATGTGATTTTTTAATGCGGGGAACAGCTTTACAAAATCTTCAGCCGAGCTATTACTAACCGATATAACCAATTCTACTTTACTAAAAAGAAATGCGTTGAAAAGCCTTATTAATTTCGATTTAATATAAAGACTTATCATACTGGCATTGCGAAAAATAACGGGCTGCTTCCATCCGAACAGTAACTTTGAAAATGCCGCATACTTAAGCGTATCACCGGCATTTGCCTGTATTACATCAGGCTTTTCGCTTTCAATGATGGCAGCTAATTTTTTCCACGCTTTTACATCTGTAAAGCGATGGCTTTGACTAGCATTTAATGCATATACTTTACCACCAAAAGGGAGTGCAGCCGGACCCGCAAAGACACTCACCAAAATAGCTTGGTGACCTGCTTCTTCCAGATGCGTGGATAGTTGCGAAGCAAATACTTCAGCCCCTCTCAACTGCGGCTTTTGTATCAGGTGTAAAACTTTCAAAAGAAAAAAATTTAGATAGCTGATTGCAGGTAGGTTTCCAGTTCTTCCACTCTGTCCTTTAGTTCAAAATGTTGCTTTGCATATATATAAGCCTGTTCGGCCATATTATAGGCTTTTACTGTGTTGCCGGCAAACCAAAAGAGTGCTTCTTCAATAGCTTTTATACTATTTTTTTCAAACAGATAACCTGTGTGCAGGTGCGTAATTGCCTCTCTGTTTTGTGGAATATTGGAAGCTAAAACAGGCAGCCTGGCAAACATGGCTTCTACTACCGAACCACTAAAACCTTCTACCAGCGAAGGAAATACAAAACAATCGTAGCCGGCAAGTAAGGTGGGTATATCCTTGCGATTGCCCAACAGGATAACTTTGCCCTGAAGCCTGCACTCAGCAATGGTTTGAAGGAGCTGCTGGTGCAAAGGCCCATCACCTGCAATGTGGAGTGTTGCAGCGGGATATACGTTAGCAAACCTTGCGAATGCCTGTATCAATTGCTGCTGTGCTTTTACCGGTATTAGCCTGCCAACGTTTAAAAATCTCAACTGCTTTTGCTGTTCTGGATAGCTTTTTTCTTTAATGGCAATACGAACACTTTCTCTTCCCCTGTTAATTACCTTTATTTTATCAGGATTGATATGCAAATGTTGTATGTTGGCTTCTTTAATGGCAGATGAATTGGCAACGAAACCTACACAAATTTTACTCATCCATTTATTAATAAGCCTGAAAAATTCAACACCCAATTTTCCTTTCCAGGATAAATGCCGGTTAAAATCTTTGCAATACAGGTCGCTTACAAATGTGCCAATTACCGGAATATGATGCAGCTTGCCGGCCAATCTTGTTACAATCTCTGCACGGGTAAGATAAGCTACCAATACATCGGGTTTTTCCTGCACTATTATTCTTGATAATGCTTTATATGCATTAGTAAAGTTGTATCTGCCCGGTATGTTTAATGAATAAGTGGTAATACCTTTCTCAACAAACTGCTGCTTTAGTGTATCGCCTTTATAGATGTGGCAAACTACAGGATGAACATGCGTAAAACGGGATGTATTGTCGAGCAGACTTTTTTCTGCTCCGCCCACTTCCAGCGTATCTATTACAAACAATACCTTTATGCGTTTAACCTCCGTCATTCCCCAAAAATTTGTCGTAAGCTGATTACTTATTCAATTGAAATTGCAGTGTGGCGGGGTCGAGCGATTTGCCTTCTACGCCGCGCAACCCATGCCATATGCCTTTTAAACGAAACCTTACACGCTGAAAACGGTCCGGAGCTAATACAGCAGCCGCCAACAGAAATTTAGTTTGTGTGATACAATAACCAATAAGGCTGCTAAAAGAAAAATACTGTTTTAATATCAGCATATGATTGCGGGAATGATAGTAGCCGCGCCAAAGGGTGGCTTTGGTAAATGTACCGCCACCGCCCATATACAACCTATTAGTTGATGGAATTTGCAAAAGCCCTATTTTAAAGCCTTCCTTACGCATACGCTTGCAGTACTCATAGTCTTCGCACATCATAAAGAACTTTTCATCTGGTGCGCCCACCTTTGCTACTACAGCAGCTTTTACCAAAGCGCCATCCACCAATACTACATCGGCATGTTGCAGGGTAGTGCGCGCAGTAAGCTTCTGCTTTACACCATACTTCATATTGAAGCCGGCAGAACCTATGATGTCGCAATCATTCTGCTGTATGCTTTGCAGCAGGTCTGCCAGCGTATTATCGGCATGAAAGCTGTCATCATCCATCATCCAGAAGTAATCAAACTGTTTGAGTGTAAGACCATAATTTATTCCATGAGCAAGGCCACCTGCATAGCCAATATTTTTTTCCAGCAATAGACAATGTATGTTGCCTTTAGCATTGATAGTAGCCAGATACTCGCGCGTACCATCGGTGCTATTGTTATCGGCAATAACCACACAAGCAGGTTGTATAGTTTGACGTTCAATACATCGTAATGCTTGCTTTAAAACTTCCAGCCTGTTGTAGGTTACTATTACTGCACAAACAAGTTTTGTCATAACAATGTGTATTTTACAACTCTTAAGTAATTAACTCCTCTTTGTGGATGATATTTGATAGCCATCAGCAGATAGCGGAGTGCTTCTTTTTTTCTTTTTAGTTTGTAGCTGGAGAATGCAATGGTGGAGCAAAGGCTGGCAATTTCCCGTTTATCGTTTTGCTGGATGAATGCAAAATGTTTGTTCAAAAATTGAATAGATCCTTCTCTTCTTCTGCTCCAGTTGGTACGGATGCGCTCACCGGCATGAATATTTATCTGTACCAGGTTTTGTTCAACTGCTACTGTTTTGTAATGTCTTTTGCGTATATAATCTATCAGGCGATAACCTAAATCGGTTTGTATAGCAGAACGCATGGTAGCATCATAGCCTCCAATGGCATTAAAAATAGTACGCCTGATGAAAAGTGAGCCGCAGGTAAATTTGAGGCGATACGTTTTGCCATATAGCTTATAATCGCTTAAGCCTTCTTCAATCTTAGTGCCATCGAGCAATTTGCGTATAGCACCGGCACAGGCAATAGCTACATCTTCTTTCAGGTAAGGAGCAACCGTTTGCAGCCAGTGGGTATATGCTTCATCATCGCTGTCCAGAAAAACTATAAACTCACATTTGGCGTGGCTTACACCTACATTGAGGCTATCGGGCTGCCCGGTATTATTTTTTTTAATATAACTGATCCGCTTATCGGCTAAATAAGGTTGTATTGCCTGTTGGGTATTATCTGTAGAACCATCATCCACTATAATCATTTCCCAATCAGTAAACGTTTGCGCCTGTATGCTTTTAATGGTTTGCTGTACAAGATCGGCGCGGTTGTAGGTTGGCGTGATAACAGAAATCATTGAGCTTGTATTGTATGTATTAGGGTGAAAAAAATTAAACCATTTGCAGGGAAACCATTTTCTTAAACCGGGTAGAAGATTCTATCATTTGTTCAAACGAGCCGGAGGCAGTTATTCTTCCATTTTCAACCAGGTAAATGATATCTGCTTTTTTAACTGTAGATAAGCGATGCGCAATCAATATCATAGTAAAGCTGCCTTGTAATTGTTGTATATTTTCCTGAATAATTCTTTCTGTCTCCGAATCAAGCGCAGAAGTAGCTTCATCAAAAATGAGAATTTCAGCTTCTTTAAATAATTCCCGTGCTATAGAAATACGTTGCTTTTGTCCGCCGGAAATGAGTATGCCATTATTACCCAGCTTCGTGTGCTCTTTTTCGGGCAGGGATTTTACAAACTGCTGCAACGATGCCATTTTGAGTGCTTTTTCGAAACGTAACAGGTTTTCTCTTGTTGACGGTGCCCAAAAGGTTACGTTGTTATAAATGCTATCGTTAAACACTACCGGCTCTTGCGATATATAGCCTATTTTATCGCGATAAACACCCATTGATATGTCTTCGAGCGATACATTATCAATCATTACTTTACCGCTATTTGGCTTTATTAAACCGGCGATCATATTGGCAATGGTCGTTTTGCCCGAACCACTTTCGCCAATTAATGCAATGGTTTGTTTTACCGGTACAGAAAGGTTTATTTGGCTGAGTGCTTGTTTGCTACCGTAGTTAAATGCTACATCACAGAATGTAATGCCTGTAGTGAGTACTTTAAAATCCTCTGTTCCTTTATTTTCTTTTAGCTTAGCCATCTCATCAGATAAAGCAGCAATGCTATCCATAGCGCCTATCTGCTCTATAAAGCTTTGATAGTCGGTTTGTACAGATACCAAAAAACTCAATGCCCGATAAAAAAGCACCAGGCTTAATACAATAGTACTGAGGTTGGTTCCTATAAAATTGACCTGTATCAATATTACAAGGCTTACGATAACAACGATTACCGGCTCTTTTATACTTAAGCCCAATGCTTTAAGCTTGCCGGTATGCCTGTTAAGACTTTCTGTTTCTACAATCACATTTCTCAGCTTGGTGGCATAGCTGCTGAAAGTGTTTGTAGCCTTCAGGTATTTAAAGTAGTGTACTGCCTGGATGAGAAAGCCGTTAAAATCACTTCCTTTTTTAGATATTTCAGCAGAAGTTTTCTTAAGTGTTCGGTATATTCTTTTATAAATGATATTGGATACCAGCGAACCTATTGTAACCAATACTGCAAACTGGTAATTAGCTAAAAAAGCAAGCACAATATAGGTAATGAGCATGGCAGAAGACTGTGCCGCGCTGAAGTAATAAGACATTGTTTGGAACAACCTTGTAACCTCAGTGGTTAGTGTATTCTGTATTTTACCAGCATCCAGTTTTACGAAAGCCGGAAACGATAAATTTTGCAGATTGTTAAGCAGTTCAAACCTTACTTTTTTTATGAGTTTGTACCGGATACCAGCGTTAAAAGATAAATGGATGTACTTCAAAAGCCCCTTTATTAAAAACAAAATACACACCATTGCCAGTATTGAATTCACCGTAAGCCCAAACCCAAGCAGTTGAATAAAATTAACGATATACTTAAACTGACCTAATGATTGGGCCGCCGAGTTGGTAGCATTGCCGTCGCTTACCAATTGCAGCAGCGGAACAAACATGGCAAGTCCTAAACCATCTAAAATAGAGACTAAAACACTAAGGGACAGATACGCAAAAAAGCTATTACCAATAATGCGGTAATAAAAACTGAAGTAACCTAAAAAGTTATTTTTGAATGATAGCTTCACTGGATTTGGAATTTATAACGGAAGTGCAGAATTGGTTAAATGCCTTACTATGGTCAATTTAGAATAAACTTCCTTTTTCTTTTTTGTTTTACATTGTAGTTATACCCATAGCCGTAGCCATAGTTATTGCCGTAGTTGAAATCTTTATTATCTGTTATGCCATTAATAATAATCTTAAGCTGCGGCAGCTTTTGCTCACTATACAATTTGTTAATAAGCTTGAATGTAGTAAGCAATGTTTCTTTATGGCGCACTACAAAGAAGGAAACATCAGCCCATTTAGCTAATGTAAGCGCATCCGATACCGGGCCTACCGGTGGTGTATCTATTACAATAGCATCAAAGTTGGCTTTTAAAAATTCAAATAATTCGTCCATCCTTTCACTCAGAATCAACTCTCCTGGATTTGGTGCGAGCGGATAACCAGAACTGATGAAGAAAAGATTATTAGAGTTGGATGTTCGCTGTATAATTTCTTCTATTTCCACATCACCCATCAGGTAGTTGGCAAGCCCGATAGTTTTGCTTACACCCATTTTTTCTGATAAACCAACCGTACGCAAATCAAACTCCAGCAACACCACTTTTTTATTGGCAATTGCCATTGTATTGGCCAGGTTGGCACTTATAAAACTTTTTCCCTCTCCGCTATTACCCGATGTAATAAGAAGTGTTTTGCGTTTCAGTCCGGGTGTGAGATAATAAATATTCGTCCGGAGTGTTCGGAATTGTTCTGCCTCCGATGAAACATTAGCTGGAGTAACTATCAAAGAACTTTCCTCTATTTCTACATTGCTTATCTCGCCTGCAATAGGTAGTGTAGTTAATACCTCCACATCGTGCCTTGTTTGCAGCCTTTTGTTAAGAAATACAATAATAAAAATTACTAAGGCGGGCAATGCAGCACCTGTACCTAAAGCGATACCGTAAATATTAAGTGGTTTAGGAAACTGGTTGATACCACCTAAGCCATCATCAATAATGATTGAATTAGCTACCTGTGTAGATGCCAGTTCTATTTCTTTATCTTCTTTTTTTTGCAGTAAAAAGGTATAAATAGATTCTTTGATGTTGAGCAGTCTGTTTAGTTCTACCAGCTTTTTTTCTTTTGTAGGAATGTTAGTAAACTTGCTGCTAATTTTTTGTTCCTGATTGGATAAAGAGCTTTCGTTTACCTTTATTTCGTTCCGTACTGTTCTTATATTATTCAACACATTACTGCGCAATTGCTGCATCTGGCTATTGATACCAGCCAACCTGGGATCTTGGGCAGTGCCATTTTCCAGCACATGGCGTTTTTGCATCACAAGTTGATTGTACTTATTGATATTGTCTGCCATTTGCGGATTCTGCAGACCGCTTACATTCGGAATGATTTCTTCTTTATTACCAGCGGTTTGTATATTCGATTCAACCAAAGACAACATATCCTGCTTCAGCATGTTATCCGACTTTTTAGTGTCAATAGTTGGCAAAGAGCCAAGTAGCTGATTAGCAGAAGCCGATACATCGTATATCTGATTGCCTGCTTTAAAACTGCTTACTGCTTTCTCCTGCTGATCTAATTCAGCACCTGCAGTAGCAAGCCGTTCTCTTAAAAAATCCATTTCCTTACGTAATGCCTGATTATTATAATCAAGATTCTGAATGTCATAAACAGACACCATAATAGCTATGGCTGTTTTAGCCCTGTCGGGTATCTCGTCTTTTAAACTTACCTGCAGCAATCCCATGCCACCTTTGGAAACCGGACTAATACTCAACCCTGATATATAGTTTATAATTGCACTCTTTTTGGGTATGTAACTAAATACATATTCACCATCTGCAGGTGTTGCAACATTATCCTTTAGTTTAAACATGAGGGTATCACCTTGCAAAATAAGTGGCTCATTATACCTGCCCTTTGCATGAATGGTCTCTGACCGCAGCTCATAGGAATTCTTCTGCAAAAGAAGCTGATATACCGATGAAGAAACGTTAGTATTACTCCCGCTTCTATTCAGCAAAACATCTACCGGAAACGTTGTAAGGTCAATTGGCTGATTTAAGGTACTGCCTTTTTTATACAACTTAATGTCTAGCTTAAGTGAATCTACAACGGCGGCTACAACAGCAACAGATTTAAGTTTAAAAACTTCATTATTCACATCACTCGCAATCTGTGCAGCGCCCCCCACAACATTTCCCGTATTACTAAATGCCGAGCCTAGCTTGTTAGCATTTTCAGTAGGCTGTTTTATCAGTACATTAGTTGTAATTTCATATACCGGCAAGGTATAATGTACATAATAATATGCTCCTGTAATGAACAATGGTACGGACAGTAAAAACCAATAATAATTTCTCTTAATCTTAGAGAGGTAACGCTTTATATCAAAGCCGCTTTTTTTCTCTTCTTCCAACTCAATATTTTCCATAAGTGGATGTGTTTGTTAGTATTAATCGGTTTAAGTGTATACAAAACCGTGGTTACTTAAATATTGCATAACCAAGCGTAACAACACTAAGTATAATGGACAATGTAGCAGTAACAGTATTAAAGTTTTCTCTTGCTATTGTATTTTGAAGGGGTTGAACATACAGCACATCATTGTGCCGCAACTGGAAAATTTCCTGGTTGTTTAGGACACTCGCTTTCGTTAAATCGATTTTGTAAATTTTACGCTGCCCATTATAATCTCTGTACAGTTCTACATTGTATCGTTTGGCAGTTAATGGTAAATCGCCTGCCGCCGCAAGTGCTTCAAAAATAGTAGTACGCTGCATATCTAATACATACCTGCCGGGGCTGCGCACTTCACCTATAACAGAAATTTTAAAGGTGTTGAATCTCACTTCAACCATCGGGTCTTTAAGGTAGGGCGCAACGCTGGTCAGCAGTTTAGCACGTAGTTGTCCGGCAGTTAAGCCAACAACTTTTATATTACCCAGTCTCGGGATTTCAATAAAGCCATCATTTGCTACAATATAGCTGGAGCCTGTAGTAGTTGCTGGCGCAGAAACGGTACCTGGTACCGCAGGCACTACAGCAGTAGTGCTGCTTTTATTAAAGTAATTAGCTGCTTCGTTATCTTTTGCAGAAAAATTGATGTACAGATCGTCGCCGTTTTCTATTACTCTTTCTTCTGGCTGCATGGGAGGTAAGTCTATTACGTTTTTGTCAGGTAAATCCTGAAAATAAGTAAGTTGCTTAGAAGATGTGCAGGAAGAAAGTAAAGTAATGGCAATTATGAATACAGAAAATACCAGTGGCCGGGAGGTTGAAAACATGATCTTTTGTTTTAGTAAAATGGCAATAATGCGATAGGTAGGGGCTATAGCTAGTTGACTGTTACACAACTGCTTGCTGGTACGTATCCGCGTACCATGGAATAGTTAAATTCAGTCCTTCCTGTATATTTATTTGGGGCTGATAGCCGATCAGTTGCTTTGCTTTAGAGATATCGGCAAGGCTGTGTTTTACGTCTCCCTTTCGCTCCTC
>NZ_SZQL01000026.1 GCF_005233845.1 Ilyomonas limi
GGACATACATAATGATACAATAAAACTGATACATTATGACTCTTATGGATATATTCACTCACTACATAAAGATAATACCAAAGGCAAAGCAGAGCTTCGCGGAACTAACCCCAAGAGATTAGAAACTACAACTTCGTTTAAAATAGCTTTTGTAATTTTAAAAGTATGTGCATTTATTTTAGCAATCAGTTCTTCCACATCCGCCCAGCCGTTTTCGCTTAGCTGCAACCCAATTGTTTCTGGTTTGTGCCGTAATACAAGGCTCAAAAACTTACTAATGCTGGTTATCTCTTTTTCATTAAGCATACTAAGACTTTTACCACGGAGAACAGGAATGATAAGCGGTTTCGCAGAGTTGCGTATTCTCCGCGTAAACTCCCATTGACTCCTGTTCTCCGCGGTGTGAGAAAACATTATATAAGCAAACAAAACCGCCATCTGGTGCATAATCTTACCTGATATTTGCCAGGTATTCAGGGGCTTTCCTTTGCTTTGTTGCCTGCTCAAAAGCATAGGCCAATGCAATAATTTTTGGCTCCTCATAAGCTGTGGAGAAGAAAGAAAAGCCAACTGGTAACTGATGCACAAAACCCATAGGTACGGTGATGTGCGGGTAGCCAGCCATTGCAGCGGGCGAAGACAACGAAACGCCATTGTCGTAATCGCCATTTACCAGATCTATGCAGCAGGCAGGACCATTGGTAGGTCCACAAATTGCATCTAAATTATTGCTTTGCAGCAAGTCATCTATCACCTTTCGTGCAGCAGTGGATTTTGCCAAGGCTTCGGTATATTCTTTGCTGTTCAGATCGCCCTTCTCTTCGCTATCTATTAGTAATTCTTGCTTAAAGAAAGGCATAGCAGTTGCCTCGTGCTGGTTATTAAAATTAATCACCTCTTTCAGAGATTTTACAGGCGCATTGGCACCCGCCAGATATTTATTCAATCCATCTTTGAATTCATACTTCAGTACTTCAAACTCTGCATCTCCCAATGCATAAACAGGCTTTAATAAATCAATTTCTACAATCGTTGCATCGTGTGCTTTCAGCAATTCCAATGTTTTATTAATGAGCGCTACTATATCGGGGTTACCACGTAAAGTAGATTTATCAAAGCCCAGGCGCTTTCCGCTTAGTGCGGTGGCATCTAAGAAGGTAGTATAATCTTTTTGTACTTTGCCATTGCTTTGCGCTGTTATGGCATCCGCACTATCAGCACCTGCTAATGCGCCCAACAATATCGCTGCATCTTTTACGGTGCGTGCCATTGGCCCTGCTGTATCCTGTGTTGCAGAAATAGGTATAATACCCGAGCGGCTCCACAAACCAACCGTTGGCTTAATGCCAACCAATCCGTTTACCGATGAAGGACTTACGATAGAGCCATCTGTTTCGGTGCCAATACCAATGGTGCAAAGACTGGCTGCTACCGCCGAGCCGGTGCCAGCACTGGAGCCGGATGGATTGCGGTTAAGCACATAAGGACATTTGGTTTGCCCGCCGCGGCTGCTCCATCCGCTGGTGGAATGCGATGAGCGAAAATTGGCAAATTCACTCAGGTTGGTCTTGCCCAATAATACTGCACCGGCATCGCGCAACAGCTTTACAATAAAAGCATCTTTTGCGGCTTTGTTGCCAACCAATGCTAGCGAGCCGGCAGTTGTCATCATTTTATCACCGCTGTCAATATTGTCTTTTATTAATACCGGAATGCCATGTAATGGTCCGCGTATCTTGCCCGTTTTGCGTTCCTTATCAAGTGCTTCTGCAATAGAAAGTGCATCGGGGTTTACTTCAATTACGCTGTTGATGGCTGGTCCGTTTTTGTCTATTGATTGAATTCTTTTCAGGTACATCGCAGTGAGCGCTTTTGAGGTAAGCTGGTTGCTTTTCATACGCTGCTGCAAATCGTCTATTGTTGCTTCTGCAATATCAATAGCTTTTATATCTTCTGTATTATTATCCGGCTGTGCATTTGCCGGGGTGGCTGTAACCAGCGATGAAATAGTAAAACCTGCCAATGATGTATTTTTAAGAAAATATCTTCTGTTCATGTATGCATGTTTGTATGGTTAGTGATGGTAGTATGCAATTTAATGCTTTGCTGAACAGGAAAGATTGCTTATACCAAATTAATATAAAACATAGTTGAAGCAACAAGTGCATTTCTCGTGAAATAATGAGTCATCGCAGTTATTAAATGCACATCATTTTACAAAGTTCTTTGGTAGTGTTAAAGCATATAAATTATACATAACCTACATCTTCAGGCGATAAATAAAGGTAAATGCTATCGCCTTCTTTTATATCGCGCAGGTGTGTTTTTACAGTTAGTACATCCCTATGTACCTGTACTTCCAGTTCGTAATAACTGCCACAGAAAAGCACCTTGTTTACTTTGCCTTTTAATGCGCCTTCGCTGTAGCTGACAATGGTAAAATTTTCAGGACGTACACATATATCTCTGCCGTTAATTGATATATCGAACAACGTTGCAAATTCATTGAGGAGTGATACACTAATCAGGTTGTAAGTGCCAAAAAGGGCGGCTGTATATTCATTCACCGGCTGTTTATACACCTGCTGCGGCGTGCCTTTTTGAATGATTTGTCCATCTTTCATCACCATAATTTCATCTGCCCACGAAAGAATATCCACGGGATCGTGCGAGACGAGTAAACAGGTGATATTTAATATGTCACTGATATCACGCACTACTGCTTTCATCATGTTTTTGTGAGGGGTATCAAGGTTTGAGAAGGGTTCATCCAGCAGCAACAATTTAGGCGCAGCTGTAAGCAAACTCGCCATTGCTATGCGTTGTTTTTCGCCGCCCGAAAGCTGGTCGGTTTTCCTGTTGAGCAAATGACTTATCCGGCATATATTGTAGATAATATTGGCTTCTTCATCGGTTATTTTATTTGCCATTAGCAGCAATTCACGCACTTTGTAATTGCTGCGCAGTTCAAAGTGCTGCGACAGATAGGCAATAGCCTGGTGGCCGGGTAATAACTTTTCTTCAGGACCTAACACTCTTTTGTTTTCAAAATAAATGGCTCCGCTGGTGGGTTGTACCAGCCCTGCTATCATTTTTAACAACGTGCTTTTGCCTGAGCCGGTTTCGCCGGCAACAGCTATTTTCTGAAACTGGTTTTGTGTAAAGCTGATATTCTTCACCACAAAATTATTTCCCTCCTTCCTGTAAACCTCTGATACATGTAATAAACTCATAGGATAACACCACTTGTTTTCTTTCCTAAAATTATTTATCTGCCTGCTCCAAAATAGAGCGCAAAAGATAAGCGTATTTGGAAATAAAATATTCCCGAAAATATTATTATACAGCAACTGCTTTGCATACCACTTTTGTATGCAGCAACTCCTGTTTATATTCGCGCCCTTTTTTGTGCATGTTAACAGCGTTGAATGTACTTACAGTTTTATATAAAATGAAGCGAAGCAATACTTATGAACCCTGCTACAGTCATCTGTAAAAAGCATTGATTTTAGAATAAAATACTTTAATAATATGAATGGATGTACGATGAATGATTCATTGTTTCCCTTATGCTAAAGCAATGTGTTTCATTTTGTACTGCTTTGCTTTAACAGTTTGTTTGTAAACAAATGAGTCCGCAAAACGTTTTAAATGTTAATGATACCAAACCAAAATTTATGAAAAAGTACCTGGCCGCATTTGTCTTTTTATTTATTATTTATACCGCTTCTGCACAAGAATCACAAACATACAACCGGGCAATTGGTGTGAAATTTCCCGCCGGTTTTGCCATTACATACAAGCAGTTTGTGACCGATAGAAATAATGTAGAAGGCGAAGCTATGTTTTGGTCAAGTGGCTTTCGTGCGGTGGGTTTATACGAATTTAATTTTGATATTGAAGGCGTTGATGGCTTACGCTGGTATGTGGGCCCGGGTGCACATATAGGTTTTTGGAACCACGATTATCAGCAACGCAAAAATATAAGCAGTGCCGGTTTTGGTATCGATGGTGTTTTAGGATTGGATTATAAACTGGCAGATTACCCCATTAATGTAAGTGTGGACTGGCAGCCGGCAGTAGATCTGGTAGGTTCATCAGGATTTACGCCGGCGTATGGCGGTATTGGTATCCGCTATACTTTTTAATTGTATAAACAACAGCAACAATAGTAGTCTTAAATTTACTTGCAGAAGATGGTAATTAGTATCTGTCCACTTATAACTATCAACTGTCATCTGAATTTATTCTTATCTTGCAACGATGGCAATGGCAAAAGAAGCTGGCGACGAAAAGATTATTTTAATCACCAATGATGATGGCATTACCTCGCCCGGTATTGCTGCGTTGGTAGAATCCGTAAAGCATTTGGGAAAAGTAGTAGTGGTGGCACCAGACCGGCCGCAAAGTGGTATGGGTCACGCCATTACAATAGGGCAGCCGCTAAGGCTGCATCCGTCAAAGTTGTTTGGTGATATAGAAGCATGGCAGTGTACCGGTACGCCGGTTGACTGTGTAAAACTAGCTGTTGATAAGGTACTGCACCGCAAGCCGGATATGTGCCTTAGCGGTATTAATCATGGACCAAACCACTCGATTAATGTTATTTACTCCGGCACCATGTCGGCAGCCCTGGAAGCAGCTATTGAGGGTATTCCCAGCATAGGCTTAAGCCTGCTGGATTATAGCGTAGAGGCTGATTTTTCGGGTGCCCAGCAGTATGCGGCTTTGCTGGCAGAGCAGGTATTGCACAAGCATTTTGATAAACATTTATGCCTTAACGTAAATATACCTGCTGTACCGGCCGAACTGCTGCAAGGCTTTAAAGTGTGCAAGCAGGCGTATGCCAAATACCAGGAAGAATTTGCAGAACGTAAAGACCCCACTGGTAAAAATTATTATTGGCTTACCGGAGAATTTGTGAACTTTGATAAAGGTCAGGATACTGATGTATGGGCATTGGAGCACAACTATGTAAGCGTAGTACCGGTACAATTTGACCTGACGCATTATCAATTAAAAGAAAAACTCGAAAAAAGTCTTAAACATTGATACTTCAAAAAGATAATTTACGCCTTGGCCTCGTTGTAGGCGTTATTGCACCACTGTTTGGCATGGTCATTTACTATTTCTGGAAGTTCTTTCCTACCTTTTCCATAGGCGATTTTTTGCATGTTTTAGTTGTACAAAAAACGCTTATTACAGCACTCATCTCTTTTTCATTGTTAGCAAATGCGGTTGTATTTACGCTATATATCAATACCCGCCGAGACCGCACTGCCAAAGGTATTTTTATCATTACCTGCATTTATGCTGTAGCTGCCTTTGTTTTAAAAATGTTTTTGCGATAGGAAAGAAGTTCCAGGCTTAATACTTTCACTTTAAACATTTTTATTCTTTTACAAACGTATAAGGATCGTATTCCAAAAAGTCGTTCACCTTTACATCGGTAGCAACCACTTTATTACCTTCTGTTTTAAATGTTAATGGAAAAATACCAAAAGCAGGATGATTATAGGTCATTAGCCACTGGCCATTATCCATATATTGCAGGGTAGCAGCCAGGTTGCGGTGATCCGGAAAAGTTATTTTCAAGTTATCTTTATCGATAGTAATCTTAATTTTCCCGAATAACTGATTCTCGTAATTGCCGGTGTACGCGCTTAAAGGCAAGGGCGGCCTGTTGCCATTTACACGGGCTTTCAAGGCATTAATGCTGTCCAGGTTTTTTTGCCGTTCTTCGTTAAATATTTTTAATACTACTTTACTTCTGTTTGTATAAGGCACACCAAGGTATGCATCCAGTATTTGGTACCGCAGCAACTCAAAAAAGCTCTGGTTATCATTATTCGTCAAAATAGTAATACCTAATTTTTCTTCGGGCACAAAACACACACTGGTTACAAAGCCATCGGCGCCACCGGTATGCTCATACAATTCCTTTCCATTATAGTCTTTTATAAAAACACCTAATCCATAAGCACTAAAATGCGTAGGAATAAAGAGGTTTTTTCTGGTGCTGATGATCGTATTGGCATCTCTTGTTTTTTGTAGTACCGGCCATTTCAGAATTTGTTTTCCATTATACCGGCCGCTGTCCAACTGCATTAAGAGCCAGTTCTTAAGGTCGTTTACGCAGCTTACCATACTTCCGGCGGGAGCAAGATTATCTACATTATCATAAGGTAATGGTTTTAATACCTGCGAAAAAGTGTTGGTATATGGTGTGGCCGCATCGGGCATTTGAGACATGCCTTGCCCAAGCGTGTGCGTATGCGTCATTTGCAGCGGTTCTACAATACTGTCATACACATACACTTCCCAGGGCTTGCCGGTTACCTTCGGAATGATTTCTCCGGCAGTTAAAAAGCAGCTATTGCAATAGCCGTAACTTGCACGAAAATTTTGATTTGGCTTCAAATACCGCATTTTATACATAATCTCATTGCGCGAAAGATTGGAATTCCACCATGTAAAATCGCCCTGAAAAGTTTTTGTGCCCAAGTGATGCCCCAGCATATCTTTGATAGTTACCAGTTGCGTTGTGCAGGAATCATACACTCTGTAATCCGGAAAATATTTGGTGATCTTGTCGTCGAGTGACAATTTTTTATTGTAGTCTAATTGCGCGAGTGCGGTACCGGTAAATAGTTTGCTGTTGCTTGCTATCATAAATAGCGTATTCTCATCCACCGGCTCCTTCGTTTCCAGGTCTCTCACGCCATAGCCTTTCATCATTACCACCTGTCCGTCTTTTACAATAGCAATAGCGAGCCCGGGTATATTCCAGTCCTTCATACCTTGCGTTATGTAGCTGTCGAGGCTGTCTTTTATAAAGGAGGGCTGTGCAAAGGAGAAACTGCTGTAAATAAGTGTAGCAAACAGAAGAATAAATGTTTTTTTCATTACGGTGCAATAATAGATGTGAAAGGTAAGGAATGATGGCGTAAACGGCGTTGGAATGCAGCGCAGAAAAAAATTTTTTCCACTGCATTGATTATTTTATATTATTGCACACTTCAAGTTTTTAATGGATCCGCAATGGCAAAAAAACAATTATATACCCTCGAATATCCGGTGCGCTGCTCGCCCCAGATATTGTACGAATTTTTAGCTACCCCTTCTGGTTTAGGCGAATGGTTTGCCGATAAAGTGGATGAGCGCGACGGCGTGTTCAGTTTTAGCTGGAATGGATCGGTAGAGAAAGCGCAGCAATTGGAGCATGAGCAGGATAAATATGTACGTTATCGCTGGCTTACGGCGCCAAAAGACGAATATTTTGAATTTCGTATTGAAAAAACGGAAATCACCAATCAAACGATATTGGTAATAAAAGATTTTGCCGAAAAAGGCGAAATTAAAGATCAAACACAGCTTTGGGAATACCAGGTGAAAGAGCTGTTTCACCGTTTAGGTAGTTAAGTTAAAAACAAGGTAAAGTTTTTGATAGCATAATTTACACATGATTGCTGCCACAATAATGATATTGTAGGATACCTTAACTCTATTTGGATTTATAATCCACTATTAAAGAACGTCTTTGTCATGCGGGTGCACAAAGCACTGTAAATTGCAGCAAATTATTATGTAAATAAACTTTGATGTATAACAAAGCATAAATGCTTCCTTCCGCATAGCAATATCAAGGGTTAGAACGCTGGACTTAACTGAAAAATTGAATACTCCTTTCTTTCCAGGCACTTTATTGTCTTACGCATATAGGCTTGTGTTAAAATAATTTGCTGCACTTACCGGTGCAGCTTTCCTGTGTTGATATACGTTATTTTTGTGCTTTTCCATACAAGTATATCCGCGTGATAAAGAAACTCGATCTGCTCATCATCAAAGCGTTTGTTGGTCCGTTTTTGGCCACCTTTCTCATTTCGCTTTTTGTATTGGTCATGCAGTTTTTCTGGCTGTGGATTGATGATATTGTAGGCAAAGGATTCGATTTTTTTACCATTATGCGCCTCGTTAGCGCGGTAGCTGCCACTATTGTGCCATTAGCCCTTCCGCTGTCGCTCCTGCTTTCCTCCATTATGACCTTTGGTAATTTGGGCGAAAGTTTTGAATTGGTCGCTATTAAGTCTGCCGGCATTTCTTTGCTGCGTTTTATGCGGCCACTGTTTATTGTAGCAGTGCTTATCAGCGGCGTGGCTTTTTTATTTGAAAATAATATTATTCCCTATGCCAATCTAAAACTGGATGCGCTTAAATGGGACATGGTGGCTACCAAGCCTGCATTTGATATAAAAGAAGGGCAGTTTTACGACAAGCTGGAAGGATATGTAATAAAACTGGGTAAAAAAGATAAAGATGATAGCACCATTCGGGATGTGATTATTTACGAGCGCAACTTTGGCCTGCAGGATAACCTAATGACTGCTCAAAGCGGCGTAATGCGCGTAACGCCCGATAAGCGTTTTATCGAGTTTAAGCTGCGCAATGGCTGGCGCTACGAAGAGCAGGGTAACCGCTACGACCCGAATACCCAGTTTATACGCGTGGGCTTTAAAGAGTATAAAAAACTCTTTGACCTGAGCAGTTTTACAATGAACAAAACAGAGGATAGTCTTTTTCGCTACAGCCCAAAAATGCTGAGCGTGCGGCAGCTCGATATTGCTATTGATTCGCTTGGTAATGTCGATTCTTTCTTTTATGCCCGCTCTGAGCGCGAGCTCCGTGGTGCGCTGAGTTTCGTGCGATATAGAGACAGTGCATGGCAAACAAAACCACTCAAAGACAGCAACGTAGCTTCGTTTGAAGCAATGATACCAACCATTAATAAAATTGTTGTTTACGACCGTGCTTTAAGCCAGGTAAACAATGCAAAATCTAATATTAGCCTGTTGGCATCCGATTATAAAGACCGGGAAAACTCATTACGGAGCCATTGGATTGAATGGAACCGCAAATTTACTTTATCTGTAGCCTGCCTCGTTTTATTTGTGATAGGCGCACCGCTGGGCTCTATCATCCGCAAAGGTGGGTTGGGCACGCCGCTGCTGTTTGCTATTATATTTTTTGTACTGTTTCACCTGCTTAATACATTTGGCGAAAAAGCAGCTAAAAGTGGTGCTGTCAATGTGTTTTCGGGTATGTGGCTTTCTACTGTGGTGCTCATCCCTATAGGAATATTCCTGACTGTAAAAGCCATGCACGACTCGCAGTTGTTTAATAAAGAAGTTTATTACCGTTTATTTAAAAAATTACGGCATTTATTCACTACTTCGCTGCCAGCTAAAAAATAGCGACTATGACGAACGAAAACACCAGCCGCCGCGATTTTATGAAGACGACTGGCAAAGCGTGCATTGCCGCAGGTCTGGCAACCTCCATTTTACCATCGCTGTCTTGTACGCATAAGGCACATGCACAAACTGCAATACGTGCCATACCTTATACACAAACGCCCCTGCCATATGTATATAATGCATTGGAACCGGTGATAGATGCGCAAACAATGGAGTTGCACTATACCAAACATGCCGCATCTTATGCAAAAAATTTAAGCGAAGCAATGCAGGCAGAAAATGTAAATACCCGGCAAACTTCGCTGGAGCAGTTGCTGGTGAATATTTCAAAATATTCTATCAAAATGCGCAACAACGCCGGTGGTCATTACAACCACGAGTTGTTTTGGCAAAGTATGAATGCGCCATCTGCTGCGCCTATGCCATCTGGCAAATTGTTGGCAGCTGTTGAGAAAGATTTTAATTCGTTTGCTACTTTTCAAAATGAATTTAATAATGCAGCCAAAAACTGCTTTGGAAGCGGCTGGGCCTGGCTGATGATGACCAATGATAAAAAACTGGTTATTGGTTCTACGCCCGATCAGGATAATCCCTTAATGGATGTAAGCCCACTGCGCGGAATGCCTTTGTTTGGGTTGGATGTGTGGGAACATGCATATTATCTCAAGTACCAAAACCGCCGGCCCGAATACATTACGGAGTGGTGGAAAACAGTGAACTGGGATTTTATTCAACAGCGCTTCGAGGCTATGATTTAATAGGATTTTGCCGCAAAGACATAAGGACCCGAAGCTTTAAATAGAGAGGTTTATTCATATATAAAATAAACTGCACTGCTTGTTTTACCTGTTATTCATTGACAAGCAACAATTTTTGAAGTAGAAAACAGATTTTACTGAATAAATTTTTCGTCTTAGCGTCTTAGTGGTTAATTAAACTAACACTTGTTTATTCGTGCTTAAAAAAATTTGTTGCATATCAAATTGTTTCTACTTTTGTCTTCTCATTTTACAATGAACAACACACGTATATACAACGCTTTTTACTTTTTCTTTTTTTACTTTAAAAAGTAGAACCGGGTTGTATTGCAAAAAAGTATAGTAAACTTATCAATATAGAGTCCCGGTTCTGCTGAGCCGGGATTTTTGTTTTAATCACGTATGAGCACTAAAGTTTCGATACAGGGTTACGAAGGCAGTTTCCATCAGGAAGCGGCGCGACAATTTTTTGGCAAAGAAGTGCAGGTATTGCCTTGCGCTACTTTCAGGGAAGTAGTAAAAATTGCACAAAACAAAAAAGAAAGCGATGGTGGCGTTATGGCCATTGAAAACTCCATAGCCGGAAGCATTTTACCCAACTATAATTTATTGCAAAAAAGCAACCTCCGCATTATTGGTGAAGTGTATTTGCAGATAAAGCAAAACCTGATGGTGAACCCGGGCATTACGCTCGAGGATATCCGCGAAGTACATTCTCATTACATGGCTTTGCAACAGTGTCTTGAATATTTAGATAAATACAACTGGAAGCTGGTAGAAACAGAAGACACAGCTTTAAGTGCCAAACACATTCACATGCACAAAAGCAAGCACACTGCAGCCATTGCCAGTAAGCTGGCTGCCGAGTTGTACGGATTGCATGTGATTGCACCCAGTATTCACACCATGAAAAACAACTACACCCGCTTTTTGATTTTACAGAGAGAAGAGCAGGCTGCAATTGTTGATAAAGCTGATAAAGCATCCGTCAATTTTCATACAGACCATTCCAAAGGCAGCCTTGCCAAAGTGCTGACGACCATTGCCGAAGGTGGTATTAATTTAAGCAAGCTGCAAAGCTTCCCCATACCCGGCAGTAATTTCAAGTATAGTTTTCATGCCGATATGGAGTTTGATGGGATAGAGCAGTTTTATGAAGTAATAGAGAAGATAAAGCCGCTCACGGAAGAAGTTAAAATTTACGGTGTGTATAAAAACGGAAATACAGCCTCCAACTCCTAAAGGGGAGCGGAAGTCCCCGGGTATGAAAGGGAGCTTTTGAAAAAAAGATTATAAAAAGTATAAATAACATAGTAACGATGGAATCAGGTTCAAAAGCTCCCATTAGGGCGGGGGGCACAGCAAAGCGATTAGAAGGTATAGGCGAATATTATTTCTCACAAAAACTAAGAGAAATAGACGATCTGAATAAGCAGGGTAAAAATATTATTAATTTGGGCATTGGCAGCCCCGATTTACCACCGCATCCGGATGTAATAAAGGTGTTGCAGGAAGAAAGTGCAAAGCCTAATGTACATGCTTATCAAAGTTATAAAGGCTCGCCTGTGTTACGTCAGGCATTTGCACAATGGTATCAAAAATATTATGGTGTTTCTCTAAATCCCGATACTGAAATTTTACCACTCATTGGCAGCAAAGAAGGTATTATGCACATTTGCATGACTTACCTGAATGAAGGCGATGAAGCGCTGGTTCCTAACCCCGGTTATCCTACTTACAGAAGCGCCGTAAAGCTCGCTGGTGGCGTGTGTGTAGATTATGAATTAAAAGAAGAAAACAACTATTTCCCCGACTTGGAAGCCTTAGAAAAGAGCGATTTATCGCGCGTGAAGTTAATGTGGGTAAATTATCCGCAAATGCCTACAGGACAACTGCCAACAAGGGAACTATTTGAGCAATTAGTTGCTTTTGGTAAAAAGCACAACATACTCATTTGCCACGATAATCCATACAGTTTTATACTTAACAATCATCCAATGAGCCTGTTGAGTGTAGAAGGCGCAAGAGGTGTTGCAGTAGAATTAAATTCTTTAAGCAAAAGCCAGAATATGGCTGGCTGGCGCGTAGGCGTTTTATGCGGCGCAAAAGAAAGAATTGATGAAGTATTGCGCTTTAAAAGTAATATGGACAGTGGCATGTTTTTACCCGTGCAACTCGCCGCTGCAAAAGCTTTAAGTCTTGGCAACGACTGGTACGAAAGTATTAATAAAATATACAAAGAGCGCAGGAGCAAAGTGTATGAATTATTGGATGTGTTGCAATGTTCCTACTCCGGAGATCAGGCAGGTATGTTTATGTGGGCAAAAATTCCCGATACCTATAAAGATGGTTATGAACTGAGTGATAAAGTGTTGTATGATAGTAATGTGTTCATTACGCCCGGCGGGATTTTTGGAAGTGCAGGTAACAATTATATCCGCATTAGTTTGTGTGGTTCTGTAGAAAAGTTCGAAGAAGCAATAAGAAGAGTAAAAAGCGGCATAGAAGAATCATTAAGCATCTAAAGAAAAATAAAAATGTCAGCAGGTGAAGTAAATAACAAAATTGCTGAAACTTCTTCTAACGGAGAAGCTTTAACCGTCACCATCATTGGTGTTGGATTGATAGGCGGCTCAATGGCATTGATTTTAAAAGAAAAGGGTTTTGCCAAACATATCATTGGCGTAGAGGCTAACAAAGAAAATGCACAAAAAGCATTGGAATTAAAGATTGTAGATGAAATATTACCTCTGTACCAGGCGGTTATGAAAGCCAACATCATTGTATTGGCAGTGCCGGTAAGTGTGTGCGAACAATTGTTGCCGCAAATATTAGATAATATAGATAGCCAGGTAGTCATTGATACCGGCTCTACCAAAAAAGGTATTACTGATGCAGTAAAAAATCATCCTAAGCGCGGGCGCTTTGTAGCTACGCACCCAATGTGGGGTACCGAATACAGCGGTCCGCAGGCAGCAACGCGCGATGCCTTTGCCAGGAAAGCGACAGTGGTTTGTAATGTAGCACAAAGCGATACAAATGCTGTGCAAATGGCGGAAGATTTATACAAAACATTGGGCATGTACATCGTGCACATGGATGCTGAAGACCACGATGTGCATGTGGCGTATGTAAGTCATATTTCGCACATTACTTCGTTTGCATTGGCTAATACAGTTCTGGAAAAAGAAAAAGAAGAAGATGCCATTTTTGAACTGGCGAGTGCCGGTTTTGAAAGCACGGTGCGCCTTGCCAAAAGCAATCCCGCTATGTGGGTACCCATTTTTATGCAAAACCGGGAGAATGTATTGGATGTATTGAACGAGCACATTTCGCAGTTACGCAAGTTTAAAGCATGTTTGGAAAAGGAGAATACAGATTATCTGAAGGAGTTGATTGAAAATGCAAATAAGATTAGAAAAATAATTAAATAGGATTATAGCACACGCCTGCCTGTCGACAGATGGGGAATACACGGGCTGAATCGCGGATAATCAGGATTAATAAAAATTCGTGCAATCTGTCTAATTGATTTAATAACTCGTATATAACAATTGCAAAATCCTTTTAAATCCGTGTTTAATCTGATCATCCTTGTGCAAAAAATATGTCATCCGTGTGCTATAAACTACCTTTGCAGAAATTTTAAAACAGATTAATGACAACATTTGAAGAATTGGGATTGGCAGAGCCGCTGGTAAGGGTTACCAGCGAAATGGGCTTTGAAAATCCTACCCAAATACAGGAAAAAGCCATTCCGGTATTATTGAGCGGTACAAAAGATTTAATTGGATTAGCCCAAACCGGCACCGGCAAAACGGCCGCCTTCAGTCTGCCTTTACTGCAATTGATAGATGAGGAAAAAAAGTATCCGCAGGCATTAGTGGTGTGCCCCACGCGCGAGCTGTGCATGCAAATTGTAAGCGAAATAGAGCAATTTAAAAAACATATACGTGGTATTCACGTGGTAGCAGTGTATGGCGGTGCTTCCATTGGTATGCAAATAAGAGATTTGAAGCGCGGCGTGCAAATCGTGGTGGCAACACCCGGTCGCCTGATAGATTTAATTGAACGCAAAGCTATCAACCTCGATCAGATTGAATATGTAGTGCTGGATGAAGCCGATGAAATGCTGAATATGGGCTTTCAGGATGATATAGAATTTATTTTGCAAAACACACCCAAGCGCGAAAGCACCTGGCTGTTTAGTGCTACCATGCCGCCCGAAATACGCAAAGTGAGCAAGCGCTACATGACCGAGCCCTTTGAAATCACGATTGGTAAAGCGAATACCGGCAACAAAAACATTGACCATCAGTATTATGTAACGGCAGCGCATCAACGCTACGAAACGTTAAAGCGTTTGATAGACTTTAATCCCGGCATTTATGGTATCATCTTTACCCGCACCAAAGCAGATGCACAGGAAATAGCAGAAAAATTAACCAGAGAAGGATATGATATAGATGCCTTGCATGGCGATTTAACGCAGGCACAGCGTGACAAAGTAATGGGGCAGTTCAGGGATAAAAGTTTACAACTCTTAATTGCTACGGATGTAGCTGCACGTGGTATTGATGTAAAAGACATTACGCACGTAATTAATTACGAACTGCCCGATGACGTAGAAGTCTATACGCACCGTAGTGGTCGTACAGGTCGTGCCGGCGCAGTAGGCATTAGTATGAGTATTGTGCACAGCCGCGAAATAGGCAAACTGCGTCAGATTGAACGCATGGTGCAGGTACCTTTTCACCGGTTAGAGATTCCGGGCGGTAAAGATGTGTGCCGTAAGCAGTTTTTCTATTTTATGGATAGATTGCTGCAAGCCGACATCAGTCATGGCGATTATGAAACCTACGTGCCGATGCTGGAAGAAAAATTTGCCGACATCACCAAGGAAGAAGTATTGAAGCGCGTAGCAGCATTGGAGTTTGACCGGTTTTTGAAATATTATGAAAATGCCGGCGACCTCAATGTGCGTGAAGACCGCCGCAACCGCGAGGCTGGTGCACGTGATCAAAGCCGTGGCAGAAATGACGACAGAAATTTTCGCGATACAAAAGGCAGAACTTTTAATAAAGATGGCGATTATGCGCGTTTGTTTGTGAACCTCGGCACAAAAGACGGTTTTTACAAAGCCAGCTTTTTACAATTCATTCTCGATATGAGCGACTTGCGCAAAGATGCACTGGGCAGGGTAGATATGAAAGAAATGAATAGCTGGATTGAAGTGGACCGTAGTGCCGCATCACAAATGATCCGTGCACTGGATGGTAAAAATTTCAAAGGCAGAAGAATAAGGATGAACGATGCAAATAGCAGGTAGCCAAAGATCAATCCACAAATACAGTTAACATATACACGTGCTGTAGTGAATTAAGAAATAGAATTATTCATGCTCACGATAATGTTAATGATGTGCTCATTTGGAAAATTGCAACGAAAGATATTCCAGTTTTAGAAATAGATGTAAACAGGATATTGGAAAATGAAATAGATGAATAAAGTTGTTTTAACAACTTTATTCATCAGCCAAAAATAAAAAATTAGTAAACGTTATTTGTTGAATGTACAAAATGAATAAAACCATTCAACATATACATTCAACAGCCAATATAAAAAAACGAACATGGAAGCGACACAAGCAGCACCCGCTAAACAATTGGTGCAGGAAAAATGGAACAAACGTCCATTGATTATTGCAGGTCCGTGCAGTGCAGAGACCGAAGAACAGGTAACCGAAACCGCCGTGCGCCTGCAAAAAACCGGTAAAGTAGATATGATGCGTGCCGGCATTTGGAAACCACGTACCCGCCCCGGCTCTTTTGAAGGCATTGGTACCAAAGGATTGCCATGGCTGCAAAAAGCAAAACAACTCACCGGCATTCCGGTGGCTGTAGAAGTAGCAACTGCAAAACAGGTGCAGGATGCACTGCATTTTGATGTAGATGTTTTGTGGATTGGTGCACGTACTACCGTTAACCCGTTCAGCGTACAGGAAGTGGCCGATGCCTTGCGTGGCGTAGATGTACCGGTATTAATCAAAAACCCTATTAATCCCGATCTTGAATTGTGGATTGGTGCTGTAGAACGGGTAGCAAAAGCCGGCATCAAACAAATTGGTTTAATCCACCGCGGTTTTTCTTCTTACGGCAATGCGCAATACCGCAATGCGCCTATGTGGCACCTCGCTATTGAAATGAAACGCCGCAATCCCGAACTGATGATGATCAACGACCCATCACATATTTGTGGCCGCCGCGATATTTTACTGGAAGTTGCCCAGGAAGCTATTGACCTGGACTATGATGGGCTGATAATAGAAAGTCACATAGACCCGGACAAAGCCTGGAGCGATGCAAAGCAGCAGGTAACACCGGAACGCCTTGCCGAAATGCTCGATAGCATTCGCTGGAGAAAAGAAGATGTGCCTTCTGCAGAATATCATGCAGCTATGGAAAAAATGCGCCAGCAAATCAATCACCTCGATGATGAACTAATGCAAATACTAAGCGAACGCATGAAAGTGGCTGAGAAAATTGGATTGTACAAAAAGCAAAACAACATCACTATTTTGCAAACCAACCGTTGGAACGAAATACTGGAAAGAGCCACCGCCAAAGGTGATAAATTGGGTTTAAGCAAAGAGTTCATCACCAAATATTTTGATGCGGTACACATGGAAAGCATTAGCCATCAGAATAAGGTAATGAATGAAGAATAGCAGGTTTGCATAGGTTGTTTTGAATGTTCGTGAGCTTCAGGCTGTGAGCAATGAATCACAAGCTCCGCGCATGATGGGTACTTATTTTATTTGACAATAATGGTTTAGGTCAAAAAGTTGTCATGGCATCATCTCAGCTTTCTCCCAAAAAATATATAGAAACAAGGGCGCGTACCTTGCCAATATATAAGTGCTTTGTAACTAAAGGCTGGAAAGAGGCTGGCGAAGCCGATGTGATTGTGATGCGTAGCCATGTAAATGGCAACGTTACAGCCGGTTTTTATTTGGTTGACCTGATGTGTCTTGGTGTAAAGGATACATTTTATTTCTTCAACGAGCCGGAAGCGGAAATATATAAGCGTCTTCCTACGGAAATAGATGAGATGTTTGATGAAGTGGAATATGCACTGGCGCACAACATTATTTATGCAGGGCACGATTTTGCGCTGGAATACGGCATAGATCCAGCTAAGGAATTTGCTGTAACCAGATTTATTTTGGAGGAAGATAACGACAACATTCCTATCATAGATATTCCTGTGGGCGACGAAGATGGCTTACCACATTTAATTGTTCATCATCCTGGAGAGCATAGCAATGCACTTGCCAGGCTGATAAAGAATGCCGGTGAAGGCAATTATCGTTACACTATCAGCGGACTTACCGACGATGATTTTGATGATAATGACGAGGAATATGAGGATGTGATAGATGATTATGATTTAGGAAGAATTACTCCTTTGATTGCAGCCGGATTAAGCCATAATGAGCTGTATGATTTTGATCAGGCAGAAGAACGGACCGGTATTGAAAAGGTAACACTGATAACAGAACAGGACTTGCGTGAACTGCGCAAAAAAAAACCAGATCGTTTTGATCCGGCTATTACGGATACAGAAGATTACGAACAGATAGATAACAGTGAATTTATAGCTGCCGGCATAACAGAGGAAGAGGAAGATACGTTTTTGCAAAAATTTGAGAATGACTTTTTAGTAGCAGAAGAGTTGCCGAACGGGGAACGAGAAGAATACACTCGTGATCTGCTGGATAGATACGCGGATAAATTACTTATCGCAACTGCGCTGTTTGAGATTGAATTCGGCTTAAATGGCAAACTGATCAGCCTTGCCAGGTCAAGGATAGAAGACTTGCAAATGTATCCATTGGCTAAGCTGGATCTGGCACTTGCCAATATTCTGGAACCTGCACCACAACCTGGCTTCGAAGATATTTATGAGCAAAAAGATATTCTAAAATGGTTTCCTCCAGCGGAGCTTCCCGGTGATAAAGACCTGGCTACTTTTTGGCTGATACAAGTAATGGTGCATCTTAAAAAGGATGATCTTCTGTCCGCCATCTATTATTATTATTTATACAGCGAAATTAACGTCACTAATTTTATGGTTGCTGCTGTACAGGTAGAGCTGTCGGAAGCAATTCGTAAAGAAATAAATAAAAAGTAAATACTCTGCAAAACTGCTCATGACTAAAAAAAAGATTGACTACACCAACGCTTCCACTACCTTTTATTTTGATGCTTCGTTGGAGTATGTAGAAAAAATTACATCAAAAGAAAGTACTATCGTTCTAACGGATGAAAACATTTTTGCTAAAAACAAAAAGCGTTTTAAAGGATGGAAAACAATTGTTATTAAAGCCGGCGAGCAGTATAAAAATCAGGCAACTGTTGATGATGTTATCGGGCAAATGATTAGCCTGGGCGCCGACCGGAAAACCATGTTAATTGGCGTAGGTGGTGGCGTGATTACCGATATGGCAGGCTATATTGCCGGCGTGTACATGCGCGGTATTCCGTTTGGTTTTGTGCCTACCTCTATACTTGCTATGGTAGATGCCTGTATTGGTGGTAAAAATGGGGTAGATGTAGGCGTGTATAAAAATATGGTGGGTTTAATTCGTCAGCCATCATTCTTATTGTACGATTATTCTCTATTGAAATCTTTACCAAAACAAGAATGGGTAAATGGCTTTGCCGAAATTATTAAACATGCGGCTATTAAAGATGCGGCTATGTTTAAGTTATTAGAGCAACACAAGCTTTCCGATTTTCAAAAAGATGCTATTTTACTCAACAAACTTATTCAACGCAATGCCATGCTTAAGAGCAAAGTAGTGCAGGAAGATGAGTTTGAAAAGGGAGAAAGAAAGCTGCTCAATTATGGTCATACTTTAGGTCACGCAATAGAAAACGACAATCAGTTGCCGCATGGTTTTGCAGTAACAATCGGAATGGTAGCAGCAGCACACATCAGTGAGCAATACACTGGCTTTAATGCAACAGAGAGATTAGTAAGTGTTATAAAAAAATATGGCTTGCCTACTTATCTGCAATTCAATATGGATAAAGCTTTGCAAAACATGATGGCAGACAAAAAACGCTTTAAAAATGAAGTGCATTATGTGTTGTTAGAAAAGATTGGCAAAGCCATTGTTCAGCCATTAACCATTGAAGCAGTAAAAGAAGCAATGCCCCAGCCCTGAAGAAGGAAAGGAAAAGAAAAGCTCTAACTTCAAAGGGGGAGATAAAGAACTGATAACCCAACAACAAAAAATATTCATTGTAAACAAAAAATGACTTCAAATAGCTATACACAACCGCAGCACCAAGACACATATTCAGGGAACGGGGGCTCCGTAACTATACAACCATCTTCTGTATCAGGCGAAATATGTGCACCCGCATCCAAGAGTTCTATGCAGCGTGCATGTGCAGCATCATTAGTGCGCAAAGGCGAAAGCATCATCCACAATCCGGGCATTAGCAACGATGATAAAGCAGCGTTGCGCGTAATACAGGCTTTGGGTGCAACCGTCAATCAACAAGATGGTGCTTTAAAAATTACCAGTAAAGGAATAAATCCCGTTTCCAATAAAGTAAACTGTGGCGAAAGTGGTCTGGGCATCCGCATGTTTGCACCACTGGTTGCTATGAGCCGGCAGCCAATGACTATAGTGGGAGAAGGTAGTTTGCTCACGAGGCCAATGGATTTTTTTGATGAAGTATTGCCGCAATTAGGCGTACAGATTGCCTCCAATAATGGTAAATTGCCTATTCAACTGCAAGGACCTTTGCAGCCAAAAGATATTACGATTGATGGCTCGTTAAGTTCTCAATTTTTAACGGGTTTATTAATGGCTTATGCTGCAGCAGATGCACAACATGCAACCATCAATGTTATTGATTTAAAAAGTAAACCGTATGTAGATTTGACTTTGAAGGTAATGAAGGATTTTCATTTAAATGTTCCAGAAAACAATAACTACGAATCATTTGAATTTAAAGCACAAACGGAAGCAAACACAAGCACTGTCAATTATACGGTAGAAGGTGACTGGAGTGGTGGTGCATTTTTATTGGTTGCTGGTGCCATTGCAGGCAACATTATAGTGAAAGGTTTGGATATTAATTCCACACAGGCAGACAAAGCTATTTTAGGAGCACTCGTGGAGTGTGGCTGTAAGCTTTCCATACAAGCAGATCAAATTGAAATTGGACCTGCTCCATTAAAAGCTTTTCAGTTTGATGCAACGGATTGCCCTGATTTGTTTCCGCCGTTAGTGGCATTGGCATCTTATTGCAATGGCAAAACAGTGATAGAAGGCGTGCACCGCTTAACGCATAAAGAAAGTAACCGCGCACTTACCTTGCAGGATGAGTTTGGTAAAATGGGTGTGCAGATTGACTTACAGGATAACATTATGGTTGTGCAGGGAGGCAATGGCGTAAAAGGTGCAACCGTTCATTCGCGTCACGACCACCGCATAGCCATGGCTTGTGCGGTAGCGGCTTTAAAAGCAACTGGTGGAACGACAATTGAAGAAGCCGGAGCAGTAAGCAAAAGCTATCCAAACTTTTATGAGCATATACAAAGCATAGGTGCGGTTTGTAGTGTTGTTGGGTAAAACAGTAAAATAAATTATAAATTATTACTCCCGTCAGGGATTGGAGGCTTCTCCTATGAATTCTTTCGGTCGCATATTTCGTGTACATATTTTTGGTGAGTCGCATGGCGAAAGTGCCGGCGTAAACATTGATGGCGTCCCAGCCGGCTTGCCTTTAGCTGTAGAAGATTTTTTAGAAGATATTGAGCGCCGCAAAGGTGGTACGCAAAAAGGCACTACACCGCGCCAGGAAAGCGATTTGCCTATTTTTAAAAGCGGCATTTTCAACAACAAAACCACTGGTGCACCCATCACTATTTTATTTGAAAACAATAATACCCGCAGTGGTGATTATACCAAACAAAGGGCAGTGCCGCGCCCCGGCCATGCGGATTTTGTAGCCAGTAAAAAGTTTGGTGGTTACGAAGATTACCGCGGTGGCGGGCATTTTAGCGGCAGACTTACCGTTTGCCTGGTGGCAGTAGGTGTGATTGCAAAAAAGTTGCTTGCTCAGATTCCCGTCTCAGCAGGTGAGGAGGAAATAGGGGTAAGGGCAACCATTCTGGAGATTGGTGGTGAAGCGGATTTGGAAAAAGGTTTACAAAAAGCTATTGATCAGAAAGATTCTATTGGTGGTATTGTAGAATGTCGGGTAAATGGGTTACCTATTGGCTTGGGCGAACCTTTTTTTGATAGTGCGGAATCATTATTGGCACACGCAGCTTTTGCTATTCCGGCAGTGCGCGGTGTGGAGTTTGGGACTGGTTTTGCGGCAGCTAAAATGTTTGGCGCACAACATAACGATGCGATTGAAGATAAAAGCGGAAAAACCAGAACCAATCACGCAGGCGGTATTGTGGGCGGTATTACGAATGGTAATGAATTAGTATATCGCATTGCTATAAAACCTACTTCTTCTACACCTAAAGAACAGCAAACCTTGAACTGGGAAACCGGCCAGGTAGAAAGTTTTTCGGTAAAAGGCAGACATGATTTGTGTATTGCTTTGCGTGTGCCAGTGGTGCTGGAAGCTGTTACTGCAATGGTACTTGCAGATTTGTTGTTGCTGGAGCAAAGAATACCAAGAATAATTAATGCGCATCAGTAAAATAAACAGCTACAATTTATCAATAAAGTTCAATGTACCCTGCAATACGCGGGGTATATTATTTATTGTTTCTTCCATTTTTTTATACACAGGTACCAAGGCTTCTTTATCCTTTACTATTCCATCCACCACATACCATTGCACCGGTTTGTCCAGCTTTTTAGCTTCCATTGCCGGACGGTTATTTTGCACAATAATACTTTCATCGCTGCCTATAAGCATTAAACGAAAACGCTCATGCTGTTTGGAGCAGTAAATCCGCTCGGCTGTAAATGTTGTCATTAAACCGTACACCTCTGCTTTGAAAGTAAATTTCACCGGCTAAAAATAAACAGGAAAATAATATAGCAGAAAGTAGTTTATAAAGCTGCTGATATCAATTGTTTAAAAGGTTTCGTATAATTTGTGGCTCTATTTTTTCTGTACAAAAAAGAAAAGATTATGCCTGAAGATAACAAAAAAGATACACCGCAAAAGGGAACAGATTTGCCAAAAGAAAACACAAGCGAGCAGGAGCAAACTATTCATGTGCATAACCCTTTTACAGGGAAAGATGTAGAAGTAACGCAGGAGCAACTGGACAACGTAGAAAAAGGGATAGAAGCACAAACGGAAAGAGATTAAAGCTGTTACAATACTTAACTTTTTGTCAGGGTTAAAAATTATTAAAGGTATTGCACTTTTTAATGTGCATAATGCTATTGCATTGTTCTATATTTAGCAGGTAAAAATTACAGGTTTAAGCATGTATTTCAACGCATGAGCACTTGCTGTCTTATTGCTTTTGGTTAGTGATAGCAATAACGCTGCAAACGCTGTACAGGCATTTATTCATCTACTAAACAACACCAATATGCAATTTGCAAAAAACATTTTATTTGTCATCTGCGCACTTATTTTTTCATGCTCCATTTTCGCACAAAAAGCCGATGAAGGCTGGATTTCGCTCTTTGATGGTAAAACTCTCAACGACTGGAAAGTGGGCGATAATGCAGAAACCTTTAGCGTACGCGATGGAATGATAGTAGTGCACGGCAAAACTGCACATTTATTCTACGATGGTCCGGTTGAAAATCACAATTTCAAGAACTTTGAGTTTAAAGCGCAGGTGATGACTATGCCCGGCGCTAACTCCGGAATTTATTTTCATACCAAATACCAGCAGGGCGGATGGCCGGCCAAGGGCTACGAAGTGCAGGTAAATAATTCGCACACCGATTGGCGTCGCACCGGAAGTTTATACTCGATAGTAGATGTAAAAGAACAATATGCAAAAGACAGCGTTTGGTTTACCGAAAAAATAACCGTGCAAGGTAAACATGTGGTGATACAGGTAAACGATAAAACAGTGGTGGACTATACCGAGCCGGATAATATAGAGCGCCCTCAGGGCATGAAAGAACGAGTAATTTCCAGCGGTACATTTGCCCTGCAGGGACACGATCCTAACAGTATTGTTTATTTTAAAGATATTATGGTAAAGCCATTGAAAGATTAGTATCTGTAGAACTGGTAATACAGTTCTTTTTATACCACTTTCTGTTAGGTTGGCGTATTCAGGCTGTGAGCAAGATACATACATAGTGTGCTGCTTAACTGAAGCGGACATACTACCATTTTCAATTAAACAGCATAGCATCTCCCGTTCAATGCTTGTAGCTTGAGGCTTACAGGCTTGTATTGATAACTTATTTGGAAATAATTATTTCATACAAATGCCTTATACGCTTAGTGGTTTTGGAAAGTAGCGTATAAGGCATTTTAAGTATGGTACATTGTGAAAAACACAATGCCGCTTGCCTTAACTAATAAGGCTGTCGTGCCTGAAGAGGTACGGTATTAAAAAAGCTGCAAGCCCGCCAATCACAGTTTGTGTGGCAATAACAATAATTCTGAAGTCCATGGGCACTTCGCCAACAATGGATTGCCGCAGCGTAAGTCCAAGATAAATAATGAGAATGGTGATAATTAAAACAGCAATGCGGTAGGTAGTAATGCCACGCCTGAGATAATGTACAAACAGATAAAAAACCACCCCGCAAGCTAATGATAATAGTAGGGTACCAAAAACAATGACTGTTAAATCGAAGCCCTGAAAGTCTTCGAAGCCGCTAAAGAAACGGTAGCTATATACAAAAATAATATTTAGGACAGTGGCTACAATGCCCGAAAATAATCCGCCTAATATACTACGCGATAAATCGCTTTGCGTATAATCGTAATTCATATATAAGATTTTAGTAAGCAACAATTAAGCGTTGCAGACTACCGGAGCGAAGCAGTATATCCAATCTCTGGAGCAAAAAACAGTGCAGCGGGGCAACAATCAGTTTACGTAACAAATCTGCACTCTAAAGATAAGGTAATTTTATTTTGATTTCGGGCTTAATTTTTTTAAATTTTTGCCTGCAGGGTTGGAGCAGTTTAGAAATCTGCCTTTTGCTGTTAGTGCTGTTTTTTACACTGCCATTGTTCTTTACCTATGCGGTAAACATATACATTGTGATATGCCCATGTAGTTTGTTTCTCTTTTACAAGCCCGTTTTTGGCAGCTACTCTTTGCGATTTGGTATTGTTGATATCAATAACGGAAATCACAGACGACGCGATGTTGTTTGTAAAAGCATAATCTATAAAGCACCTTGCCGCTTCGGGTGCATAGCCTTGTCCCCAGTACTTTTTAATAATATGATACCCTACTTCCACCTCCAATATCCCGTCAATCTCCTGTGTTATAAGCCCGCACTGACCAATGAACGCTTTTGTTTTCTTATGGATAAGCGCCTGTAACCCATACCTGTTTTCTTTATAGCGCAATAATTGTTTCTCAATCCAGTATGTTGACATGTTAAGGTTTGAATTAAAACCAAACGTGGAGAGAAATTCAATGGCTTCCTTGTCTTTAAAAAACGCTGCCCATAATGGTATGTCTTGCGGCGTTAAAAAGCGGGTAATTAATCTGTCCGTTTGTAATCCGTCGTGGTACGTATAAGATGCTTTCATAGCAGAATAGCTAAGAATAATGTTTGTTACTTAGCTTTTTCATTCGCTTCAAATATACCAAAGGAATGGTTATTTAAATTCATGTAATATCCCGGTTATCATCTGCCATTTTTCGGGGAATTAACACAGCGCACCGCGAAGGTGAAGAAAAAGGTGGTTCTTTAAAGTCGCCCTGGTAAAAGAATTCTTTTTTGCTGTAGCCATCTTTAATAAACATAGGGAATAAGCATTTTAGTGATTTTTGCATAGTGTTTAAAAGCTGCACCGTACTTGCTGCTAAGATATTCATCAAGCTTTGGAGCATTATAGAATGTGAAAAAACAAAAGAGAAATAGGGGAATGGAAACAGCATACCCATTGCTCGTTATTAATGCATAAGCAGTCACACACATCAGATCGCCAAAATAGTTTATATGTCTTGAATACTTAAAAAAGCCGCCTGTATAAAGCTGTCCTTTATGTTCGGGTTGTTGCTTCCATGTATCTCTTAAAACTTCGTTAGCTGTGTTTAAGAAACAACCTGCAATAAATAAAGCGATAAAAAATAATCAGGCATATCAATAGGATGATTAACAGGCAAGACGAATAGAGTATAACTTATAAAATACAGCGCAAAAGCAAAAGGAATGCTTATACTTTCTTCCCACGGAATTTTTCTTTTTAGCAGAAAGACCATCATGTAGGCAAGCCTCAAAAAAGTAATAATATTGAAAGAAAAAATAATAACCCGCCGCCCAATCCTTTGACAATATCAGGAATATATAAATGATTTTGACACCAATCTCCACCCTCCTGAAATAGTATCCGATAGCTTAACCAGCTACATACAATTTCTAACGCATGAATAATAATCTTTTGGGGAATGCTTTTGCTTTTTTGCCCGTACAGTTCCATTTTATAGCCCTTTTGGAGTTGCACACAACAGTTTAAATGTTTGCGATGGTATAACGATAGGGAAATTGCTAGCCGCAACAGATACTTACTCCAGAAGATAAAAAATAAATTACAGGGTAGTATTGTTAGCCACAGTTTTATTTTCTTCCTCCATTTTTTTAACAATAAAAAGCTCCCGCTTCGTAATTTTTAAGTCAAGTGCAAAACCGGAAATCAAGAGAAATATTCCTAACAATTCAATCAGATAAAAATCCTTATCTACCGTAAAAACAGTAAAGTTTGATTGATAGAAATTTTTCACTGCAAATGCTATCGGGAGAAGTATTAATGAGTAGCAGGAGGTATATAAAAAAACTAATAAGGCAAGTAATTGGTCAAGCCTGTTTTGTATGCCCATCATATCCTCCTTTTTGTCGCCTTCTCTCAAATATCTATATGTTGTGAGATTAAACATTACTTCCGAAAGCGGAACAGGTTTGATTTTATTTCTTATTACGACGGTTTTTTTAAATTCATTGGGTAAGTAAAAGTCTTTATTCCCGTTTATTCTTACCAGCCACCATAACGACACTCGGTAAAACAAATCGTCTAAAAAGGCTGCATGAATAGCGTAGATTAAGATGCCACAAATAGCCGCCACTAAAATTAAAGTCCAGTTTGCATTGTCTTTTGTAAAAGACCATATCGAAGTATCATGTCGCAAATATTCAAAGACAATGATAAATATAAAGCCAGAGGCTAAATATCTGATAAGTGCCTTAAAAAAATCAAGAAAGCTTTTTTCGCTATAGACTTCCATTGAATAATGCGTTTATTGCAGGCAATGTTTTTATTTTTTGCCCTTTGCGGTGTTAGCGCCGGCGCACCTCAAAGAACAGTATAAAGGTAATGCTGAAGCAGCATCTAATATATAATACAGAAAAGCAAATTACACTCTTTATTTATTTAGTTGAATACTAAAAAGAAACCTATCAGAAATAGGCTTTTATCATTTACACCTGTGCTGTGCTAATACCTGCGCTAAACAGGGTTATTTATTTTGTGCATTTAATTAAATAGAATGGAAGTTCTTGTTTAACGCTCTAATTGCAAATAAGTCAGCTTTGTCAAACGCTGCATGCATTGATTCTCTGTCGTAAAGAACATTTTAATCCGCTTGCTACTATAGCGGCAATCGGTTGCGCCAGCTTGGATAAAGATATTGTTTTATAGCGTTTCTGATATTCAGCGCAGAATTGTCGGTTGCAATGATAGAAAACACCGTTGGCTATTGTTTTATTTTCCATACTTTGTTTTTATCATTTATGTAAGTTCAACCAATAAACAGCCACCGAAAATAAAAGGGCGATCATAGAAAGAATGAAAAATCATCTATAATTTAAAGCTATAACCTTTAAAGATGACCAGGCATTCAGTCTGCATCAGGAGATATTGCCACAAAACTGGGGGTAAAATATTTTGTCGTCCTTACATATCTCAGCATAAGGGGAAGCATTGAAAACAGAAACAGCTTGATCACAAGATTCTATAGAAAACATACTTTACAAAAGTAACTGTAAGAGATATCAAAAAAGAAAAACAGATCATCAATAACAGAACCATCAGAAAGTTTAACTACAAAACTCCTAACGAACTATATTTATAAAAACCAAACATTGCACTTGTTAATTGAATTCAGCTTTCAATACATTTTTACATAAGTATAATTTTAAACATGACAGAGAAATGACAATGCAAACACTATTTATCAAGTGCTTATCCTTGTGTGCGAAGTACCTTTGTGTCCAATCAGATAGGTTTAGTTTAACGAATAATTAAATGGATATTTATCAATTTTTTTGCGCTGGAATCAATTATAAAAAAACCGATGCTTCCGTAAGAGGCTGTTTCGCTATTAACCCTATCCAATATGCTTCTCTACTACAAAAAGCTGCACAATCGGGCCTCAAAGAATTGTTTGTATTAAGTACCTGCAACCGCACCGAAATATATGGTCTGGCGCATACTGCATGTGAACTTACTACACTGCTCTGCAGCGAAACGAGCGGCACTATTGAAACATTTAATGAGTTGGCTTACGTTAAGCAAGGGCCTGCTGCCATAGAGCATTTATATAATGTAGCTGCCGGTTTGGATTCGCAGATCTTGGGTGATTACGAAATTGTAGGACAGCTTAAGCAGGCAGTGAAATTTGCCAAAGAAAATGGCTTTATCGGCACTTTGCTGGAGCGCATGATCAATGGTGCATTACAGGCTTCTAAAGCTATTAAAAGCTGTACACAATTAAGCAGCGGCACTGTTTCTGTTTCCTTTGCTGCCATTCAGTTTCTAAAGGCGCATGTACCTAATATTCAGAACAAAAAAATATTACTGCTTGGTACTGGTAAGATAGGCGCCAGCACCTGCAAAAACATTGTTGATTATATAGGCAATTGTGATATTACGTTGCTCAATCGCACTGAAGGAAAAGCTGAATCACTTGCAAAATCATTATGTGTAAATGTAGCTTCTTACGATAATTTATACGAAGAGATTGCCGAATCGGATGTAGTTATTGTTGCCACTAATGCCTGTGAGCCAATCATCCTGAAAGAGCATTTATTAAATAGCAGCAACAAAGTATTAATAGACCTTTCTATTCCCAATAACATTGATACTGCGGTAAAAGAATTGCCTTATATACAACTGGTAAATGTTGACCAGTTATCCAGGTTGAACGATCAAACCCTGCAGAAGCGCCTTGCTGAAGTGCCAAAAGCAAAAAGCATTATTGCGCATCACCTACAGGAGTTTAAGGAATGGTATTACAACCGCAAGTATGTGCCGGTATTATTAGCTGTAAAAGAAAAGCTGATAGCCATGCACGATTGCAGCTTATACGCATCGGTGCATACCGATAGCCGAAAAACAATTCGGCCAATAGATAATGGAGCTATCCAAAAAGTAATAAACACCATGGCTGTTAAAATGCGCTGCACGCATCAGCCCGGCTGCAACTATATACAAGCCATTAACGATTATATTGGCTGTACCACTAATTAATTTACATGAATAAGGTATTACGCATTGGTACGCGCGAGAGTGAGCTTGCCGTGTGGCAGGCTACGCTGGTGCAGCAAAACCTTGCGCAGCATGGCATTGCTTCGGAACTGGTGTATATAAAAAGTGAAGGTGATATAGACCTTGTAACGCCATTGTACGCTTTAGGCGTACAGGGTATTTTTACCAAAACACTGGATGCTGCTTTGCTCTCTGCGCGTATAGATATAGTCGTACATTCTATGAAAGATGTGCCCACCCAAATGGCACAAGGCATTATTCAGGCAGCCGTGTTGAAGCGTGCTTCGCAAACGGATGTATTGGTATATAAAAACAATCCCCTTTTTTTAGAAGATGAACAGTCCGTTGCAACAATAGCAACGAGCAGTGTGCGACGTATGGCGCAATGGCTCAACCGTTATCCAAATCATAAGATAGAAAACCTCCGCGGTAATGTAAATACGCGTATGCAAAAGGTGAAAGACAGCAATTGGGGTGGCGCTATTTTCGCTGCTGCGGGCATTGAACGCATTGGATTGCGTCCATCAAACGCAATAGACCTGCACTGGATGTTGCCCGCCCCGGCACAAGGCGCCATTGTAGTAGTGTGCCGCGAAGAAGATACTATTGTTTTAGAACAGTGTGCGTTGCTGAATGATACTGACACGGCTGTATGCACCAAAGTAGAGCGCGATTTTTTACGGGCTTTAATGGGTGGCTGCTCCACTCCAATTGGTGCGCTGGCGCAAATAGAAGGTGAAGAATTAGTGTTTAAAGGAAATATCTTGTCGCCGGATGGAAAGCAAAAAGCAGCTATTGAAAAACGTATCAACTTAAGTGCGTGTGATAAAAATATAGGTACTACATTAGCGCAGCAAATATTAGCCAGCGGTGGAGCCGCTATCGTTGAAATTATACAACATGCAGCAAAGTAATATTCACCTTTTAAGTACGCGTATGCTGGATGATGCGCTGGTTAGGAGAGCATCTGAAAATCATCTGGAAATAGAATGCATATCGTTTATCGAAACCAAGCATTTGCAAAGTGAAGCATTGCAGCAGCGCCTGCAGATTTTGGCAAATGAACCGGTTATTGCTGTGTTTACCAGCATGAATGCGGTGAATGCCGTTGCGTCGCAGTTACCGGTTGTGCCTCATTGGAAAATTTTTTGTACAGGTGGCATTACCAAAGAATACGTTATTAAATATTTTGGGGAAGCTGCCATAGTAGCAACAGCTAAAAATGCAACCATTTTGGCTGAAAAAATATTAGCAGCAAATATATCTTCTTCCATTACTTTTTTTTGTGGTGATCAACGGCTCAACGATTTGCCCGAACTATTGCAATCGCATGGCAAAGCGGTAGATGAAATAGTTGTTTATACTACAGATCAAACACCGGTTTTTATAGAAAAAGATTATGAAGGCATTTTATTTTTTAGCCCCAGTGCGGTACATAGTTTTTTTTCGCTCAACACCATACCAACTAATGTAGTATTGTTTTCTATAGGGAAAACGACTGCTGCTACCATTCAGTCTTATTGCGCCAATAAAATTGTTACCAGCGAATGGCCGGGCGCTGAAAGCATGATAGACCTGCTTATTGAATATTACGAAGAACAAGCTGCCAAGGCTTTATAATTTTCAACTTACAACATGAATGATATTTTACTGAAAGTGCTGCGCGGCGAAGAAGCCGAAAGAACACCTGTATGGATGATGCGCCAGGCCGGCCGCTACCTGCCCGACTACATGAAGCTAAAAGAAAAGTATTCTTTTTTTGAGCGGGTACAAACGCCTGAGCTGGCAACAGAAATTACGATACAGCCTGTGGAACAAGTGGGTGTGGATGCAGCTATTTTGTTTTCGGACATTTTGGTAGTGCCGCAGGCAATGGGGCTGGAAGTACAGTTGATAGAAAATAAAGGTCCGATTTTACCCGAACCGATACAAACAGAAAAGGACTTACAACGCATCTATATTCCTGATGTAAATGAAACATTGAGCTATGTATTTGATGCCATACAACTTACCAAAAAAGAACTGAATAACCGCGTACCGCTTATTGGTTTTGCCGGTGCACCATGGACAATATTGTGCTATATGGTACAAGGCAAAGGCTCCAAAACATTTGATGAAGCCAAAGCCTTTTGTTATACACAACCGCAACTTGCGCATCAACTGCTGCAAATGATTACTGATACCACCATTGCTTACCTCAAAGGACAGGTGGCAGCCGGCGTGGATGCGGTTCAGATTTTTGATAGTTGGGGTGGCTTGTTGAGTCCGGGCGATTTTGAACATATTTCCTTGCAATACATCCGGCAGATTGTGGCTGCTTTAAAGGACGAAGTGCCTACCATTATTTTTGCTAAAGGCGCCTGGCATTCTTTGCAAAACATGGCCGCTACGGGCGCGCAGGCATTAGGAATTGATTGGTGCATCAGCCCACAAATAGCTCGGAAGTTTGCAGGTAATAATGTAGTATTACAAGGCAATTTCGATCCTGCCAAATTGCTTTCACCTGTACCCGTTATTGAAAAAGAAGTGAAGGAAATGATGCTGGCATTTGGCAAAGGAAAGCACATTGCCAATCTCGGCCATGGTATTTTACCGAATGTACCTGTAGATCATGCGAAAGCATTTGTAAATACTGTAAAAGAGGTAAGCAGCAATTGGTAATTGCTGCTTTGTTTTTCTATTCTCATCCTTACTTTTGCGCCACCAAAACGCTTACATATGAGAATTGCTGTTCTGTTTTTTTGCTGCCTTATTGCAGCAAGCACTTGCCTCAGTCAAACAACTGATGGCGCCATTTACCTCTACAAAAAAGATGGCAGCCCTGCAAAGGATATTAAAAGTGCAAGCTATTTTATGCATATCATTATGCAAAACGATACTACGTATATATCCAGGTATTACAATGTTTATGGTCCTATGATTAGACAGGAAAGCTTTCGAGACTCTAATTTTACTATTCCTAATGGGCGCTTTTGCTGGTATAACAACAAAGGATTACTGGATAGTACCGGATATGTAAACAACGGAAGAAAGGATGGTAGTTGGGAGTATAAAAGAAGCAATACACAAACCGACATGGTTACCTACAACAATGGGGTGGTGGTAAAGAAGGAAACATATTTGTATGACAAAGATGGAAAACGCATTCTTAGCGGAGATACTACAAAGGGGGAAGTAAGCTGGCATACACAAGTAGCAGCAAAATATAAAGGTGGAGCAGATGATTGGGTAGATTATTGTCAGCATAATCTTAATACACCGGCAAGGTTGCAAAATGTTTTAAAGGCAGGAAGACATACGGTAATTGTGTGTTTCTTAGTAAATAAGCAAGGGAGTACCGATGATATTTATTTGTATCAATCCTGCGAATGGAGTGGCGATGCGGAAGTAATACGGCTGATAGCTGACAGCCCTAAATGGCAGCCTGCCGTGCAGGATGGCAGGCCGGTATTGTACAGGCAAAAGCAATCATTAACCTATCAGGTAATCAATAACTAAGTGGAACTTTGTAAAACAATTTCGGGGTGTATACAAAAAAGCCTTTGTTCCTTCTAATTTCATTTATTTAACACGCACCCAAATTTAAAAGCTTCCTGAATTGCTTATTCCATGTTTCTTAATGGTTTTTGCCAGGTTTAACTTGCAACTGTGTGGAATATAATATTCAGCCTTCAAAGTTGGATATAACAGTAAGGCTTACGTTGTTTTAATCAAAACCAATTAATTGTACACAACTGCCCCTTCATCTTAAGCAGCTTCTAAAACAGATGCTACTACTTATTTAAATAAGGCTTTACCATAGTAGCAAAGGTTTTAGTGTACAAAAAAGCGCCGTAAGCATTCATGTGTGCTATGTCGTAAGAATTTTCCACTTTATAAAATTCTGGATATTTTGCAGGGTCTGACAGATCAAAAACAGTAAAGCCACTTTTAGATAGCACATTGCGCTGGTTAAGCAGGTAATTCATATCAGACATTTTTCTTGGCGGCAATACAAAATATACATGAATACCTTTTTCCTTTAAGCTATTAGCAACAGAAATAATATATTCCGTAAGCTCATCACTCTGCGCCTCCTGGCAATGCTGAGGGTAATTGGCCACCATACGCTTAGTCATAGCTGCTCCATGTTCTAAAAACGCCTTTCTGGTTTCATCATCTTTTCCCCCTAATAAATCGAACTGCATATTCAGACTAACGTAACCACGGTATTCTTTTGTCACTTTTTTATAATCCTGCAAAGCAGGTTCATTTAAATCAGCAGGCTCATCCATGCCCAAAAAGTTATTGATGTATTTGATGATTCCAAAACCTGCATACTTATAAAGCAATAAGCGGTTATAATAAAACAATCCTTTTGCCCTGATTTTAGGAGGAAAATTGCCCCCGGATAGGGTACTTATAGCATTCTGGTATTTATTAAAATCCAAAGAATAAACATAGATGTCATTATCGTAATTATCCTGAATTAAATCCAATGCAGCTATCTCTATAAACACATTTTTCAGGCTGTCGCTTTTCTTAAATTCCATGATATGGTTTAAAGCATCGTACAAACGAAATGGATACAAGCCTGCATAAGCCAGGTTGTACGATTTTGTACCGGTAATACTATCAAACTGCAGCGGATTGACATGCCTGTATGTTTTACTGGTGCCAATAAAGAGCGTATTATAGCTGCCGGTATCTTCTTTAAAATTGTGCTGTTTAACAATGGGTTCATACAACTCGTACTCATCATAATAGTCACCTGCACAGGCTGTATAAATAATAGCTGACAAGGCAATACAACCCACACCAATCAACAATGCTACTACCAGAAAATGGGTTAAGAATTTCTTCATGTCATCAGAATTGGAAATAAATGAATGTATTAGGCGTGTTGGTAATATGAGATATAACGGAATAAGTCAATATAAAGTACAAGGCATACCGTATAGGTTTTGCTGTATGATTCATCCGTAGAGGATAATCATACATTTTACCCAGCCAGTCAATAATGAACATGAGAAGGATAAAAGGAAGAATGCTGAAATAATAAACAGGAATACCCCCGGCTTTAAAAGAAAACATGCAGCTGATATATTCAAAAGCATCTGAAACCGTAGGCGCACGAAAGAATATCCAGGCAAAAGTTACCAATATAAAAGTTACCAATATTCTTATTACGTCCGAAACCTTTGGTATTCTGCCTACTGTATCGAGGTGGGTCCGGTTCTTTTTAGCTAATAGCAATGGCATAAAGTACAAAGCATGTAAAAATCCCCATATAATATACGTCCAGTTGGCGCCATGCCAAAAGCCACTAACCAGAAAAATGATAAACGTATTGCGTACTGTTTGCATTAAAGTGCCGCGGCTGCCGCCTAAAGGGAAGTATAAGTAATCTCTGAACCAGCTTGAGAGCGAAATATGCCAGCGCCGCCAAAACTCAGCAATATCCCTTGAAAAATAAGGATAACGGAAATTGATAAGCAATTCAAAACCCAGGAGCCTTGCCGATCCCAAAGCAATATCGGAATAACCGCTAAAATCGCCGTAAATCTGGAAGGCAAAATAAACGGCGCCTAATACCAGCATACTGCTTGGCATAGCGTGATAATTATCAAATATTTCGTTTACAAATTTGGCGCAGGTATCTGCAATCACAATTTTCTTAAAAAGTCCCCATAATATTTGCTTTATCCCTTCTTTACCTTTTTCAAAAGAAAAGGTACGTTTTTGTTGTACCTGCGGCAGCAGGTGCGTAGCCCGCTCAATAGGGCCGGCAACCAGCAACGGAAAAAAGCAAACAAATACAGAGTAATCTATAAACTTTTTAGTAGGTACTGTGTTTCCGCGGTAAATATCAAACACATACGACATGCCGTGGAAGGTATAAAATGAAATACCCACTGGTAACGCTACTTTTAATATGTAGGGTTCTATATGAAAGCCAATTGTATCTAACAGGGTTTGGGCCGAGTCTGCAAAAAAATTGTAGTATTTAAAAAAGCAAAGTATTATCAGGTTATTTACAATGCTTAGAATAAGGTAAAGCTTTTTATGGTTCTTGGATCTATGGATAACCAGTCCAAAACTGTAATCAATGCAGGTTGAAAGAATGAGCAAAAGCAGAAACCGCCAGTCCCACCAGCCATAAAAAATATAGCTGGCTATCAGTAAAAACAGATTCTGCAGCGTAAGGTTTTTGTTAAATACAAACCAGTAAAGAATAAAAACTAAAGGAAGAAACAGAAGATAATCAAAAGAATTAAACAGCATAGTATTGGTACAGTTTCAGAAGTTGTTAAGTTTTTTTACTCATGAAACTAACGGGAAACAAAATTCATGATGTTTGCTTTAAAAGGCCAAAAATATGTAAGAACATAACATGTTTTTATAAGAAAATATATTTACCATATTTATCACGAAATGCGCCAAACTGATTACTGGAAATTACGGCTTGCTCAATGGCGGAATTAAATAATTTTCTGGTCAGATACATTTTAATTGCTTTGTTAATGTATATTCTTACGTCTCACCACATAATGTATTAAAACGCTATACAGGTACTGTGAGTAATTGGGTTAATTGACAATTGAAAGTTGTTGGTTTACTTATGTTTAGACGGTATAATACTCAGGCTATTTATTACTAATGATAGCACGTCCGTTACTACCTTAAACCCGGAAGCCCATCCTTCTTCTTATTCCGGTTGTGACTGGTGGTATTAACTCGCAGTTGTAGGTCATTCTGTTGTTTATTAAGAATAGTGATTGCTCAATTACTGCCTTACACCATAATTATCTTTCTCCATAGAATCTTTAATGCGCTTCGCAATAAATTCAGAAAAAATAGCAGCTCCTTTTTCGTTGAGGTGCACATTATCGTAAAAATACTTCCGCTTGCGGAAAGTGGTATCTATCGAATAATCCCAAAGTGGCACATTGTAGCGCGCCAATATTTCCTTAGTTGCAATTTCCGACTTGGTGTCCGGAAACGGATTTACAAAAGCAGGCGAAATAATAACATATAATGGAATATGCCGGGAAGTAACTTCTTTTATAAAAAACTCAAACTTTTCTTTAGCATAGTTATCTATCTCTGCATTAAAGTTGAGTGTAATAGGCTCCCGGCTGGCCTTCGTACCAAAAAGGGGTACGTAGCCTGCTATATTATCATTAGCCTTTTTCGAGTAATTGCGGATAATATTAAGGATCATAGAGTTGTACGGATATAATTTGGAGACTTTAGCCTTCATCAGTTCTTTTGGAAAAAGGTCGTCTGCCATTTTCTCAAACTGCTCGTTTTTATCCACATAAGGCAAAATCATGCTTGCCAGTATGGCATTTCCGTCTTCGCCGCCACGCCACGACAGTTCTTTAGGCGTAACATCCAGTATGATGGCTTTGGGTAATGGTCCTTTCCTGTTCAGTGCCGATGGCAATATAGCCGCGTGGTAAATAATAGTAGAAGCATTGCGCCCGCAATTAAAAATGGATAACCCTAAGTGCTTTTCAAGCACCCGCGGATCATATGTGTGCATAGCCCTTGAGCTTCCATATACCAGGATGTCTTCATTAGGGTTTTCTATTGCATGAGCAAAAGCTGCCGCATCGCCCAGTGGTTCCTTCTCAAAATAATAGGCCATAATGCTGCCGCCAACCCTATCTACCACAAACATAATGGCAATAAGAATAAGCAGTTTATAAGCAAATTTGAAATAGCCGTTTCTCATACATCCGTGCTTGTTAAGGGTTATAATTTATTGAATTGGATAGTGAACTGTTTTGTTTTTTTTAATGCAGTTTATTTATAAAAAGTAATATCGCAAATAATTTAACAGCAATCATTTTTAAAACTGAAAATACACAAACTGCCCGCCATTAAATACACCGATAAGTAACAGCAGCGTAAGCAGCATTACATAGCCGGTATAGCGTACCACCACATTTTTGTGCCCAAGCAATTTTATTTGGGGCTTATATTCCATGGTATATTCTGCAATAAACAAAATGGCAACTACAATAATGCAGTAGATAATAGCGGTAGGTGGTTCGCCTTTGTATAATCCACCCGATTTCCAGGTTAATATATTTTTGTAATAGCCACCTACTTCGTGCAGGTCTTTGCTTACAAACATGGCATTTGAAAAACCAAACATTAAAAAGATAAACACGGTGGTTATGGCGGTGGATGCACTGCCTAAAAACCGTACGAACTTACTGGTAAAAGGCTTTATCAGCCGCTCCACTACCAGCAGTATGCCGTGGGTAAAACCCCATAATACAAAACACCAGTTTGCACCATGCCACAGCCCGCTTACTACAAATACAAATATGAGGTTGAAGGCGCCACGCAGCATTCCTTTGCGTCTTGAGCCACCTAATGGAAAAAACAGGTAATCTCTGAACCATGAAGTAAGTGATATATGCCAGCGCTGCCACAACTCCTGGAAACTCTTTGCGAATAGTGGTCGCCTGAAGTTAGTCATTAATTCAAAGCCCATCACCCGCGCAGCTCCGATGGCAATGTCTGAGTAAGCCGAAAAATCGCAATACACCTGTATGGGGCCAAAAATACTTGCCATGATTAGCGTAGGCGCACTGTGATGGCTAAGGTTTGAAAAAATGGCATTATCATAAATGGCCAGCCGGTCTGCGATTACCACCTTCTTTACCATTCCCCACAATATCAGCCGCAGCCCGCTTACCGCGCGGTCGTAGTTAAAATCGTGCTTCTCGTAAAACTGGTGTATTACATTTTGCGGACGCTCTATTGGTCCGGCAACCAACTGCGGGTAAAACATGACATACAGCGCGTAGATGCCAAATTTTTTTTCGGGTTTTTGATTACCGCGATATACTTCAATGGTGTAGCTCATTGCCTGAAAGGTGTGGAAAGACAAACCAATAGGCAAAATAATATTTTGAAGAATAGGCAGGTCTGTACCTATCAGATTCAGATGACTGTTCACCCAGTTGTTCCATACAATAATGCGCGATGACAACCATAAATCCCGCATATACGGAATATGCACATTGAACAGTTCATCTATTGAGCCAACGAGAAAGTCGTAATATTTAAAAAAACTTAGAAAGCCAATATTTGCAATTAAACTGACTATCAGATAGAGTTTGCGCTTTCGCCCATGCGATTTGGCGATGTAAATACCAGCATAATAATCTATTACAATGGTAACCAGCAAAATAAGAACATACACCGGTAAAAACGCCATGTAAAAGTAAAAACTACTTAATAGCAATAACACCCACCTCAATTTATGCGGAAGAGAAAAGTATAGTGTAGTGACCACTATAAAAAAAGCGACAAAATGTAGAGAATTAAACAGCATTCACAATTTGCTTTGGTGTATGGAGTGGCAATATTATAAAAAAAAGTTGAGAGTGAGCTTAAAAGACGGCCTTAAATATGGATGTTTTCACATTAAGTTTAAATAAATAATAAAAATGTATATTACATAAGTTATTAATGCACATAATTGGATTAATAGAAGATTAAAGTTGGGTGTTTGTGTCAGTATATAAGTTGATTAATTATAATATATATCAATCATCTTTTACTGAAAAGAGGGATATTTTGCTACATATATACCTTTTTTACAATTACTTTTCATCGTGTTTGTAAGTTAAAAAATCTCTTGCTTACAGTGCCTTCTTTTCCTTCCATCCGCCATTATTTTATTTTTTCCGCTTTTCAGCAGAACTTGCAACTTTTGCACGATAAAGCAACAGAAAACCTATGGCCGATATTCTTGATCTGATTGGTAATACACCAATGGTAAAACTGAAAAAACTTCCGGAAAATGATAAGGTAACCATTTATGCAAAGCTGGAAGGCAACAATCCCGGCGGCAGTGTAAAAGATCGTGCTGCTTACGGCATGATAAAAGGTGCCATAGACCGCGGCGAACTAAAGCCCGGTACAAAGTTAATTGAGGCTACCAGCGGCAACACCGGCATTGCCTTAGCCATGATTGCAAGCATGTTTGATGTGCCTATCGAGATAGTAATGCCCGAAGACGCCACCCGCGAACGCGTGCTAACCATGCAGGCATTTGGTGCTAAAGTAATATTGACACCTAAAGAACAATCTATGGAAGGTGCTATCAACTATGCTACAGACCAATTGGCAAAGGGCGGTTACCTCATGCTCAACCAGTTTGCCAACGAAGACAACCCTATGATGCACTACCGTACTACTGGTCCCGAAATATGGCACGATACCGATGGCACTATTACCCATTTTGTATCATCTATGGGTACTACCGGTACCATCATGGGCGCTTCCAAATTTTTTAAAGAGAAAAATCCGGATATACAAATCGTTGGATGCCAGCCAACCGAAGGTTCGCACATTCCCGGCATCCGCAAGTGGTCTGAAGCCTATTTGCCTAAAATATTCGACCGCAGCCGCATAGACCGTATTATATCGGTAGATGAACAGGATGCGCGCAGGATAACCAAACGCCTGGCAAAAGAAGAAGGTATTTTTGCCGGTATGAGCAGTGGCGGCGCCGTATATGCCAGCCTTGAACTAGCAAAAGAACTAGATAAAGGTGTAATTGTATGTATAATTTGTGATAGAGGTGACCGCTATTTATCTTCTGATATTTTTGATTGATTATGCTATCAGTTAAATGAGTTATCGGCAGGCGGGAACACCATCCAAGATGTGGCTATTTATATCAAACATATTCAGGTAATAACGTATTGATAGAAAAATGGTTTTCTCTTTTATATTTTTTAATTGATGAATGGCACAAATTTTTCCTTTTAATAAAAAACAGTTTATGCCAGATATAAATAATACAGAAGAAACGAAAAAGCAAATAAAGAATAGGCAGGATACGCCCGAGAGTGTAAAGGCGGCGCACAAGCAGGCAGAAAAGGATATTGCGCAGGATGCCGACTTAAGCATTCATAGCCCCAACGACGATTTGGACGAAGGGGAAACAGCACGGCTGGGCGATGATAAAAATAACCTGGGCGACAGGATATAGCAATAACCGGCTATTGTATTGAACGGAGCAATAGCCGGTTATTTTTTAAGCATTTTATTTGTTACAACTTATTTCCTTCCTTCGGAAAGCATAACCACGGTTTAAAAGATTTCGCTTCCTCAAAATCCATTTGTGCGTACGATATTATAATAATAACATCGCCAACCGTACCGCGGCGTGCAGCCGGACCATTCAAACACACTGTGCCGCTGCCTCTTTTGCCTTTAATGATATAGGTTTCCAAACGTTCGCCATTATTTACATTCACAATGGTTATTTTTTCCCCTTCAATCATGTTGGCTGCATCCATCAGGTCTTCATCCAATGTAAGACTTCCCACATATTGCAGGTTCGCTTCGGTAATAACGGCTCTGTGAATCTTCGATTTTAATACCTCTATTTGCATAGCGGCGCAAAGGTAGGCGCTTTTATGACTAATTACAACGTTAAAAGCTAATAACTGTTAGGTGTTGTCTATGTATTCATCAACACTCATTGCCATTCATCCAATAAATAACAATTTTCTCTATAGCTCCAAAGCTTTTCATAATACATTTGTCCGTAAAAATTATTTATGCAATTATTCAAATGTCTTTTGGGCTTGTTTGTGGCTTTGTTGCTTGCCGGCATGCCGCTCATCGCTCAAAAGATTGATTTTACAGAGTACAACTTAGACAACGGTTTGCATGTAATTCTGCACCAGGACAAAAGTGCGCCTGTAGTCGCCGTATCGGTAATGTATCATGTAGGCTCCAAAAACGAAGACACTGCACGCACCGGCTTCGCGCATTTTTTTGAGCATCTTTTGTTTGAAGGAACCGAAAACATCAAGCGCGGTGAGTTTATGAAAATTGTGTCGGATAATGGTGGTGAAAACAACGCCAATACTACGCAAGACCGCACTTTTTATTACGAAGTGTTTCCATCCAACGATTTAAAGTTGGGTTTGTGGCTCGAAAGTGAGCGCATGATGCACCCCGTAATTAACGAAATTGGTGTAGAAACACAAAACGAAGTAGTAAAAGAAGAAAAGCGCCTGCGCATAGACAATCAGCCGTATGGCAATTTTGCCTATGAAGTATTCAGGAGGCTATTTACCAACCATCCATACCGCTGGCAGACCATTGGTTCTATGGCAAACCTCGACTCTGCCAAGCTGGATGAATTCAAGGCTTTCTTCAAAAAATACTATGTGCCCAATAATGCCGTATTGTCCATAGCTGGCGATATAGACATAGACAGTACCAAAAAACTGGTGAATGCTTATTTTGCTCCTATACCAAAAGGTGCACCGGTAGTGTACAGCAAAGCAGAAGAAGCGCCTATTGCCCACGAAATTGTAGATTCGGCGTATGATGCCAATATACAAATTCCGGCTATTATCACCGCTTACCGCGTACCGGGCTTGAACACAAGAGATGCAAAAATTATGAGTTTAATTTCTTCTGTTTTGTCGGATGGAGCCAGCTCCAGATTGTATAAGAAAATGGTGGATGATAAAAAAGATGCATTGCAGGTAGGTGCATTCAATTATGCTTTGGAAGATTATGGCGCGTATATTACCTACGCCTTGCCAAATGGTGGCGCTCCGCTTGATACTTTATTGCACGATATTGATGAAGAAATAGCTAAGCTGCAAACAGAACTTATCAGCCAGGAAGAATATACCAAGCTGCAAAACCAGTACGAAAGCAACTATGCCGATGCGAATACCAGAATGTTGGGCATAGCCGAAAATCTTGCAGAGGGCTATACTTTTTATAAAAATGCCAATGAGATTAACCAAGAGCTGGATATTATAAAATCTATTACCCGCGAGGAAATACGCGATGCAGCAAAAAAATATTTAAACAACAATCAGCGTGTAGTGCTGTATTATTTGCCGGCAAAATAAAGTAATGTGAGTGGCGAATGGTAAGTGTAACAATATTTTGACTCACAATTTACCACTCACAGGAGCAATTTAAATTCATGTGATCAATACAATCTCTTTTCAAAAAGTTTATATGCGAAAAATAGTCCTTTTTATAGCAGTGGCATTGCTTACTATATCAATGTTGCATGCACAAACAGTAGACAGAAGCAAACCGCCGAAACCTGGTCCTGCACCTATTATAAAAATAGATGATCCGGTAATTTATAAACTGTCAAATGGTATTACTGTATTGGTAGTAGAAAACCATAAAGTGCCCAAAGTAACGGCTGATTATTTTATAGACGCCGGTCCTATTACCGAAGGTAATAAAGCCGGTGTGCTGGAATTGACAGGCGCTATGCTGAGTGAAGGTACCACCAAACACAGCAAAGCTGCTTTTGATCAGGCGGTAGATAGGATGGGCGCTAATGTAAACTTATCTTCCAACGGCGGCAGTGCTTCGGCATTGACGCGCTACTTTGATAGTGCTTTTATGCTGATGGCAGAAGCATTGCAGCAGCCCAAGTTTACCCAGGAATCTTTTAATAAGCTACAGCAAATGAAGCTAACCGATATGAAGGCAGCGGAAAAAAGTGCTAAGGCCATTGCAGCCCGCGTTACCAATGCTTTATTATATGGCACCAATAATCCTAAAGGTGAATTTGAAACACCGCAAACGGTAAGCGGACTTACTTTGGCCGATGTGGAAGCGGCTTATAAAAAATACATCACCCCATCACGCGGCTATCTCACGTTTGTAGGTGATATTAAACCGGAGCAGGCAAAAGCTTTGGCAGAAAAAGCATTTGTCCGTTGGAAAGGAAATACTTTGACACTGGAAAAAACACCGGATGCAAAAAATCCGGCCAAAACCGAAATTGATTTGATAGATGTGCCCAATGCAGTGCAAAGCGAAATACACGTTACCAATGTTGTAACATTGCCTTTAACAAGTCCCGATTATTTTGCTGCCTTGCTGGCAAACGAAATTTTGGGCGGCGGCTCTACCGGCTATTTATTTATGAATTTGCGCGAAAAACATGGCTTTACGTATGGTGCTTATTCCGGCATCGGCAGCGGACGTTTTCAGTCGGCATTTACGGCTTCTGCATCGGTGCGCAATGCCAAGACAGACAGTGCTGTTACCGAATTTCTGCACGAACTAAACCGTATTCGTACCGAGCCGGTTACAGACGTCCAGTTGCAAGCTGTAAAGGCTGTATATAACGGTGCCTTTGCGCGTGGACTCGAAGACCCTTCGCGTATTGCAGGCTTTGCCCGAAACATCATTATTAATAATTTGCCTAAAGATTTTTACCGCACCTATCTGCAAAAAATAAATGCTGTAACACCTGCCGACGTGCAACGCGCAGCTCAAAAATATTTTAATTATAACGATACCCGCATAGTGGTAGTAAGCAAAGCTGCCGATGTAAAAAGCGGACTTGAAAAATTGGGCTTTCCGGTAAAAGAATACGATGCATTTGCAAAGCCTGTAACGGCAAGTGCAGCCAATAATGCTGCTGTAAATGTAGATGCTAAAACAATTATTCAGCATTATATAAAAGCAATAGGCGGTGCCGATGCACTGGCACAGGTGAAAAGCGTAAACGGCACCGGCAACATGAGCGTACAAGGTATGCAACTGGTGTACAACCAGAAGCAAATGGCACCTAACAAGCAATTGATTACCATTAGTATGAATGGTAATGTAGTGTCGAAAAATGTATTTAACGGCACCACAGGCTATCAGCAGCAAATGGGCAATAAAACCAATATGAGCGCCGAAGATATTGCCGAAAGTAAGTTGCAGACGTCCATTTTTGAACAGGAAGATTACTTAAAAAATCCCGACATTAAACTGCAGGTTGCCGGAACCGAAAAAGTAAACGGTTCCGATGCATATAAAGTGCAGGTAACACTGCCTTCAGGCAAAAATATCACTGAGTATTATGATGTAGCCAGTAAACTGTTGGTAAAGCGTGAAGCGGCAAAAACTGCTGGGGAGCAAACCGTAAATACCACTACCGAATTCAGCGATTATAAAAAAGCAGGCAATATTATGCTACCTTACAAAGTATCCATCAGCGTAGCAGCCGGTGAAATGAACCAGGCTTTCGAGGTAGTATTTTCAGATTATAAAATAAATGAAGGTGTGAGCGAAAGTGATTTTGAATAATTAGGTTTTGTTTTGAATACATGTAAAAAAGACTGCTTGTTTTAGGCAGTCTTTTTTATTTGATAAAGATAAACGGATATAAAATACTAACAGGGTTCTAAACGCTGTTAGTATTTGTGATAATGGTGAAGCATAATAAGAATGTTGAGGGTCCTCAACCATTAGCAGAAATGAATGAGGGCAACAACACCACACCTTGTTCCATGAAACAACGTGTTTGGAAGTCATCAGATACAATTGTTATACAAATTTGCCATACGATTGTCAATTTTCCACAAAGCCCGGCCGCTACTTTCTAAAACCCCGTTAAACAAAAAAGAAAGACTTTTGAATAGCATACCTTTGCGCGGTTTATGAAGGTAAGAACGTTAAAAAAGGATAAGGTCAACATTATTACGCTGGGTTGCAGCAAAAACCTGGTGGATAGTGAGGTGCTGAGCGGGCAGTTAAAAGCAAATGCTATTGATGTGCTGCACGAAAATAAAAAACTGGATCATAATATTGTGGTGGTGAATACCTGCGGCTTTATTGATAAAGCCAAAGATGAAAGTATTGAAACCATCTTAAACCAGGTAGAACTAAAACGCCGCGGCATGCTGGAAAAAGTATATGTAACCGGCTGCCTTAGTGAGCGTTACCGAACAGACCTGGAAACTGAAATACCTGAAGTGGATGCCTGGTTTGGTACGTTTGAACTGCCCCTGTTACTTAAACAACTGAATGCAGATTATAAAAAAGAATTACTGGGCGAACGTTTGTTAAGCACGCCAAAGCATTATGCTTATTTAAAGATAAGTGAAGGCTGCAACCGCACCTGTGCTTTTTGCGCCATCCCGCTCATGCGCGGTAAGCATGTGAGTAAAACAATGGAAGAAATTGTGTTTGAAGCAAAAAATCTGGTGAAGCAAGGGGTAAAAGAAATCATGCTGATAGCACAGGAATTAACGTATTATGGGTTAGATATTTACAAAAGAAGAGCACTTGCAGATCTGGTAAATCGTATTGCTGATATACCCGGCGTGGAATGGATTCGATTGCATTATGCATATCCCAATAAATTTCCGCTGGATGTACTGGATGTAATGCGTGAAAGAGAAAATGTGTGTAACTATTTAGATATGCCTTTGCAACATGCCAGCGATGCCATGCTGAAAGCCATGCGCCGCCAAAGCACCCGTACAGAAATTGAAGAAACTATTGCGGCAATCCGTGATAAAAACCCAGGTATTTGCCTACGTACTACACTGATAGCAGGGTTTCCCGGTGAAACAGAAGAAGATGTGGAATCGGTGAAAGATTTTTTACAGCAGCAGCGCTTTGACCGCGTAGGTATTTTTACTTACAGCCACGAGGAAGGCACCAGTGCATACGAATTGGAAGATAATATTCCTGCAGAAGAAAAGCAGCGGCGTGCCCAGGAAATTATGGAAGTGCAGCAGGAGATAAGCTGTGAAAAAAACAGGGAAAAAATTGGCAATACTTACAAGGTAATAGTAGATAAAAAAGAAGCCGGCAGGTACATTGGCAGAACAGAATTTGACTCTGTGGAAGTAGATAATGAAGTAGTAATTCACTCCACCAAAAGACTGCAACCCGGTACTTTTGTGAACGTAAAAATTACCAAGGCTTATGACTACGATTTGGAAGGAGAGGTGTTGGAACACTAATTTATAGCACACGAATAATGCAATTATGAAACACGGATAAGCAAGATTAAATTAATTCGTGCAATTGGTGTATTTAGCCTTATTGGTGTATAAAAAATCTGTGCATAACACCCGTGTTATATGTGTGCTATTTTCGCAAATACTTACTTATAGAAATGGACTGTACTTACTTACCTTATCAGCAGACTGGATATTTTTCAAAACTGATTACTGATTATTTGCAGCAGAATGAAGCTTTGCAACCATTTTACGAACACGAAGTTTCTTTAGATGGGATAAGGACTGCTATACAGCAGCGGCAGGCATTTTCTCAAAACAGGCAAGTATTGGCAGACGTATTAAAACAACAATATGCAGGAATTGAAATAGATCCGGCAGTTGAAAAAAACATACAATCGCTTTTACAGTCCAACACTTTTACTATTACTACGGCGCACCAGCCGGTTATCTTTACAGGTCCGCTGTATTTTGTTTATAAAATTCTGCATGTAATTAAAATTGCTGAAAGCCTGCATAAGCAATTACCGGAGTATCATTTTGTGCCTGTTTTTTTTATGGGTAGCGAAGATGCAGATTTAGACGAATTAGGTACCATTAATGTAGATGGAAAACAGTACAAGTGGAATACTACACAAACTGGTGCTGTCGGCAGAATGAAGGTAGATAAGGCTTTCATTGCTTTGCTCAATGAATTAAGCAATCAGATAAGTGTAGAAAAATTTGGTAAAGAAATAATAGCCTTATTCAGGCAATGTTATAAACTAAACACCACTATTCAGCAGGCAACTTTGGAATTGGTAAATGCGTTGTTTGGTGAATATGGTTTAATTGTTCTGATACCGGATAACAGGCAATTAAAAAACTTATTCGCACCGGTTATCGAAAAAGAATTAACGGAACAATTTTCTCATGCAGCCGTAGCAGCAACGATTGATGCATTGTCACAACAATACAAAGCACAGGCTGGCGGCAGGGAAATCAATATGTTTTATTTAATAGATGATAAACGGGAACGCATAGAAAAAGAAGGCGATGCTTTTGTAGTGCAGGCAATTAATAAAACATTTACCAAGGAAGAATTATTGCAGGAACTTCAAACGGCTGCGGAACGTTTTAGTCCGAACGTCATTCTTCGCGGGGCTTTGCAGGAAACCATTTTGCCCAATATTGCTTTTGTTGGTGGCGGTGGCGAGCTGGCTTACTGGATGGAGCTAAAGCAGGTGTTCAAAGCTATTCATCTGCCTTATCCAATGCTTATTTTGCGTAATTCTTTTTTGTTCATAAATGAAAAACAAGCTACCAGAACACAAGAGTTAGGCTTTGCAGTTACGGATCTTTTTCAAAGCGCACAAACACTCATAAACGAGCTGGTAAAACGTAATGCCGGCAAGCAATTAACGCTAACGGATGAAATAGCCTGTTTGCAAAAGTTATATTCGGAAAAGCTTACCAATATTATTGATATTATAAACATTACTTTACATGCGCATGTGCTCAATCTTGGCAGGCAGGCGCAGAAAGGATTGATAGAACTGGAAAAGAAAATGCTGCGTGCCGAAAAGAAAAAGTATGAAGCACAACAGCGGCAGATCAATAAGCTGAAGGCACAACTCTTTCCTGATAACAGCCTGCAGGAAAGAGTGGAAAATCTCTCACTCTTTTACGCGCGCTATGGAAATGAATTTATTAAAATAGCTTATCAATACTCCCTTGCGCTGGAACAGGAATTTGCTATTGTACAGTTATAAACCTTTATCGAAACCATTCGGAAAATCAGCGCTTAGCTTTCTTATTTTTTCTTCTACACTGCTGTTCAATTCTTCTTTATAACGTATCAGCGCATCAGCTACTTCTGTATTACTGGTGCCTATTATTTGTGCAGCCAGGATACCTGCATTCTTTGCAGCATTTAAAGCTACAGTTGCTACCGGCACGCCATTCGGCATTTGCAGAATAGACAGTACTGAATCCCAGCCATCTATAGAATTGGACGATTTTACAGGCACGCCAATCACCGGCAATGTAGTAATAGCAGCCACCATGCCCGGCAAATGTGCTGCACCACCAGCACCTGCAATAATCACTTTTAAGCCACGGGATGCGGCTTTAGATGCATACTCCACCATGCGCAGGGGTGTGCGGTGTGCTGATACAACTGTCAGTTCAAATTCAATATTGAAGTATTGCAGCATAGCAGCAGCGTCCTGCATTACTTTCAAATCGCTGTCGCTGCCCATGATAATACCAACCATAGTTATTGCTGATTAATTATTGTTAGTGGCTAATGTTGGGTGTCAAATGTAGCGTGCAGAATGGCATCTGCAATATTTTGTTTATTTATTGTAAAATAATTTACTCTGCTGTGCATTCATTATTGTGCTTATTGCCTTAAACGATACGCACATTTTAAGTTCGGGTAAACAATTGATGAATAATTTATTGTTTTATGCCGATAAGCACCAGGCCTGGTACGTTCCCATTCTTCGTGTACTTGATCAAATTTTATATTTTACGACTGGTGCTGCAGGCGGTGTATTTTCACCCGCACTTAGTTCCGGTGCTAGTATTGGCGGTTTAGTGGTGCAATGGATTCATTTATCGGCTACCAACAGCAACCTGCTGATACTCGCCGGCATAGTGGGCTTTTTTACCGGACTTACGCGTACACATTTTACTTCGGCTATACTGGTGCTGGAAATGACTGATAAACATAGTGTTATCTTCTACTTCATGTTTGCAGGCGTGGTTGCCATTATGGTTTCTATCCTTATATAAACATTCTTTTTACGATCGCCTGAAACACAGTTATACGCATTTATTGGACGAAGAGGTGAAAGAAGAAAAGCATGTTGTTGTGTCTCCGGCTGTTGCAAAAGCCACAATAGATAATACTAATACTTAATAAATAGGTGCTTTACTGATAAGAAATCGGTAATTGAACACAATACAAGATATGGTAAAATAAGTGGTTGGAGAAAGTTGCCTGACCTGGATTCGAACCAAGACCATCAGAGCCAGAATCTGAGATACTACCATTATACTATCAGGCAATGGGAGCGCAAATGTAAAGGTCTATTGCGAATTGTCAAACGGTGAATTGTAAAAAATTATGCTAATGCCTTTTAGAGCCCCAAAGGTGCATGAAGAACATAATACTATTTTTAAATAAGTGTTTATGTTCGGCGACAAGCAGTATGTCCCCGGCTTTGAACTAATACCGGTTATATTTCATAAATAGTCTAATTTATAATATTTTGCCATATGGCAAAGGCAAAAGGAATTAGGGTAAAAGAAACACCTCAGCAATTAAAGCAATTACTCAAACAACAATCAAAAG
>NZ_SZQL01000027.1 GCF_005233845.1 Ilyomonas limi
CCTGTTTCTGGATAGCAGCCACAATCTGGCTTTCTGTAAACGTTTTCTTTTTCATGTTTTTGACAGTTTAAAAATAAAGAATTCGCCCTATTTCCTTACTGCCGAATTATGGGTACCCTTACAACAAGGCATAAGCTGCAATATCCCTTGCATCTGCCTTGTCTGTCTTGCCTCTGGTAATACCTTTTGAACGCTTTATCTCAAGGGCAGCAACAACGGCGTAATCAAGCTTGTTTACCTGCAGCCAGTAGCAAAGCGGCATGCTGTAAACGCCTGTATTTTCAAAGCAGAATAACAGGTTAATTTTATTAGCTGCGCTTGTGCCGCCACCGGTTATTTTGAGTAAAGATTTGATAAGGCCATTAATGCCTTTTGCATTATTGGCAACAATACCAAATTGGTTTTGCAGCGTTTCTTTGTTGGTAATACAGTAATCAAGCTTGTCCTTTGACACATCAATACCAATGAAGAAATCATACGTTTTTTGCATACATTTGATTTTAGAAGATAAATAAAAAGGTTGACATCGTACTAAAGCCTTTAACAGGTCCTGACACCTAAGATTCTATTTGGTACCATTCAACCGGAAGATCAAAGGAAAAAGCAGAGGACTAATGCGGAGGATAGTTGCGCTAACAACTAGCAATGTCCATAGTTCACCTCTGCTTTTCCTTTTGAAAATCTACACCTCTTTTCTCTAAAATCAAAGTAAAGGCAATGTCCCATGGCTAAGCACAATAGGCTATTGATGGAGACATTACGGAGAAGAAGAAACCAGTGCCTGTTTTAACCGTGAAAATGACTACTAGGCTGTGTTGACACCTTACAGGTTAAGGTTAATAAAGGTAGCAGCCAGGCAGCAAAGTGAGAGAAAGGAAGTAGCTGTTTTTTCATAGCGGGTAGCTATTTTACGGTACTGCTTTAGTTTGTTGATGGTTCTTTCAATCACATTTCTTTGCTTGTAAGCTGTATAGTCAGTTGTTCGTTGTTGCAGACGGCTTTTCTTTGGTGGTATCACCGCTTCTATGTTTTCACTGTCCAGGTAATACAAAAGCCAGTTGCTATCATACGCCTTGTCTGCTATTAGTTTATTTGCCCTTATTCCCTGTAACAGGTCTAAAGCCATTTTTACATCTGCCGTTTGTCCTCCGGTAAGCAGCAGGTTGTTGATCCTGCCTGCCTCGTTGGTGCTTAGGTGAATCTTAGTTGTCAGCCCACCTCCTGATCTGCCGGTTGCCTGATCATTTCGTTTGTTGTTGTCTTTGTTTTTTTAATGCACAGGCTCCATGCTGATGTACTCTTATGGCAGTAGAATCAATCAGTAATGTTTTTACATCCCTATCTGCCATGTCTTTGAAAATACGTTGCCATACTCCTTGCTTTGCCCACCTGCGGAACCGGACATAGACGGTGTTCCACTTACCAAATCGTTCGGGCAAATCACGCCAGGGAACGCCACACTTGGCTACAAACATCACCGCATTTATAAATAGCCGATTATCTGCTTGTTTGCCCTTGTAGCCGGGTTGACAAGGTAGCTTGCCTTTGATCACTTCCCACTGCTGCTCACTAATCTCATATCTTCTGCTCATCTTACCACTTTTCTATACCCATCCCCAAAAACAACTATACCAAACTTTCCTTTATCTTAGATGTCAACACAGCCTAGTATCAGGAATCCATGACTTTAAATGCTATTGCAAAAAAGACAAAAAGAACTATTACTGAAGATTGGGGATTAACTGAAATTATCTGTCCGAATGCTGTGCCAGTAACAATAGAAAACATCAGCAAAATTATATTAGGCGAAGCCGCATTAAAGGGGTAAATGACAATCCCCGCTTTAACTCGCTTTTAGAGGCACATTCAAAGATGTAGCCAACATAGCATTGATTAAGTAGGATGAGGTAAAAAGGGACGCAAGCTAAAGAACAAATCACGCTTATTAGACAAAAATGTCCTTGTGGAAACATGCGAATTTGGTATGTTTGCCTGCAAATTCAATATCTACATTATTACCATGAGAAAGTCTCTTTTATCACTACAAACACTAATCTTACTGCTAGTTGTCTGCTTTTCGGCTTGCAGGAAAGATTCGGATGGCAAAATGTCCGACGAGCTATATATAGCAACGCCAGAGAAAATGATTGATATGGCAGCTAAAGACTGGGATGCACTCAAGCCTAGCCTGGAGGATAAGAAAGGATACTGGTACACCGAGTTCCCACAGGATCAATATCCATACGTAAAGGCGGCTGTATCTCTTCCGGCGGTTGAAGAAACAAACCATGATATTGGCTATATTATTTCAATGAATGTAGACCGGCAAAGCAACAAAGCTACTGGTGTGGATCTGGGAACTGATACTATTACCAAGCTGTCTTTTGCTGCTGCTGCCAACTTAATGCTGGAATACTACAACCGGTCGCTTGTACTGTGTGGCGATACAACATTTACTCATGGCCAGTATATAGATTCGGGTGGATTATACGGTCCAAGAAAAACAACCGTCACAGATATAGTTGACAGACTCAATAACGGTGTAGTAGCTAATCAGTACTCTATTGAAATATATGGAAAGATCAAAGGCTTTACTGTGGTTATAGAAAAATATGAAAACAGTGATAGCTACTGGTTTAAATTCGAGAGTTACGATTTTTGATCTTTCTTCTCCGATGAGTTTATGAAAATCGTCACCGGAACAATGCTGCTTTCTTTTTTTTATAGCTGTTACCAGTTTAGAGATTTACCTGGCACGTTCAGTACTAAATCCGTATTTACCGGCAATCTTTTAATGGCGTACCGGCTAAGCGCATTCTAAATTTCATAAGCACGCCGGCGATATTCTTCGTAAAGAAACATAGGAGCCATATATTGTTACTTTAGCTGCTAAGGTAGCATACCTACGTTGCAGGATTAATTTTGGAAAATAGAAGAACTGGGTGCAGTGAAAAGCAAATAGAAGTCAATATTGACATCAATGAAAGTAATAGCAAAGAACAGCACTCAGATAAATAGGTATATATAGGTATATTTTGACGAATTGATTTATAAAAACGCTTTGTCACTGAGCAGATGAATGCGTGGGTAGAAAGTAAAGCTCTACTTGTCCATTTTAGACAACTACCAAACTCTATATGGATCCAACAGCCCGCCAGGCCTTTGACCTGGCAGGCTGTTGGACTTAAAATTTGATTATGTGCTGCATTTTTTAATATTGCAAAACAGACCCTTTGGGTCTTGTCCGGCTATAGGTTGATAGTTTTGCAAAGGAAAACTAGATGGAAAACTAATCTTGCTCTGTCAACTGACAAGAAAACCGGTTTATTTTAAAAGAAAAAACTTCAATCAATTACATAACCGAAAACTGACATGTATTATACAAAAACGACCGATTTTGTATAATGATGATTTATCTTCTCTTTTTAATGGGCTTTCTGTCTAGCTGCTTTTTACAAAACTCATTTACAAAATCAGGTTATCCTGCATTCATCACTTCAGTGGTTTTGAATAGTTTCTTGCTTTTTTGCTATTGCTCCTCCTTAGCCGCAATGCCAGACTTCCGTAAATTCCATTAACCGTTTATGCAGCACTTCAACAAGCTGCGGCCTGCGTTATTACCGCCAGCTTTTATTGTACAATGTGTTTACCGGATCGGACTGCCAATAGACTCTGGTATGCACATCCATAATGGTTAGCCTTCCACCATGACCTGCACCGGTATCGAGGTTACAGACGTTAGCTGCCTCCATAGGCTGCTCCCTTTTCCAATGGAGCGTAGGCGTATGACCAATAAAAACAGTAGTAAAGGGCGTTGCCATGGCAAACCTGCTTTTTTTGCTGTTGCCCCTGTTGAATGCCTCATAAGAAAGTGCAGCCATCCACAAAGACCGATCCCAATAATAAGTGTACGCCAACTGCTGTGTAAACGGAACCTGCCGGTGGAAGCCGCCGTGTACAAAACAATTGTTTTCGTCATCAATATAATACAGGCGCTGGCTTGCAAAGAATTGCTGATGACTATGGGGTATAGCTGCGCTATCCAACACTGTTATGGAAGAATAGCTTTCTTCGCCCGTTAACGGCTCCTGCCCCTTTAGCCGTAAATAGGAGATAGCCGTAGCTTTGCCGCCCTGCTCCCATTGTTGCGGATGGATGCCTGTTTGTATAAATTCATAAAACCAGTCATCATGATTTCCCCTGATGGAAACCAGGTTTTTTATTTTCATCAATTCTTCCACGCACAGGTACACTTCGTCATACCCATCTGCTACATCTCCCAACTGTATCAATCGGTCCCGCTCATAATCGAACCCTGCCCTTTGTAAACATTGCAATACCGCTTTGTAAGCGCCGTGAATATCGCCCATTACCAATATACGCATCGGGTGAAGGTAACGTTCTTTCCATTTTCCGGAAAATGGAAAACGGCTTATATTTACCACATGGAGTCCATTAAGCAGCATGATATTGTTGTACTCTTAAAAGCACTTTGCAAAGGATCTGCAGGCTGGAAATATGAAAGCCTGGAGCAGTAGCTGAATGATGCTATGCATGCGGGGGATATTACATGCAGTAAACCATAAATACCCGGTATGACAATATAGAAAAACTGGTGGAAGCTGCTCGCTAGTGCACCACAAAGACAATCTTTTGGTAGCCGGTCAAGGCAATACTGCCCCGGCAGGCCATTATTGTACAACTACCAGTAGGAGCGGTGCAGTCGGCGCACCTTTTCTGCTGCATCGCACACCCGGCACGTGCTATACCTGTTTAATTTATTCCAAACCATACATATAGGAAGATTTGAAAGATTGCTTAACAGAGATGATATAACAAAACAGGCTAACCACGAGGGTTAGCCTGCCTTTTAAAGCGCAGCATTTAGTTGTGCAAAAACTGCTTGTGCTCATTCGGGTTTTCGGGAGTGTAATTACCGTTGGCATCTTTCAGGTACGTGCATACGGAAGCAGCGCTGATGCAGTTGCCATCGCGCGGGATAGCTTCACTTTTAAGCACATACTGCCCGTTCTCCAGTACATACTCCTCAAGGGGCGGAGGCGCGGAAAATGCGCTGACGGCTGCCATCACTACGGCAGCCATTAGTAACCATTTCATTTTTTTCATAACATCCATTTTAATTAGTGGGTGAACGCCTACTCTTTTTACAGGTTTTCGGCATAGTCCTGTTCACGTGAAAAAGGTATTGCATCCGCCGGCGGCTGCTTTTTTAACAGGAAGATCCCTGCAGCAGACAGGAGCAGGAAGAATAAGTTCAGCACGAGATGTGCTCCCCAGCTTAAGCTTTTAATCATGCCGCCACAGGAGCAGGGCACATAGCGGAACGTATGAAAAAGCACCAGCAGGGTATATAAGGTAAATGCCAGCATCACCAGTAAAGACAGGTATAACCCTGTTATCCGCCAGCGTTCGGTAATAAGACAGGCAGCTATGCCCAGCTCTGCTACAGGCAGCACCGGGATGAGTACAACGGTTAACCAGTGTGGTAAAGGCTGGTTGTACATATCGGTGGTATAGCCCCGGTAATCGTGCAGCTTACTAAGGGCAGTATAAACAAAAAGGAATACCAGCAGGCTGCAGAGGATGGATATTACAGTTGTTGTTTTCATAAAAAGTAGCAGTGAAGGCAACCGGGATGTTGCGGTTTGCCGGGTGTTTTAATTAACTGCAAGCTATCCACTTGCTTTTATGACAATGGGAGCAATTAACAGGCAGGCGGGATTGTTTTTGACGTTTTCAAATCGGTGATAACCGTTTACCTTTTATATTGTTTTTGAAACTGGTGCGGCGTGATGCCGTACTGCTTTCGGAAGGCAATGCAAAAGTTAGCCGTACTCCTGTAGCCTGCCTTACGGGCGATCGCTCCCACCGGCTTATTGCTTTGTTCCAACTGTGCTTTGGCGATAGCCAGTCGTTGCCGGAGCAGGTAGCCGAAGAGTCCAACGCCGGTTACGGCTTTAAAGCCTTTTTTCAGCTTGTGTTCGTTGATACCCATTTTCCGCGCAAGCTGGCTAATGGTGTAATGCGTATCCAGATGCGCATCTATAAAGTCTTTGGTGGCATGAATAACCGCCATATCATCCTGAGAAAAAAAAGGTTCTCCTGTACCGGTGGCATTCAACTGCGCGCACATAACCGTGATAATTGACCGTATGTTTCGGAGATGAAACTGCCGGGTAGAAGCAATAAAGGGAACCTGCAATAACTGGTAAACCAGTTGTGTAAGCTGGGCAGACAGCGGATGCGCGGTATGCTGCAGAAAGGCAGGCTGGTTCTTTTCGATACGGTTCTGCAATGCTTCCAGCCCCGGAAAATATGCCAGTACAGGCAGTAAGATAGCTGGCGGGTAGGTGATGACCAGCAGAAGATATTGCCCTTTGGCGAAGGAACAACAGCTATTCAACCGGCTCATGTATAGTACACTAAAGGCGTGTTGTTTGAACCGGATGTTTCCTATGCCTTGTATAACAGCTTCGTAGGATTGCGCTAATACTACCTGGCTGAAACAAAGTGGCACTGAACAGTATAAGTTAATACTAACAGCCTGCTCGATGGTGAGTGCCACATAGTAAATATGAAACGCCTCCAAACTGAATTGTTGTACACTGATCTTCCCGAAAGTACCGGCAGCCGTAAGAATGTCACTGCCGGGCAGGTAATGCCGGATATGCTCATCCGGCAATGTGTTGGATTGCCCGACCATATAACCAGGTATTTTTGCTGTAAAAAGGGGTTTCATGGTACCGGAATTTGGTTTGACAGTACAAAGAACGAGCACACCCCATAGCGACCAGCCGGTGTACCCTGTAAATTCAGTAGAACTACGCCCTTTTACCGTAGAACTACGCATACGTAGCGAAAGCATAAGCCTGTAGTATTGTACTTCACTAAATTGTATTGTTATGAGTACCACAAATCATCAGATCTCGTTACAGCAGGCTATTGACATGACCACCCGTTATCGTGCAAACAGGCCTGCCAATTTTCCCATTTGTGAAACCTTTGACCTGAGTGCCGTACAGCAGTTATTAGCAGCAACAGGTTGCCGGCACCTCAGGGTGTATTATGGTATGAAGGACAATAATGAAGTGGATGTTATATTAGTAGCGGCTGATGCGGATGGAGCAGATATATTACCGGCAGCTAATGTAACCACCTCAACACTGACGGAAGGTGATCCTGTATTGCTGGAAGATGGGTACCGGTGCCCACAAAATTGTCCGCCCCCATCCTCCCTTAACAGTTAACAGGTATGCCGGGGTACACCATTGATATTATTCTGAACCATTCCATTACTATAGCAGCAGTTATAGGCGTAGTAAGATTCAGGAAGATCCATAAGGATTTCTATCCTTTCCTGTTGATCGTCTGGCTGGCATTCATCAATGAAAGTCTCAGCCTGGCGCTGATCTATACTATTGGCAGTAACACGGTTAATGCTAATATTTATGTGCTGGCAGAGTACCTGCTGCTGATGTACCAGTTTTACCGGTGGGACGGCAGCACTGCAAAACAGCTTTGCTTTTTTGCAGTGCTTGGCATTGTTATCTGGGCAGGCGATAATATGATCTTTCATACACTACAGGAAAATAACTCCGTTTTCCGGATTTTTTATTCGTTTGTCATTGTCTTTTTTAGCATCGACCGGATCAACAGCCTGATTGTATGGGAGAAAAAAAGCCTGCAGAAAAATGCTGTTTTCCTCCTTTGCATTGCTTTTTTGCTGTATTATGGCTACAAAGCTTTCCTGGAAGTGTTTAACATGTTTAACTTGCCGTTCAGTTATCCGTTTTACCGAAGCCTTTGGCTCAGTTTGTCGGTCGTTAATTGTTTTGTGAATATTATATATGCCAGCGCTATCCTATGCATCCCGAAGAAACAAGAATTTATATTGCTGTACTGACCGCCGGTTGTATATTGGGTATATTGATTATCTTTTTATTTGTAACCATTATAAGGTATCACAGAAGAAAAGTAGCATTATACCTGGAGAAAATCCTTGCAGATACGCAACTGATGGAACAGGACAGGGCAAGAATTGCTTCCGATCTGCATGATGACCTGGGCTCCAGCCTGTCGGCTATCAGGTTGCAGCTGGACCTGCTGCCCGAAGACAGCCGCTATATACAAACGGTTACAGCAGCCAGGCGTACAATTGATGATGCCATAGGGAAGGTAAAGCAGATATCAAAAAACATGATGCCTATCACCCTGAAAGAGCAGGGGTTGAAAGAAGCCGTTGTGGAGTATATATCCATGCTGCCGGGCAATAATAAGGGTAAGGTGCAGTTGGAATGGAATATCCATGAACAGGGTATTCCGCAAAACCATAAAATTCATATCTACCGCATTATCCAGGAAGTGCTTACAAATGCCCTCAAGCATGCGCAGGCGGGTGTGATTGCTATTCAAATGCATCATCGTAATAACATGCTGGAACTGTCAATCACTGACAACGGAGTGGGTTTTGATAAAAGAGTGCTTAAGCGGTCCCGGAAAGGATTAGGGCTGAGAAATATTACGACAAGAGCCGATATATTGAAGGCGGCAGTTTACCTGAATACAGCGCCGGGCAAAGGCGTTTCTTACCAGTTTCTTATTCCCTTACCGCCTTTACTCCAATAAAGTATATAGCCCGTTTTTAATGGCATATATCACCAGCCCGGCGGTTGTTTTGACATTCATTTTATCCAGTATTTTCAACCGGCACCCCTCCACCGTTCGCTTACTCAGGAACAATAGTTTACCTATTTCCTCACTTGTCTTTTCCTGGCAAATCAACTGAATAATCTGTTTCTCCCTTTCAGAAAAAACCTGTTGATGTGGTATGTTATACGGGTTAAATGTGCTCCTGGTTATCAGTCTGGCAAGTTTAAGGTTGGTAGCTTTACAGTAATAAGGGATATGCCGGTATACCGTTTTGACTGCTTCGGTGATTTCTTCCCTGCCTGCGTTTTTGTTGATGTAACCAATGGCACCTGCTTCTAACGCATCTATGATCAGCTGGTCGTTACCAAAGGTAGTGAGTGCTATACACCGTATATTCATATCCATTTGCCGGATAGCGCTGATAGCCTCAATTCCATCCATATCGGGCATACTAATGTCGGTAAGTATTACATCCGGTTTTACCGCTGTAGCCACAGCTATTAATGCCCTGCCATCGCCGGCTTCCCCTACAACCGTTATTTGCTGATCTGCATCCAATGTCATACGCAGCCCATAAAGAAACACGGAGTGGTCATCTGCTGTTACTACGCGTATCATTTCAGCACCTGATTCATTCATTTTATTGCCTTCCTTCCTGATTTAAAAGGTGTAAGATATGTGTGCAAATTTATTTCGCTTTTGCGCTTGTTCCACCAGCATCATAAATAAGTTGTAATTAGACACCGAATGCTGAAACAAAAAGTGGCGGGCACTTCAGCTATAGCCGAACAGCACAAGCGCCTGCTACAGCAGCTGCAATTCCCTTTAACACCCGCTTGTGTTACCTGCGCAGGTACGGTGCACTACCCTCATTTTTAAATATTATCTAATAACAGGCTGTTATTTATATCATTGGTTAGAATTTTTCTAATAAAAAATAAATTTATTAGAAAATATTTATTCATACGCTATTGTGTGCCTTTTCGCTGTTTACATTTGCAAACTAACGATTGATAGTATTGTGCTCACCATCAAAACAGTTCTTTTTATGCTTAAAGCGATAGGCAGTTCCGCAACAATCCATTACCAGCTTCCTCCGGAAGCGCTCATCCGGCAAACCCTTGACAAAGGAGCAGGAGCCCTTAGTTCTTCCGGTGCGCTGTGTATCTCCACCGGCAGCTTTACCGGCAGAAGCCCGCAGGATAAGTTTATTGTACAGGATGCGCTTACTGCAGATACAATAGATTGGAATGGGTTCAATCAGCCCATTGATGCGGATAGTTTCCGGCGATTAAAAAATGAAATGGTGCATTACCTCAGCAATAGGGCGGAGGTGTGGGTGAGAGATGTGTATGCCTGTGCCCACCAGCACTACCGGGTACCTATCCGTATCATTAATGAACATCCACCGGATAATCTCTTTTGCTATAATATGTTTATAAGACCAGATGCGACAGACCTGCCGTCTTTTGAGCCGCAATGGCATATTATACAGGCGCCCGGCTTTAAAGCCGATCCTGCTGTTCACCATACCCGTAGCGGACATTTTGTAGTTATCTCCTTTACACACCGAACTATTCTCATTGGCGGCACTGCTTATACCGGTGAGATCAAAAAGAGTGTATTTACGGTATTGAATTATATCTTACCGCAAGCGCATGGTGTCCTAAGTATGCATTGTAGCGCCAATGTGGGTGCTGCCGGCGATGTTGCCCTGTTCTTCGGGCTTAGTGGCACCGGTAAAACCACGTTAAGCGCAGATCCGTTCCGGAGGCTGATCGGTGATGATGAGCACGGCTGGACAGCTAATTCGGTATTTAATGTTGAAGGCGGCTGTTATGCCAAAGTAATTGACTTGTGCAAGGAAAAAGAACCTGCAATAGCCGACGCCATTAAAGAAGGAGCGCTGGTGGAAAACACAACCTTTTTTCCAGGCACGGCCGATATTGATTTTGCCTCCAAAACGATCACGGAAAATACGCGTGCCAGCTATCCGCTCCATTACATTGCCAACGCTTTGATTCCCTCTGTAAGTGACATTCCTAAGCATATACTCTTTCTTACCTGTGATGCGTATGGGGTGCTGCCGCCGGTAAGCAGGCTGACCACAGCACAGGCGATGTACCAGTTTATCAGTGGTTATACCGCCAAGATAGCCGGCACCGAAACGGGTATAACAGCACCGAAAGCCACCTTTAGTGCCTGCTTTGGTGCCCCTTTCCTGCCACTGCATCCTGCCGTATATACTAAGTTATTAGGGGAAAGATTGAGCGTGCATAAGCCTAAGGTTTGGCTGGTCAACACCGGTTGGACTGGCGGCAGGTACGGAACAGGGCAACGCATGCTGCTTAAAGACACAAGGGCTATCGTCAATGCCATATTAAATGGCGAACTGGATCATGTTTCCTATGCGGTTAATAATGTATTTGGGTGGAGGATACCCCTGACTTGTCCGGGAATTGACAGCCATTTGCTTGATCCCCGAAATACCTGGAAAGACAAGGATGCCTACGATCAGACTGCCAATGAACTGGCGCTGCGGTTCCATAATAATTTTGAACAATATACGGATAGGGTAACGGCGGAAATAGCACATGCATCGCCCAAAGTATTTGCCTGATAACTGAAATAGCAAACAACATGTATAAGAAAGTGCTGACGCTGGATGAATTTACCATTCAGCAACTGCGTTTATTTCCGCATGCCACCGGTGAGCTGAGTGCTTTGCTGCGCGATATAGGGCTGGCTGCCAAACGTATTTACGCCGAAGTGAGCAGGGCAGGTATTGCAGATATACTGGGTGCTACCGGAGACACAAACATACAGGGGGAAGAAGTACAGCAGCTTGACCTGTTTGCCAATAACCAGCTTATAGCGGTGCTAAGGCATGGAATGAGTTGTGCCGGCATCGCCAGTGAAGAAATGGAAGATATGGTGGCATTTGATGATGCGGTTAACAATAACAGCAAATATGTAGTAATGTTTGACCCGCTGGACGGCAGCAGTAATATTGACATTAATATCCCTACAGGTACCATTTTCGGTATTTACCGCCGTATCAGCTCGCCGGGAGCGCCTTGTATACTTACCGATTTTTTGCAGCCTGGCTACCGGCAGGTAGCAGCCGGGTATGTTATATACGGGCCGTCTGCCATGCTGGTATACGCCACCAGAAGGGGCGTGAACGGGTTTACCTTAGACCCTGCTATTGGTGAGTTCTGCCTGAGCCATCCGAATATGGTCTGTCCGGAAAATGGTTCTACCTATTCCATTAATCAGGGATACTTTTTTCAATACACCAGTGCGGTACAGCAATACCTGGCTTTTTGCCAGCAGGGGGCAAAGAAAAGTGTAGGTTATTCCCAGCGCTATGTAGGCAGTATGGTGGCGGATGTACACCGTACCTTGCTGAAAGGCGGTATTTTCTTATACCCGGCAACAGCAGCCAAACCAAAAGGCAAACTGCGGTTGATGTATGAGTGTAATCCACTGGCATTTATCCTTACGGTGGCCGGCGGCAAAGCAACCAACGGAGCCGCAAGTATACTCCATTTGCTACCAGCCAGCCTGCACGAGGTAACACCGGTATATATGGGAAGTGCCAACATGGTCTCTGCACTCCAGGGATTTTTCAGCGCATCCGGTGAAATATGCAGGCAGGAGGTTTTGATCTCCTGAAATGGGATTATTCTGAACCAGGGTGACTATGCAGCATAAAACACACTGCACGCGGTAAATAATTCTTCTCGGGAGACATGGAACAAAGTATGAGTGGCAGACAACATACTTTAAACCCAATAAGCAGCCGTTCTGTTTTCCTGCATGGCTATTAAGCCATTCCCCGAAAGCAGCGGAAGATGCTTTGGTAGAAGGTTATGAGTCCATGATACTTTAAAAAATCAATTATAAAACAAGAATAGTATGACCATAATAGGCCAAGCCCTCTTTAATGCCACCACACCGGCTATGCCCGGCGCATTAGGGCATAAGTTCAGACAGTTATGGCAGGTAGTTGGAAACACACCGATGCTCGAAATTATCTACCGGTATAAAAAGGAGTATAGAAAAGTATATGCGAAATGCGAATATTTCAATTTGACAGGCAGTATCAAAGACCGTATGGCATTGTATATACTGCAAAGGGCGTATGAGTCGGGCACCCTGCAGCCTGGTGATGTTATTGTGGAGGCTTCCAGCGGTAATACCGGTATTTCATTCAGTGCCCTGGGCAAGGCCTTGGGTCATGAAGTGAAAATTATTATGCCGGATTGGTTAAGCAAAGAAAGAATAAGCATTATTAAAAGCCTGGGAGCTACCCTCGAGCTGATCAGTAAGGAAGCCGGTGGTTTTTTGGGCAGCATAGCTATGAGCAGGCGATTGGCTAAAGAAAATAGCCACGTATTCCTTCCGGGGCAGTTTGAAAATACATACAATGCAGCGGCGCATGAAAAAACAACGGCAAAAGAAATATGGATGCAGTTACAGTCTGTTGATTTATCGCCGGATGCTTTCGTAGCAGGGGTAGGGACCGGCGGTACGGTGATGGGGATAGGACGTTACCTGAAGAGAAGAAATGCGGCTATACAAGTACATCCCTTAGAGCCATTGGAATCGCCTACGTTAACAACTGGTCATAAAACGGGTACACACCGTATTCAAGGTATATCCGATGAATTCATACCCCCACTGGTGGACTTAAGCCTGTTGGACGATACCCTGCAGGCATCCGATGGCGACAGCATTCTTATGGCACAGAAACTGGCAAAGCAGTTGGGGCTGGCAGTTGGTATTTCCTCGGGCGCTAACCTTATTGGAGCGGTGCAGGTACAAAACAGGATCGGGAGTAAAGCCGTTGTGGTAACCACCCTCAATGACAGTAATAAAAAGTACCTGAGTACCGACCTGTTAAGGGAAGAGCCTGTAAAAGCGCATTATTATTCAACGGAAGTGGAGTTTCTTGATTACAAGGTGATAAGCAGGTTATAACATTAAAGCGGTAAGCACTGCATCCTGTTATGGCAGTTCCGTATAATAAGCCTCATAATCCTGCTTTTTGCCGCACCATCCCAATAATGGGGGTATCGCTGGCATGTCCGGTATATAAATACCACCAGCCTATTCGATGGTCTTTTCCTGCTTTATGCCTGCAGTATAAGCAGCACCAACAAGCAGGTGCATGCAGGAAGCAGTATGATAAAGCGTTTTAATTTTTTGAGTGTTATTTTTACCTTTAACTCTGTTTTTCTAAGGGTTTAGGGTTGAAAAAACTGCCTCTGTCTTTACAGGGGCTTTATTTATTTTTGCAATGTGGCAGTTTTCATCACGTCTCCTTCGTAAACAGCAGACTCCTGCTTTCACAGGTGCTTTTTATTGTTGATGCACTTATTTGAATAGCTTATGTAAAAGCCTTTATAAGCAGCGTTATTGGAATAAGTGACGATACCCTAATAGATATTTTATAAAATGTAAATTATCTTGCCGCAAATCAAGCAGCTTTAAACTTTGCTGATTTTTACCCTAAAGTTGTAGCATCTTTTAAAGCTGAATAAAGATACAATCAGCAGTACGACAAACAAGTATAATGCCCGAGCATCAAAACATAGAATACAAGCAAAGCTGGCACGAAGATTACCTGAAGTGGATTGTTGGCTTTGCTAACAGCCAGGGAGGTACCATCTACATAGGTAAGGACGACAAAGGCAATGTTGTAGATGTACCTGATTATAAAAAACTGCTGGAAGATTTACCCAATAAGATCCGGGACATTTTAGGCATTATGGTAGAGGTAAATTTGCATGAACTGGAGGGCAAACATTATTTGGAAATCGTCACGCCACCTTATGCTGTTCCCATTTCACTCAGAGGTGTGTTCTATACCCGCAGCGGCAGTACCAGGCAAGAGTTAAAAGGCAACGCACTAACCGAATTCCTATTACGCAAAACCGGTAAAACCTGGGATGATGTAACAGAACCATCAGCATCCATTACAGACATCAATACGGCTGCTGTTGACCAGTTTATAGAAGTAGCTGCTAAAAGCGGACGTTTGCCTGATGTGCAAGGATTATCCCTTGCAGAATTATTGGAAAAGTTAAGGCTCACCGAAGAAGGTAAATTAAAAAGGGCAGCTATCATATTGTTTGGCAAAGACCCCGGACGTTTTTTCCCGAATATGCTGGTGAAAATGGGGCGCTTTGGTACTACTGATGACGACCTCCGTTTTCAGGAAACTGCCGAAGGTAATCTGGTGCATTTATTAAACGAAGTGCCGGATACGCTTAATAGGAAATTCTTTGTAAAGCCGGTAAATTTTGAAGGCTTGCAACGGATCGAAAAAGGAGAATACCCCGTAGCGGCATTAAGAGAAATGCTGTTAAATGCCCTGGTTCATCGTGATTACATGGGCAGCATGGTGCAAATCAGGATGTACGACAGCAGGTTCAGCATCTGGAATGAAGGCTTCTTGCCCCAAGGCTTAACATTAGACGCTTTGAAACGGCAGCATCCATCCCGACCACGAAACCCGTTAATTGCCGATGTATGCTTTAAAGGTGGCTACATTGACGCCTGGGGACGAGGTACGCTAAAGATTATCAACTCCTGCCGCGAAGCCGGTTTGCCCGAGCCGGAAATGAAGGAGCAGGACGGTGGCATGTTAGTGACTTTGTTTAAAGATGTTTATCAGGAAAATCTCCTGGCTACCTATCATCTCAACGACCGTCAAAAGCAGGCATTGCAGTTATGGAAAGAAGCAGGTGAGATTACAACCGGCAATTACCAAAGTAAATTTGGTGTAACCGACAGAACAGCCAGACGTGACTTAACTGAATTAGTAACATTAGGTCTGCTCGTAAAAACAGGAGATAAGAAATCATCTAAATACCTCTTCAGGAAGTAGAATGTCCGTTAAATGTCCGAAATGTCCGTTAAATGTCCGATAAGCGGACAGGCAATCAGCAGTCAACTAGTGGCTATCAATAGTAGTACAAACATCTCAGGGATCATAAAATAATTTTTAAGCTGGTTTTTGTGTGCATTTAACATGCCAGCACCCTTTACTAATATATGATGAAAGCGAGACATTATAAGTCTGACAAATAAGATAGTCCATTCTTTCTCAAAAATTGCAAATGATTTTACTGGTAATGGAAGATCATCCTTTTTTAGATGAGGTATGTTATCAGCAGTTAAGATGAATGACTTTATGGTATAACCCTCAGTATTGGGCACTAACCTTGCCAAGAAAGCTTTATTAGCATTTAGCCACCGGTTACGTTCAACGTGCTTACGCATTTTTACTTTTTTGTCATTGCCGTCTCGTCCGAGATAATCAACCATTTCCACTTTCATTTTGTGTACATTCCGACCACCTTGAATATTCTTGCATTCTATGGGATAAATTATGCGATCTTCATGGCTAATCACGAGCAGATCAATATCACCATAGTGTTTCCCAGTTTCTATGTGACCTTTTGATACATCTTTATCCATCTTGATCTAATGAGGTGTAACTTCGTGCTCGGAGTTTTCTTCAAACCATTTCTTAACGGACTTCCTAAAAGGGTTGCCCTTTTCACCTGAAGCAGCGACAAGCCAGCTTTTCATTTCTTCCGATTTAACGGCGGGGAGCTTGCTTGAATCCAGGAGATAATATAAGTTTTCAATAAACTGCATTAAATGCCGGTAACCATAATAATAGTAAACGACCTTGTCTCTAATTATTTTTACCAGTGGCCTTCTGATATAGGAAATATAGCGATTGTATCTCCAAGGGAAAATTATTAATAATGTATATCCGGCAGGGGGGTACGCCAATACTAGCTCTTTTCAACAGTGTTAGATTGATCAATATGTTATTGATATCGTAAGTTGTTACTCCTTCTATTTCTGATAAGACTTTCAATAAAGTAGGCTCATCTATTTTCATGCACGATTTAGACTTTGTAAACCCTTCGTTTATCAACACACCGATAATTTGAGACAATGTAGTGAGCGTTATTCCAAATTCTGCTTTAAAGCAGCATCAAGCGCCTTTGATTCCCCTGTTTTAACAGCTTTACCGGTCTTTCTCATACCCTCAAAGAGGACGTGATGAATTTTGAGGATTTGGCCGGCTTCATTGAATGCTATAATCCTGTCAACCGACACAAGCGAACAGAAACCTACAACGCTACTACAATTTCGAAGGCAGGTGGCGGAAATTTACCTATGAAGAGGTTGTCGCAAGAGATAAAACATCATTAGACATTACCTGGCTAAAAGATCAATCCCTTGCAGACTTGGACAACCTGCCGGACCCGGATGTACTGGTGGAGGAGATAGCAGAGAATTTAGAAAGTGCCTTGGGGAGTTTTCAGGAGGTATTTCGGATGATGAGTAAGTAGAGATAAGAATAAATATCTTATAAATGCACAGAGATAGGTTATTAATGTAGTTATTCAAAAAGTTGTTCACATTCTCAAAGTCTTATCTATACTGCATTTGCTTTGAGTAATTGCTTCTAAAATGCTTTACTAAAACAACTAATTGTACAGCAGAATTTTGTTGGCACAAAATTTTAGCTAATATTTGCTAATATATTTAGCTAAACAGACCAACTAATCACTATGTACCTCAACTGTAAAACATATTACAGCTTGCGCTATGGCACGTTCTCCACAGAAGAATTGGTAAACACGGCAGTTGAAAAGGGCGTTACTGCTTTAGCACTCACCAATATCAACGGCACCTACGACGAATGGGAATTTTACAAGCTATGTTTAGCAGCAGGCATCAAGCCGGTGTTGGGTGCTGAAATCAGGAATGAGGATCAACTGTTGTATATATTACTGGCAGCTAATAACAATGGGCTTACCCGCATCCATGAATTTCTATCTGAACACATCATTGCAAAAAAGCCTTTTCCGGCACCTTCCGAAAACCCAATCATCTTTACTGACTATTCAGATGGCTTCATCATTTATCCATTAGGTGTAAAGCCATTAGCTGATTTATCCATCAATGAGTATATAGGCATTCTACCCTGGGAAACGACAAAGCTTATATCCATTGATTGGAAAAACTATAAAGACAAGCTGGTAGTGCTCCAGCCCATTACCTTCCAGAACAAAACATACTTTAATTTACACCGGCTGCTCCGCGCTATTAGCAAGAACTGTTTGCTTTCTACATTGTCGGCAGCAGCACAGGCTTCAGAACGGGAGACCTTTGTTTCACCCGATTGCATTTTGCAGGCTTTTAAAGATTATCCCTTCATCATTATCAATACGTACAAGCTGATAGATGCCTGCCACATTTCGATAGATGTTGACAGTGACAAAACAAAAAAATGCTTTAGTGCAAGCAAAGAAGACGATAGAGTATTGCTGTATAAACTGGCGCAGGATGGCTTTGTAAGAAGATACGGTAAGAACAATAAAACAGCTCTGGAAAGGCTGGAAAAAGAACTAAAGATTATTAACGATCTGGGCTTTAATGCGTACTTCCTGATCAACAATGATATTGTGCAATATGCCAATACACGGGGCTTTTATCATGTGGGGCGTGGCAGCGGCGCTAATTCCATCGTAGCTTATTGCCTGGGCATCACAGACGTAGACCCTTTAGAGCTGAATCTATACTTTGAACGCTTCTTAAATCCTGAAAGAACTTCGCCACCCGACTTTGATATTGACTTTAGCTATACAGACCGGGATGAAATGATAGATTATATTTTTAAACGATTCGGCAGGGAACACGTTGCTTTATGTGGCTCCTATTCCACCTTTAAGCATGATGCTGCCATACACGAATTGGGCAAAGTGTTCGGGCTGCCGGAAGAAGAAATCAAAGCACTGCAAAGAGCCATTCACCCTGAAGATAAAATACAGCAGCTTGTGCTGCATTATGCCAACCTGCTCAAAGGCTTTCCTAATATTATGTCCATACACCCATGCGGTATGCTGATCACAGAAGAAAAGATAAATACCTATGCTACTGCATTCCTGCCGCCTAAAGGCTTTACCGGTGTGCAAATGGATATGTTTATTGCGGAGGACATCGGCATCAACAAGTTTGATATTCTAAGCCAGCGGGGCTTAGGACACATCAAAGAATGCCTGCAACTCATCAAGCAAAATAAAGGCGTGGAGGTAAACATACACGACTTCGCCCGCTTCCGCCATGATGAAAGGATAAAAACACAGATCCGCGAAGCAAACACCATCGGCTGCTTTTACATTGAATCGCCCGCCATGCGCCAGTTATTGAAAAAGCTCCGGTGTGATGATTATATCACCTTAGTGGCTGCCAGCAGCATCATCCGTCCCGGTGTTGCCTCTTCGGGCATGATGCGGGAGTATATCTATCGTTATCACAACCGCGATACCATCCAATACATTCATCCCCTATTTGAAGAACATTTATCTGAAACCTTCGGCGTCATGGTGTACCAGGAAGATGTGATCAAAATAGCGCACTACTTTGCTAACCTGTCGTTGGGCGAAGCAGACATACTACGGCGTGCCATGAGTGGCAAATACCGCAACCACAACCGCTTTAACATGATGAAGGCAAAGTTCATGGACAACTGCAAAGTAATAGGACACTCAGACGAACTCGCCAGTGAAGTGTGGCGGCAAATGGTCTCCTTTGCCGGTTATTCCTTCAATAAAGCACACTCCGCCTCTTTTGCAGTAGAAAGCTATAAGAGCCTGTACTTAAAAACGTACTACCCCAAAGAGTTTATGGTGAGCGTCATCAACAACTTTGGCGGCTTTTATTCAAGGGAGTTATACTTTATTGAGTTATTGAAAATAGGTGGTCAAATCAAAGCTCCCTGCGTAAACAGCAGCGATGAATACACCAACATCCGCGGTAATGAAGTATATGTAGGCTTCATCCACATCAAAGGGCTGCATTCCAGATTAACAGCAACGATGATGGAAGAAAGAACAAAGAATGGTCCTTATCATCACCTGCAGGATTTTATAGAACGCACCAACATTGGCTTGGAACAGCTCAATACCCTCATCAGTGTAGGCGCCTTTAGCTTTACCGGGAAGTCCAAAAAGCGGTTGTTGTGGGAGTCCAATTTTTTACAAAAAAAGAACCAGCCTCAATTACACAAAGGCATCCCCTTGTTTTGTGAGGAACCCCTAGCGTTTACATTACCGGAACTAACAGACAATCCATTAGATGATTTATACGACCAATTGGAGATACTGGGCTTTACCCTTACCAATCCCTTTGAGCTGGTGGCAGACGACGGTGGCAACTATGTAACGGCAAGAGATTTAAAGGATAAAGCAGGCACAATCGTTACCACCATTGTTTACTTCATTGCCCATAAGCATGTGGTAACCAGGAATAACGACATGATGTATTTCGGATCTTTTATAGACCGAAATTTAGACTGGATTGATACGGTACATTTTCCCGATGTAGCGACTAAATACCCTATCCATAACAGTGGTTTTTACAAGATTACAGGTAAAGTAGTAGCAGACTTTGGAGTACCCAGTATTGAAGTGTCCGGCATGTATAAAGTTGGATATAAAAATCGCAGTTACGCAAACTTAGGTTAATGCTATTATCAGCTGCAAGACATATCACGCACATGGACTTAGATACCTTTTTTGTATCGGTGGAATGTTTACGCAATCCTAAGCTTAAAGGTAAGCCGGTACTGATAGGTGGTATGAGCGACAGAGGCGTAGTAGCCTCCTGCAGTTATGAAGCAAGAAAGTTCGGTATTCATAGCGGTATGCCCATGAAAGTAGCACAGCGCTTATGTTCGCATGCTTATACCGTTAAAAGCGACTATGAAGCCTACAGTAGCTATTCAAGATTGGTTACGGATGTCATAAGCGATACGGTGCCCCTGTTTGAAAAGGCAAGTATAGATGAGTTTTATATTGACCTTACCGGTATGGATAAGTTCTTTGGTTGCTTGCAATTCAGTGATGAATTAAAAAGGAGGATTATTAGGGAAAGTGGTTTATCTATTTCTTACGGTTTGGCATCTAATAAACTGGTAAGCAAGGTGGCGACCAATGAAATTAAACCCAACGGGCAAATAGAAATTCCTTTTGGCAATGAAAAAACATTCCTTTCTCCACTGAGCATTATGAAAATACCAGGCGTTGGAAAGGAAGTGGGTTATAAATTGTTGAAGATGGGTGTGGAAACGGTAAAAATATTGAGTGAGATACCGGTAAACATGTTGTATAACCTGTTAGGCAAGCCTGGCATTGAACTGCACCGTAAAGCCAACGGCATTGATGAAATGCCGGTTATTCCTTACCGGGAACAAAAATCCATCAGCACCGAAGAAACATTTAGTACAGATACCATAGATTTAAAATTTATCCATCAGGAATTAATTCGCATGACGGAGAAGATTGCTTTTGAGCTTCGGTTACAAAGGAGACTGACCGGCTGTGTGGCGGTCAAAATCCGGTATAGCGACTTTCAAACAGAACAAAAGCAAATGACGATTGATTATACCGCTTTTGATAATGTGCTGATTCAAAAGGTAAAGGAACTGTTTACCAGTTTATATACCAAAAGGCAGTTGGTAAGATTGGTAGGCGTTCGCTTTACCGATCTGATTGGCGGCACCCACCAGATTGATATGTTTAATGACTCGCAGGAATCTTTAAAACTGCACCAGGCTATGGACAGTATCAAAAGTCAATATGGTGAAAAATACCTGATGCGTGCATCAGGAAACAGCGCAACGAACAACCGGAAGCCCATGGCATAAATGTATGTGGCACTGCCTAAACAAACAGCATATGAACCCCCATATCTTATTTGTAATTCAAGTGCTATCTTACCGGCTACTGGAGTAAGAATTGCAGGGCGGTCTGCCGGATGGCAGTATTTTGTTTGTTAACTGCCAGAGCCAATGCTTTTCTGGTGCCTACAAAAACTGCCAGTTGCTTAGCTCTGGTAATGCCGGTATATATCAGGTTTCTGAATAGCATATTAAAGTGCTGGTTGACCACGGGGATAATGACAGCTTCAAACTCACTGCCCTGTGCTTTATGAATGGTAATGGCATAAGCGAGGTCCAGTTCCAGGAGTTGATCCCTTTCATACGCTACTTCTTTTATCTCCTTTCCCGCTCTGAAGCCCACCGATAGCTGCATAACTTCATTATCTACGCTTGTGATTTGCCCAATGTCACCATTGAATACATTCAGGTCATAGTTATTACGTTTTTGGATCAGCCGGTCACCTTCGCGAAAGACTCTTCCGCCTACCGTTAACTCGCCCTTGCCTTCGCTTGCGGGGTTCACCCGTTCCTGGATAACTTTATTAAGGCTGGCAGTACCAAGGCTGCCTCTTGTCATGGGAGAAAGGATTTGTACTTCCACTTCCTGGCCGTAATACTTTGGAATAATCTCCTGATAGAGCTTTTCGATGATGGCACCTGCTGAATAGCCGTAATGCAACGAAGACCAGGGATGCACCTGACGGAGCACTTCCCTTAACTCCTCACTATAGCTGCGGGTTGCTGCCAACGCTTCTATATCCACATGGCTGAATTTAGCAGGAATGGAAAAATGGCTGTCCTGGTGGTAGATAGCTGCTTCTTCATTAAGTGTCAATGTATTGGTAATTCCTGTGGCTGGTTTACCCGTCAGCCGCTTAACCCTTGCAATAAACTTCAGTTGTTCACTGGTGGCTTCTTCCGAATCAATAAACAAACTATCCTGGTGCTCTTTCCATACCTGGGGCTTATGAAAAGGCGATTCAATCCTGGGTACTATTCCCTTATTGATCTGGTGGGCATAGGAGATAATCAGCGACTGTTCTGCCTGCCGGAATATTTTAGTCAGTTTATGGCAGGGCACGACGCCGGAGGCAATGAGGTCTTTAAGTACATTACCAGCGCCTACAGCCGGCAATTGGTCGGCATCGCCTATCAGCACTACCTGACACTGCAGGGGCACCGCCCGGAGCACGGCTGCTGCCAGATGCACATCCAGCATGGAGCATTCATCCAGGATGAGCACATCGGCAGGTAAAGTATAGGACTCATTGCGCTTAAAATTACCTTTGGCTGCATCCCATTCGAGCAGCCGGTGAATGGTTTTAGCCTCCCTGCCAATGACCTCACTCATGCGCTGGGCTGCCCTGCCGGTAGGAGCTGCCAGCATCACCTGCCTGCCGGTGCTTTGCAGTACGCCTACCAGCGCACGCGTAGTAGTGGTTTTGCCACAGCCCGGTCCGCCAGTAAGAATGGAAAGTGGCTCGGCAGCTATTTGCAGTACACTGTAGTGCTGTTCTTCACTTAAAGTAATCTGATGCAGCCTGCAATACGCTTCCAGATGTTGCAACAGTTCTTTGCTGTTGCTATTAACGCTTTGGGAGACAAACAGCTTTACTTTAGTAGCAATATATTGCTCATCGTAATAAAGGGAGTGAGCATAAAAGCACTTTTGTATGTTACCGTGTTTGTCTGGCACCAGCCTGATCTTAAGCGCTCCTTTCTGCTCCAGTGCCTCCAAGGTATTATCCAGTGCAGTGATATCCTCTAAGGATAAGCGTTCCATTACGCCTTCATTCAACTGCTCCTGGGTAAGATAGCAATGTCCTTCCTCTCTTGCATTTTGTAATACGTGTTCAATACCCGCCCCGATGCGTTCCGGAGCGTCCTTAGCTATTCCCAGACTTAGGGCTACTTTATCGGCAGAGAAAAAGCCAATACCGTGAATGTCCATGGCTAAACGGTAGGGGTTGGTTTTAACCACTTCAATGGCTTCATTGCCATACATTTTATAAATCTTCACCGCAAACAGCGTAGAAATCTGGTGAGCTTGCAAAAACAGCATCACATTGCGGATCTCCTGGTGCTCTATCCATGCTGTTCTGATCATGTTCAGCTTTCCTTCCGCAATGCCGGGTACTTCGGTCAATCTCTCCATAGCGTGGTCGAAAATGTCGAGTGTTTTTTCTCCGAAATGCTTCACGATTTTTCTGGCGGTTGCCGGACCTACGCCTTTGATCAGTCCGGAGCCTAAGTATTTTTCCAGTGCATGGGTAGTGGCAGGTTTTCTCTCAACAACCTTAACAGCTTTAAACTGCAAACCGTATTGCGAATGATGAATCCACTCACCATAAAAGTCCAGGGTAGCGCCTGCAAATACTTTGGATTGATGGACAACCACGGTGAGCGCTTCCTGTGGCTTTTGAAAGCTGCTGACCTTGAGCACCGTATAACCGGTTTCAACACTGTGAAACGTGATTCGCTGAACAATACCGGACAATTTTTCTAGCTCCCCTGAAGGTTGTTGGTCGTGCACAAACATCTATCAAGATAAACAAAATTGAAGATAGATGTACACCTGCGGCTTATGAATATATACAAAAGATCGGTACATTCTCGTCTTTTAAAAAGCAGTTTAGTGTTTTAATTCAAATTCAGTTTGGCAGCTTGCCGTAATTATTAAGAGGAGAATAAATTACCAGTGTTCACCGTTAATTCCAGTGCCGGCAAATCTGCATACATATGTTCTTTGGTAGGTTCCAGTGCATTTTTATAATTCTTAGCAACAGTACAAGCCTGCATTCCTGCTGATGGGTATTGTGTTTTTGCAATCTGCAATAATCTTCTGTCTTCCAAGTTATCAAAAAGCCATTCGTAAGCAAGGTCTTCATTCAGGATAACCGGCATTCTTTTCTTGCTGTTATGCACCTGTTCCATCAGCTTATGACCAACCGCATTGGTGGTTACAATGGCAAAGGTTTCCCGGTATTCACCCGTTAGCTGGTCTATCCACGGCTGCCAGATGCCCGCCATATAGAAGTATTCTCTGTCTTTCAGGGTAATGTAGTAAGGGTAAGTATCCGGTGTTTTCACCGGCTGACCTGTTCTTTTGTTCTTGCGGTAGAAATGCCTTGATTCAAAGAAGCCGGTGGATAGTACCAGGCACCGCCTGTATCTGGCGGCATCTTCATACATACTTCCCGGATAGAGTAGTTTTTCACCCTGCGCATTGAGTGTAGGCACAGGTGCTATAAATCTGTTGTTGCTATCATAATAACCATTTCTCCATTTATGAACATCAGCTACTGTCTTGCAACCTGTAGGAATAAAGCCCCACTCCATCTGCACAATATCAAAGTCCTCCTTATCAGGATAGCGCTTCAGTATTGCATTGAGGTTGTAATCAAAACCGATCTGTACCGGTTGATTAAGGAAGTCATAATTAGCTACCAGCTTTTCCAGATGCTTTAACCGGATGAACTCTTCCCTTGTTACTTTCTGTCCATTATAGTAGCACATACAGTTAGTTCGCTTTAGTAGTTAAATATTCAGAAATAAGAGCACCAATCTCCTCTGCTTCCTGTTGTCTTCCTTCCGGTACAGAGGTCCAGAAATCAGTATAGTTACTACGTGTTGCTCTGGTAACTACCAATGGTTTACGGCTGTCGGGAAATACAATTCTGAAAATGGTTTGTCCTGCAACCTGGTGCTCCTGTACTTTGAGATTACTCCCTTTATACGCTAATTCGAAATTGCCTCCATTGTTATTCATGTAAAGCTAAAATAGGAATATTTATTCTGTAATTCTGTGCAGGCTGAACAGTTTTTCTTCAGCCGGGAATTCCTTTACGATAGGTCAGGATTGTGATCAATGTAGCATGTAAAAATAACTTTAAACAAATATGCTGCTCTTAATGCCTCTTTTTTGAAGCGAATGCTATTGTCCTCTATTTCTATACGTTGCACGAGAAATGCACATTCTACTCACATCACTTTGAGAATTTATGCCTCCTATATACTTTAGTAGTGCAATGAACCAACAAGAAGAGTCTGCATACAATGCAAATGTATTTCTACAATTAGAAAAGCCGCTTATATTTTTTGACCTTGAAACGACTGGTTTAGATTACCAGCGTGATCGTATTGTTGAGTTGTCTGCAATCAAACTCAATCCTGATGGCAGCCAGTCTTCCTTGCACTATTTACTTAATCCTTGTATAGAAATACCAGAAGCTGCCACAGAGATACACGGTATTACTAACGGGATGGTAGCTGACAAACCCGCATTCTGTGATGTTGCAGATAACGTGTATGATTTTTTCAAGAATTGCGATCTTGCCGGGTATAATATTCGCCGCTTTGATATTCCCATACTAATGGAAGAATTTCATCGCTGCAAGCTGTATCCTATTCTTTTAACAGAAACCAAGGTAATAGATGTCTTATCGGTTTACACCAAAAAGGAGCCACGAGATTTATCAGCAGCTGTACGGTATTATTGTAAAGAAGAACTTACAAAAGCACATTCTGCCCAGGCTGATGTGGAAGCTACGATGAAAGTCTTAAAGCATCAACTGCTGCACTATGAAGATTTGAAACCAAACGTAAACTTCCTGTATAACTACTCTTGTGACAGTGACTATATTGTTGATTTCAGTGGCAAATTTGGCAGAAATAAAAAAGGGCAGATTATATATAAGTTTGGAAAGTACAGGGACCATGCAGTGGATCTTGATAATAAAGACCATCAATCTTACCTGGACTGGCTTGCAAACGAAAGCGGTAGTTCTGTTGAAATGAAGATGGCAATCAAGCGCATTAAATTGCAGCATCATTGCCATAAAATTTGTGACGAATGGCTGAAGGTAAAAGGAATTATTGCCTCAGCAGATAAAATGCTTGCCTTATATCAGGCAATAGCTTCTGAAACGAATATTCTTCCCTTTATAGTTACACGAACTGATAAAAAGCTAACCATTACATACACCGGAAACGAGGTGCCACCACTTTACTTTGCTAATGAGGATGAAAAACGTACTGCGCTGTTCTTATTAAAAAATCACTTAAACACTATCGAAGGTTCAGTTGATATTCAATCAGCACTTTCAAGTAATTTTCAAACAATATAAAGGAGTCAGCCATTGGTTAAGATACTAATAGAATATTAATCAATGGCCGCTTATGAATTTTCTTATTAAATATTAAACACTCTCAAAGCCCCTGTTAATTCTTACTTCATTGATCCCCTAAACACCAAGGGTTGATTGTTTACATTTCTGCAAAATTTTTGAAAAAGTAAAAATTATTCCTGTAAACACTTGCTATTAAAAGGCAGTTGATTTAGATACTTTACATGCTATTTAACCTTTAAAAATGCCCTTTTATGATGAGAATATAAGGTGCACTGTTTTGTAACGAACAGGACAAAAAGGAGCGCAAAGCTGTGCAGGCTTTCACTGTAAAACCTACTCCAAAAGCTGCCAAAAGACTTCGGCATAAACACCTATTCCCACCCACAAAAGCCCTCTTTTATTCCGATTCCTTTTGGCTCACGGCAGCCTGCTTTTTCAGCAGCTTTCTTTTTGTCCTTTTTCTTTTACAAAACAGTTTTTTATGGTTTACCTGATACACTTTCAAGAGAAACTGCACCATGCACAACACTACATTGGCTATGTAGATAAGAACCTAAAGCAGCGCATCAAAAAGCACCGGAGCAATAAGGGAGCAAAGCTGCTAATGGCAGTAAACAACGAAGGTATTCAGTGGGAAGTAGTGCGGATATGGGAACAGGGCGACCGCGAGTTGGAACGCAGACTAAAGAACCGTAAAAAGTCCCGGTGTTTTTGTCCTGTTTGTCGTAACAATCATTAAGCATTCATAGCACAACATTATTGTTTACAACTTCAATTCTTTTCCATTATGCAATCAGAAAATTTATCCTGTCTCATGCGCTTGTCATGGGAAATACAGCGCAAAAAGAAGTGCAGCCGTGCTAAATCGTTGCGTGCTGCATGGGCAATTACCCTTAACGAGGACATTACTATTTACTACCTTGTTAAACGCCATTCGCACAGCTTTTATCCCAATAAAATTCAACTGTCAGACCTCACTTTATTCAGTAATCAATAACTCATTTCTTATACAGTTTTTTATTCATTCACCATTTAAAATTTACAGTTATGGAATTCACCGGAAGATTAACAGCAAATGCTATTATTAGTACACTTAAAGATGAACGGAAGGTAGTCAATTTTACACTTGCAATTAATGACTACTACAAGCCAAAAGGTGCAGCTGAAGGGAAACAGGCTACACAATATATAAGGTGCAGTTATTGGAAGAACACGACCGTTGCACAAAGGCTTTTGAAAGGCTCCGTAGTAGAAATAAGCGGGAGGTTATTCACCACCGTTTATGTGAGTGGCGGTGGCGAAGCAAGAGCTAATTTAAATGCTATTTGCAGTACCATTAAAGTACATGGCACAAGTAACAAAAAGGATGGCAACGACAAGCCGGAAAATACGGTTGTAAATGCTTTACCTAAGCCATCAATGAACACCGGTACAACATTGCAGGAAGAGGACGATATACCCTTTTAACTCTAAATCCATATTCCATTATTAATCTACAAAACCGCAGTAGTACCGCCTGCGGCATACAAGTAAAAGCTGGGTAACACACTATGGCACACAACATCCATTTTAATGAGCAAACAGGCAAACATTCCTTCTTTTCCGTTAATGAAAAGCCCTGGCATGGACTGGGGCAAATCGTAAACGAATACCCTACCAGTAAACAGGCATTGGAGTATGCAGGATTGAACTTTATTGTTGAAAAAAGACCGCTATTTACACTCAATAAAACCAACGATACTACTGACCTGAAAGTACCGGAATATTTAGCTACGGTACGCACCGATACACAAGCTGTTTTAGGAGTAGTGGGCAGGCAATATGAAGTAGTGCAGAACAAAGATGCTTTCCAGTTTTTTGATGCTATTGTACAAGGTGAAGGCATTCTTTATGAAACAGCCGGCGCACTCGGCAAAGGCGAGCGTATTTTTATTACTGCAAAACTTCCCAGGTACATCAGGATAGGCAGGGAAGATTTAATAGAACAATACCTGTTCTTAACCACTTCGCATGACGGCAGCGGTAGCATTACGGCTGCCTTTACACCTGTAAGAATTGTGTGTAACAATACGCTTAACGCAGCCCTTAAAAACAGGAGTAATAGCATCAAAATACGCCATATTGCCAATGCAAAGGAAAGGCTGGAACAAGCACATCAACTGGTGGGTATTACTAATACGCTTTCAACCGAATTGGAAAATATTTTCAATAGCTGGTCAAAGGTGCGTATTACGGATGAAGCTGTATTAAAATTGATACAGCTAGCACTGGTGCCGAACAGGGAAGTATTGCGCAATATTAAAGCAGGTAAACAGGAGGAATTATCTGCCCAATTTACCAGTATGTGCAACAATGCTTTTGAGTATGCACTTAACAGCCCAAGCCAGCAATTAGAGACAACCAAAGGTACGCTGTTCGGCGCATACAATGCCGTAACCGGGTACTTGCAAAATGTACGCAATTACAAGAGTGAGGAAGCAAAGCTAAAATCATTGCTGTTTGGCGGTATGGGACAGCAAAAAGCACAGGCAGCATTCAACTTGTGTGCGGATTATGCAGCAAATGGAGACAGTATTTTATATCTGAATTAAACTACACAGGGCGGAGTGTGAATACACTTCGCCCTGCGCTCTCTTTTTATTAAAATTCAATACAGCAATCAACTTATGAATACTAATAATTCCATCAAAACAGAAGAAAAAGCACTGCAGCCCACCTTTCAGGTGTGGCAACACATGAAAGTAAAATTCCCCGATGTTATTGTGTTAGTAAGAAAGGATGACCATTATTATACTTTCGGCAATGATGCGGAAATAGTCAGCACCCTAATGAAAATAAAAATAGCAGAAAACAGCACTGCTAAACCCTATTGTAACGTGCCTTATTACAATACGGATAAATTGCTGCGTGATATAATAAAAGGCGGTTGCAGAATTGCCCTTTGCGACCCCTTAAGTGCTTTCAAAAAATAATTCGGTGGTATAGAAGCGGCTCTTTTGAGAGCCACTTTCTTTTTGGAAAAGAAAGCTTGGCAAAGAAAACCTTTTGAAGCCCGTTTATAGTAGTTGTATAGAGCACTGTAATTCTGAAAACATTTGAAAAGATAAAGCTATTTTCTTCATTCATTCTGCTACAAAGTTAGCTTACGGGACGGCTGAAGCGGCAAGGGAATTTCCGGCATAAACCCATTGTATCCTTCGGATGAGTAATGCGTTGCGGGGACATTTATTCCGTTCCTCCCTTGCCTTTATTGTCCCGAAGCTGAATGGTGCACCATAATAAATTTTAAAACTATGAAAAAGATTATGGAAAGCCCTTGTAAAGTACAAAATGGTATGCAGGTAAGTGAAGTGGAACTGGTGTATAAAAGTAAAGTAAAAGCATCTGAAAGACCACAGGTAAGCACCTCTAAAGAAGTATATAAATTGTTTAAACAGTATTGGGACGAAAACAAAATGGAGTTTGTTGAACAGTTTAAAATTTTATTGCTGAACAGGTCTAACCGGGTGTTAGGCATTTATGAAATATCTACAGGTGGACTTGCAGGAACGATAGCTGACCCGAAAATAGTTTTTATAGCTGCTCTAAAAGCTGCAGCAAGCTATATTATACTGGCTCACAATCATCCTTCCGGTAACCTGAAACCCAGCACACCGGATAAACAATTAACCCAAAAAATTAAGGATGGCGGAAAGTTGCTGGATATAGAGGTAATAGACCATTTAATTATCTCCACAGAAGGTTATTATTCTTTTGCAGATGAAGGGTGGATGTAAATAAATCTAATCACTTTTAAATATACCCTTTATGAGCTACAAAAAGATGATGAAATGGCAAAGAAAACATCCTAAAGGCACACGGCAGATTGTAATTATGCATACAGAAAGCGGCTTTCAAACTTCCGCTGCCTTCATGGAAAAGTATTTTAAACACAGGCAACAATGTGATGTTGAAAATAAAGAGCCTTTAGATTGTGAAAGTTATTATCGTTCCACATTACGATGAAGATTAAATGAAAGTTTAGCGGCAATTTCATAGATTGAAGTTCTGTGAGATTGCTGCTAATTTCTTGTTCATCTGTGCAGCAATTTTTGTTCTGCAGCCCTGGACAAAAATTACAATTCAATACCCAACTAAATAGGACATGATTATACGGTAAAAGTCTTAAAAGCCATCGTTTTAATGCTTGAACAATACCCACCTCCAAGCAGAATTTTTATTCATTTTTCACCACATCCTGACATGGGTAAAATTTACCCATGTATTGTCTGAAATATGCTAACTAAATACTTTTAAGTGCTGATTGAAAAGCAGGAAGAAGTTTGCCTGATCCCGCAAACGGCAAGATGTACAAACGTGGCACGTTTGGAAGTGTACAGCCCTGTTGCTCCAAAGTCGCAAGGCAGCTGAGTAAAGAGGTTTAAGAGTTCGGAAATAATCAAAGTGAGGAATAGAGGCGTATGGAAAAGAAGATTAAAACAGTGAGAACAAAGTTTGTGAAGATGCGTATGAACGACAGTGAGTATGAACATTTGGAAAAGCTATGGAAAAACACCACCCACAGACACCTGAGTACCTACTTAAGAAAGATCTGTTTGCAGCAGCCGGTAATTGTGAAATACCGCAACCAGAGTGCAGATGATTTTTTAAGCAGTATGCTGCAACTCAAAAAAGATTTAAACGGTATTAGCAACAACTTCAACCAGGCAGTCAAAAAATTGCACATTTTAGAAAAAATACCGGAGTTCAGAACCTGGCTCATTCTCAATGAATCATTACAGCGTGCCGTAAATGCCAACGTAGAAGAAATTAAATTCCGCATTGCTCAACTCTATGACGAATGGTTGCTAAAATAACGTTTCCCAGGTTCGTTATTGGTGCACTCAACTATAATGAACAGAAAGTGCAGAAAAGTGTTGCTGAATGCATCGGAGCAGGTAATGTTTTGAGTGAAGTGCATAAGATGAACTTTCATCAAAAACTGGCGGTATTTGAAAACCTCAATGCCCTCAATGAACGGGCAAGTACAAAAACAATCCACGTTTCACTCAACTTCAGCCCAACTGAAAAGCTGAACAAAACCCGGTTGATGGCTATTGCTGAAAGTTATATGGAAAAGATTGGCTTTGGGGAACAGCCTTATTTTGTTTATCAGCATTTGGATGCAGGTCATCCGCATCTGCATATTGTAAGCACCACGATACGCCAGGATGGCTCCAGAATTAACACGCACAACATTGGTCGTAACCAATCGGAAAAAGCAAGGAAAGAAATTGAACAGGAGTTTGGATTGGTGCCGACAGAACAGCAAAAAAAGGAGCTGGTAATTAGATCAATTAATGCAAAGAAAGTAGTTTACGGTAAGCACGAAACAAAAAGAAGTATTGCTAATGTGGTAAACAGTGTTATTAACCAGTACAATTACACTTCCTTTGCCCAGTTTAATGCAGTGCTGAAGCAGTACAATGTTGTTGCTGACAGAGGAGAAACAGAAGGACGCATTTACAAACATGGCGGGCTGGTTTATAGAGTATTGGATGAAGCGGGAAACAAAATAGGTGTTCCCATTAAAGCGAGTGCAATCAATAGCAAGCCAACACTTGTCTTGCTGGAACAAAAATTTGAAGTAAACAAAGGAAAAAGAGAGGAGCCAAAACAGTTATTAAAAAAGATACTGGATGAAGTGCTTCAACTTTCTCCGGCAAGTATGCAGGAGTTGATGGGTTTACTTGCAAAGAAGAATGTATACACTGTATTAAGGCAAAACGAAGAAGGGCGCATTTACGGGATCACCCTTGTGGACAATCAAAATAAAGCTGTTTTTAATGGTAGTGAAATAGGGAAAGCATATAGTATTGCCTCCATACAACAACATTTTTATAAAACGCAACCATTAACAAAGGAGATGGAAGAGAGAATGCAAACGCAAAGCGTTACGCATAATCCCGCATTTCATCAGCCATCGCAAAATCAACCGCACTTTGACGAAGGTAAAGACGTTCAAAAAGACAACTTACTACAGTACCTTATTACTCCTGAAATCACTTATGAAAACGTACCTGCCCAACTATTAAAAAAGAACAGGAGAAGAAAGAAAAAGGACAGGAATTTATAACTATAAAAATCTGTTGTTATGTCTACTGGTGAAAATGAATCTGGATTGAGAAAGATTTTAGACTTTACAAGATTAGGCAGCATGTTCATCCTCATGCTGCATTGTTACTTTTACTGTTATGCAGCTTTCCACAGTTGGAAGCTTACTTTACCCTTAACAGATCACATATTGAAAAATGTAGAAAATACAGGACTCTTCCATCACTTCAATAATGCAAAATACATAGCCATGGGATTGCTCATCGTATCACTTTTAGGAGCGAAGGGAAAAAAGGACGAAAAGCAGCAGTTGAAAGGTTTGATCTGGTATATGGTTGTGGGCATCACCATATACTTTGCAAGCGGGCTGATTTTTTTCCTGAATGTTTCACCTGAAAAAATAGCAATAACATACATTGCCACTACAGTAATTGGGTATTTGTTTATTCTAAGCAGCGGCTCTAAGTTAAGTAGGCTAATAAAAGTACGCCTGTCTAAGGACATTTTTAATGACTTGAATGAAACGTTTCCGCAGGAGGAACGGCTGCTTCAAAACAGCTATTCCATTAACCTGCCAGCACGCTATAAGCTGAAAGAAAAAGTACGCAATAGCTGGATAAACATCATTAATCCTTTTCGTGGACTGCTGGTAGTGGGAAGCCCCGGAGCCGGCAAGTCGTGGTTTGTAATTCAGCATATAATCAAGCAGCACATTGAAAAGGGCTTTGCCATGTTCATCTATGACTTCAAATACGATGACCTGAGTAAGATTGCCTACAACTGGTTGTGGGCAAATGTGGGCTCCTATAGCGTTATTCCCGAGTTTCATGTTATCTCCTTTGACAACCTCTCCCAATCCAGCCGCTGCAATCCTTTAGATCCTGCTTCCATGCACGACATTACCGATGCTACAGAATCTGCCAGGGCAATACTACTTGGCTTGAATAGAGAATGGATCAATAAGCAGGGAGATTTCTTTGTAGAATCACCCATCAACTTCCTGACTGCGGTTATCTGGTTTCTACGTCGATATGAAGAAGGCAAATACTGCACGTTACCACATGTAATCGAGTTGATGCAGGTGAGTTATGATGAACTGTTCCCTGTACTCAATACACAACCTGAGATTGAAGTGCTGGTAAACCCTTTTATGAGTGCTTACCAGAACGATGCGATGGAGCAGTTGGAAGGACAGATTGCTTCTGCCAAGATAGGTATGGCGCGGTTAGCTTCTCCGCAACTCTACTGGGTGCTTTCGGGAAATAATTTTACCCTCGACATAAACAACCCGGAACATCCCAAAATTGTTTGCATGGGCAACAATCCTGAAAAGCAGCAAATCTATGGTGCTGTGCTGTCGCTGTACATCTCCAGATTAGTACGACAGGTAAACAAAAAAGACAGATTACCATGCAGCCTGGTGTTTGATGAATTTCCCACCATTTTCTTTAACCACATGGATGCAGTGATTGCTACCGCCAGAAGCAATAAGGTAGCCACTACGTTAGCCATGCAGGATTTTAGCCAACTCCGTAAAGATTACGGAAGGGAACAGGCAGATGTAATTGTAAATATCACCGGCAATGTCATCTGTGGTCAGGTGATGGGTGATACAGCTAAAGTGCTCTCTGAAAGATTCGGGAAAATACTACAGGAAAAAGAAAGTATTTCTATCAACAGAATGGACACATCTATCAGCCGTTCTACCCAGTTGGACTATGCCATTCCAGCTTCTAAAATAAGCTCCCTTTCTTCCGGTGAGTTTGTGGGTATGGTGGCGGATGATCCACATGAGAAGATTAAGCTGAAAGCTTTCCATGCGGAGATTGTAAATGATGCAGAAAAACTAAATAAAGAAGTGGCTCAATACAAAAGCATACCTGCAATAACAGAAGTAAGCCAGGAACAAGTTACAGACAACTATTATCAGGTAAAGCTGGATATTAAGCAGTTGATTGAAAAGGAAGTTGGTACATTGAAAAGGAAAACAGATAATTAAACCTTCTTCCATAAATAGCTTAGCGGGTGATGACTGCGCTGTGGGTTTTTAGTTAAAAATTACTTACAGATATTGTCAGTAATATTGCGATTAAATATATTAATATTTATATATTTGTGCAATCTTGTTAGAAATTAAAAACCTTATGCCCGCTATCAAGTATCAGCTCGTATTTCACCGGGGTGAGCACCGCATTTTACTCGTTTTCGCTAATAATGCTTCCTGGAATAATCGCATAAAAGCAGTTGCGGGTGCCCGCTGGAGCAAAACACTAAGGGGCTGGACTATACCGGATACGCCGGAGAACCGACAGAAGTGCGGCCTGCCCTTGCAAGAAGAACCGTTCCATGTGTCTTTGACTCCTGCTGTACCGCAATGCAACGTGCTGTCGGTGCCACAGCTGGGTACCAACAACAGTGCACAACTGCACTTATTCATTCAACAATTAATGCTAAAGGTTTACAGTCCATCTACTATCCGCACCTATCGGAACGAATTCCTTCAACTGCTGCAACTGCTGGGTGCTATACCTGTACAGGATTTACAACCACAGCATCTGCAGCGTTATATCGTTTATTGCATTAAGGAAGGACTTAGTGAAAACAGCGTTCACAGCCGTATCAATGCCCTAAAGTTCTACTATGAACAGGTATTACATCGGGAAAAAATGTTTTTGGATATCCCCCGACCTAAAAAGCCGCTACAGCTACCTAAACTCTTAAATGAAGAGGAGTTGAGAAAGCTCTTTACCGCCCTTAGCAACAAAAAACATAAGGCTATGCTGTTTACCGCTTATAGCGCCGGCTTGCGGGTAAGTGAGGTAGTTAACCTTAAAATAGCCGATATAGATAGTCAGCGCATGCAAATAATGATTCAGCGGGCTAAAGGTAAAAAAGACAGGTATGTAAATCTAAGTCCAATGCTATTGGACATTTTAAGGAGCTATGTACAAAGTTATACACCCAAACCCAAGGTGTATCTGTTTGAAAGTGAGCAAAGCGGGACTGCTTATCCACCCAGGACCGTGCAGCAGATATTTACTAATGCAAAAGAGAAAGCAGGGATCAAAAAGGAAGTGGGGATTCATAGCTTACGGCACAGCTTTGCAACGCACCTGCTGGAAAAGGGGGTAGATATCCGTTATATAAAAGAGCTACTAGGGCACTTTAATATTAAAACAACGGAACGCTACCTGCATGTAAGCAGGCGCAAGCTGGTAAATATTATCAGCCCGCTGGACGACTTGCTGAACAACCATTCTATTGAGTGGTAAGTTGTATTGACGCAACTACAATCTAAATTGTATAATACTAAGACGCTGATTATCAATAGTGAATTTTAATATCCTATTTCATATAATATCATATATTTACGCGTAAGCTGCTACTTTATGGAGACATTTCAAATTAGAGCATCCTCTTGGGTTATTTACATCCTGACACTTCTGACAGTAATTTTTGCTGGCAGTGCTTTAGGAATTGCTTTATTACCGACAAAAGGAAATCCACCTGTTGCGATTGCAATGACTATCGTTATAATTGGTGGTGCATTTTATGCCACACGTTTTACAGCGAGAGCTATGACTGAATGGACTATAACTGAAAATGAAATTCAACTTAGATGGCTTGGGCAATTTATTTTTCATAATAAACCAGACTTAAACTTTAGTTGGAGTGACATTCAAGAATATAAATATCAACCAGACAGAAACTTTGACCTATTCAAACTCAAACTAACAGACGGAAGGACAATAAAACTTTGGCATAATACCAGCACGACCAACGATGACTTTCAAAAATTTGTTAGTTCTTTTGAAGGACGAGTCCAAACTTACAATACAAAGGATTCGGAAGCATCAAATGATATTAAACGGTCAAAGACAATTTATGAAACTAGACTTGGATTGGTATTAGCAATTTTCGCAGGAATTTGTTTGGTGGCAATTCCAATTTTAATTGCAGTTCTACCAAATAAATCAAAAATAAATTGGGCTGGATTTGAGTTAGCTTATGCAGGCGGACTATTTTTCATTTTTCAGGTTCTTGCATACCGAAAGAAGAAAAGCAGCAGCTTACATTAGGTTTGGCAATAGGCTGGCTGAAGGAATAACAATGAGCTGTAGTTCGCTATCAGCAATAGTTCCAGCAAACGAACAAATATCGGCTTTTTGTATTTATCTTCGGCTATAGTTTTTCAATTGGCTGACGTTCGGGCTTGACGTTCATTGAATGCCAGCCCATCGCCAAGCCTTAAACGTTATGTGCCATACAGACCGACCATTTACAGCAGTGTAGGTTGACACATCAAACGTATTTTATCATTCATAAGACTTGAGTGACTGCCCAACCCTGTTGCATTTATTGGTGGACACAACGCAGTTTGCAGGCTTCACTTTATTTCTGGTTGGACAATCGCTCAACTCTTTACAGGTGGACAGAATGCAGTTGACACGTTAATCATCACGGCAGACAATCATCTGTCTGTACGGACACATAACTTTCAGCATCCGGTTTTTTCAAGTATTTACATCAGGCGGACACAAGACTTTAGTTTTATGTTGGCTTTCATCTGGATACTTGCTTTTTGTGGACAGACGAAACGGTGCAAGTTCCTTTGTTTTTTTGCCTCTTTTTCCTGGGCGACACGTCAGCTGCTTTTTATAATTCAAACTTTTATGACACAGTTTTAGTGCGACACTTGCAAGACGATAAATTCAGCTTGCAGCACATTCAAAAATTGACTGTTTTTGCCGACTTGACAACACACATTCAGCAGCAAAACAAAGTGGACACGAATTGTTCGGCACATAACAGGTGGCTTGCTGCCATAGCGGCGGACGGAACTCGGCTGAACAGCAGGAATTCTAATGAGCTTTTTCAGCTATATTTGGTCTGACTAATCACGGAATGCCGCTCCGGCAGCAAGCCGGTGGGCGTTGTGCGTAAGTTGCCGGACGACCAAACTACTATGAAGATTTTGACGATAATATTTTTACTGACACTTTCCTTAAGCTTGTTTGGTCAAGACAAAATTGTCGGACGCTATCGTGACTATTTTGGGAGCCACATTCTGCTCAACGCTGACAGAACTTTCAAATACACTTGGAATTTTGATATGTCCGCCAGTTGGACAAAAGGGACTTGGAGATTAACAGGCGACACTGTTTATTTTGAAATGGTTCCGACCTTTGACACTTTAAGCCAGACAAATTCAAGTGGCATTCTTTCCGACACACTCATTTTGTCGACAGATGAAATTCCTGAACGCTTTACGCAAACAGAATTTGCTGCTATGCTTCTTTCATCCGGCGGACAAAACAGAATGAACTATCCAGATAAATTGTTCTTTAAAAAAGGGAGACTTTATAAAATTCAGAACGGCAAGTTGGTAACGAAAAAACAAAAAGGTTTTTGGACAAGCAAAAAATGGGACCCTTGGTTTTTCAAAAGTGATGACTAAAAACCTACGCACAACAAATGCATTTGCAATAGCATGGCTGGAAGTTGGCACATCGGCTGCAAATCATTTTTCAGCTTAGTTCCGGCAGACATTACGCTATTGAGCATTAGTTCTTAACTTCAGCAACAGTTTTTCAATTTAGCATTTGTTCCAGGCTGACAGTTCGCTATTGCCATGCCATCGCAAATGCTTCAACGTTACCTGCCATTTGTGCAAAGTCCTTAACAATTGCATCTATTAAGAAAAGCCATGACCCGACTGCTTCTATTTTTGACAACTTTCCTACTGACACAGGCACTACAATCTTGCGGACAAACACAAAAGCAAAGTGTTCCGACAAGTCAGCATTTAAAAGCATTGGCAAAATTTGTTTCGTATGAAGGCGGTGACAAAATCCATTTTTCAAAATTTGCAATACTGAAAGACTTTTCTGACACCACCTTTGCAGGCGACACAATTACAGTCGGCTACTATTTTTACAAAGCGAACAGCCAACAGTTTGACACCGTCCTGCTAACATTAAATAAATATCCAGAGCCAACTACTATTAAGAACTACTTCATTTGCCCTGACTATGACGCAAAAATTGGAATACAACAAGCTAAGATTGACGTTATCGACTTTGAATATTGGGAAGGTTGCGAGACAGGAAAAGGAGATTGTAAACCGCTTACTTTTACTCGGACAGCAAGCCAAAAGAATTGGTTTTTGATTATGCCTTGTGGTGGGACAGAGACAGAGATATCGCTTGCAGGTATAGACCATTCGTTTAATCAAAAGCTTCACTTGTTTCATGACGGCTGCCCGCCCTGCATAGAGTTGACGAACATGCGAGACGGCAAATATTCGGCTAACATGGTTGCTTGTGGCTTAGGTGGACAAGTGAACTTTAGTTTGGCAACAACCGGTGCGACAAAAAACGGCAGGTAACAGCGGTTTGGCGTCAGTGGGGCTGGACGAATAAGCCATCAACTTATTGCATCCATCAACAACAGTTCCAGCACGACGTTCAACATTCAGCTTTAGTTCTTAAATTCATCATCAATAATTCTATTCGGCTTTAGTATCGGCTGGACGAACAATAAATTCCCCACCGAACGCCAAGCCGATGAACGTTGGCAGAAATTTTATTCGACACCTAACAAATTAAAAAAACCAAACTGATTTTTGTTCATGGCACTGACAAAACCTTATCACAGAAACTATAGAAGTTTTATTAAAAGACCAAATTCAGGTTATAGCAGTTGGGCATTTATAGTTGACAAGCAGTATGCAGACTCGCCGCATCATTATACACGAGCATTTTTACTTTTGCAAGAAGACATTAAAAATTTATTCGACTTTATTGAACCGGCAGACGTAAATCTAAAAACTTTTTCATTCAGAATACACGAACTTTTAATGCGAACATGTATTGAAATTGAAGCAAACTTCAAAGCTATTTTAAGAGAAAATATTTATACACCAACTTTTAAATCTGGAAATAAATCTGGTCAATCAAAAACAGAGGATTATTGGACATTGAATGATTACATCAAGGTTAATAAAACTCATCATCTCGACAATTATGTAGCTGAATTGCCATTCTGGAGAGGTATAAATCATAGATATAGACCATTTGCAAATTGGGCGCAGAATGGCTCTTTATCATGGTATCAGGCGTATAACGAATCAAAGCATGACCGAAACAATAAATTTGAGTTGGCAAATTTCGAAAATTTAATAAATGCTTTTTGTGGGTTATTTGTTTTATTATCATCACAATTTAACTGCGAAAGTTTTACGACTGGCGAAGCATCGCTAAGTGTCGGGACTGACAGTTACTTTGATGGAAAATTCGGAATCGGAAATTATCTGAAGATAGAGTTTCCAACAAACTGGGTAGATGATGATAAATATGATTTTGACTGGTCTGTTTTAAAAAAGGAAAATGACAGATTTGAGAAAATCGATTATAACTCCTTCTAAAAAACTTCTGCCAACAAAAATATTTGCAATAGCAGGGGGCGACATAACGCACTTCATCAACAGTAATTCTATTCAACTTTTGTTATCGGCTGACCAAACGCTGTTGAACATTTGTAATTATCTTCGGCAATAAAACAAAAATCAGCTGCGGTACAAGCGTGACGAGCCTCGATGCCCTGCCATCGCAAATACTTCAACGTTGTATGCCATATTATTTGACACCTTCTAACTGTTTATAAATGTCTGACATTAACAAGACTTCAGTTCTTAAAGCCTTTGTAGAAAATGGCAGGCTAAGTTGGACAGACTTTGCCACCAAAGAAATATTTTTAAATATTAACGGCGGCACTGACCGAGCACATTCGTTGGGTGACATTATCAAACAATTGGAAAATGAAAAGCTTATAAAGAGAGTTCCAGATGTTTTGCCTCCAACATGGCAAACTATTGACAATGCGCAGACCGAATACAACACCTTAACAAATGCCGCTGCTCGACAACAACAAAAAGAAAATTTAGAGTTTGACAACATCAAACTTGACAATTGGCAAAAGCGACATTGGCTATTACTATCCATACTAAGTTTTGTATTTGGAGCAATCATTTCACCAATATTATTAGACTTATGGAAAGGCAAAGACACACAACCAACGCAATCAGACAAAACAGAAAAAGTTGTTTCTGATACTTCTTCAAAAGAGATAACTCCTTAAGCTCGGACTGAATGGCTTGGCTCAATTCTTTATCATCTAAAAAATATAAACGACCCCAGAAATCATTTGACAGCATAAAATTTAATTTATAGCCTTACCGTGTGACACAAGAAATACGGCATACAACAAAAGGTTTTGCGTCATGGCGGCTTGACGGAATAACAATCGGCAGCAAATTACTATCAACTATTATCCGGCAGACGGAACGCTTTTGGGCTTTTGTTTTTAATTTGAACATTTGTTTTTTAATTTACCTTCGGTTCCAGGCTTGACGTTAATAAATACCGCCACGAACGCAAAGCCTCGAACGTTGTGCGTCATGCGGCGGGACAGATTTAAACAGACGAAATACTGTAACTTCGGAATGACAAATACTTTGGTATGCGAACGATTAACATTGACATTTCTGAACTTGAATATCAGAAATTCGGGTTTAAAGCTGACCGGCTTTCCTTTTCTGACTTTGTTGACATGGTGAGCCGTGAACTGAGCCGCCAAAACTTAGTCAAGACGGTGGAACTTGCTGAGCGTTACGGACTTTCCAATATGAGCATGGATGAAATTTCCGAAGAAGTAAAAGCCGTAAGAAATAAAAATGCGCCTCATTCTTGATACTAACGTACTTGTTTCAGCTAACATTCAAAGAAGTTATCCTTACTTCATTGTTGACCGTGTCTTTGTTGACTCCACCCTTCAACTTTGCATTTCTGAGGAGCTTTTTGCTGAATATGTAGAGGTGCTGAACCGTGAGAAGTTTGCAAAATTTCTGGACTTTCACACAAGAGCACAAGCCTTGTTGAGAGACATTGGGACGTATGCATTGAAGTTTACGCCAACCACAAAGGTGACCTTAATAAGCGACGAGCCTGACAATCGGCTTTTGGAACTTGCTGAAACATGTGGTGCGGACTACCTTGTAACAGGAAACACTAACGATTTTAAGATGACCGAATATAAAGGGACAAAGATTGTGTCACCGAAAGAATTCTTTGAGGTCTTAAATCGATAGCACGAACGCACAACAGGCGGTTTGCTGCTATGCCGGCAGACGGAACGCAGCATCAGCATTTTGTTCGCTTATCAGCTTCAGTTCCGGCTGACCGAACGCAGATGAACAGAAGAATATATTTTGTACTTTGGTTTTTCAATCGGCTTTAGTCCGGGGCTGACGAATATGAACTCCCGGCACAGCAGCAAGCCGTTTAACGTTAGCGGTAATTTTTATGGCAGACCACGTACATTCAAAATATAAAATCTTTGGTGGCTTCGGACTAATCCTCGGACTAAATTTATTAATAGGCTTTGGTGTTTATAAATTATTGACCGCATCCAAAATAAGCGTAGACAAAGTAGACTTAGTGAATGACAATGGAGCTAGAATAGCTTATGTAATTTTATTCGGAGTTTTATTTCTCTTTTTGATTTTGCTTATGACACAATGCAAGCGAATTATTGCAGACAAGGACGGCATTACTTTTATAAATCCCTTGTTGCCCTTTTTGCGAAAAAGAAGTAATTGGACAGACTTTGACTATTTCATTACCGTGGACGAGGACTCAAAATATAGCAAACACGAAGCCATTTGGTTTATAAAAAACGAAAAAATAAATAAGAGAATATCCAGCTTTTATTATTCCAACTATTTTGACTTATTAAGCCAAGTAAAATCAAAGGGGAAAGGGAAACAATATTTTGACCCTTTTTCGCAACTTTTCGCCTTATTGAGACTTAAAAAAATACGAGAATAAGTTGACATACTATGACTAAAACTACCGCTAACATGGGGTTTTGTGCAAGCAGGGCTTGACGTTCAAACTTCGGCTGTTTGCATCGCTGTACTTTGGTTCGGGTGGACGGAATTCTTTTGGGCTTTAGTTGTTATCTTATACTTTTATTTCTTTACTGGGCTTCAGTTCCGGGCTGTACAATAAACAATGCCCTGCCTGCACAAAGCCCTGTTCGTTGTAGGTAAGCAATACAGACATTATGAAATTTGAAGAAGTTAGTTTTGACCTTGACGATAAAAATTTATTTTTAGTTGATGACTTGAAACTAAGAGCAGAAGCGATTAGACATTCAATTTTACCAAGACTTGAAATAATTACTAACCATTCTATTTCTCTGACAAATGAAAGATTTAAAATAAATGTTTTAGAGCTTTCAACGGTTTTAAAATTTCCTAACTTTCGCAAGACAAGGGCAAAAGAATTTGATATAGACTATACACGTTCAGAAGCAGGTTTGGGTGGGAAAAGAAATGTTGAACTTTGGAAATCCATGCTTAAAAAGAATGGTGAGCCACCAATGATAATACCATTTTCGCTAACATTCAGTTTAGACGAAGATGGATTGAGCTTCTTTTTCTTATCCAACAGATATAATTTGACAATGAAGGATAATTCCTTGTTTTATGATTTTCATTTGAAGTATGCAGATGAAATTGCAAACCTTGTTAATGAATCAAAAGTTTCCTTACAAAAATATTATGCAAAGGAAAATGACTCATATAAGATACATCCATTTATCTGTTTTATTGATTATCTCAAATGGCAAAGAGATATTGAAATTTTGGACTTACCGTATTTTTCAAGAACAATCAAATACCCAATTTCAAATAATGAAATAGAACTATTAGTAAGTGAGTTCATAACTTTCTATCCGATATATGACAGCTACTTACGATTGGCAAGTGGAAATTCTGTTTTATTAAACGAACAAATAGGCTTATTGAAAGATTGGTTTATAAATTCCATTGACGAAGAGAAATCTTCATTAGATGAACCAACTAAAAAGGATAATTCACATCAAGAAATTAATTTATTAAAATTAGCTGAAGCAAAGATAAAGGTCATGCCAGCTTTGCGTTGGCAAGTATTTCAACGGGACAATTGGAGATGTGTATCATGTGGCAGGACGACAGACAACGGAATAGTTTTGCACGTTGACCATATTATACCACGATCAAAAGGTGGACAAGACCATTTAGACAATTATCAAACATTATGTGACATTTGTAATATTGGAAAAAGTAACAAGGACCAGACTAATTTAAGAGAGCGTAATTGACAACTTTGCCTACCTACAACAAGAGTATCCTATGTAAAGCGGTTTTCGAGGGGTGATATGTGAATAAAGGTACTACATAAAGAGATAGATTTAGTACGCTGTGGATTTACATGATTGAATATTCTTCAGCTCATAGATGTTACTACAGC
>NZ_SZQL01000028.1 GCF_005233845.1 Ilyomonas limi
AATTATCAGCTCATCTTAGTTCCGTTATTAAAAATATCATTACGCCTGATTCCATAAAATCAATTACAGGATACGACTCTTATTTATCTGCTTATCAGACTATTTATGATCTATAAATGGTATAAACAAACAGCTCCTACTTAATTTGAAAGGTATCAATATGCAAAAAAGGTTCTAAAAGTTTTAAACTTTTAGAACCTTTTTTGCTTTTACCTGCTTAGCAGCCCGGGAATAAATAATTATACCTATTTATGCAATGCCGTTCTTACACCAATGCTTAAGCCATACGTATTTATTTTTTGCTTAAAAGGAACTACAGGTTTGGTAAAACTGCTTAAACTATATTGTAAGTGCGGCTCTGCAAATATTTGAACAGTACCTATCATTTTTGCAACGGTAATACCTGCATACAAAGCTGCACCAGTATTACGTCTGTATGTTTCCTTGGCATTTAAAGTGGCAGTATAAGTGCCATTAGGAACCTTGCCGCTGTACCAGCTATAAGCATTTACAACAATACCGGCAGTAGCACCCACCTGTATTTTTTTACCTCTTTGATAACTGATTAAAACCGGAACACTCAGCGTGTTATATGTGCTTTGCTGGTTTTCAGTTTGATAAACAATCTGGCGGTAACGGCTGGTATCTGCAAAACCGTTGATGGCAATCATATCCACCACGTTTTGCTGCTGGTAACCTGCTTTCTGTCGTGTTTGGGCAAATTGTACACCTGTTTTCAGGGTTAAGTTTTTAGAAACAGGAATACCCAATCGTACACCTGCGCCATAATTCCACAATGAAGGCTTGGGCTGCGGCGGCGGAATAGGTGCTGCCATACTGCTTAAAGGTTCCTTCTCCATGCCGTATGTTTGTTTGTCAGCATACGCCGAAGTTGCAAAGACCTCAATAGTCCAGGGCAATTTTACTTTCTTATTTTCCTTTTTAGTGTTAGCAACAACAATATTGTTATTGTTTGTGTTGTTGGCTGTTGTGTTTGGTTTAACAATATTGTTGCTTACAGCACCAGGTTTATTTATAGTAGAATTGGGTAATGTTGGTGCTGTATTCGTGTTGTTATTAGGCTGATTGGCAGATAGATTATTATCGTTTGAAGTAACATTTTGCTGTGGATGCAAAGTTGTTTCATTCACATCCGTAGTGTTTTTTTCATTCAAAGCTGCCTCATTCAAGCTGGTATTGTGTTGATTGCCTTCTTTTTCGTTGGCTGTATGCGCTGAAGTCGTTGTCTGGTCATTATGGGCAATTGGTTGGTTTGCATTTATTTGATTCGTATTATTTGAAGTCTCTTTTTCATGTATTGGAGAAGCATCCGATAATTGATTGGCTGTATTATTATCCTGAATTGCTGGCTGATTGTTATCTTTTTTGTTAGTTGTGTTGCTGTAAGATGTTGCAATATTTTTATTTATCACCGCTGTATCTGCATACCACCAGGTAGCCATGCCTGCAATTAGTAGTACGGCTGCCACAGCGTACCATTTCCACCAAAGCACAACAGGGCGTTTTTTTGTGCCGCCTGGTTGTATGCGCTGCCACATATCAGCGGGTATGGGCGCTTCGTGATTGCCTAATGTGTTTTTAAAGAGATTGTCGAGTTCGTTGTCTGTCATCATTTATACAGCAATTTTTTCCATCATAGTAATTTGTTGCTGAAGCATCTTTCGGGCCTTTACCAACTGGCTGCGGCTTGTGCTTGTTTGAATGTTCAGCATTTGTGCAATTTCTTCGTGATCATATCCTTCTATCACATACAGGTTAAAAACAATGCGATAGCCGTCGGGCAGGTTGTTGAGCATTTTCATCAACTGTTCTGCCTGTAAATTAGATGGCGCACCGGCATCGTTACTTGCCACAGGTACGTTGGTCTCGTTTACTTCGGCAAAATGCAGCTTCTTTTTTTGTAATGCTTTTAATGCAGTATTTACAACAATCCTGCGAAGCCAACCTTCAAAAGAGCCTTCAAACTTAAACTGGTGAATGTGGGCAAAGACTTTTATGAAGGCTTCCTGTAAAATATCTTCTGCATCGTGGTGGTTTGCAACATAGCGAAGGCATACGCTCATCATTTTGCGCGCATACGCTTCAAAGAGCATACGCTGGCAATCAGCCCTACCTTTAATACAGCCTTTTATTATGTCGTCTTCCGTCACCCGTATGCTTTTCAGATATGGTTTTATAAATAATGGAGATACTGCAAAGCAAATACACGCTGCCTGTGTAAAAAAATTTTTTAGAAAAGATTTTATAAATGGTAAGGTAGTGTTTATTTAATGTATAAAGGAGGTTCCAGCGGTGGCAATTTTCACTGAACTTGATAAAGTTTGATTTCCGTTCACCGTGGAGAATGGGAGTAAAGGAATTTTTCGCAGAGATTACTTTACTCTGCTAAATCTCTGGCTCTCTTCCCTGCGGTGAAAATAAAGCCTTTATACGGTTGTAAAACTATCAACTTTCATCTCAAAAGCTACTGTTCACCACTCACCCTCACACTGCCAAAAACTGGCTATGTACATAATCCACTACATCTGCCAGGTTTTGACGTTGGTTATATACCTCCAGTTGCCGGTCGGCACCGGTGCCTTGCTCTATCATTTTCTTTATATAATTAATGGCATTGCGGCTGCCCAATTCGTCCACTACATCATCTACAAAATCGAGCAGTTCATACAAGAGTACGCGCGTATTTACTTCCTGCTCTTTGCCAAAATCTATCAGTGTACCATCAATGCCGTACCTGCCGGCACGCCATTTATTTTCGTTGATGAGTGCACGGTGGTACATAATGAAATTCATATTCTGGTTACGCAGTTTGTACAGCTTGGCACAGATTGCCTGAAATAAAGCAGTAATAGCAATGGTTTCATCAATAGTCATGGGCACATCGCAGATGCGAAACTCTACCGTATTAAAAAACGGATGCACACGCAAATCCCACCATATTTTTTTAGCATTATCAATACAGTTGGTTTTTATCAGCAGGTTTACATAACTGTCATACGCTTCTATGCTTTCAAAATAATCGGGTATGCCGGTGCGGGGAAACTTATCGAATACTTTGGTACGGAAAGATTTATAGCCGGTAAATCTGCCTTCCCAAAAAGGCGAGTTGGCACTTAAGGCATACACGTGCGGCAGAAAATAACGGGCAGAATTAGCAATATGAATAGCCATCCTGCGGTCCTCCATACCTACATGTACGTGTAGTCCGAAAATAAGATTGCTGCGGGCGGCTTCCTGCAGTTCATTCACAATCTGGTTGTAACGTGCATGATTGGTTATCAGTTGACTTTGCCAGTTGCTGAAGGGATGCGTACCGGAAGCGCCTACCCAGAAACCTAAATCACCGGCTATCTGCGCAATCGTATTGCGGAGCGTAGATACATCGCGGTAGGCTTCTTCTATATCTCCGCAAATGTCGGTGCCTACTTCTACCACTGCCTGGTGCATTTCGGCTTTTACTTTATCTTTTATTACTTTCTGCCCTTCGGTTACAATCTTTTGTTCGTGGCTGGTTAGCTCCCGCGTTTCTGGATTAATAACCATATATTCTTCTTCTACACCCAGTGTAAAATGTTTATAATTGAGGTATGCCATTATGGGTTATTTAAAAATATCTGAAACATTTATTTCTAAATCCGGTAGAATATTGGTTGTAATAAGCATGCCTTCGCTATACGGCTTTTTACCAATAAATCTTCCATTTTCAAGTGTATAAATAAGAACTACTTTTTCTTGCGGCTCTACTATCCAATATTTCTGCACGCAGGCTTCTTCGTACAAATCGAATTTGTTTTGCAACTCCATTTTTGTATTACCGGGCGAAAGAATTTCAACCATGATATCCGGTGCACCGCAGCAGCCACGGTAATCAATTTTTTGTTCATCGCAAACTACGCAAAGGTCTGGCTGTACCACAGTTGTAATTTCTTCATCTTTTATCTTGTTCCATTTTGGCAGCCGTACATCGAAAGGCGATACGTACACATTGCATTTTTTATGCTCCAGAAAATTGCCTAATTTAAGGTGCAATTTGCCTACTAATACCTGATGCCTTGTGTTTGGGGCCGACATTTTCATAATATGCCCTTTGAATAACTCTAATCGTTCTTCAAACTTAAACTTCAGGTAATCAGCATAGGTATAAACATAACCTGCGGGCGGCTCTTCTACTACCTGCAGGTTACCTTCTTCATCGTATTGGGTAAACATGGTTTATATAATTTAAAAAAGAACGGCTGTAAGCCCAGCTGAACAGCGACAGGTATTGCAGTGAGTGATGGCCTTATAGCATCACAGACTACACCAACAGCTCAATAGCAGCATTGTAGCTTGTACCATAAAAATAATTTACGAGTGATGCTACTATAAAGCTTTTATATAAATGCTACAGATATAATGTTTTTTTGCCCGCACTGCGTTTTATAAACTCACCCCAGGTAAGATTGTCTTTGCCTTTCTTCCATGCCTTTGCTTTTTCTATAGCAAAAGTAGCAGCCGTTTCTACCACCCAGTTAAAGTTTTCTTCGCCTACGCTCGTGCGCTCGGCATCGGGTGCCGGATTGCAAAAGTCTATGGCATATGCAATGCCATCGCGTACAGCCAGCTCAACAGTATTAAAATCGTAACCCAAAAACTTATTAATGCGCAACACTATATCTTCAAGATACTTCAGCTTTTCCTCGGTGGGCTTAAAATCGGCTACATAGCGCAGGTGATACGGATTGCGCGGCTCGTAAGGCATTACGCGCACATACTTGCCGCCAATGCAATAGCAACGGTAATATTCTTCAAACACAATTTCTTCCTGCAGTAGCATTACTAGCTGGCCGGTTTCGCTGTGTGCGCGATAAAATTCTTCTGCATTATTTAATCGATATACATTTTTCCAGCCACCACCTTCAAATGGTTTCATGTAGGCAGGAAAGCCTACATAATTAAATATAGCATCCCAATCAAGCGGATAAGCCAGATTGCTGAAGCTATCGCCACTGGTATCGTTAGGCAGCTCGTAAGAGGGGAGAATAACCGTTTTAGGCACTGGCACATCAATGTTCACAGCAAGCGCATTATTAAAAAACTTTTCATCGGCACTCCACCAAAAGGGATTGTTGATAACGGCGGCGCCGCCTATTGCTGCATTCTTAAGATAAGCGCGATAAAAAGGAACATCCTGACTGATGCGGTCTATAATAACTGCATAGGGCGAAGGCTCGCCTTGAATTACTTTGTCGATCTTCACCGGCTCGGCTATAATATCTTTTACATTTTTGCTGTTAACGCGTTGTATGAGGGCTTCGGGAAAACTCCTTTCTTTGCCATATAAGATTCCAATTTTTTTCATGCGTTTTGTTTTAATGGGTAATAGACGGTTTTGTAAGTGTGGCTCAATTTAATAAACAAATATAAAACCAGCTTAAACAATTTAAGATAGGGCGTTTATTATGCTTTGGCTTATTTTTGAATTTGTATGAATAATGCAGTGAATGGTGTTGCTGTGGGAGTAAAGCAATACAAGATAGAATCTACTTTTTTAGAACGCGAGGTAATGATTGATTTTTATTTACCGCCATCACAGAATAATAGTATAAGCCTGCTGCTGATAAATGATGGTCAGGACTTGCCGCTGATGCCTTTTACAAGAATACTTGATTCATTGTATGATCAGCAGTATATAACATCATTGCTTTGTGCAGGCATTCATTGTGGTACAGACCGCAAAATGGAATATGGCACTGCCAATACGTTGCATTATGCAGGCTTTGGCGGCAAGGCAGGTGCCTACACACGATTTGTAATACAGGAATTATTGCCTTTTATACGTCATACTTTTAGTAGTTTTTCTTTTAAAAACATCTCTTTTGCAGGTTTTTCGCTGGGTGGCTTAAGTGCATTGGATATAGTACTGAATAATCCAAAAGAGTTTATAAACGTAGGTGTTTTCAGCGGTTCGCTATGGTGGCGTAGCAAAAAATATGGTAAAGGTTACAGCGATGATAAAGATCGCATCATGCACCAGCAAGTACGCGAAGGGGGCTATTATCCGTGGCTGAAATTCTTTTTTGAATGTGGCACGCTGGATGAGGTGGCCGACCGCAATAATAATGGTGTAATTGATTCGATAGATGATACATTAGACCTTATACAAGAGTTAAAGAAAAAAGGCTACAGCGATGATGCCATTAAATATGTAGAACTGCCGGAAGGCATGCACAACGTAGCTACGTGGGCAAGGGCTTTTCCTCAGTTCCTCGCGTGGGCGTTCCGTAATGACAACAATCGTGTAAAGATGCCCGGTGAAGCTGATAATACACTGAGGTGACTGAAGCTAAAAGCAACATTCACCATTGGCAATTCACTATTCAAGAACTCACAATTGACGACTTACTACTCACAATATGGATTATATACACATTGGAAAAATAGCAGCGACTTTCGGTGTAAAAGGCGAAGTAGTACTGGTGCACGGACTGGAAAAAAAATCGAATTTTAAGGAGATAGAAGTGTTGTTTGTAGAAGAAGTAAAGAACAGTTTTTTACCTTATTTCATACAAGCAGCTAAAGCAAAAGATGCTGTAGAAACCTACATAAAACTGGAAGGCGTAGAAACCAGAGAAGCTGCGCACCGCTTTGTACAAAAACAGGTATGGCTGCAACAGGAAGACTTTGAAAAAGTTGCCGGTAAAAGGAGTAAGATAGGCTTGCTGGGCTTTGCTATTGTTGACGGAAATAATAGTATTGGCAACGTGGAAGAAGTGATAGAACAACCGCACCAGGTATTATTGCGCACTACGTACAATAAAAAAGAGGCATATATACCGCTGCACGAAGAAACGCTTATTAAAATAGACCGGAAGAAAAAAGAGATATTGGTGTCACTGCCAGACGGACTGCTGGATGTCTATAGTTAGTTATTGGATTTAAAGTTGAGATGGTAGAAGTAACTAAAAAATCTACTTTTTAAATTAGCTTACACAAAAATAAAGCAGCACAGTTGCGCTTTTGTTATTGTGGAGTTCTTTCCACATTGCGTTACCATGCTGCTTTTGCTTATTGAAATAATAGCTATGGATAGTACGGCTATTATGGTATGCGTGGGGTAAATGGCAGGATTGTTTTCATTTCTTTTATGCTAAAAAACACTATGCTTTTGTGGTGCAGGCTGCCAATGTTTTTGAAATAGAATAGTTATTATTCTGAAAGACGCGTTGAAATGCCTCCTGTGTCATGTTGAATTTTTTTGCCCAATAAGCAATCTCGGGTGACTGATTGAAATTTACCTGTGTGTTGTCGTTTAGTTTTACCTCGCGTGTGAAATGTGCCATATCTGTTCTGATTTTTATTTTTTGATAAACAATAAACCAAACCGCGTGCCTGTAAGTTAATCATTTGGATGGTTTTTAAAATAATTTTTTCAACCATTATTGCTATAGCAGTAAACATTATTGAACATTAGTATCATAATCATCGGTATATAAATGATAATTTAAAAGCTGTGACATAAAAATCCTTTATAATTACTTCTCATATCAAAAAAGCAGCATAGAGGAGAAATGCATCACAAGTATGAAAGCAAATTGGACATCAGGGCATAATGAACTATCTGATAATTGGCCATTCACCATTCATTAATGCATTCTGTCGCCACGCACTTCCAGTTCTTGCATTACGTGTGCTTCATATTGCAGCCATTCTGCCCAGCGGGTGCGCACTTTTTCTTTATTCATATACAACTCTGCAAGCTGTATAAAAAGTGCATAATGTCCAGCTTCGCTTTCCATAAAACGGCGGTAAAAATTGCGCAGGTACGCATCATTTAAATCTTCGCTCAGGCGCTTAAAACGCTCGCAGCTACGGGCTTCTATCAATGCCATCATCAGCAGTTGATCCATCAATCTTTTATAGGCACTATCGCCTTTGGTTTGAAACTGCAACAGCTTATTTACATACTCATCTTTCCGTTGCCTGCCAAGTTTCAAGCCGCGCTTGCGCAACTCCTGCAGCACCAGTCTGAAGTGACCCCATTCTTCGGTAACTATTGGCGACAGCTCATTTACCAATGCTTCTTTATCTGCATTCTTTTGTATCAGCGATATACAACTGGTTGCAGCCTTTTGCTCACAATAGGCATGGTCGGTCAATATATCTTCAAGGCGCATAGCCGCCAGGTCAGTCCAGCGTGGGTCGGTTGGCAAGTGCAGCCCCAGTATATTTTTTTGTGCTTCCTCATTTACCGGCATGATGGTTTACTGCACCTGTTTTACGTCTTTTGCAGATGTGCAAATGCAGCAATGCAAGTATAAGCGATTTGGATAAATGGAATAGATAGCGTGCAGAAAAATAGCGTTGATTGATATTGGATTTTTACTGCAAAGCAATTAGCGGTAAACCACTTATTTAATAATAACGTTGAAGTTGATAATGTTCATCATTACTATCTTCAAAATCACTGTATCTGTGTCGTACACCAATTCGTAGCTCTCAAATTTCTCAAAGCGCTTTTTCCGTTGTTCATCATCCGCGTTGTCCACTCCTTCTTCCAGTAATTCCTTCATTACAAAAGCAGTTCTTAGATAGCTTTCTTTTTCTACATAATAAAAAGTAGTAAACCAGTCAATGCACAGGTAAGGGTAATCTCTTTGAATGTAGAAGGCAATTTCGTACAATACATTCGTTGGTAGTTGCGAATGATCAGACAAATTTAAAATACATTCAGCACAGGCAGTGCCTTCTATATCGGCGATTTCCTGCACCGTTTCTTTGCTCAATGTGTAGAGCGGAAACGCATCGTCTTCGAGCACAGTAATAGTGTGGTTGTTACTAACGACCTGGTAATTCATATTGGATTTTTAGACTCTAAAGGTGATAAATAATTACAGCAGTATTGTTAAATACGAATTAGTAATTTCTTAAAAAGTACTATAAAAGAAGCACGCCGGTTACTTAGTGCTAATGATCAACAGGATATTCTTTATAAAAGAATATTATTTGTATGCAATAAACTACAGGGAATCAAACATTTTAGTTTAGCATTAATTCGAAGGCGCTTCATTTATAATACAATATCATATAATACAATATCATATCACATCTTTTGGGAGGTGCTGGATGTTGCGACAATAGGTTGCTATAATAACATTCACTTTGCAGATTCGTTCAAAGCTTGCAGCTTATGGCTCGGGCATATACGGCAAAGCTTAACAGCAGGCGCTATTTACCTGGTAAATGCTTATGAACTTTGCTCCACAGCCGTTTTGCGTCCTGTGCCAAAAGAAAAATACGTTTGGCTAATAAAGCTGAAAACAACCACAATGACGGTAGTAACAATTTTTGATGGTGTAGGATACCAGCCAAAATATTCTACAAACAATTTAAGAAATATATAATTAAGTAAAAAACAAACCATTACTACCATAAAATAGCGTAACAACTGTATCCGCCCGCGGATACTTGACTGCTGAAAAACAACATAACGGCTAAGGTAAAAACCAGTAGGAAAACTAATGCAGAAAGCCGTAAGAAAAGCTGCTATATACGGGCTAATGGTAAATGCGCCGATGTGTACATTTTGTTTTTGATAAATAAAATTATAACTGATTGTAAACAGGCAAATATCAAACAGCATATTGGCGCCACCACACGCCGCATAACGGAAAGTTTGTACAGGCAAAAATTTCTTAAATGGCGGATAAAAAAAATCCACCACTTTTAAAATTGTTTCTTTTACAAAAATGTGTAGCCGCATCATAGCTTTTCCGGGGCGGCGAAGATAATGAAAAGCCTTTCCGCCGGTAATGAAGGTAAAAGTTAAAAAGAGCGTTATTGCCATTTAAAATTATGCAATAAAAACAAGCATCGCCAATAAAGAAGCCATCTGTTATTTTTGCCACTTAAATCGTTTAATATATAATGAGTATTGTAACTGATATAAAAAAGGCTGCAGCTAAAGCATTGCAGGCGCTGTATAATGTAAACATTAATGAAGCTGATGTACTGGTAAATAGTACCAAGCCGGAGTTTGATGGCGACTATACCATCGTGTTGTTTGCCTTTGTAAAACAGTTAAGGAAGTCACCCGAAATATTGGGTAAAGAAATAGGTGATTACTTAATGGCGAATGAATTGCAATTGTTCAGCAGGTTCAATGTGATAAAAGGCTTTTTAAATCTTACTATCAAAGATACTTACTGGCTGCACTTTCTGTCATCGCAGTACAATAATGCGGCTTACGGTGTACAGGCGCATAATGGCACAAGGGTAATGGTAGAATATTCATCTCCCAATACCAACAAACCTTTGCACCTCGGGCATTTGCGCAATAATTTTTTGGGCTGGAGCACGGCTGAGATATTAAAAGCCAGCGGCAATGAGGTGGTAAAGACCTGCGTAGTAAATGACCGCGGTATCCACATCAGCAAAAGCATGATTGCATGGCAATGGTTTGGCAATGGCGCCACGCCCGAAAATACCGGCATCAAAGGCGATCATTTAGTGGGCGATTATTACGTGATGTTTAATAATGAATACAAAAAAGAAGTAGAGCAATTAATAAGTAAAGGGGCAAGCAAAGAAGAAGCAGAGCAACAAGCACCTATTATGGAAGCAGCCCGGCAAATGCTGGTGGACTGGGAAAAGGGGAAGCCCGAGGTAAGGGATCTATGGCAAAAAATGAATAGCTGGGTATATAAAGGTTTTGATGAAACATACCAGCGCATAGGAACCGATTTTGATAAAGTATATTATGAAAGTAATACTTACTTATTGGGCAAAGACCTGGTGGAAGAAGGCTTGCAAAAAGGTGTATTTTATAGAAAAGAAGACAACAGCGTATGGGTGGACTTAACTGCTGATGGGCTGGACGAAAAAGTGGTACAACGCAAAGATGGCACATCGGTGTACATTACGCAGGATATTGGACTGGCAGAGCAAAAGCAAAAAGAATACAATATTCAGCAAAGCATTTATGTAGTGGGCGATGAGCAGAACTATCATTTTAAAGTATTAAAACTCATTTGCCAAAAGTTAGGCTTGCCTTCTGCTGATGGCATACATCACTTAAGCTACGGCATGGTAGAGTTGCCTACCGGCAAAATGAAAAGCCGCGAAGGCACTGTAGTGGATGCCGATGATCTGCTGGATGAAATGGTGAAAATTGCTGCCCAAAAAACCGAAGAATTAGGCAAGATCAAAGATTTTAATGAGGACGAACTGAAAGAGCTATATAACACTATTGGGATTGGCGCTTTAAAGTTCTTTATACTTCGTGTTGATCCAAAAAAGCGTATGGTTTTTAACCCGGAAGAAAGTATAGATTTTCATGGGTTTACCGCGCCTTTTATACAATATACATATGCGCGTATTAAAAGTATTTTGCGTAAGGAAAATAGTGCTATACAAGCTGCAAATACAGGTAATGTATTGTTGCCGCTGGAAAAAGAACTAATTGTACAGGCTGAGCAGTTTCCTACAATTATTGCAGAAGCTGCGGAAGCGTATGATCCATCTAAAGTGGCAGTATATATATATAATTATGCAAAAACATTCAACTCCTTTTACACAGAACATTCTGTAACTAATGCCGAAAGTGCGGAAAAGAAAAATCTGCGTTTACAGCTTTGTGTATTAACTGCCCATATCATTAAAACGGGCATGTGCCTGCTGGGTATTGAAGTGCCGGAGCGTATGTAATATTTTATTGAAAGAATTTAAATCTGTTTGCTCTTTTCGGCGGGTGGCAATACCCGCCGATTGCATTCTATCGCATCATTCGGGATGGCTGTATAGTCCAAACATATTTAGTGGTAATATGTCTTTGATAAAAAAGTAACCGTTTCATAATTTGAGTAAACGATTGCACAAACTTTTGAGTAATGTAGTATTAAAAATAGCCGGATTTTTTAGGCTATTTTTTTATTTTATAGTACTTACGAACAGAGCTTTTATTTAAACAATTATTTGGTAATCAATTAATTAGTGTAAACTAAAAATTAAATCCAAAAAATACACTTATTTTTTTGGTGAAATCATTTCAACCTTCTACTTTTATAACTGTAAAAAATACACTTATTGCTTGGACAGATACTTATAAGAGACTCGATTGCATGGAATAAATACAAAGCTTGTTCAATAAATTAATAGACGTTTATTTCTTCAGTACTAAATTCTTTACTTATAACAGAACACTTTTTTAATTAAAACCTGTAAACTATGCCTTTGTATTGCCAACAACGAAGGACAAAAACTTTTGTCCTCCAGAGACTACTATTATGTTTATTGTTTTTTTCTTCTTATCATTTGTATGCACAAATAAGTGATGTAAAAGGAGTAGTAAGAGACTCTGCCGGTGCAGCTATAGCTGGTGCTACTGTTTCGGTGGAAGGAAAAAAACAAAATACCATTACTGCAAATGATGGCAGCTTCACACTTCCTGCAAAAAATGGTGATAGACTTACCATCAATGCCATAGGATTTGCGCCGCAAACAGTTACAGTTGGCAACGAGTCTCTTATTACAGTTAATTTGAATGCCAGTGTCAATGCATTGAGCGATGTAGTTGTAATTGGTTATGGTTCTCAGCGGCGTGCCGATGTAACCAGTGCTGTTGCTTCTGTAAAGTCGGAAAATTTTGTAAAAGGTCCGGTACAGGATGCCGGGCAATTGCTGCAAGGCAAAGTGTCGGGTTTAACAATCTCTGCACCCAGCGGCGATCCTACTGCTTACACACAAATTTTATTAAGAGGCAATACCACTTTATTCGGTGCTAATTCCGACCCTTTGGTGTTGATAGATGGTGTACCCGGTGGCTTGCGTACGGTAGCACCCGAAGACATTGAATCTATTGATGTACTGAAAGATGGTTCGGCTGCTGCTATTTATGGTGTGCGCGGTACAAATGGGGTTATATTAATTACTACCAAGCGTGCAAAAGGTAATTACACCAATACGGTTGATTACAGCGGTTATGTAAGCACGCAAACTATTGCCCGCAAAATGGACATGCTTACTGCTGCCGACTACCGCGAGCAAATAAAAGAAGGCATTCGCGATTCTTCGTGGGATTTGGGCAGCAATACAGATTGGTTGGATGAAATTTCGCGCACACCGCTTACCCATGTACACAATCTTACTTTTCGTGGCGGCAACAACAAAACCAACTATCTTGTTTCTGTAAACTATCGTTACTTAGAAGGTATCTTTAAAAAGTCAGATAATGTAACATTTACAGGAAGAGCAGATATTAACCACAGCATGTTTAATGATAAGCTGAAAATTAATCTTGACCTGCTTAACCAAAATAATAATTATATACAAACGGCCGATGGTGGCAGTTTTAACGGCTATACGTACCGGCAGGCGCTCATACGTAATCCAACTTCTCCGGTTTATAACCCGGATGGTACCTGGTTTGAACAAACAGGCATTTTTAACTATGAAAATCCATTGTCGCGGTTAGAAGAAAGCGATGGAAAAGCACAGAGCGTTAATACGCGTATGAATGCAACGCTTACTTATGCACCGGTACGCGGATTAAAATTAAATGCATTATTTTCTTACTCCAGGTTTAATCTGGAAAGCGGTTATTCCGAAACAAAGCAGCATATCTCTAATGTACGTGATGGCTTGAATGGCTATGCTGCTGTAGGTGCCTCTCAGTCAATAGACAGGCTTACAGAAATCACTGCCGAATACACCAAATCTGTACAGCAACACCGCTTCTCTGTTTTAGGTGGTTATGGTTATCAGGAAAATGAAGTGTTTAACATGTTTGAAAGGAACTACGATTTTCCGACAGACATTTTTGGGTACAGCAATATCGGGCTTGGCAATGCTTTGAAAGAAGGTAAGGGAACGATGTATAGCTATAGGGGCGAAACAAACTTAATAAGCTTCTTTGGAAGATTTCAATACAGTTATGCCGACAAATATTTGCTGCTTGCAAGTATACGCCGCGAGGCTGCCAGTCAGTTATATGGTGCTGCAAGACCGTGGGGTACCTTTCCTGCAATTTCTGCTGGCTGGAGAATTTCAAAAGAAGCTTTCATGAGCCGCCAAATGCTGTTTGATGATTTAAAACTGCGTGCAGGTTACGGCGTTACCGGCAATCCGCCATCCAATTTATTTTTAGGTGAAGCCCTGCTAGGTTATGGTTCGTTCATTTACTCTAATGGCCAATGGATACAAACTTTAGGACCTACGCAAAATCCCAACCCGAGCCTGAAATGGGAAGAGAAAAAAGAAACAAATATTGGATTGGACTTTAGTATGCTGAAAGGAAAGATAAGTGGCAATGTGGATTATTATATCCGCAGAATAGAAGGCTTATTGTACGATTATCAGGTGCCAAGTCCGCCCAATTTATACAACACAACACGGGCTAATGTTGGTACAATGGAAAACAAAGGTTTGGAAGTAATGCTGAATTTTATTCCTGTTCAAACTAAAAACTTTCAATGGAATTCCAGCATCAACTTTTCAACCAATACCAATAAGTTAATTAGTTTGTCTAATGACTTGTATAAAACAACCAGCAATTACTTTACTACCGGTTACACAGGCGAGCCTATTCAAACATTCACCCATATTGTTTACATAGGTCAGAGTATAGGCGATTTCTATGGTTTTAAAGTAAAAGGACTTGATGAAAATGGCAAATGGATCTATGAAGGTAAGGATGGTAAAGATGTAAGTTACGACGACTTTGCCCATAGCTTTGAAGATAAAAAAGTGCTTGGCAATGGGCTGCCTAAATATTATGCAGGATGGAACAATAATTTCCGTTATAAAAACTTCGATCTGAGTGTAACCATGCGTGGTGCCTTCAAATATCAGATTCTTAATTTCCAGAGAATGTACTACGAAAATCCAACCCTACAGTATTACAATCGTTTGAAATCGGCTTATAACAAGCCTTACGGCAAAGCCTTATTAACAGCTCCGTTGGAGTTCAACAGTTATTATATTGAAAATGGCGATTTCTGGAAAATAGATAACATTACACTGGGTTACAATTTTAATAATATTCATTCCAACTACATCAAAAATTTACGCCTGTATGTTACTACGCTCAACACGTTCATCATTACCGGCTATAAAGGTGTTGATCCGGAAGTAAATCGTTTAGGTTTAAATCCTGGTGATGACGATCGCGATAAATATCCCACAACACGTACGTATACTTTTGGTGTGAATGTAGGTTTCTAACGATTAAATAAACACAATAATGAAAAGCAATAAACAACTATTTAAAATACTTGCAGCAGCTACGGTGTTGGTATCGGTATGTGCCTGTACCAAGTTGAAAGATAAAAGCTATGATACCATTATTTCCAATCAATTTAGTCCTACCAACAGCGACCTGGCAGCATTAACCGGCGCTGCTTATGTCAACTGGCGTCAGACTTTGTTGTGGTGGGATGGCTTATGGCGTGCAGAAGAATTATCTGCCGATCAGGAAGTGATTCCCGCGCGTCCTAACGGATGGGTAGATGGCGGGGTGTATAAAAGAATACATCAGCACGCATGGACTGCCGATGAAGGTGTTGTAGTAAATACCTGGAGCAGAACGTATGGCGGTATTACCAACTGCAACCGCGTTATTTATCAGTTGGAGAATAACCTTATTCCCGTTACCGATTCAAGCGCAAAGGATGCAACTATTGCAGAGCTGAAAGTGTTGCGTGCTTCTTACTATTACATCTTGTGCGATATGTTTGGCAATGTGCCCATCGTTACACAATTCGATTTGCCTGATGGTTTTTTGCCTGAACAAAGTGCCCGCAAAGAAGTGTATGATTTTATTGTAAAAGAAATTACAGATAATATCACTTTATTGAGCGATAAAAATGATCAAACAACTTACGGAAAATTCAACCAGTGGGCTGCTCATACTTTATTGGCAAAAATGTATTTGAATGCAGAAGTATATAGCGGAACGCCTGAATGGGAAAAATGTATTCAGGAGTGCGATGCCGTTATCAATTCAGGTGCAGGATTTATGTTAGAACCCGACCAGAAAAATGTTTTCAAAACAGAAAATCAAAATTCTAAAGAGATCATTTTTGCACTGCCGCTCGATGATAAATATGTAACTGACTGGAATGCTTTTGACCTGCACATGCAAACGCTCGAGCCGGAGAATCAGGCAACTTATAACTTGATGAGTGCGCCCTGGGGCGGCATGTGTGCCATTCCTCAATTCATTAGTTCATTTGATGCTAATGATAGCCGCTTGAAAAACAACTGGATTCAAGGGCAGCAGTATGCGTCTGATGGTTCTATATTATTAGCAGGTTTAGGCTCTTATACCGGCAAGCCATTAATCTATGTAAACGAAGTGCCCAGCATAGATTACTCCGAAGCAGTACACGGTTTCCGCCTTGGTAAGTTTGAAATTGCTATGGGTGCTGCCGTGCAACTCAGCAACGACTTTCCCTTGCTCAGATATGCAGATGTTTTAATGATGAAAGCAGAAGCTTTATTGCGTACTGGTCATGCCGATGAAGCTGCTGCCATTGTAACACAGGTAAGGCAGCGGGCATTCCCGAATGATCCCTCCAAAGCAACTGTTACAGGCGCCGATTTAATGAAAGGCAGCACGTATGACTATGGCTTAAGAAGTACAGATGCTACTACGCACGAAGGTGGTGCCGATATTCAATATGGACGATTCTTAGACGAATTAGGTTGGGAGTTTGACCAGGAAGGTCGCCGCAGGCAAGACATGATCCGCTTTGGAGCATTTACTACTAAATCATGGTTCTCTCATACTGCCAGTGATGCTGCTAAAATATTATTTCCTATTCCGCGCAATGAAATAGAAAAAAACAGTAACCTTAAACAAAATCCTGGCTATTAATAGTTTTTAAAAGCTGCTGTAAGTAATGTAGCGTTGAGTTAAAAATGGGTATTTTATCGCCCGCTTTCAATTCTCACATATCAAATGGCATACTATAATTAATATTACAGTAGTTTACAGCAGCCTTTCATTTTTTTATCTTGCTAATATGAAAAAAGTTATTCTTTCTTTTTCTTTATTTATTTCACTTGCAGCATGGGCGCAAAAAAGCGATTATCCCATACAGGCAACGCCGTTTACACAGGTAAAACTCACTGATGCATTTTGGTTGCCACGTTTGCAAACCAATGCTGCTGTCACAATTCCTGCTTCATTTGCACGTTGTGAGAGCACTGGTCGCGTCAACAATTTTGTAATGGCAGCTAAGCATACCGGCAAGTTCTGCACCCACTTTCCCTTTGATGATACCGATATTTATAAAACCATAGAAGGTGCTTCTTATTCCATGAGCATCTTTCCCGATGCGAAACTGGACCATTATATTGATTCCTTAATCAATCTCATTGGCGCAGCACAGGAGCCGGATGGCTATTTATATACAGCCCGCACTATTGATCCGGCACATCCGCATCCCTGGGCAGGTATGCAACGTTGGGTGCAGGAACGTAATATGAGTCATGAATTGTACAACGCAGGTCATTTATACGAAGCTGCTGTGGCACATTACATGGCAACCGGTAAGAAAACATTGCTCAATATTGCTTTGAAAAATGCAGATCTCGTTTGCTCTGTATTTGGTCCCGGCAAATTGCGTGTTGCTCCCGGACATGAGATTGTAGAAATGGGTTTGGTAAAATTATACCGCGTTACCGGCAAGCCGGAGTACCTGAGTACTGCTAAGTTTTTTGTAGAAGCACGTGGTAGTTACAAAGGCTACGACAGCACCAGCAAAGACCCCTTTAAAAATGGCTCTTACTGGCAGGATGACAAGCCTGTAGATGAGCAAACCGAAGCCGAAGGTCATGCTGTACGTGCGGGTTATTTATACTCTGCTGTTGCCGATGTGGCTGCATTGACGGGTGATAAGCAATTACTGGCTGCAGTAGACAGCATCTGGAATAATTTAGTATCTAAAAAACTGTATGTGCAAGGTGGCGCCGGTGCTATACCATCAGGCGAGCGTTATGGCGATGATTATGAACTGCCTAATACCACAGCTTACAACGAAACCTGTGCAGCTATTGCCAATGTATTCTGGAATGAACGCATGTTTGAATTGCACGGTGACTCAAAATATATTGATGTGCTGGAAAAGATTTTATACAATGGTTTGATCTCCGGGATTGGTTTAGATGGAAAATCTTTTTTTTACACCAATGCCATGCAAATACAAAATGGCTTCTCGCACCCCAGCATGGAGCCGGAACGTTCGGGTTGGTTTGATTGCTCCTGCTGCCCAACCAATCTTACCAGGTTGCTGCCTTCTATTCCGGGCTATGTGTATGCACAAAAAGACAACAACATTTATGTAAACCTTTTTATGAACAGCACTTCATCCCTGAAAGTAGGTGGCAAAAATGTAAGCATTATTCAGCAGAATAATTATCCATGGGATGGTGATTTGAGGTTTACGATTAATCCAACATCTACTCAAAACTTCGCCATGCTGGTGCGTATTCCGGGCTGGGCAAGAAATGAAGAATTGCCTTCTGATTTGTATGCCTTTAAGCAGAAATCTGACAAGAAAGTAAGCATACTCATCAATGGTAAACCGTTAGATTATACGATGGAAAACGGGTATGCTGTTTTAAGCAGAACATGGAAAAAAGGCGATGTGATAGAAGTGCAGTTGCCAATGGAAGTAAAAAGGGTGATTGCTAATGACAAAGTAGCGTACGATAAAGGTAAAGTGGCGCTGCAAAGAGGACCACTGATGTATTGCGCTGAATGGGTGGATAACGGGGGTAAAGCAAGCAATATTATTATGCCCGATGATGCACAGTTTACTACTGCGTACAAGCCCGATCTGCTGAATGGTGTGATGATTTTAGAGAGTAAAGTGCCAGCCGTACAGGTGGACGATAATGGTGAAAACATCAGCACCAAAGAGCAAACGTTTGTAGCTATTCCTTATTATGGCTGGGCTAATCGTGGTAAAGGTGAAATGCAACTTTGGTTCCCTGAAAAAGTGCAAAGCGTACAGTTGCTTACCACGAATAAGGCTCATTAATATTTTACCGGAATTCACTTACATTATGGCGAATAGGATTTCAAAACAAATTTTAATAACTATCTTCATTTTATTACCAACGATTGACTTATGAAAAAACTGTTGTTTCTCATTGCACTGCCTTTTGTGTCATTAAGCATTTTTGCGCAAACAACCATTACATTGCACGCTGGTACGGTTGAACAAACAATCAACAAGAATATTTACGGGCATTTTGCCGAGCATTTAGGCCGCAGTATTTATGGTGGTTTTTATGTGGGCGATACCAGCAAAATTGCTAATACCAATGGTGTGCGCAACGATGTGATTGCTGCTTTGCGCAAGCTGAAAATTCCCATGCTTCGCTGGCCCGGGGGCTGTTTTGCAGACACCTATCATTGGAAGGATGGAGTGGGCCCAAAAGACAAGCGCCCAACCATTGTAAATACCTGGTGGGGCGGCGTTACCGAAGATAACAGTTTTGGCACGCACAACTTTTTAAACATGTGTAAAGAGTTGGGTGCCGAGCCTTACCTCGCAGGCAACATTGGTAGCGGCACCGTGCAGGAACTTGCCGATTGGGTGCAGTATGTAAACTTTGATGGTGTAAGTCCAATGAGCAACTGGCGCCGTCAAAACGGGCAGGATTCTGCCTGGCATGTGCGGCTTTGGGGGGTAGGTAACGAAGCCTGGGGTTGCGGTGGCAATATGACTGCCGAGTATTATGCTAATGAATACCGCAAGTACGCCACTTTTATGAGTGATTGGGATAATAGCGGCAAGCTGATGTGCATTGCATCAGGCGCCAGTGATGCCGATTATCACTGGACAGAAACATTGATGAAAAATATTCCATTGCACATGCTGGGCGGTGTAGCGCTGCACCATTATTCGGTATTAGAATGGAGTAAAAAAGGACCTGCTGTAAACTATAATGAAGACCAGTATTTCCACATCATGAAGCAGGCTTTGCTGATGGATTCATTGGTTCGGCAGCATAGTGCTATCATGGACAAATACGATCCGCAGAAAAGAGTAGCATTAATTGTAGATGAATGGGGTGGCTGGTACGATGTAGAACCAGGCACTAATCCTGGATTCCTTTATCAGCAAAATACAATGCGCGATGCAATGATTGCCGGTGTTACGCTTAATATCTTCAACAATCATAGCGACCGTGTAAAAATGGCCTGCCTTGCACAAGCTATTAATGTATTGCAGTCGGTTATTTTAACCGATAAAGAAAAGATGATTTTAACGCCAACCTATCACGTAATGGAAATGTACAATGTGCATCAGGATGCAAAGTTGTTGCCGGTAAATGTGCAAACCAACAACTACACTTTTGGCAATGAAAGCCTGCCTGCTGTATCTTGTTCTGCTTCCAAAGATTCATTGGGCTTAACGCATATTTCTTTGGTAAATATTGATTCAAAAAATACACAAAATGTAACTATCAATATTGATGGCGCAAAGTATAGCAACCTTAAAGGACGCATATTAGCTTCGGCCAAATTGCAGGACTACAACTCATTTGATAATCCCGATAAAATAACACCGCAAACCTTCAACGATGCAAGTCTTAAAGGCAACACTTTAAGTATAAAAATGCCTCCTTTTTCTGTAGTGGTTTTAGAACTGAAATAGTATAGAAAAGTTAACAAGGTTTCAAATGCTGTCTGTGTTGAATAAAATGTAATCAATTATGTTTTGGAATAAAAAATTAACATAGTCCGCTATTCTGCAAAACCGCTAATAAGGAGGAACTGCATAGAACGAACCAGAGGCTGTCTTGTGGGGAATCTGTAGATAGTTGTAAAATTAAATTCAATACTGTAATTACATAAAATAATGCTCGTGTTTCATCGTCCCTTACTCGTCCTTTTTATTACAACATTATTCACCTGCAGTAGCATTCATGCCCAGCAGATACCACCTGCCGGCAACCCCATTATCACCGATGTATATACTGCCGATCCGGCTGCTTTGGTAGTAGGCGATACCGTGTTTTTATACACCGGACATGATGAAGCCAAACCACCGCACGAAGGTTATGTAATGCATGAATGGCTTTGCTTTTCATCACCCGATATGATACACTGGACAAAGCGAGGCTCCCCATTAAATGTAAAAGATTTTTCTTGGGCAAAAGGCGAGGCATGGGCTTCGCAGGTAATTGAACGAAATGGCAAATATTACTACTATGCTGCCGTTGAGCACGATAGTACACACCGTGGCAAAGCCATTGCAGTTGGGGTTGCAGATAGTCCTACCGGGCCATTCAAAGATGCACGTGGCAGTGCACTTGTTACCAATGATATGACCACCGCTACCAGTATCACCTGGGACGATATTGATCCAACTGTTATTATTGATAATGGGCAGGCATATCTTTTTTGGGGCAATACCAAATGCTACTATGCGAAATTGAAAGACAACATGATTGATCTGGATGGCGATATTAAAATAGTGGATGTACCCAATTTTACCGAAGCACCGTGGATACACAAGCAGAACAGTTGGTATTACTTATCGTATGCATCCGGTTTTCCGGAGAAAATTGTATATGCGATGAGTAAAAGCATTGATGGTCCCTGGAAATATAAAGGCATATTGAATGAAATTGCCGGCAACAGCAATACCAACCACCAGGCTATCATCAATTTCAAAGGAAAAGATTATTTCATCTATCACAATGGCGCTATCAATCCTGCTGGTGGCTCTTTCAGAAGAAGTGTATGCGTGGACAGATTGCATTACAATTCCGATGGTACAATGGAGCGCGTGATTATGACAACAGAAGGCGTTGCCGGAGCAAAATAATACTTTGATTTAAGTATAAATAAAGACGCATTAAACGATTAAAATCCTAAACCCTTTTCATTAAACTATCATAAAAACAACTGGCTCATTCCACAATCAACAAAAGAGGTATAGAATGAATAGCATATTAAGAAAAACGATTGTAACAACAGGATTAACCGGCATCGTGTTATCGGCGGCAGCACAAAAGAATGATAATATAATAAACGTAAATGCTGCTAAAATCACATCCACTATTCAGCCAACCATGTGGGGTGTTTTCTTCGAAGACATCAACATGGGGGCGGATGGCGGTTTGTATGCCGAACTGGTGAAAAACCGTTCGTTTGAATTTGACACTCCACTCATGGGCTGGAAGATGAACGGTGGCAAGGTAAAAGAAGGTGATTTTTTGGTGTTGAATAGAAAAGCCGCTGATAGCGTAAATCCGCGTTTTTTGCGCGTGAATGTACATGATGCACAGCGTGCAGGCGACATGAGCATTACCAACGAAGGCTTCCGTGGTATGGGTATTAAGAAAGGTGTGGATTACAACTTCTCCGTATTATACAGCTTGCAAAAAACGGGCGTTATACTGCATGTTGAGCTGATAGATTCTACCGGAAAAATAGTAGGCAGTACTTCACTTACGCCTAATGATAATAGCGAAGGCTGGCATAGGGCAGAAGCAAGCTTTGCAGCCGATGCTACTGTAATGAAAGCAAAAATGCGCCTGTGGTTTGAAGGAAATGGTGTCATTGACTTAGATATGATTTCTCTTTTTCCTTCGGATACCTGGAAAGGTCGCAAAGGTGGTTTGCGCGCCGATATGGTGCAGTTGCTGGCTGATATGAAGCCTGGCTTTATCCGCTTTCCCGGCGGCTGCATTGTGGAAGGACGCGATTTATCGCAGCGTTATCAGTGGAAGAAAACCATTGGCCCGGTGGAAGACCGCCAGTTAAGTATTAACCGCTGGAATACCGAGTTTGCACACCGTTTAACACCCGACTATTATCAAACATTTGGCTTAGGTTTTTATGAATATTTTCAACTGGCAGAAGACATAGGTGCCTCGCCTTTGCCCATCTTAAATGCAGGTATGGCCTGCCAGTTTAATACTGCCGAACTGGTGCCTGTTAGCCAGATAGATCCTTATGTGCAGGACGCATTGGATTTGATAGAATTTGCCAATGGTGATGCTAACACCAGATGGGGTAAAGTACGCGCAGAGATGGGACATCCGGCACCATTCAACCTTAAGATGATGGGTATTGGTAACGAAAACTGGGGCCCACAATATTTAGAGCGCCTGAAAATATTTACCAAAGCGATCAAAGATAAATACCCCGATATATTGCTTGTAAACAGCAGTGGCACCGACCCTAATGGTGAGCGCTTTCAACTGCTGAATGACAGCTTGCGCAAATGGAAGGCAGATATTATTGATGAACATTATTACCGCCGTCCCGAATGGTTTTTTCAGAATGCAAAACGGTACGATAGCTACGACCCCAATGGCTCTAAAGTATTTGCCGGCGAGTATGCTGCACAAAGCGATAAAACAGTAAGCGTAGATAACAAAAATAACTGGTTGACTGCATTAAGCGAAGCCGCATTTATGACTGGCTTGGAGCGTAATGCGGATGTGGTGTATATGGCTTCTTATGCGCCTCTTTTTGCACACATTGATGCCTGGCAATGGACACCCGATTTGATTTGGGTAAACAACCTGCAAGCGTATGGCACCACCGATTATCAGGTGCAAAAGTTATATGCTTTACACAAAGGAACAAATGGTATAAGCATTTTACAGAATGGTGAAGAAATAGCCGGCAAAGACAGCTTGTATGCCACCGCGGCTATTGACAAAAACACCAATGAGTTGATTATAAAACTGGTAAATGCGCAGGACAAACCACAAGTGAAACAAATACAGGTAGATGGTAAAAAGCTGGCTGCTAATGGCAAGTTAATTACGCTGCAAAGCGATGATTTGAACGCAATGAACTCCTTTGAAAATCCGATGAATGTTTCACCAAAAGAAGATGCTCTTGCTATTAAAGGTAAGCAAATCAATCTGACATTAAAGCCATATTCTTTTACGATTGTGAAGGTGAAAATGCTGTAGTTTTTGGATCATAGCTTAGATTGATGAGAAACTGAATTGAAATTAAACCGGATAAAATAATAATTATACTTCCACACTACTCGTTCCAATCTTCTGTACAAGTAGTGTGGAATCTCTAAACAGCAATGAATTAATACTGGTGCAGATACAACTAATGACACTTATGAAATCATTTGTACTATTTCTTATTACTTTTTTATTCATCAATCTCCTTAGTGCACAACCTCAAAAATTAGATACATTACCTATGGTGCACGATCCGGTCATTATACGGCAAGACAGCACCTATTATGTCTTTTGCACTGGCTGGGGTATTTCCGCCTTTTCTTCCACCGACATGAAGCACTGGCGGCAGCAAAGTCCGGTGTTTGCAAAAGCGCCAGAATGGGCTACGCAAGCAATTCCGGGCTTTAAAGGTCACATTTGGGCGCCAGACGTCAGCTATCACAACGGGGAGTATTATTTGTATTATGCAGTATCAGCTTTTGGCAAAAATACATCTGCTATTGGCGTAGCTACCAATAAAACACTGGATACTACTTCGAAAGATTTTAAATGGATAGATCATGGCAAAGTCATTCAATCGGTACCCAATCGTGATATGTGGAATGCTATTGACCCTAATTTAATTGTGGACGAAAAAGGCACGCCATGGCTTACATTTGGCTCGTTTTGGAATGGTATAAAACTGGTAAAGCTGAACAGCAATTTACTGAGCGTTGCACAACCGGAAGAATGGTATTCGGTTGCAGGCCGCCGGCGCGACTTTATATTGCCGGATAGTGTTGCCGGTGATGCAGCTATTGAAGCACCGTTTATTTATAAAAAAGATAAATACTATTATCTATTTGTATCTTTTGATTATTGTTGTCGTGGCGAAAAGAGCACGTATAAAATGATGGTAGGCAGAAGCGAAAATGTATATGGTCCTTATGTTGACAGAGATGGTGTACCGATGAATCTGGGTGGGGGCTCACTGGTATTGGAAGGCGATAAAGATTGGCATGGGGTAGGACACAATGCGATAGCTAATTTTAACGGTACTGATTACCTTATTTTCCACGGTTATGACGCACATGATAATGGCAGATCAAAACTGCGCATAGAAAAGTTGGTTTGGTTTAATGGTTGGCCATTCGTTGCGAAGGGAAGAATGGGAATATAGTGCGGCATTCCGCAATTAATGCCGATTCGAAGATACTATTATGAGCAGATCAGCACGGCTTTGTATGGAATTTACACGTAGTAATAAATCAAAGCTGATTTTGAATTTGTATTTTTAAATTTAAATTAATAGTAACTCGCATCAATAAATTCCGTAAAAAACTCACCGCTGATTGCAAAATAGTAGAGGGGCATATTAGCGGCTAGTTTTATTTCCAATAATTATGTACTTTTTTATACCTGGAAAAACTATAAAAAATAATAATTGTAAAAAATACACTTATTCTAAAAAATAACTTTAACTTGCTTCCTCAAAAGCTAAAAAGCTTGCTGTTATGAACAACAAAGATAATGCTTACGTAATAGGGGTTGACTACGGTAGTGATTCCGTTCGCTCCATTATCGTCAATGTGAATGACGGTTTTGAAGTGGCCTCTTCTGTGTTTTATTACCCCCGATGGAAAGAACAAAAATTCTGTGATGCCTCTGTTAACCAGTTTCGCCAGCATCCTTTAGATTATACAGAAGGATTAGAGCACACTATTAAGGAATGTTTACAAAAGGCAGGGAAAGAGATAGCTGCTAATATTAAAGCTATCTCCGTAGATACCACCGGCTCTACGCCAGTTGCTGTAGATAAAACAGGTACACCGTTGGCCTTATTACCGGAATTTACCAATAATCCACATGCTATGTTTGTATTGTGGAAAGACCATACAGCCACTACCGAAGCAGCTCAGATAAATGAACATGCTACCAAATTTGATGTCAATTACCTTCAATATGTCGGCGGCATTTATTCCTCCGAATGGTTTTGGGCAAAATTACTACGCACTTTACGTACAGATGAAAGTGTGCGTGCTGCTTGCTACTCGTGGGTAGAGCATTGCGACTGGATTCCATTTTTACTAACCGGCGGAACTGATGTGCACCAAATGAAGCGCAGTGTATGCGCTGCCGGTCATAAAGCTTTATGGTCTGAAGCATGGGGCGGCCTGCCACCTAATGAATTTTTTGCATCTTTAGACCCTTTGTTAAACTGTTTTACTTCCCGTTTGTTTAGCGATACTTATACTTCCGATCAGGTAGTTGGAACCATCTCCAATGAATGGGCAGAACGTCTCGGTTTGCCCGGAAATGTAGTGATTGGCGTAGGTGCTTTTGATGCGCACATGGGTGCCGTGGGCGGACAAATTGAACCGTATTATTTAAGTAAAGTAATGGGTACTTCTACCTGCGATATGCTGGTGGCACCTATTGATGAAGTGGGCGATACGCTGGTAAAGGGCATTTGCGGTCAGGTAAATGGCTCTGTGATCCCCGGCATGATAGGAATGGAAGCTGGCCAGAGTGCTTTTGGCGATGTGTATGCCTGGTTCAAAGGCATTGCAGCCTGGGCTACCAATACGTTCCTTAGCAATTCAGCTATTATAGATACAGATACTGTTGCTTTATTGCAAAAAGAAATCAATGATAAACTAATACCGGAACTCTCCAAAGCCGCTGCTGCATTGCCTGTATGTGAGGATGATGAACTCGCTATTGACTGGCTTAACGGTCGCAGAACGCCCGATGCGAATCAGTTATTAACAGGTGCTGTGAGCGGTTTAAATCTGGGCACCACAGCACCACATATTTTCAAAGCATTAGCCGAAGCCACCTGCTTTGGTGCCAAGGCAATCGTGGATCGTTTTAGAGAGCAAGGTATTCCGGTAAATGGATTAATAGGTGTAGGTGGTGTTGCTAAAAAATCGCCATATATTATGCAGATGATGGCAGATGTAATGAACATGCCTATCTGCATTCATAAAAGTGAACAAACCTGTGCTGCCGGTGCAGCAATGTTTGCTGCCACTGCTGCCGGCTTTTATGCTAATGTAGAAGATGCTATGCAAGCAATGGGACAAGGTTTTGATGCCGAATACCAACCGCAGGAAAATTTGGTACCACTTTATGCTGCACGCTACGAAAAGTATAAACAGTTAGGCAGTTGCATAGAACAGTTGTAAAAGGAGTAAGCTTACATTTTGAAATAAAGTTTGTTTATCCATTAATAATCAGCAGCCTTTACAACAAACAAAATATCCGGTTAATCCTATAAATCTTTATATAATCTTGGCTCAAAAATATTCCCACATCCAGCAGGAAGCTTACGAAGCAAATATGCAATTGCCTAAGTTGAATTTAGTGCTTTTCACCTTTGGCAACGTTAGTGCTGCCGACAGAAGCCTTGGCGTATTTGCCATTAAACCCAGCGGTGTGCCTTATGAAGATCTTACACCGGAAAAAATGGTGATTGTTGACTTTGATGGTAATACAGTGGAGGGCATCCTTCGTCCTTCATCCGATACAAAAACACATGCAGTATTATACAAGCATTGGGAAAAGATTAATGGCATTGTGCACACACATTCTACCTATGCAACGGCGTGGGCACAATCACTTCGTGACATACCTATTTACGGCACTACCCATGCCGACCACAACACCGTAGATATACCTTGTGCGCCACCTATGAGCGACGAAATGATTGGAGGAAATTACGAATATGAAACCGGCTTTCAAATCATGAATTGTTTTACTGACAAGGGCTTGAGCTATGAAGAGGTGGAAATGATTTTAGTAGGTAATCATGCGCCTTTTACATGGGGAAAAACAGCCGCAAAAGCGGTATATAACAGTGCTGTGTTAGAGCAAATTGCTCAAATGGCTTATATCACTGAATCTATTAAAGCAGATGCGTTGCGCTTGAAAGATGCTTTAATAAAAAAGCATTACGAGCGTAAGCATGGTGCAAATAGTTATTATGGGCAATAATTAACTAAATTTATTATCGGTTTAAAAAACTTTATGTCTTTGAGCCTTCGTGGCTAAAACTCAAACAGGTGAATAAATTCCTTTTACTCTTTTTCTTCTTCATTTATACATCCCTGGCGCAAGCCCAGCAAAATGACGGTGTTGCAGTCACGCCGCCTATGGGCTGGAACAGCTACAACTGCTTTGGCTCGGCAGTACACGAGGATGAAGTAAAAGCGAATGCTGATTACATGGCAAAAAATCTAAAACAATATGGCTGGCAATACATAGTAGTAGATTTTTTATGGGCTTATGATAATCCGCCAGGTAGCAACATTGGTAATCCTTTTCAATTAAGACTGCAGGATGGTTCGTATGTTCCCTGGCTCGAAATGGATTCTTTCGGACGCTTGTTGCCCCATGTTCATAAATTTCCATCTGCATTTAACAACAACGGATTTAAGCCGTTAAGTGATTATGTTCATTCGCTTGGATTGAAGTTTGGCATTCATGTCATGCGTGGTATTCCGCGGCAGGCGGTTTGGGTAAAAACGCCGGTGCTTGGTGCAAACGGGATTACCGCCGATATGATTGCTGATACTTCATCCACCTGCCCATGGATGAACCACATGTACGGCTTGGATATGAATAAAAAGGGTGCGCAGGAATATCTTAATTCTATTCTAAATTTATATGCTTCATGGGGTGTGGATTTTATTAAGGTGGATGATATTTCTCGTCCATACCATAAAGCCGAAATTGAAGGTTACAGTAAAGCTATCGCGCAATGTGGCCGTCTAATGGTATTAAGTATTTCACCCGGTGCTACGCCAGTTGCCGATTCTTCGCATGTAAAGCAATATGCAAATATGTGGCGCATGGCAGATGATTTTTGGGACAACTGGAAAGAGATTCTTGCCATGATGCATTATGCCAAACAATGGGAAAGCGTTGGCGAAGAGGGGCATTATCCCGATTGCGATATGATGCAGATAGGCAAACTATCTAAACGCGGACCGGTAGGCGCGGAGCGCTACAGCCGTTTTACTACCGATGAGCTATACACGCACATGAACTTCTGGTGTATTTATAAATCGCCATTATTTATTGGTGGCAATCTTCCTGAAAACAGGGATTTGGAATTGGCCTTAGAAACCAATCAGGAAGCGATCAAGGTTAATCAGGAAGGTTTGCATCCAAGACAAGTGTACGAACAAAACGGCAGCTCGGTATGGATGTCGCGAATGCCCAATAGTAAAGATATATATGTTGCTTTGTTCAACATCAGCGATAGCGCACTTAAAGTGCCGGTAAGCTTTCAATCGTTAGGCTTGAAAGGAAAAGTAATAGTAAGGGATTTGTGGCAGCATAAAGATGTTGGCACATTTACCAATACGTATTCACCAACCATCAATCCGCACGGCTCTATGCTGTTGCGCATCAGCATCAAACATAAACTCCCTCAATAAAAAATATACGCATGGATAATTTAAAAAATCTGGAAGTGTGGTTTGTAACCGGCAGCCAGCATTTATATGGCGAAGAAACATTGCGCCAGGTGGCCGAGCATTCACAGGTAATAGCTAAAAGCATTAATGAGGCTGCCAACATTCCGGTGGCAGTGGTATATAAACCAACGGTGAAAAGCACCGAAGAAATTTATGCCATCTGTGCTGAAGCCAATGCCGCAAAGGCTTGTATTGGTATTATTACCTGGATGCACACTTTTTCTCCCGCAAAAATGTGGTTGACCGGCTTAAAAATTTTACACAAGCCTGTACTGCATTTGCATACACAATTCAACCGCGATATTCCCTGGAGCGAGATTGACATGGATTTTATGAACCTGAACCAGAGTGCACATGGTGACCGCGAATTTGGTTTTGCCATGAGCCGTATGCGCTTGCGTCGTAAAGTAGTGGTAGGGCATTGGCAGGATGAAAAGGTGTTAAAAGGCATTGCTGCATGGATGCGCGCTGCTGCCGGCTGGGCTGATTGGCAAGGTGCAAAATTTGCCCGTTTTGGAGACAATATGCGCTTTGTAGCTGTAACCGAAGGTGATAAAGTAGAAGCCGAATTGCAGTTTGGCTTTTCGGTAAACACGTATGGTATTGGCGATCTGGTGAAAGTAATTGGTGAGATGAGTGATGCGGATGTGGACAGGCTTTGCCAGGAATACGCCGACCAATATAAATTGGTACAAAGCCTGCAAAAAGGTGGCGAAAAGCACGAATCATTGCGCGACGCAGCAAGAATAGAATTAGGCATGCGTCACTTTTTGAAAGATGGTAATTTTAAAGGCTTTACCGATACCTTCGAAGACCTGCACGGCATGAAGCAATTACCCGGTATTGCTACACAAAGGCTGATGGCAGATGGCTATGGCTTTGGTGGCGAGGGCGACTGGAAAACTTCTGCCTTGGTACGTGCAATGAAAGTAATGGGTTCTGGCTTGCAGGGCGGTAACTCTTTCATGGAAGATTACACATATCATTTTGAGCCAGGCAACGAAATGGTGTTGGGCAGCCACATGCTGGAAATCTGCCCAACCATTGCAAACGATAAGCCTGCTGCTGAAATTCATCCACTGGGTATTGGCGGTAAAGAAGACCCTGTGCGTTTGGTATTTAATGTAGCCGGTGGACCTGCATTAAACGCTTCGGTAATAGATATGGGCAACCGTTTTAGACTACTGGTAAACGAGGTGGAAGCTCAGGAACCACAACATGATTTACCGAAGCTACCAGTTGCCCGCGTATTATGGAAACCTTATCCGGATATGCAAACCGGCTGCGCAGCATGGATCTTAGCCGGTGGTGCACATCATACCTGCTATAGTCAGAACCTTACTGCCGAGCATTTGGAAGACTTTTCGGATATGGCTAAAATAGAATGTGTGCTGATAGGTAAAAACACCAACCTCTACCAGTTTAAGAATGAATTGCGCTGGAGTGAAGTGTATTATCAATTGAATAAATAAAATTTGTGAATAGTGAGTGGTCAATTGTGAATATTTATACTTCGGGCTACTACTTACAATTCATTATTTACCACTCACAAAAAGGTCTTTTAAAGAATAGTTGTAAAAAACTTTTAGGTAATTGTAAAAGTTAAGTTTGAATTAGTTTATTTTGGCTGATAAATTATAAACTGCGTAAACGATTGCATTTATGAGATAAGACCAAATGGCTGGAAGTTTTGTAAAAAAGGAACAGAAATTTGAGATATGCAATACAACAATAGTACATAGATATACTGTAGCTCACACATAATTATGCTAACCCTTTCTATTTTGCATAGCAAATGAGAAAGTACTTAAAACCGGGACCAAACCAATTTTTATAAACAGATTGACTTGTTATGGACAAACTTCACCTGGAAGATAAAATCATCTTCGTTGTTTACTTCCTCATCGTTGCGGGCTATGGTTATTATATCTATCGCAAAAAGAAGAAGGCCGTTATGGACACACACGACTTCTTTTTGGCAGAAGGCTCACTTACATGGTGGGCTATAGGCGCTTCATTGATTGCCTCTAACATTTCGGCAGAGCAGTTTATTGGTATGAGTGGTAATGGTTTTACCATTGGTATTGCGGTAGCTGCTTACGAATGGATTGCTGCCATAGCACTCATTATCGTGGCAGTGTGGTTTATACCGGTGTACCTGAAGAATAAGATTTTTACCATGCCGCAATTTTTGGAAACGCGGTACAACAAGTCGGTAAGTTTAATCATGTCTATCTTCTGGTTGTTTTTATATGTGTTTGTCAACTTAACGTCTATCCTTTACCTCGGCGCAGTAGCCATCAATAATATTCTTGGAGGGCAATATTTGCATACAGTAGTGATATTGCTTTCCATATTTGCCGTTGTAATTACACTCGGCGGTATGAAAGTAATTGGCTTTACCGATGTGATACAAGTATTGGTATTAATTATCGGAGGCCTGGCTACTACTTATATTTCGCTTACACTAGTGAGCGAAAAGTTTGGATTGGGCAGCAGCGCAATTGCCGGTTTTAATAAAATGCTGGAAGACGCGCCCGACCATTTTCACATGATATTTGATAAACCAACAGCCAACTCTTCGCAGCAGGATATAGTTAATTATTTAACCATACCAGGAATTTTATCGTACCTGGCAGGTATATGGATTGTAAACCTTAATTACTGGGGTTGCAACCAATATATTACGCAGCGTGCATTAGGCGCTAATTTAAAAACGGCGCGTACCGGTATTTTGTTTGCCGGTTTACTTAAGCTGCTTATGCCTGTAATTGTAATGCTGCCTGGGATAGCAGCTTATGTGCTGCACAAAAATGGTGCGTTGCAGGCAGAAATGTCTGCCGGTGGCAAGTTTAATGCAGACAATGCTTATTCTGCTGTACTTGGTTACCTGCCACACGGATTGATTGGCTTATCACTTGCTGCACTTACGGCTGCTATTGTGGCTTCGCTGGCAGGTAAAGCCAACAGTATCTCTACTATTTTTACACTGGATATTTATAAGAAATATATAAAGAAAGAAGCTACCGAAAAACAGATGGTATGGACGGGGCGCCTCACCATTCTGGCTGCTATGATTGTGTCTATTTTTCTTACCTGGAAAGATGCAATGGGTATTGGCGGCGAGGGTGGTTTCACCTTTATTCAAAAATATACCGGCTTTATCAGCCCTGGTATCCTTGCTATGTTTTTGTTAGGTATGTTTTGGAAAAGAACAACGGGTCCGGCGGCAGTTGTGGGCGTAATTCTCGGCTTTTTACTTTCTGTATTGTTTAATGTGTATGCACCTGAATGGTTTGGACCAGAAACGATTTTATACACTGCTTACAAAAACCCTACCGGTGCGTATGAAATTCCATTTCACATTTGTATGGGGCTGGCATTTGGTTTTACTGTTTTAGCAATGGTCGTTATCAGTCTGGCTGGACCGCGTATTAATCCAAAATCTTTTGTATTGGACAAAACCATGTTTAAGTTGCAGCCCAATATCATCGCCATGATTGTAATAACGCTATTGGTTATTTCGGCGCTGTATGTTAAGTTTTGGTAAATGACTGAAGGTATAATTGTAAAGCAGTTTTCTTATTTATTTTAGTACAGTGCACAACTGCTGTTTTATTTGTAAAAACAGCAGTTGTATTAAATAATACTTTAGATCATATTTTAATGAACGATGAGATATGAATAAAAGGCCTTTATACATTCATCATTCTTTAGCAGAGTAATAGTATAGTTATGAAAGCGGAAATAGTTACACCCAAAAAAAGCATTGCAGAATACAAGCAATACGACAAATTTCTGCTTGCAGTGGATTGTATCATTTTTGGGTTTGATGGGGAACAACTAAAAGCACTCTTTATTAAAAGAGCTTTTGAACCGGGCTTGGGCAAATGGTCGTTGATGGGCGGCTTTGTAAAACATGAAGAAGGCGTGGAAGAAGCGGCACAGCGCATCCTGAACCAACTTACCGGCTTGAGTAATATTTACATGGAGCAACTAAGCTGCTTTGGCGAAGTGGATCGCGATCCAGGTGGCAGGGTTGTTTCTATTGCTTATTTTGCATTGATCAATATCACCGATTATGGCGATGAACTAATGAAAGAGCACAATGCCAAATGGTTTGATCTTAAAAAAGTTCCTAACCTCATTTTCGACCATAAAAAGATGGTGACGCTGGCAAAAGAGCGGTTACAGCAAAAGGTGGCTAATCACCCAATTGGCTTTGCGTTGTTGCCTTATAAATTTACCCTGCGTCAGCTCCAGAGCCTGTACGAAGCTATTTATGAAACAACAATAGACAAGCGCAATTTTACCCGCAAAATCCTGGATATTGGTATATTGAATAAACTGGATGAAAAGGAAAAGGAGTCCTCTAAAAAAGGTTCCTTTTATTATGTATTTGATGAAAAAAAATACAGGCAGTTGGATAAGGAAGGCATGAAGCTGATATAAGTGTTTATTCTGATAAGGGCGTTTAATAATTTTGGGCTGATATTACTGCTGATTGAAAGACTACCTTTTTAGAAGATTAAAAATACTGTTGGCGTAAAACATAGTATCACAACTCCCTCTATAAAAAACGTAAGCCGCTGTTTTTTTACCAGCGGCTTTTTATTGTTCTTAAATTTCTATTTACGTAAGGGCTATTTCTAACACATGCTGCATTGTTTTTACATAATGAAAATGCACACCTTTTATAAATTCTGCATCAATTTCATTTACGTCTTTCTCGTTGAGATAGCACATGATTATCTCTCTGATGCCAGCTCTTTTGGCAGCCAGCACTTTTTCCTTTATTCCTCCAACTGGCAGCACTTGTCCACGCAGGGTAATTTCGCCGGTCATGGCTAAATAAGACTTCACTTTGCGCCCCGTAAATGCCGATGCAAGTGAAGTTAGCATGGTGATGCCTGCACTTGGGCCATCCTTTGGCGTGGCGCCTTCGGGTATATGAATGTGGATATTCTTTTTATTAAACGTCTCTGGCTCTATATTGTATTTTTTTGCATTCGATTGCAAATAACTCAGGGCAGTAGTGGCACTTTCCTTCATTACATTGCCCAGGTTGCCGGTTAGCTTTAGCTCACCTTTGCCACCATCACTCAGTGCCGTTTCTATAAACAAAATATCACCGCCCACGTATGTCCATGCAAGTCCAACGGCAACGCCGGGCATATTGGCCGTTTTATATATTTCATTGTTATAACGCTGTGTACCCAGTATTTCTTCTATATCATGTGCATTCAGGGCGCCTTTTACGGTGCCGGTGGTGGCGTATTCTTTTGCCTGATTACGCATTATCTTAGCCAGTTGCCGGTCCAGCTCACGCACGCCGCTTTCGCGCGTATAATTTTCAATTATTTTTTCCAGTACTTTATCACTTATGCGAATGTTTGCTTTGTCCAGTCCGTGCGCTTCTTTTTGCTTAGGCAAAAGATGCCGTTTTGCGATTTCTGTTTTCTCTTCTATGGCATAACCGCCCAGATCAATTATCTCTAAACGGTCGCGCAAAGCAGGCTGAATATTTTGCAGATTATTTGCCGTAGCAATAAATAAGACCTTGCTTAAATCGTATTCCAGCTCCAGGTAATTATCGTAGAACGTATGATTCTGTTCGGGGTCTAATACTTCCAGCAAAGCCGAAGAAGGGTCTCCACGAAAATCGTTACCAATCTTATCTATTTCGTCCAGTATCATCACCGGGTTGGAAGATTTTACTTTGCGGAGATTTTGCAAAATACGTCCGGGCATGGCGCCAATGTACGTTTTGCGGTGTCCGCGTATTTCGCTTTCATCATGCAATCCGCCCAGGCTCAGGCGTACATATTTTCTGCCTATAGCATGTGCAATACTGCGTCCCAGCGATGTTTTACCAATTCCCGGAGGGCCCACAAAACACAATATCGGGCTTTTCATATCACCCTTCAATTTCAATACAGCAAGGTACTCCAGTATGCGCTCTTTTATTTTAGTCATGCCATAATGGTCTTCATCCAATACTGCTTTGGCACGTTTCAAATTATAGTTGTCGGTGGTGTATTCATTCCAGGGCAAATCCAGCATCAGGTCCAGGTGATTATACACAATGGAGTAATCCGGTGTACTTGGGTGCATGCGCTCGAGCTTGGCAATATTGTTTTTAAATAATTGCTTCGCAGCTTCGGGCCAATTCTTGGCTTCGCCTTTCTTCTTCATGTCCGCTATTTCGCGGTCATTACTTTCGCCACCCAGTTCTTCTTTAATGCTTTTTATTTGCTGCTGCAAAAAGTACTCGCGCTGTTGCTTATCTATTTCTGTACGGGTTTTGGTAGTTACCTTATTTTTCAGTTCAGCAAATTGCAACTCGCGTTGCAGCAATTCAATCAGCTTTTCTGCACGTTCTTTTACGGTAGTAATTTCCAGAAGGTTTTGTTTTTCCGGCAAATCACTGTTGAGGTTACTGCTTACAAAATTGATAAGGAAAGAAGGGCTTTCTATATTGCGTAAAATAATAGAAGCCTCTGTGGGCATATTGGGTGATAGCTGTATAATATTCGATGCTAAGTCTTTTATAGTGCTGGTGTACGCTTCAAAATCCTGTTCCTCCGGTATTTCGTCTTCCTGCAACAATTGTATAGCCGCTTTAAAATAAGGTTCATCGGCTATTACATCATTTATTAAAAAGCGCCGCTTGCCCTGGATAATAACCGTTGTGCCACCATCGGGCATTTTGATGAGCTTTACAATTTTTGCTACCGTACCGGTTGCGCATAAATCGCCAGCCTGGGGGTCTTCTACATTCGGATCTCGTTGCGCAAGCACACCAATCAACTTATCGGTTTTATAGGCATCCTGCACTGCCTTAATACTCTTGTCTCTACCAACCGTTATAGGCAATACCACTCCAGGAAATAAAACGGTATTTCTCAAGGGCAGCAAGGGCAATACATCAGGTATATTCAGGTCTTTATCCTGGTCTATGTCATTTTCGTTAATAGGGATAATGGGTAAAAACTCTGAGTCTTCGTCCGGGCTTAAAAACATGGTATGTTTGTTCATATTATTGTACTAAGGTCAAAATGTCATTCAATGGTAGTAGATGACTAATTCATTTTGAAAACCCTATCTGGTCAATTCAAATGCCAAAGGAGGGCAAGTTAAACTAATTGTACAAATTGTCTGATTGCGATTGAATGTTTGTGTATAAAAGTAGGTAGCAAACTAAGATTAGTCAGTAATTTTGTTACCCGCATGCTCCGGCTGAATTGCTTTTAAGCGGATCATCAAAATTAGGTTTTATTAATTTTTATGTGCATATTTTGCACAAAGCTGCTGCTTCCTTAGAGTTTACTATTTGCTCTAATCTCTTGGGGTTAGTTCCGCGAAGCTCTGCTTCGCCTTTGGTATTATCTTTATGTAGTGAGTGAATATATCCATAAGAGTCATAATGTATCAGTTTTATTGTATCATTATGTATGTCC
>NZ_SZQL01000029.1 GCF_005233845.1 Ilyomonas limi
ATCTGCAACTTCTGTGCTTCACTCCATTTACGTTTGATGATACTCATATTTTTAAATTTAGTGACTTTTGAATAAGTCAAACTATTTCTAAAACTATCTCCAGCCTTTTAGGGGGCTAATACACTGTGCATGGTGAACTTTCTGAATAATAATGTTTTTAATCTTTTCAATGATCTGTTTTTTTGAATTGTCCAGTAGTTCAAAGCCCAAGGCATCTAAGTTCTTCTCAAACTGCTCTAATTTTTCTTTGGGTATTTCGTCGGCTATTTCTACTTCTCCCAAAGAAACTTTGCAGTTGTCAATGTCCAGCGATTTTAATTCCTGCTGTACAACTAATATGCAGCGGTTGCATACCATATTTTTGATGTAAAGGTGCATAAAGCAAAAGTATGGCAGACTATTGTTAAACGGCTTTTGCAATTTTTTCCATAATACGGTGGCTGTCTCCAAATTTGCATAAGGCATCACAATGCTGCCTCAGTTCCGAAAAAAGAATATATTTTATTACTGTATTTTGCTTCTTAATTGCCGGACGGGATAATTGTAGAACTACATCCTTTTCCCGCTTATCTGGTACTATTAAATAAAATACTTCATCACCATCAGCTAATGTATAGCTCAAGTCGGTTAGCCGTAAAATACCCGAATAAATGCTGGTGCTCTTCTCAACCTCAAACGCTGCAATAACATTGTTAGTTCCCTTTTCAAACCATAATACATCAATGAGCTTAATAGTGTTCAGCGTTTCTTTATCCAAAGAAATCTCAGGAAAAAATGGAAGGCTCATAAATGAAAAATTGTTACCAGCATAACACTTGGAACGGTCATTAGAAGCAGGAATGACATCATAACCCAAAGCCTTTCCTATTTTGAGCAAGTGATATTGCATTTCAGTATGGAGATTCTCTTCTTCTCTTTCTGCTTTTACATCTTCATGTCTTTTTTCCATTAATTTCTCCAGCTTTGTCCTTTCAGTTTGCGACAGGTATTCATCGCCTCCTAATACCAGCTTTTGCATGCCTATTTCAAACAATAATCCAGCAATAGCACCCAAGTCAGATGACAATTCAGAACGATGATGATTGTTAGTTTCAATTAAAACTTCCCGCAACTTCAGATACTCACTCCAGCTACCCAATTTCTTTTTGTCCTTAAAAACATAATTAAAGCCGTTAATAATGGCTGTATTGAATGGTGGGATAATAGTGGGATGCAGAAAATATAGAATACTGGCAACTGCGGGACCTAATCCTTTTATTTTTAGGCTATCCAGTTTGATAACTTCTTTGATGATTTGTTCTTCACTCTTTGCATTAAGGCAATTTTCTAAAAACTGCCCAAAAGCCTGCTTGTTACCTTCATGTTCGTAAATGTCAGGTATTCTCAATTTTGGCTTCCAGTAAAAAGGATGAGCAGCTCCTTCAAATACCTGCTTTTGTTCTGTAATGCAGGTTAAAACAAACTCTAAAGAAGAACCTTTAAAGTCATTCGGAAAACGTTTGCACCTGATATCTTCTATTACCTGCATTACCCCTCTACGAATAGAGCGGAATGCTTTTAGCCTATCTTCATTATTAATAAACCATGTGTTGTAAACCGATTCCTTATCTGATTTATATTGCTGAATAACCTGCGGAAAATTAGAGTTCATGTTCTCTACAGCGATTGTACTACTGGTATGCAAATAAACAAAACTCAAAATACTTCTTAATTGAAAAAATTGCTGCCAAAAAAGTTTAATTAAAACCGGAAGCAATCGCTGTCAGAAATAAAAGCAGATAATTCAGTTGAAACTTGTAACAAAATGAAAAGGTATCAATATTTGATACCTTTTCAAGGGAAGTATTACAGATTTTCTTTAATAATATTTTGACAATAATCCTTTATCATTTTTCTGACTTCCCTGAATTGCTGCATAATTTCTTCTTCAAAGCCTGTTGCTTTTGCAGGGTCCGGAAAGTTGTGGTGAAATTTCTTTGCCTTGGAAGGGAAGAATGGGCAGCGTTCCCTGGCATTATCACATACAGTAATAACAAAATCAAAGTCAATGCCTCTGTATTCATCCATATTGTTTGAAGTATGGTGTGAAATATCAATACCATCTTCTTTCATGGTCGCTACAGCCCTTGGATTTACGCCATGCGTTTCCACACCTGCACTATATATTTCAGCCTTATCACCTGCAAAATGTCTTAAATAACCTTCTGCAATCTGGCTCCTGCAGCTATTGCCGGTACAAAGCACTAAGATCCTTTTCATGTTCTCTTCCTTTCCATTAATATAATCAGTAACCTTTTCTAAGCATATCAGCATATTCATCAGGCAATGGGCTTTCTTCCACTGCTTTTGCCGCCTTCTCCACATCATAATCAAACCTGATAAATTCTACCTGAACCGCATCTTTATTGGTTATGCTGCTATCTGCATTAATCGTGAGTATCACATAACACCCTTTGGGGTTGTTATCCTTCGGCTTACCTACTGAGCCGATATTAATAGCATGTCTATAGTGAGGGTTTTCACCTGGCTCTGTTGGCAATACCCGGTGATATGGTTTGTGCGTATGACCAAAGCACATTATATCTGCATCAGCCCCTTCCATGATTCTGAGCAGGCTTTTTTCATCTCTATCTTCAAACAAATACTCATTAATCTTTCTTGGGCTGCCATGCACTAAAAGCAAATTGAGCTTATCATTATTCAACTGAAACTCTACCCTGATATGTGCAGGCAAGGTTCTGAGGTATTTTCTTTCCTCCGGCTTCACAATGGAGTTAGTGAAGGAAATAGATATTTTACCCATATCCTTTTCCGGCTCCGTTTTGTAAGCACAGCCGCATTCATCACTCATTAAGCCAATGCCCTGGTCATAATTGCCTGCAATAGTCGGAATGCCTCTTCTGCGAATCTCATTAATTACTTCATTCGCCCAGATGTTATAGCCTACCAGATCACCAAGGCAGTAAACGGCATCCGGCTTCTGTTCTTCTATGCTTTGCAGGCAGGCTTCCAGTGCCGGAAGGTTTGCATGTATATCACTGAATAATGCAATTCTCATGAATTATGGATTTAAGCGTTTTGTAACTGTTGTTTTGTATAGTATTTATCCCTGAACCAGAAAGCGACATTAACCAGGGCAATGAGTGCCGGTACTTCCACCAAAGGACCAATAACACCGGCAAAGGCTTGACCGCTATTAATGCCAAATACACCTATGGCTACTGCAATTGCTAATTCAAAATTGTTCCCTGCTGCTGTAAAGGCGATAGATGTATTAGTAGAATAATCTGCACCCATTTTCTTGCCTATAAAGAAGCTGACCAGGAACATAATGGCAAAGTAGATCATCAGAGGAATAGCTATCCTGATCACATCAAAAGGAATCTGAACGATCAGCTCACCTTTAAGGCTGAACATAACCACGATGGTAAACAGCAATGCAATCAATGTTATAGGAGAAATAAAGGGAATGAATTTGTTTTGATACCAGGCTTCACCCATTGATTTGCGAAGTATCAACCTGGTCAATACACCTGCTGCAAACGGAATCCCTAAATAGATAGCAACACTTTCAGCAATCTGCCCGATAGTAATATTTACTTCCGCGCCATGAGTACCAAACAGGGGAGGGAGCAGGGTTACAAATGCATAAGCATAAACGCTGTATAATAATACCTGAAAGATGCTGTTCAAGGCTACCAGACCTGCTGCATATTCCCGGCTGCCTTCTGCCAGTTCATTCCATACGATTACCATTGCAATGCAACGAGCTAAGCCAATCAGGATAAGCCCAACCATGTATTCCGGTTTGTCATGTAAAAAGAGTATAGCAAGAAAAAACATCAGCACAGGACCAATCACCCAATTGAGGAATAAAGACATTCCTAACACTCTGGTGTTCTTAAATACTTCCTTAAGCTTTTCATAACGCACCTTGGCAAAAGGCGGGTACATCATCAGTATCAGCCCTACCGCCAGGGGAATGTTTGTTGTCCCGGATGAAAAGGAATTAATGAATGTGGAAGAGGAAGGGAAGAAATAGCCTATAGCTACACCAATACCCATTGCCAGGAATATCCATAAGGTCAGATACCTGTCTAAAAAGCTTAATTTTTTCCGCTCATTTGCCGGAGCACAGTTATTTGCTGACATATTCCTTTCCTTGTTTTTAATGAGTTGATCTGCTCGTTGCCTTTGGTTGAATGTTGTGATTAGTTACAGCAATCAGGACCGCAGCAAGCCTTAGCTTCAGCAGGTTTTTCCGCATATACGGTAATGCTTCTTATGCCTGTTCCGGACTGCTTAAAAGCAGTGATCTGATCTGCTGATAAATACTGACTAAGTATATCATCAGGAATGATAATAGCCTTGTCCTTCTGAATGGTAATATTGGTAAAGCCGTTTGCTTCTATCAGTTCCATATACACCTGCTTCTGGATGGCACCGGCTACACAGCCTGCATACATTTCAGCCGCTTCCTTGATCTGTTTAGGCAGCTCACCTTCCAGCACAATATCAGAGATAGAAAAATGACCACCTGGCTTCAATACCCGGTAAATTTCCTTGATTACAGCATCTTTGTTTGGAACTAGGTTCAATACACAGTTGCTTACAATAACATCAGCCGTATTGGCTGTAACAGGCATTTTCTCAATATCTCCCTGCCTGAACTCCACATTGTTAAAACCTCTCTTTTCTGCATTGATTCTTGCCCTTTCAATCATCGCCGGGGTGAAATCAATGCCAATCACTTTGCCCATTTCTCCGGTCTCATGCCTGGCTATAAAGGCATCGTTACCGGCACCACTGCCAAGGTCTATAACTGCATCACCCTGTCTGATCTTTGCAAACTGAGTAGGTAAGCCACAGCCTAAGCCTAAATCAGCATCCGGGTTATAACCTTCCAGTTGCGTGTAATCATCAGCCATAATGTTATAAACTTCTGTGCTGCAGCAGCCAGAGCCACAGCAGGAGCTTTCTTTAGCTTCCTTATCCTGTGTGGCTATCTCGCTGTATTTCTGCCTTACCAGTTCTTTTACATCCTGAGTTTCCATTGTTTAAAATTGTTTGATTGTTATATTGCAATATTGCGATTGATTAAGATAAAAAAATTTAACAGCAGTCCTTATCTACTCTCTGATAGGTAATAAAAAATGCTTCAAAGGTTTTCCTGTATTCCTCCCAGGTCTTTTCATTGATGCAGTAACAAACGCTTGTGCCTTCAACATTACCCTGAATAAGCCCCACTGTTTTCAACTCTTTCAAATGCTGTGAAATGGTTGCTTGTGCCAAGCCTAATTCCTCTACCAGGTCACCGCAGATACATGCCTGCTGCTTTACCAGGTGTTGAGTAATGGCTATGCGTGCAGGGTGAGCTAATGCCTTCATCATGCCTGCCAGCCTGTTCTGCTTATCGGTAAATATTTCTGATTTTGTCAATCCCATATCAATCGCAATATTACGATGGATAAATTGATTGATCAAAATTTATTTTCTTGGAACATAAAATGGAAAAGCTGCTGACATTTAAACGGCTTAAAGATTTTGGATTTACGCTGAGAGAGGTTGCTAAAATGCTAGACATGATTGAAGTGAATGAAGCAACCTGCAATAACGTATTGCAAAAGCTTTACGAAAAAGTGAATTGCTTAACCAAAAGATTAAAGAACTCATTCAAATCAGGACAATGCTGTTAATCGGAGCAAATAAATGTGCCGGTTATTGTAATCCTGATAAAGCAGAAGATAACTGTCCAATCTTGGTTCCTGAAAGAAAAACTAGTTAATTACAGCAAGATTTATTTGATTGTACTGGTGGACAGGCTACCGTGCCGTAGCTGCAAAATATGCAACAGTCTCCCTGTTTAGGTTTTAGTGTAGTCTCGCAATTTGTACATTTATAGAAATACTGACAAGCATCTGTTGGCATGGTTTCTTCTTTTTGAAAACCACAATTAGGGCAAGTGATAGTTGACTGTAATATGATTGTCTTTTCCATAGTCACATTGAGGTTATGCATAAATTTTTATCGAAATAGCCCAAAAGTGGACAAAATCCTCATTATACTAAAATGGTCGTTTTTGTATAATATATTCCTCCACTCCCTTTTGTTTCTTTTACATCTAATTACATTTTACAAAACACCTTTACAAAAACAGGTTATATTGTACTCATTAATTGGCAGGTTTTGTATGATTTTACCCCGGTGGTTCACTCCAACTACTAAAACCAACATCAAATGAAGTACGGCTATGCAAGAGTTTCTACTGAAGTACAAAACTTACATCAGCAGATTGACGCGCTCACAGCCGCTGGCTGCAGCTAGATATTCAAAGAGAAGATTTCCGCTGCTAAAGAACGAAGTAGATAAGCTTCTTTCTCATATGAAGAAGGAAATATAATAGTAATGTTGAAATTGGATCAGTTGAGACGCTCCCAACAGCAGCAGATAGACTTATAGTATTTGTTACATTGTTCGAGTAAAATCATAACGCCATTGTTTTTGATAGCTTGCAAAATAGTCTTTGTAGTATAAATTCACGTCAACCTTCCATTTGTTGACAACTGATAATAATGTTTCCTGTAGAAAAATACAACTGTATTAACGTTATGGTAAGCTGCTGCCAGGCTGTATATAGATTTCTTAACCTCCTGTAATATTTCTTGCAGGAGATTATTATATTATACTTTGCCTATTTGGTAAAATAATCTATTAAGAATTTCTCCAACACTTGTTGGAGATTTAGACAGCTTTTGTAGTGTGTCGTGCAATGAATGGAAATTCCGCTTAAAAAGATTATATGGTTTTGTTGGAAGCAGAGCATTGGCTTATTGAAGAATCATTCTGATTAATCATTTAAGTAAATTACATCCTGAAAACATCAATGCAAAACTTAATGCTTTTGCCCTTAACCTTAAGATACTTTTAAACTGGTTGGCGGAAGTAAACCTTTATGTGTAAACTATGCCCTTAATCATAAGTGCACCAACAGCTTTGGAAAAAAGAATTGTTATTGTTACATCATTTAAGCAACTACAGTTTTCGTCAAAACTGACGAATCTAACCAGACACATGGTAGCCATCTTTTTATTGTAAAAGCTGCGATAAGGCTGTAAGTTCCTTCTTAACTCCGAGGTAATATTTGTCTACTTATTATTAAATCCACAAATTTTTTCATTAATTTCGTCAAAGAATGAGTTCTTTCCTTAAGGGTGAAAATTCGGTTACCCACTGAGTATTTGGAGAGCTTTTATATTGATTAGTAATTAATTATAAATATTCATACGGACCCGTCCGGTCCGCAGAAAGCAAAGGAAAGTCACTGTAAATCAGTGACTTTTTTAGTTTAGTCGAATTTTTAGTCGAATTAAGTTTGTTTACACCTCAAATTTGAACACTACTTTACAAAGAGCAACATATCCTTACAAATTTACTGATTTCAACTGTTTCATTCTAATGGTATTATGTTCTTAACATCTTGCCATACTCTAAATTAGAATTTTATGACTACTAATGGTTCTCCCTAATGCTAAGTAGAATTCAGATAGATGTTTAGCAATGTGATTATATACTGTTGTTTGGAGAGAATAGTAAGGGGTACTAAATATATTTAATATCTTGGATTTAGTAGAATTAGATAGCAGTCAGTTTTGGTATTGGGATATGGTATAAAATTGCTTGTTAATTGTAGAGAAGGGAATTCATTTTACTATTTAAAATTGGCTTCAATCAACCGTTGAATATCGTTCCAAAGGAAATAAACATTCCTCCTGATGCGAAATGGTCTTAGCTGGTCGTGTTTGATCCAATCGTAAATGGTAGGCCGGGATACCTGAAAGAACCGGCAAACTTCACTCATTTTCAATAGTGGCTTATAGGTTAAGCCCTCTACTTTGGTAACATCCTGTTCGGGTACTTTATTATTTTTGATTTTATTTACTTCCTCTCTGATGATTAACCGTATCTGATTCCAGAACTCTTCCGGCTCATAAGGGAATAACATAGGTGTGGCATTTGCATTACTCATATACGCTCATTTTCAAACTCACTCAGACCTGTCCTGTTTTTAGGAAGAATATTTCTTTCTTTACGGCTAATCAACTTATATGCATTAGGCAAACGATACTACTGATTTCAGGATTATAGGAGGGAATATATTTTATATATCCTGCATCATGCAGTACACGCATACACTTATTGAATGTTTTCCTGGAGCTGATCTTTGCCAGATTCATAATTTTATCTCTGTTAATTCCAAAAGGGCTAATATAGTTCCCCTGCTTCCACCAGTAATATAGCGCAAAATATAAACTGGTGTGTGTGGCATTTATCATGGCATCCTCCTCCGCTTTTTTGTAGAAAGAGTCTATAGGTGCAATCATTACTTTGGCTTGCATTATAATTAAATTCATTTCTCTATTTCTCCTTTAAGTGCCGGTTTTTTACTTTTATTGTTTGTACTTTTTGGTATTGGTTCTGCATCATGTTGCACCATTGCATTTTTGCGCAACAAACGATTGTTAGCATGTACCTGCCGTTCCAACCACCGGTTATTCAAAAAACGATACGCTTCAGTTGCAGTAATCCCCTCACCATTAATGATGTAAAATCTTTGACTTAGTTCATACTTGCTTTTTAATACGGTCAATTCAGATATCGTACTTTGTAGAGTTATATCTGTCCAAAATTTATACTTCAGCAAATTAGCTAAAACAGCACCTTCCGCAGAAGAGGTTAACGCTTCTAAATCCCTTGTAATTTCTTCAATTGTTGCTTCCTGTTTCCAGGTATTCTTATCAGCGATAATAAAGCCATCAGAAGAACTATTCTCTGGTGGCATTTGCCAATCAACAGCCTGCATTTGCTTTTCTAATTCCAACACGTCAACTCCGTTAATTAAAGAAGCTGAAATCTCTACAGCCTTTCTCAAAGTGGCATCATAATACGAGCAGGTAAGCCTTTTTGATGTTATATCTTCATGGAAGGATAGCTGATAGTTAATTGTATCTTCTCCAAAGCACATTCGTTCACGGATGACGAATTGCTTTTGTCGAATACAAGCATTGAAAAGTAATATTCTACCTGTAGAAGCAGAAAAGCCTAAAGAAGAGAGCATTTCAATCAATGCGGAAAGATGCTGTACATCCATGGTAATAAACAGATTTACTTTTAATCCTTAAATCAGTGAATATGTTGCCCTTTGCTGTTGCTGATTCTTTTTTTCGGCAATAGCGTATTGCTTTCATTCAATATGTTCCTATTATCCTTAGGTACCTTCAAAATGGTTGTTTGCTTTTTTTGCTGCTGAAACAGTTCCTTAGGTGATTGTTCCACTTTAGTATTGACAGGCCTGGTAGCGTGCTGGCTAGTTTTTACCCTTACCGGCGCACTGCTGATGATGCTAACAGACAACAGGTCCTTACTCCTGTTCTGCTGTCTTTGCTTAAAGGCATCTACCTGTCCTTTTATAAAATCCGCTGCTTTTAGAACAACCCTGGCAACTATGTTTGGATAGACTGCTTTCTTCAGTTTCTTTGTCTCTCCTTTAATTACATTCAACAATAATTTTTCATTACTGGTAGCATCTCCCTTAATGCCTTTATGCAAATCATTAAAGAACTCCATTTTACTTTTCAGAAAATGTTTTTCCTTTACTACATCATTGCCAAATATGGCTTTCAACTGATTCTCCTTTTGAAGCCAGTTGTTTAATCCTTCGGTTACCCTATTCTTCATTCCCTTTTCCATACAACTTGTTTGAATTGTGAAATACTTCTGATTCGCCGGTCTGAGTTCTATTGTTTTATTGGGTCAGCCCCTTTTTCCTGCCTGTTCTTTTCTTAGGCAATAAGCTATCTTCCTTTACCTGTTTATTTACCTTCTCCTTTTGCGCCTTTGTTTTCACGCCTTTATCGGTATGCACTTCCTTACCATTTAGCTTTTCGGTGTTTTCAAGTTGCGGTTTAGCATTAGTCTGAGCGGGCGCTTTAGCTTGGTTTTGAATTATCTCTTCTTTTTTTAGCCGATTCATTTGCCCGTCGCAGAGGTTGATAGTTTTATACTGGGGATTGGCTTCGATGAAAATCCGCTGCTGCTTTCCTCCATTTTCTAATGTAACTGCCTGCAGATTGCCTTTTTCAAGTGACTTCACCAGTTCCATTCTTTGTGTGTCAGTCTGTAACTCTTTAACCGGCAAATTGTTTAAGGACTTAGCCAGGTCATAGCCGTAGTTTTCATGGTATTGCTTCACCATGTAGTTTCCATGCTTATCCTTGTTCTTAAAGTCAAGCTGTAACCAGGCGTTGTAAGACTGCTCTTCTTTATTTGTCAATTCCTTGAATACAGCCCTGCCATCCAGTAAATTGAAGGCTTCCTTGGCAGTCACTCCTTTGCCTTTATTGATGTAAAAAGTTTGCTCACGCGATTGTCCTTGTCCTTTTTCAAGCTTAGCCGTATAGCTATTGAAAAAGTACATGTCGTTGTTGTCTGACTTTCGGAAATTTAGTACTGCTTCAAATGGCTTTTGATTAACTATCGTCTGAAAAAGCAACTGAAACTCCGGGTTCCCTTCTGCTATTTTTTGCTCCAGCTCTGCATGTAGCTTTTCACCAAAGCCCATGTACTTTACCTGCTCTTTTAAGTAGTTTACATTTTGTTCGTTCATTTTGTAGATTTTTATAAATTGGTGATTGATAAATTGTGGATTTGCTTTAGCCAGGTTTAAAAACTTATCCGGTGTTTTAATGTAAGTAAAGTCCCATCTGTCCCGGTCACTCCCGTTATTGTAGCAGAACTCCCGGGCATCCGCTTTAAGCTGAAAGAAGTAAAACTCCTTATCCTGTACAGTAGCAAGCTGGTTGTATGCCAGCCAGTTGCCCCTCTTCAAAGCACTGGCTATAGCATCGCTGATAGGTATTGCTTTCATAGCAGCTTACAACGGTTTGGCAGCAAGGAGGTGCCGGTTATAAACTTTGAGCACCAGATTTCTGCCGCCATTTTCCTCAAATACCCGGATGGACAGGTACTTACCATTTTCCAGTGTAAACTTCGGCAATGCCACTACCCGAACCCCGCTGGAATGGCTTTGTACGGAGCTGTCCGTTTCATTGGTAAGCAAAGGTTGCAATACACGCTCCTGTACCGCTTTGCGTTTTGCTTTTCTGGAATCCTTTATAGTGAAAGCAATGTTTTGAATACTGAAACTGATGTTTGACAAGTTGCTTATCATGAACTGAAAGTAAAAGACATCATTTTTGATGTACAAGCCTTTCAACAACAGGTGCACCAGCCCGCTGCGGGCATGTAAAGCATACATCCTTTTCTTTTCAGCAGCAACCTGCTTAACTGTATTCTGTAATGTTTCAACATTAGATTGGATGTTATTTTCATGCTGACCAATGGAACAATACATGCCATTTTTCGGGTTTAGCTCACTCCTGTCTGTAACAAATGAGATAGTCAGGTGTTCAGGTGCTAAACTGTAATTGACTTTAAAGGGATAAAGCTTATTGTCTGCTGTGATAACCGTAACATTTGTTTCTGTGAAGCCTGCCTTTGCTGCTTTTAATTGCAGCACATTATCGGAACCAGGAGCTTTTTGTGCCAGTACATCCTGGCTGCCTCTGTCTATACTCCTGATAGCATAAGGGAATATAAGGTGCGTTGTTTTGTTGCAGGTAACAGCTATGTTGTTGGATGTAATAAAAGTTTCTTGTGCTAATGCTGATGATGTAAGAAATAGCGTAAACAACGTAAACAGAAAGAATATTACAAAGTAGTTTTTCATAACTAATTGAGTTGAATGTATTGCTAAAGCTGGTGAGTGTTCTTTAATAAAACCTGGTATCCTGCGGGAAGGGTAACTTTTATCAGCTTTATTTTTTTACTTAGTATTGTCCTGGCGGTTTCAATGCCGGCATTGGCTGCTTGTGCACCAAGGGAAGGATTAAACAAGGATGTCCCAAAGCCACTTGTCACGCGGTCTGCTGACTGCTTTGCAGCATTGATACTAATGGAACCGGGTACATAAATACCTTCCAACCCATCCATATCATACACGTTCAGTGAAACCGGCAGTATATTATTTCCAAAACGGATGGAATGAATACCAATAGTTAACCGCTCATTCTTTAACGCTGCAATACCATATAATAAGCATCCTTTTGGAATTATTTTGCCCTGTACTGTTATTTCCTGCTGGAGAGACAGTTTTACAGTAGCGCCATTAACTACTGTTTGTGTTTCTGCTATCATTGCTCCAAAGGCATTTGCATCTGTCGTATCCGCCATAGTCAATGAATTACTTTCACTATAAAATGCATTTTGTATCAACGTAGTTGGGTTTGGCACATTTACAGCCGTCGGAGTCTGAAGCGTTGATACCGGGGTACGTTTATCCCTTTTGCGAACTGCCAGGACCTGCTCATTCCTACTTACGCTTTGACTGATTTGCAGCTCCGTATCCTTCAACAGTTCCGGATGTTGTATAGCAGCAATTTTATCCAGCATTTGGTTCAACTGTGCTATTTCCGGATCTTCTGTTTTTTTCTCCTTTATACGATTCATCATCGCTTCCAATTGGTCAACACGACTATTATAAACGGGCGTATTTACGGGCGGGTATTGATTGGAAGCGAAGTCATTTTGTGCATTTGAACGTTTGGAATTTGCCAGTGCTTTATTAAGCTGATTTAACTTACTATACACCTTAGCTTCATTAGCGTCTACATCACTGGTATTATCTGGCAATGGATTGTATAGCTCCTGATTAGCTGAAAGAAGATTTAGCTTCGTATTTCTGGAAGCGCTATCATTCCGATTATTAAGTTTAAACCAGTATGGGTCATTACGCTTTTCTTCCAGTAGCTTCGCCGAATCTTTGGATGCCTGCTGGTAAAAGCTAAGCTTATCAAAGCCTTTATCACTTTTGAATTTTGCATCCGGCAATTGTGTGTTTAATCCGCTTTGAGAATTATTTGTTGCGTTTGTTTTATTGTTTTTACCGCCACCTATAGCCCAAAAGAAAAGCGTCATAAACGGAAGAATGAAGAGCGGCATAAAAATCAACATTTTACGTTTGCTCCTCAGCCTTTCGGAATGTTGTGCTGTTTGCATGTGTTTATTTTATTGATTTAAGAAAATGCTGTCTACTTTGTAAATACTGTCTAATAAATAAGGCCTCGCCTGCATAAGACTGTCATATACTTTCCTGCCTTCCGAACTTTGCAGCAATCGCCCTAAATGGCGCTTGAATTGACTGAATCGTTTATACTCCTTGCCGGTGATTAAACTGTCCCTGATTGTTGGTTTAAGTTTATGCGTTATGGCGTATTTAGGAAATGTGATTTTTGTAGTTGACACCGGAGTGTTGACCATAATAAAAGAATACAACATCACTGTTATACTGCAACTGCCGAATGATAAGCTGAATAGCAGCAGCAACAGTTTTTGTTTTCTTTTTGTAAACTGTTTTGTTTTCGACTGCAGATACTTTGCAAATCTCTCTTGTGTTGCTTTTATATGAAAAGCAGCGAGCTTAAGACTATGTTCATTACTTTTTTGCACACCCTTGCTGTAATCATTATTAAAAAGATTCTTCATTTTAGAATTATTTATTTTGATGGTAAACATTAACGTGGCTCTATTTTGATGTCCTTATTCTCAATCGTGTTCCATCGTTCAATCAGAAAACCATGAGGATTGTTATCGGAGCGGGAGACATCTCTTAGGTAGCCTTCCGTTATTAAGTTGCGTATGACGATGCTGCTGGGGCGTGTTATCTTTTCTGTGGCATAACATCGCCAGTAGAACGGGTATTGAGCCGTGTTTACCTGTACACTATCAATGTTAATGGACTGGCTGATATTACCGGAAATGATGTTTGCATAATAACTGTTCTCTTTGAGGTTATCGTAGGCTCTTTTTGCAGAAGCATCTGCCAGGTACAATGCTTTGGTGATGTTGGATTGGATTACTTTATCGTCGGGGTCCAACGTAAAGAAGTAGTAATGAAACATCCGGATGTGATCCCTTGCTTCTACTGGTATATTCTCCTGGCGGCTGCTGGCAGTTGCCTGTAAAATCTTTCCATCAGCCAGGATATACATTTGCTCATGGCTCTCTTTTACTACTGCTGTTGTTTTGTAGATAGCAAAAGCACAAACAGCGAAGCAAATGATCATTACAAACAAACAAAAGTTCCTGACTAACTTAAATGCTGTATCTATCTGTTTTAATTGCTGAAACATGCTTTATTGGTTTAACTGTTACCACTGAGTTTGCTATGCTGATGATGATTATTACTACCGCCGCCATCTTTGAAATACCCCGAGTTGATATTAAAGCCTGTCATGCTCTGTTGCACTTTTTCCCTGCCATTACCCAAAGCATCTGCCACCATACCGCCTCCGCCTTTAACTGTATTCATAGCCGATTGCGTGGTGCTTCCAAACAGAGAAGTTACTTTATAGAGCAGGGTATTACCACCACCGGCATGCACGATATAGTTGGCAACAGATGGAACGGTGAAGTAGCCTACAATACCAATGATCATAAAGATGAGGTAAGCCGTATCCGTTGAACTAAAGAAAGTGTTACCAGTGTCGTTTATCTGGCTGATGTCTAACTGTAACATTAACTCCTGTATCTTGCCAATGATGCTTCCGAATATATTAGCTACCGGCAGCCAGAGAAAGATGTTGATATATCTTGCCAGCCATACCGTGAGTGTATGCTGAAAGCCGTCAAACACCGCCAGCCCGAATACCAGCGGACCTAAGATGGAGAGCACAATCAGGTAAAAAGTCCTAATGGTATTAATACACAAAGCAGCAGCTTCATACAACACTTCCAGTACTTCCGACATCCACTGCTTAATAGAATTCTTAAAGTTGTAAGAGGCTTTTGCCATGGCGAATTTGATGTCGTTGCCGATGCCCTCCATCATGCCTTCACTGGAAGCATTCGGATCATCAGGATGGGTGTATTGGTACCATTTATCCCTGTCGCCGGAACCATCCACTCCTACATACATCTGCCATGCATCGGTTCGTTTAATGGCTTCTTCCTTTTGCTGTAACAATGTGGCAATTGCCTGATCTGAACCTGTTACCATGGAAGCCGTACCGCTTACCACCGGTTGCATCACCCCGTTAATGATTGCAATTACAGCAGGAAACAGCAGCACTGCTATGCCAATAGCAAAAGGGCGCAACAAGGGATAAAAATCAATCGGCTCTGCATTGGCGATATGCCGCCATACTCTTGCAGCAATGTACCAGGTAGCTGCAAAGCCCGCTATGCCTCTTCCAATGCCTATCAACTGGCTACATAGGGGCATCATTTCGGTGTAGAGTTGATCCAGCACCTGCTGCATATTTTTTAAATCATCCCCAACACCGGTGTCTTGTGCATTGGATAGTAAAGGCAACAGGAAGCCTGTAGCTGCCAGGCTGACAACTTTGAATATAGTTCTCATATTGTATATGGGTTACTTAATTACTGGTGGTGTGTTACTTTAAATTATAGATTTGCTGCAAAGCGTTTACATTGTTATTCTCTTTGGCTCTTTGTAATGAAAGTATAGAAGTATGATTGTTGAATTGGCGGAGAAAACCAAGTTTGTCCTGCATATCTTTATATAAGGCGTCAATTCGCTCCAGCCTTTCATCGTCGCTCATCCTTAGCATACCATTGGTGATAATGCTGGTGAGGTCATCTAAGTTCCTGAGGCTGCTATTAAGGAGTTGATTATACACCTTTCCTAAATAGGTTATCTCATCTGGTGAAAAATTAGTATCCTGTTTGAAGCGGTTGAATGCGGTTTTATATTCTTTAGTGAGTTCAATCTGGCTGGTAATAATATCAGTAACCTTTTTATAATTACATACGACCGGACTAACTTTTAAAAGCCCATCTAAAAATAACTGATGTAGGTTGAAGTTGCCTTCAGAGATGCTCTTAACAGCTTCATACCCCTGCGTTAATATGTCATAGCCTTCCTCCATATTGCTGAGTATGCTTTTCATTTGCGTGAGCTTTTCGACATCTAACAGCAAACGTTCCCCTTCATAAGATTGTGCACTTGCTTTATTTACAAAAGCACATAAACAAAATACAAACTGTAGAATGATTGAGAAAGTTTTCATAAGTATTACTTGAGATTATATAATGATTGTAATGTCTGCATATCATCGGATTCTTTTTGCCTGGATAGCATCAATACATTTACCTGTTCCTTAAAATGAGTGACAAATGTGTATTTGTCTTTCATATCATCATAAATGGCATCTATCCGTTTGATGCGTTCATCCTCTTTCATTTCCAGCTGCCCATTGGTAGTAAGGTTGGTTAAATCAGTAATGTCATTGCCACATTTCTGCAGCATGCTTTTCATTACTGCTTTTACATAATGACGTTCATTATCCTGAATGGAATTATTACTTAAGACTTTATTGATAGCTGCGTTTAATTGTAAGATTTGGAGTTGCAGATTAATAGTGCCGGAAACTTTACTGTAACTGGAAACAGATGGACTTATCTGCTTTAAAGAATTGAAGTAATCATTATGTAAATGGAAATCTCCATCTTTAATATTGTGAATGGCAGACAAGCCTCCCTGCACAATATTGTAACCTTCCTGCAGGTAATTCCCATATACCTGCAAGGCAATAATTTGCTTTTCTAAATATTCAATCTGTGTTTTACGCTGACGAAACCATTCGTCCCATGTTTGGGCTTTACAACACGTACTAATCAGGAGGATTACAAAAAAACAAAGCTTTTTCATTGCATTCATTTGAAATGACATTAAATAGTTATTGAAGTCCATATAAAGCTTTTACAGTAGCAATCTCATTTGCATCTTTAGACCGCTGTAGGCTCAATATTTTGTTTTGATTGGTGAACTGCTGCAAGTCGTTATAGTTGTTATCTATTGCATTACCAGCCGCATCAATTAGCTGCATTCGTTGTTCGTCGGACATTTGCGTGGTAAATGAATTAATCACCAGGAATAATTGATCTAAATTATTGAGGCTTTCATTTAGGATACCCGTGTACACTTTACTCATGTACTCAATTTCATTCGGTGTAAAATGTGTATCCTGCCTGAATAAGCTGAGTGCGTGTTTGTATTCACCAGTAAGTGCCAACTGCTTTTGGGTGATTTCTTTAATACGATGATAAAGCGCAATCGCATCTTTTACTTTCCACAGTTCGTCAAAATAACCAGCATACAAGTCTTTCTGCTTTTGCGTCCAATCGGAAATGTCAGTAAGCTTTGTTTGCGATAAAACGTTCTCTATTTGCTTTTGTGCATTTTGTAGCCAAATCGTCTCATTCTGCATTCGTTGAATGCTGAGGTCAACGGCATTGATAACTTTTTTTACGCCTGCAGAGATAACGCTTCCAATATCAAATTGTGCTTCTGTTTTGGCAGTAGGAAATACTGACATTAATAGAACGAAAGCAGTACTTATAAATAGACTTTTCATAACAGTAGCATTATTTGATTTTATAATAGGCACTGCCACCAACAAACATTTTGTTGCTGTCCGGCATGAACGAGAGCATCCGTTCCCGCTTTTGCTCGTAAAGTATTTTATCTCTGGGGTTATATACTGCCGACCAGTTTTCCGTAGTTCGTTCCGGTGCCGATAACTGGTTATTGCGGAGCCTTCGAAAAGTGGTTCTGTGGAGAATAAAGTAAGAATTAACACCATCAATTTTGCTGATGATAAGGGTATCTTCCCCTTTACTATATAACCCTTCAAAGTGTCTGATGTACACGCCGGGTATGAATGCTTTTACATCCGTTGTACCGGAGTTGCAACTGATTGCAGCAATTGCCAGAATGATGAATAGTCTCATAGTTTAAATTGTTTAAGTGGTATAAAATTCTACTTGGATATTTCATGTTGTTCCGAAGCCAATAGTGCTATGCCTTTTTCCATACTGCCGCGTTTCCTGGCATACGCCTGCACTTTTACTTTTTCTTTTTCTTCTGTGGTATAAGCCAGGTATTCTTCCGGTGATACTTCGGTTCTGTAAACTCTCGATAGTGTGCCTCCTAATGAGATAAATACTTCTTTATATTTCCGGGCGGGATCATTTGCTTTGTTGATACTCAGTACCAGCATTTTTTCTTTATCCGTTAATCCCAATAGCTCCTGCACCTGGTCAAACTTGTTTTGATACTTACTTTGATCCAACAGAATCTTGCAATCACTGTTGTTAATGATGGCTTGCTTTACTACCGGAGAACTGATTATATCCTCCACTTCCTGCGTTACTACCACTGCTTCCCCATAAAATTTGCGAACGGTTTTAAAGAGGTATTTGATGTACTCTGCCATACCCTCTTTGGCAATCGCTTTCCATGCTTCTTCAATCAGTATCATTTTGCGGATGCCTTTCAGCTTACGCATTTTGGAAATAAATACTTCCATAATGATGATAGTCACTACCGGAAAAAGAATAGGGTGATCTTTGATATTATCCAGTTCAAAGACAATGAAACGTTGTTGCAGTAAGTCGAGGTTTTCTTCCGCATTCAGCAGGTAATCAAATTCGCCACCGATATAGTAAGGGCGTAAAACATAGAGAAAGTTGTGGATGTCAAAGTCCTTTTCCTTCACCTTGTCGTTGCTGAGCACCAGCGTAAATTCATCTCTTACAAACTCATAAAAACTATTGAAGCAGGGAAAGAGAAAAGAATGCTTACTCAACTGCTCATAATACAACTGCAGGGCATTGGATAGGGCAACATACTCACTACGGTTGTACGTCTCAGTATCTTTCTTCCATAGAGCAAGTAAAAGTGTTTTAATACTTTCTTTTTTCTCTGTGTCGAGTACATCTCCTTCACCGATATAAAACGGATTGAAACGGATGGGATTGGTTTCGCTGTAAGTAAAGTAGTATCCATTTACCAAATCACACAAGCCTTTATAGCTATGACCTACATCCACCAGTACTACATGTGTCCCTTGCTCATAATAGCTGCGAACCATGTGATTGGTAAAAAAGGATTTACCACTGCCGGAAGGACCAAGAATGAACTTGTTCCTGTTGGTACAAATGCCTTTTAGTACCGGCTCATCACTGATGTCCACATGCACGGGCTTGCCGGTTAAGCGGTCTCCTAACCGGATGCCGAAAGGACTGAGTGAAGAGCGATAGGCTGTTTCCAGGTTTAAAAAGCAGGTTGCCTGTTCAATGAAGGTATCAAAGGTGTCATTCATGGGGAAATCCGCTTCATTGCCGGGCATGCCTGCCCACCATATCTGTGCAGCACCGGCGGTTTCCTGCTTAGGCGTAGCATCTATCTGCGCTAAAGCAGAAGATACCCTATTCTTCAACTCCTTCAATCGTTCCTTTTCTGCTGTCCATACCAATACATTGAAATGCGCTTTTACGGGCTGCCGCTGCTCCGCAATAGCTTCATTTAAATAATCGTTTACGGCATCTCTTGCAATAGTATTCTCCCTCGAATAAGCAGAAAGGGACTGAAGGCGCAGGCGCTTGCTTTCTAACTGCTTTAAAGTTTTTGCTGCATCATCGATAAAGATGTATTGATTGTAAATATGATTGCAGGACAATAATTGATCTAACACGGAAGTAAATCCTATACTAAACTTTGTTTTATCTGTGGAGTACTTATCATAATTAATCCTTGAGCCGCAAAGCGGTGGCAGGTCATTGACATCAGCAAGCGTAAATAACTGGCAATGCTGATCTCCGATTGTTATCGAACCATGCAGTTCAATATCCTTTATTACAGCTTGTGCTCTATCCTGCAGGAAGCAGTAGCGTTCCGGCAAGCCTGCTCTTGCTGGCGTACTTGCTAAATCTTCATTTCTTAATCTGCGTAAAGAAACAAATCCGCTATCTGTTAATATCTGTTCAAACTGCCCGGCACTATCGAAGAACTCCTGGATGAATAATGCATTTATAGACTGCACAGGTACGATGCTTTTCCTGATTAAAGTAGAAAGTAGGGAATTAGAAAGTTTACGACCAGCAGGCTTTTTGGTAAGCATGATATAACACTGGTGTTCTAAATAAGGGCGTTCATTAAAGAACCGTTCACTGCTGCGGGATAAAAACGAAGTCTGCCTTTCAAAATCTGCTTCGTACTTCGATTCTATAAACCAATCCTGCTTATGGAATACCGTATGTTTAGGTAATACTTTGATTGCTTTGATCCACGCCTGGTGAAAGGCTTCATATTCGTCATTGCTCAATGTAAACAGTTCCGGCAGCGTCACTTTATAAGCAATGGTTATATCTCCTTGCCTGGACAGAATGCAGTCTTGTTCAATTCCCAATATGGGTAATACATTATCTAGTTCCTTAATCATGTTTACTTCCTTAATTTTTCAGAATAGTTCTAAATCCTTTTACGTTCCGGCTACTGCATTTGATAACTTTTGGGGTCCTTTTTAAGGCTGCTTTCTTCATCATACCATGTTCACCATACTTATGACTTAATCTTTGCACATGAATAAATAAGGTAGTTCCGGAGAAGATAATGATGAGCAGGCACAGGTACGTATTGATACCAATAAGGTACATTACAACAAACACAATGAGCAGTATTACTAAGCCTCCGCCTAAATACCAGACATACTGGGCTTTCAGTCCCTTAAATTCAACAGGTTTGTTGATGCCTTTATTAATTTTGTAAACACTGTTTGCCATAAAACTCCTATGCTGCACCCTGCTCTTAAATACCGAAGAATGATTTTAGTACAGTGGCTACAATCACCAGGAATATGCAACTGCCAAACCATGCAGCAGCTACTTTGCCGGTGTCATGATCGCCCTGGTTCCACTTCTGATATACCTTTACCGCACCGATAATACCGCTGACTGCCCCAATGGCATACATCAGGTTACAGCCGGTATCAAAGTAACTGACGACCATATCGGTTGCCTCCTGAATACCTGCATTACCATCTGCTGTTTGGGCTAAGAGATTAGATGCAAACACGGTAACCATAATTGCTGCTAAAACAGCTTGCTTTCTTTTACGCCTGATAACATTTCCTACACACCTGTTCATTTTCACTTATTTTATTTTTGATACTTAAATGTTCTTGCTGACCTGATGCTCCCCATCCCTAACGCGCTGGCAGGGACAGGAAGACAAACAGGTGTCCCCCCTGCATGATGACTTCTATCGCACTCGGATCTACTGCGCTACATGGCATGCAAGGGTGATTGTTCCAATCAGCCATCCCACAACTCATTCAATTCATCTTCACGCCAATGAATGGAACAATTATTTTCGGAAGCAGTAGCAATTACACCGGCTAATACACTGCGGAGACTACTGTTAATAAGAGCAGGATATTTATGAAGTATTTTGCGGAAGTTTATTAGCAACTCCTCTTTACTGACTTCAGCACCGCACGCCTGGGTGTATGCATCAATTTCATCTACGAAATCCTGTACATCAGGAGGAGTAGTTGGTGGTTCATCGTCAGCAGGTAATATATCTTCTGATGCTGGATCGTTAGAAAGAATTTTGTTTTCAACATTTGCATCTTCAGTTGTAAACAGGTCTTGTTTAGCTGTAACAGGTAAACGATCCTTTTCTTTTGGCTTTAAAAGCAGGCTTATGTCTTTTCGGTAATACAATAAGCCAATCACAATATAGTATCCAATCAGGCACAAGCCTGTAATGAGGACAAAGTTTGCCCAGGTTAATGATAAATTCATAACACACAATTTTCTTACTTCACAATATCACAGTTCGTAATTCAGCTTTATATGGCTGAAACAGATTGATCTTTTTTTAAACGCAAGGATTGAAACTGTTTAAGTATAAATAACAGTAGAGCTAACAAGAAAATAATTAACACAACTAAAGGAACGAATTGCCGGAATGTAGGATAGTTGTAATCGCCTCCCGGTTGCATAAAAAAACAAAGCAGGGATAAAATAAAACAAACCGAAGCTGCTAATCGTATTAATGCGACTATAGATGAACGTTTCAGATACAGTGAGGCTATAATTAGCATAATACCCCCTATTCCTAAAAGAGAATGTAGCACACCATGTGATAACCCCAACAGTAATATAAAAATGTAAAAGGCTCCGTTAGATTGACCACTGATGATTAAACCACAAAAAAGTATGCAGATGGTTACAGGATGCACTAAAAAACGTTTTACTTTTTGCATATAAATTAGTTTAAATTAACTTAATTACAACTACCATGACTACCGCCTGCATACCCACAGACACCGGGAACATCAGCCGTTCCATACGAAGTATTGCCAGAAGCTTGTAACGCTTGTATTTGGTAGTATAAACCCTGTGGCGTATTCGATAAAGTTACAGTGGTTGGCAGTGGATATGTTGAAGTTGGTATTGGAAACTGAGGAATGGTAAGTGGTGATGAACTTGCAGCATTAAATACGCTCAGTGCAAAGTCTGTACAATTCCATGTAGTTATATTATAATCATATCCTGCAATAGCTTGTACCTTATTTAAGGCTGCCTGAAACTGGCTGTTGTTAACTGTTAGTGTAAGAGAAGCATTGAACTCATGTCCTGCATTATCCACTACTTTACTATCTATAGATACATTAGCAGGCGCTTTCCAACCAAATTCCGGATAGAAGCCAAAGTTCTGCTGTATGCTTTGACCTCCACCCGACTTGCTTAATTGTACGAAACTATGACCTGGAGAGTTTGTACTCCAATCAAATATTTTGGATGGATCTCCATTGACGGGCAAATCAGAGAAAATAGTGATTTTATAGGTTGCATTTACATCTGATACTGTACTGAAGCACTTAATATAATCTTCCACTTTGATTGGAGATTCATCATTCGGCTCAATTTCAATAATAATTGTATTGTCCTCCGTTACAGTATTATTACTGCTACCGCTTCCGCTTGCCGGACCGTAAGTGTATCCGCCGCTATTATCAGAGCCACCGGTGCCGCTTCCACCAAAATACAAACCATCATACCAGTACCAGTCCATTCCGGTATCCGCATCCGTATAAGAGGTTACAACCACATCCGGAAGGGTTTGCTCCCCTGCAGGCTCCTCCTGCTCATCTGCAGGTTTTGCCATAGCGGTCGCACCGGTGCCTACTTTCCACCTGCCATTAGTTACTTCCTGTATATTACTGTATTGTCTGTTCAGCGTGCTGATAACAAACCTGCCATTAAACTTTTGATGCTTTCGCGTATGGTACTGTTCCTTATCCACATGTATCAGCTTTCCACCCTTTACATTTCCCAGGCTATCGGTTTGTAACAAGATAAAATCGGTAGCCATACTCTTATGGAGCAAACCTATCCTTACAAAATAATAATTACCCTGGGCGTTTTTGCTTTTAAATACCTGAGAAAAGTTTACGTGGCTGTAATCACTGGCTGATAAGCTGTCCTTTAATTGTTGCTGAACAGTATTAAAGAATTGCTCATCACGTTGCAAAACACTTACGGCTTTAAATCCTTCGTCCTTTTTGCAGGAAAAGAAGAATAAGACAGTGGCTGCTACTATTATCAGGTGTTTCATAGTCCCTATTTGATATTGTAAAATTAGGTGCAGCTACGAGGACGGTGTATTGCGAAATGACAAGAAATTGAATTGTAAAATGTCAATAATATCAGCCCGTGTATTTGCCTCTGATCCTGCTGAAATAAGCTTCCGCAATATTCAGGTAACTGGCGATGTATTTGGCAGGCAAGCGCAGCATTATTTCCGGTTGAATTTCCATGAATTGCATATATCGTTCTGCTGCCGAATTAAGCGAAAGAATGCGTTGTCGTTTTTCGCTTTCCACATAATACCTCTCAAGCAGTACAGCACGATGGAGATTAAACTCCGGAAACTTATTGTATATATCCTGTAGTTCCTGATAAGTAACAGACCAGGTAATGCAATCTTCTAATGCCTGTATGTACTGATAGCTTTTAACCTGGCAAAGAAAACTTTCTACCGAGATAATGACATTACCAGCCTGCATAAACCAAATACATATTTCCTGTGCCTCCTTATCGTAAAAACAACGTACTAAGCCAGATTCCAAAAAATGAATGCAATTGCTCACCTGCCCTGCCTGCAACAGGTAAGAGCGCTTTCTGAACGTATTTCTTTTGAGAATGCTTTGAAGATGGCTTTGCAATGCAGATGATAATGGTGCGATGCTGTTTAATAACTGAAGTAAGTTTTCCATACAACATTATTTCCATGCTTTATAAAAGATAAGGGTAGGTTGATAGATTAAGCTTCCAGGATGGTGTCTGAAAATAGTGCTACTTATTATTTCTGTCCTGTAGTTTACCAAGTTTTTACATAGTATTTCCTGAGCTATCCACACTTTGTAAGATGCATCCGGAATATACCTTGTTTGTACCGGAAAGCAAATTAGTTATTCCTCCTGATAAACAACCGCGTAGAACTACGTATAGACTGCGTAGTTCTACGCATTTTTACACGAACTATGCCCCTAAAGTGTTAAGTGATTATTCCAGTAAAAGATATACTAAGCAGATGAAGAACACTGTTAATACAATGGAGTGCATAATTTTTAAATTACTACGCTTAAAAGCCTTGTACCGTGATTTCCGGCTATATAATCATAGCTTTTTAAATGTATAATAGGTGACCTGCTTAAAGGTTAGTAAACATGTTACCATGCGCCGCTTCTGCTATAAGGTATGGATGCAAGTATCCGCTCTTTTGCTGTTCAGTCATAGGCTGTAAAACTTTCATACCACTTGCAAGCTGTTACCGAAATTAACTGATCCAAATTTATTGAATCATACATGTGCATTAAGGAATCTTTGTTTTCCGGTGTGTACCTGTTTAATGCTGTAGCTACTTTTTGTTGTTGTGCATTTATAGAAATAACAGCTATAAGAAATAGAATTGCAAATTTTGCCTTTATTGTATCATTGTGGTAAGGGTTAGTATAGAAAACTGCTGTGGCTCTAATGAAGAAAGTTTGATAAACATCACAGCGATAATACATGCCAAAACAAATATTGAGACTATGGATGTTCTTTTGGTTTTACTATCTGCATTTTTATTGCTTCTAAGTTTTACTATGCCCCAAACCATAAAAACAATTAAGGATGCGCCGGTTATTGTAACTAAGACTTTATCTATAGTAGTATAAAGGCACACCATTAATCCAATTAAAATTAAGGAAAGTACACTTCGGTATCTGTTCAATACCGAATCAGAGGATACCCTTGTAAAGGGTTTGATTTCCTGAAGCAATGTTTCGATCCGTTCATATTTCTCTATCTGTTTAGGTACAATAATCACATCAGAAGCTTTTTTTCCTTTGATCAGGATAGTATTATTAGGTGATTTTGCAATTTCACTGATTTCATTATAGTATAAGGAAATAGTAGGCGTATTTGATTGTTCTCTGGTAATCAGGTTATTGCCAATAGTTAGCGTATAACTTTCAAGCAACTTCTTTTGCCTGTTTATGCCTTTATATAATCCTATAGCTAAACCAATCAGTACGGTTACAATTACATAAGGCAGAATACCTACATCATCCACATCATTTGAGTTACTGCTTACACTGATATACATACCTGTTGCACCTGCCAATAGCATTACAGGGATAGTGCGCATGATAGCTTTATTACTTATATCCCTAAAACCTTTCAACTCTATTTTGAATTGTTGCATGGTTTGATCGTTAAAATTAATTTGTTGTTTTCCCCATTATATGTATACTTTACTACTTGTACTAATTAGCTATTAATTGTCCAACATACCCAAAGGCAATTGAAAATATTACCTTCAACAACATTACTGCGTGTATAGTGAATTGCGTATGTTCATCTTCAGCAATGCTGGTACTTGCTTTTACCTTCTTTGAAAAGAACCATCCGATTAGTGCATCAATACAGCCATATATTGCATTGCACAACGGTATCATAAACAAAGTGCTTACTCCTGTAAGCAGGAAACCAGTTAAGGTATAGATAACAATAGAAAGCAGTAGTAAGTATTGAAATCTGAAGTTGAACTTTCCGGATGCCATTGCACCAGCAACATTCATTACAGTAATCAGGAATATCCCTGTATATAAACAAAATTGCACACTCAGTTTTGGTTTATGCTGCAATGATACATTAAGCACATAACACAGGTGGTTATATTCAGATTAAATATATGTTTACTATAAATAAAACATAAATGGCTGATTGCCGGAATGAAGCTTTCCTTGTATTTATAGACCTCACTTTCCGGTTAAGTATGAGAAGTATAGGTAACCCGGAATTAAGTCAAGGATGGGCAGTCTTAGAGGCAATTAAGGTAGCCGTTAGGAAGCTGAATTTATTATTGCGCTTGTACCATCTGGTTTAAAATAAAATCTTTCATCACCACTGTATTATCAAAAAGATAATCAGCAGCAGAAGTGCTTTGATCCTTCCAAAGAATATAGCACATGATCAATAGCGTTATAATAATGCTTACTACCGAAACTTGTAATATCCGCTTCTGGCTTTGCAAAGAAGTGCGATTTGATTCATCCTGCATTTTCTTTCTATATTCATACATCAGTTCTTTTTGCAACAGCATTAAGATTCTTAATGAATCATTTTCAATATTGATTGGTTCATCCCCTTTCTTTGTTAAAGAACTGAAATTTGCAGGCATAGTGGGTAATTAGCGGGTAAAAGTACTAAAAGGATTAGCCTTTAGCTAAGTATTTGTGCAAAATATTTATTAACAGCTTACGTAATCTTAATTTCAATAAAGGACTTTTTGCACATTTATCTTTATTGGTGCAGATCATTTTGCATAGGCTAATACAGCCGGTTTTCATGCTGGTAAGTTATATTCCCCCTGTCTGTGAATAAGCCAAATTTAACCGCAAATCATGCGGGTATGTATTTGTTCTTATACTCTCTTTCTCATTTCCATGTGGCTGTATTTTATTTTGAAATGGAATCGGTTTAAATTATCCTTTTAGAACAAATACGCTATAACGCATTTTTTAAATAAGCCAATTATGCTGATATGGATTCTTGTGACATCCAACTACATACCAGTTGAGACAAGATAGCCTTAAAATAAATTAAGCAGCCTTAAAAGCTGCTCCTTATATTTTTACTATAACAATGTATGCATAACGCATATATTAGGGTTTATCCGGCTCTTGTTTATACAAGGGCCTTTTTATTTTGGTGTACTCCCACATAAAATCCCTAAATCAAAATACTTACCGGAAAGCTATATAATAATTAGAACCAGCATGTAAAATAATAAAGCCTCTGTAAAGACAGAGGCAGCTTTTCAATCCAAAACTCTCAAAAAATAAAAAGGTATTTGGAACTATTTACCAATCTACCTGGTATCACAATAGATGGATTTCTATACTCGTTATTAAATGGACTTGATATTTTGAAATTAAGCTCTCCTGTTTCTACAGGAGCAGCTTTTTAACTTTATACTCGGCTATAACCGGCTGTATTTTACAGAATAGTCTTTTTAATCTGATTCCCAGTTGGTAAGCTGATAATAACAAGGCTTCGTCTGTGAACCAATCTTCTGAACCATCATAGTGAAAGCTGCATACAGTAAGAAAGCGCCAGTAATTAATGGAATAATGATGATTAGTCCAATGGGGTGCTCCAGGCATAGTAGCGTCAAGAACTTGGTATAGTGCCTAAATATGTTTGCAGCCAAGTATGTCATTGCTATTCTTTTATGCTAATGTAAAGTACAAGATAGACAAAAAGGACATAAGATATTTATTTTTTTAAATATATTTCCGGATTGTAGATAGCTGACTACTTTACCCTGTAAGCCTTAGATGTCTTATAAGCATAGCCAACCCTGTTCTACTCAAACCGGCTTACACACTTCAGAGTACAAAGAATGCTTGCACTATTATGTGGTGTTTGCTTAAGCAGTACTGCATTGCCTGCATACTGGCATTATGCTCTTCTGAAAGTATAGCTTCTGAGAAAACTCTGTCAGATTTTCCACTGCATCGCTAAGTGCGACATCCAGCTAGGTGTTGATCTGCTGTCATGTCTGTTTTATCTTCCTGATATAGCCATCCTGCTGTTCAATATAGAAGAAAGTAAACCTTTCCGTGAGACATGTCATTATATAACCAGAACCAGCACTTCGATTAATTATGCTTAAAATATCAATAGTTAAATACGTTCTTACAGATGGAATCAAACTAACCCACAAGGCTATTGCACCGCATTCAAGATAGTTCGATATATCGTCTGATTCCTTACAGCGATAAGCTATAATTACAAAATAACTTACCTTTTTTACAGTTTTTAAGCAAAATGCGACTCTGTATTAAACGGGCAGGTAAATAGTAAAGACAGCGCCATTATCATTATGTACTGTTATAGTGCCACAGTGTGCTATTACAAACTGCTTTACGATTGCCAGTCCCAATCCGGTACCATTTACTGTAGCTCTGGTTACAAAAGGCTCAAATAACGTTTTAAGCATATCCTCCGGTATGCCGGGACCACTGTCACGTACCACTATTCTCATCTGGTTGTTAGCTATGTCATTCTCTGCAGTTATGCTAATGAAGGCATTCTGTTTTCCCCTTTGATCTAAAATATTAATTGCATTGTTTACGAGATTTGCAATGCAGCGTTTCAGTTTACTTTCATCGCCTTGTATAATCAGTGTGTCGGGAACATTTTGCTCAATGGTTACATGCGGTATATTGCGACCTGTAACAGTTAATTTCACCACATTGTTTATTACATCACTGATGTTTACGGATTCCTTCCGTATTGGTGCTTCCTTTATAAAGGCAAGGAAATCATCAAAAATTTCGGAAGCTTGCTTTGCACAGTCTTCCATGATGTCCACCCATTCACTTTTTACATTGTCTTCACGCATCATATCGGTAATCATCATCAGGCTTTTGATTGGTGGGCGCAAGTCATGCATCACCATACCGATAGCGTTGCCTACCGCAGACAGCTTCTCTTTCTGCAGCAGCTTTTCGGTTAGTTCTGCATTGACAATGGCTTGTGCAGCATTCTGTACAAATAGCTTAAGCAAATACATTTTTTCTGTCTTTAACCTGCCTGGATCTTTCAGCAGGGCAAATACAGAATAGTTGTTCATTCGCGCCAGCACCATATCATCAAACTGCACTACTTCTTCAGGAGCTATATGTGCATTTTTTACCCGGCTTATTAACACCTCCATATTTACCTTCTCTTCAATAGCACCGGTGGAGATTAGTTTTTCATACCCGAAGTCATCATCCAGTTTGCCCAGCAGTGCCATATCAGTATCTACGCTATTCGCTACCTGGTACAGTATATTCTGTAATAAAGAGGTTAGCTGGTATTTGTTTAGACCAATAGATGAAATAGAGGCTATCAAGTCTTCCAAGTTGCGCAGCCGGCTATAATCGGTAACTGCTTTGGTAGCCAGTTGGATAATCTCTTCCGAGGCATAAGGCTTACAGTGATAGCCCACATTCTGCCCTGCTTTATCTATAATTTCTGCTATTGAACGATCGCTATAAGCAGTAATAAAAATGATTTCTGCTTTGGTATCGTATTTTCTTATCTGCATAGCTGTTTCCAATCCATCCCATCCGGGCATGCGCATGTCCAGGAAGATAACAGCATAAGGCTCATTGTTTGCAAGTGCTTCTTTAACGTGTTGTAACCCTTGTTTACCATTACTGGCTTTATCTACCATAAACTCGGGAAGGTTACTGGTGTGGGGAGTCAAAACCGGCTGAGGTGTGTCAAACAATATGTTGGAAGCTATCAGCATAGCATCATCATCTTCTTCTGCAGCATATTTATGCGGCATCAGGATTTCTTCGATATTATCCCTTACCATTTCCTCATCGTCTATCACCAGCACGCGGGTATTCACATGTTTCATTGTAGAGATTATTATTTATTTCAAAAAGGAGAACAATTGTTTATTGCTGAAATCGGATATGTGTTACAGCGCCCTTTCCCAATCCATCGCTATTCATTTGAATAGTTCCTGCATGCGCTTCTATAATCTGTTTGCAATTATACAAGCCAAGCCCGGTACCGGTGTGTTTGGTTGTAAAACCACGCTGAAAAAAATGAATGGCTGATCCGGCTTCAAAACCTTTGCCGCTGTCTTTTATCTTTAGATCTATTGTATTTTCATTGCCCTCCAGCTGTATATCTATTTTCTTTTCAGTTGCTTCTGCGTCTATGGCTTCCATGCTGTTTTTGAGCAGGTTGAGGATTACCTGCATCAGCTTGGTACGATCTCCTTTTATAACAGGCATATTATTGCCGTCTGCATAGAGATTTACTTGTATATTCTTTTTATCGAATGCAACACACGACATCGATATACAGTCGTCTATTACCTGCTTTAACTTCACCGCTTTGCGCCCCTGCGCCTCATGCCCTACTACATACTGCCGCTGAATTGTTAATATTTCCTGTATATGGCTGATAATGCCTAATTGCTCATCTACTGCTTTACGTAACTCTTCCTTGTATGCTCTTTCACTTTTGGCAATACCTTCCAGAAGCGTAGCAAGTGCCTTTGCTTTATCGGCGCCTAAAGCGGTTTCTAACTGCTGCTGCATATAGTTTATGAACAGACTTACATTATTCAGGCTGTCTCCTTTTTGTTTATCAAGTAACCGGTTTACCCTGTTTAGGTAAGTACCAAAACCCACCACTGCATTACCTATATCATGCAGTACTTCTGAAGCTATCTCATATTTGCCTTGTGCTATTGCTTTTTCAAGCTCTGATTGCTGCATAGCTTTTTCCTGCCGATGCTTCTCCGTATTGTCTTCCAACGCGACAATAAAACAATCATCCATCACCTTGGAGACAGTAATCTTAAAGCATTTTTCTGCTGTATTTTCCTGTTGCGATAAGTTAAAAACAATATCTTTTATAAAAATTAGTCCGGATAATGATTGAAAATGATGTATTTGCTCTGCAATCCTTGTATCTATCTGGTTCAGCACATCGTATATGTGAACACTCTTACAGCAATATGCCTGCTGTAATTGAGAGAGAAAAATGTTTCCGCTCTTGTTCATATTCAATATCTCTCCGGATAGCGTTATTTCTATCAGTCCAATAGGAGCGTTTAAAAATATAAGGTTTGATTTCTCGATTGAACCGTTGAATTGGGTGTGCATGAAATATTGGATTAATTAATGTTGTGCCATGTAATGCGCTCAGCACTTTGTAAACTAGAACAAAAGTATTTTAAATAGCAGGAGCCGATATGTTAGATTCATTAGGTTTTGCTTAAAATATGATTGATAAATATCTAAAGATGAGCAGTAAGACCACCTACTTTATGTCACTGCTGGTAGTGTCAGAAGAGAAAATAAAGTAGCTCGCACCATCAGACAAGCAATAGTCTTTCACTATAGCCAACCATCAATTACCACTCAGTAGCAGCTAAGACATAGAAAACAGAGTGCAATATTTTAATAGCTGCTTTATTGACTGTGCTTTATCTTTGAAATGAACCAATATCTTAAACTCCCCTGCCTATGAAATCCCTTGCGCTGCACATTGTGTATCCAATAGCCGTATTAACAGCTCTAACTTTTTTTATGCTGTTTATCTTATGGATTCAGCTTTTCCCGCTTCGCCATAAAGTAAAGCAGAGGAGAAAGGGCATCAAGCCTGTACATTTTTCCGGGCTTCATGACAGGAATTTAAATTGAGTTGCCAATTTTAAGTTTGTGTTTCTACAGGGTTATTTGCTGTTATTAGTATTGATTTATGAAGTCCTGGTAATTAGAATTGCATTCAACTAATTTTATATAAGGCTCCATTGATTGAAATTGTGCTTTAATGTTAGTTAAATCATCAAAAGCGATATTTCTGATGACATCCATATAACCGGCATAATTACTCAAAATCTTTTCTTTGATTCAAACTGCTGCTGCTTATCCATAGCTTGCCTTTGAGAACAATCAACAATAAAAATGCCTGTTTCTCTATGCATGCAACTCCTGTATTTTCCTTTTTACCAGATTCTTCATTACTTTTAAACGCCTTTACGTATATTTAGTCCTTACGAATATGCACCGGGACTTTTTGAAGCCATTGATCTCTTCAAAAAGGCAGTGTAATTCACTCCATCTATGCACGATTGATATTATACCCTATATTACAATCAAACCAAATCAGATATAAACTATGCGAGACAGACAAGTAAGCGCCCGGCAACACCGTACACAACGCAACGAAAAGACTATTCACACCTTTATTTTAAAACTGCAGCAGTCCGGCTATACAGAAGATATATACCGGAGTCCCTACAGAATATTCAAAAAAGACAACATTACAGTAGAAGTTTCCATTTCCCTTAATGAAGTGCTGTTTATTCAGAATGGAATTACTAATAAGTACAGCAGCCATAATATCCCACTGGCACATGCACACCTGCTAACCATTGCTGCTTAATTCCTAATAACCCTACTGCCTTTTCACTGTTAGGCGTTCGTGCTATTGGCTCAAAAGCACAAAGAAGTCTTTGGGTGAAACAATCTTTGTCCCTTTGTGTTCAGTCATAGTAAAGTCGTTCGTGTTACCTGTTACAATGTAATCTGCGTGGCAAGTATCAGCAAGCTCTAACAGTTTGGGTTGGTGTAAACTTTAATGAAAGGCTTTCTATATCTGCAAGCAGTGACTATGCACGTGCATGGAAGTCAGGAAACCTGCTGAACTTTTCATGGTTCAACACATCAAAGTACTCAGCGAAAAGCTTGTCAGAGATAAAAGGTTGTAAGCTTTTGTCCGCTAAAGTGCTGTCTACAATAAAGTATGGATAGTTTTGTTGTATCAGTGCCGAAACAGTGTGCAATGTTGGCTTTGTTGACAGCAGCTTTTCTTAACTATTCAACCCTTAGACTCTTTACTGGGTTGGCTATAGCTGCTTTGATTGATTGAAAACTTACTGTTAATAATGCAATCAGCATAATTAGTGTAACTGCTACAACAAACATCCACCATGATATATTTATTCGGTAAGCAAAATCCTGCAGCCATCTATTCATTACCGAGTAAGCCAGCGGCGTTGCAATTACAGTCGCTATAATTACCAACTTCAAAAAATCTTTACTAATCAATTGCACAACGCTGCCAACACTTGCACCCAGCACTTTTCTGATGCCGATTTCTTTGGTCTTTACCTGCGTTGTATAAGTTGCTAATCCAAACAACCCAAGACATGAAATAAAAATAGCTATCGCTGCAAAAGTTGTAAACAAAGTGCCTGTACGCTGTTGCGATTGATAATGCGATTCGAAAGTCTTATCAAGAAAATCGTAAGAGAAAGGTGCGTTACTTGCATATTTTTTATACTGTGATTCTACGGCTTTGATGGCTGCCTGTGCGCCGGCGCCTGTTGTGCGTACGTATAAAATGTTTTTCAATCCAGACGTTCTTATTATCAAAGGCGCAACAGGGTCTTTTAGTGATTTGAAATTAAAATCTTTTACTACACCTAATATTTCTCCATCAGCATTCCCGTAACCAATTTTTGTTCCGACATAAGGAGGGTTTAAACCCATAGCTTTCACAGCAGTTTCATTCAAAATATATTTATTATAGTCAGAAGGCGTTCCCGGAAAATTTGTTCCTTCAATAAACTGGTACTTCATTGTAGGTATGAAGTTTTTATCTGCCTGTACACGCCAAAGCATAAATGGAACATTATCTTTTTTTCCATCCCACATAATATCCCCTGAAACCTCTGTTACATTTGTAATGTCGCTTGCGCTGCTAAATGAAACATTTAATATGCCCTTTTGCAATAGCAATTCATTTTCTATTGCATCAGCATTTTTCGTTGCTTCTTTGGGGAATGAAACAGTAAAAATATAATTTTTATCATAACCCAAATCTTTATTGCTTATATATGCCATTTGCTTTCCCATTACAATTGTGCCCACTAACAATATGAACGAGATTACAAATTGAAGAACGACTAGTGATTTTCTAAATGAAGACGTTTTAATACCCAAAAAACTTTTATCACGCACGGCGCCTAAAGGATTGAACGATGATAATAACATTGCAGGATAAATGCCCGAAATAAGTATTGTTCCGAACAGTGTGAAAAACCAAATTTCTAACATGGAAAAGTTGGACAGGGAAAGAATTAATTGTTCGCCTGTAATGCTGTCATACAATGGCTTCAATAAAACAATTAAAGCAATTGCGATGATAATTGCAAACACGAATGTCAATACTGTTTCAGTTATGAATTGCAAAAACAATTGCCTTCTTTTTGCGCCAATGATTTTTTTTATACTTATCTCTTTAATTCTTGTAAGCGCCCGGGCGGTAGAAAGGTTTACATAATTAATGCTTGCAATAATCAATATTAATATGGCAACAAGAGCCATTATTCTTACCGTTTGTAATGCGGAATTATCGCCGTCAATTCCTGTAAGATGAAGGTCTCCTAAGTTTTGCAATTGAAAAGTTGTTTGAGCCTGACCATTTTTCATTGCATTAAATAAATGTGTAAGTTTTGTTTCAATAGTTGAAGTATTGGCATTTGGATTTAGCAGAAGGAATGTTCTAAAACTATAATCGTTTATATCTTCATCTATTGTTTTCCAACCATGATTGCCGCCATGAGCTGTGAATTGCTGCGCATAATAATCTACCGGGAAGATAGCATCGTATTGTAAAGAAGAGTTACGGGGAAAGTCTTGCAAAACCGCGGTTACTGTAAAATTATTTTTATCAAACTGCACAATTTTGCCAATGGCATCATCTGTACCAAATAATTTTTTGGCTGTTGATTGTGTGAGTGCAACAGAATACGAATTCGGCAAAAATGCATTGCGGTTACCATACAATAATTTGTAGCTGAAGAAGTTTAAAAAATTACTTTCTGCATAAATAATATTGTTGTTGTCAAACGCTTTTGTTTGACCAATATTGGATAACACTTTATCAGACAGCGTTGGATTTTCATTCTCACTTACCAATCTTAAAACAGAAATTACACCTGGAATTTTTTTTGACATTATAGCTAATGGTCCGGGTGCTCCTTGCCAGGCAAGTGATTTACTTTCCAAAGTAATGTGCGAATTTAACTGGTAGATATTTTTATACTGCTGGTTAAATGTATCGTAGCTACATTCATTTTGCACCCAAAGCAGCAACATAACTCCGGTTGCCAAACCCACAGCCAGCCCGCTTATGTTTATGACACTGTAAAATTTACTGGCTTTTAAATTTCGCCACGCTATTTTAAAATAATTTGTGAACATACCTTGAACTGGTTTAACTTATAAAGTACCAATTGAATGCCATTAGCTTTCTGTGTGATAATTAACTATATAAATGCGCCAGCTATTTGAAAGCATGTTTGCTTTTGATACAGGAGTGTCCGATTTCGCTACAAGTAAATAACGAGCTAAAACTTAACCCTATGTCTAAATAAAATTACCGCCAACGTTAAAGGCTTGCTGCCGGAGCGGCAGGCTTGCTCGTCAGCTTGGATAAAGATATGTTGTTTAATAGAATTCCTCATGTTCAGCACAGATTCGTCAGCCGCTTGTGGCAGCAAGTCTATATGTAAAAGGAGGTTCCGCTACAGGTGAGCAGTCGTGGTACTTGATGCACCCGCTGCAATGAAGTAAATTGTTGTAAACTAACATGTTGAAACTATGAAAACAAAACA